>DATAYP010000076.1:0-117755 GCA_036272475.1 Solirubrobacteraceae bacterium | reverse complement strand
CCTCGCGGGTGCGTACGAGCACGTGTTCTTCGGCGTCGGCGAACTCCACCGCCTCGATCACGTGTTCTGCCCAAGCGTCGGTCCATTCGGAGGATGCCTGGCGCAGGCCCGCGAGGCCGTGGAACTCCTGCACGTCGGGCTAGTCTGGGCGCGTTGAGACGCTGACGTTTCGGATCAATGAGTTCGCGACTGGTCGTCTCGTCGTCGCGGAGGTACGCCGCGAACGCTGCCCGCACGACCTCCACGTTCTCCCCCGACATCGCACGGAGTATCGCGCAGCGCGGCGGAGCGGTGATAGCGCGTGACCGCCCTTCGCCGCGGCCGCACCGACCTCGCCACCTTCGCTCGCGCCATCGAGCGTGCCGTGCGTGTGCGCTCGCGGAGCCTGAGCAGGCGGCGGCTGAGTGGGGCGTGACGGCGTGAGAACCACCGCAATAGCAGGCATTTCGTCGGATGGGCGCGGCGGGTTTCGAACCTGCGACCTCTCGCGTGTGAATAAGGACCTCGGGCGGGCTGGATTTGGACAAAAAGCCTGCAAATCAGGCAAAAAAAACCTTGCGCCGACATTCCCGAAATAGGCTCGTTTGGGCCTGCTCCGAGGGGGTTTAGGCCCATGGGATGCTCCATGGGCCTAAACTAATCCGCGGTCGTCGCTAGCTCACGGCGACTATTCGGCTCGGGTCGGCGGTGACGAGGCTGTAAGGGCCGACGGACGTATCCAGGCGTATCGTCAGCCGACCGCTCGCGGGGTCGACGTGAGTGACCGTACCCGTGGCGAGCGCGGCCGGCCCGAGGACCCCATCGGGGATTTGCATGCCAGACAGGTCGACCCTTACGCGCTGACCCACCTGCGGGGTCGGTTTGAGCGGCGAGTCGGCCATCACGAAGCCTCTCGCGTGATCCGCTCGCGAATCGCTTGGTTCACGGCGCGTCTCACTTCGGCGCGGGCCGCCGGAACCTGCAGGCGGTCACGAAGCGTGGAGTCCTCCGAGCCGCTCAGCATGACCTGGTCAAAGGCTTCAGCCTCAGCCACGATCAGATCGCCGGCTGGCGCACCAGCCTCGACCTGCGGTGCGACGAACGTTAGGTTCCAGTTCTCTTGAAGCTCGAGCTCCTCAAAGACGGCAGCGGATGCCTCAAGCAGGATCCTGAGTGGGATCTCCGCGCGGCTGACGCTGTGGATGAAGCGCTGCTGGAGGAGCAGCACTCCGCGCTGTGAGAGCATCGCCACGCGACGATCGAGATTCAGCGCATCGGTCGCCACGGTGCCAAACTCGTCGAACCTCGCAGCGTGAGCCCGGTCGGGCTGAGCGGGATCAAGCACCGGAAGGGGGAACACTCTGAGGTGGTGGGTGGGCCAGTTCGCAAACGGAACCCGCTCGTAGGCGACTATCGGGATGACCGTCACCTTGGGTCGAAGGCGCGGACCCGCCCGCATCACGCACGGATGGGCCATCACCATGACGCCATGACAGGGATCGAGACCCGGGATCGCGACATCGAGGAAGATGTCGCCCTGGCAGACCGGTCGATAGGGGTCGATGTCTCCCCCGCGGTCGAGATACATCTCCTCCGCGTCGGCGGGTGACTCCAACACGGACTGACCTAGGCGTCGTCTTGCACGACGATCGTCGGCATGCCATCTGGTCCCTTGACGGTGGCAAAGCCGGTGTCAGCGCCGTATCTGGAGCGCCACTCCGGGTCCACGGCATACAGGACCTCGTGCGGGGCGCAGCGCAGCGCCGCGAGGTCGAATAGGAGCTCGCAACGGTCCATCGCGTAAAGATCAGCCGGGGTCAGCGTCGACTCCTCGGAGATGCGCATCTCAAGCCAGGAGGCCTGGTCGCAGATCGCCGGGTATTCAGTGCGCAGGAGGTCAAGGAACGCGACCAGCCGGGCGACTCCCCTGCGGTTCTCGGGGGTGATGGGCTCGCCACGTCGCCACTTTCTGATCGACGTTTGGCTGACACCCAGCAGTTGCGCAGTGAGCGTCCACGATAGGCCCCACTCGGTCGACAGGTTCTCAAGGAGCTCCGCCGGCTCGCCTTGTGCGACTGCGGCGGTGCGCCCGTCCAAGACCCTGCCCTGGAGCTCGCCGTGTAGATCCTCTGCGTCCTCGCCTGTGATTTTGACCTGGTCCCTTACTGCGGCGGCTCTCTTGGCCAAGCCGTCAAACGCCGTGGCGGGCGCTTGCGGCAGCTCGGTGATCATGCCTGTGCCCGTACCGGTGGCCTCCGGGGTCATGTTGGCTCCCTTCTGAATCGCTCGCGTAGCTGGTCGGTGATCGCTGTCTCGAACAGGTTGTGGATCGGCTCTCGCAGCCTCGTGGTTTTCTCGATGATCGCCTCAGCCGAGAACTCGGGTAGCTCGCACTCGGGCGGGTTTTCCCAGTAGCTGTCGAGATCGATGAAGAAGAAGGGGCCGAGCTCTCGGGTGCGTGTCCGCAGAGGTCCGTCGGCGTTGACGATGCGGCCCGTCGCGACCCCGTGGCGCATCTGCACGCGCAAGCCATCGGCGCCTGCGAATTCGACGTCGCCGCGTGTCCCCTGCGCCGTGAGACCCGGCGCTGCGATCTGTGTGTCAGCGAGCAGCTCGGGGGCCACGAGCCCGGCCCAGTCTGCGGGAAGCTCGACACCGGGAACACGGATTTCGTTGATGTAGCGAAGCCCGATTCGTCCGAAGCCGGCTACCTCACCACTGGGCATGGCAGCCAGCACGTAGCGCAGGAACTCGCAGAACTCCTCATAGCAGCTGTAGCCGGTGCTCTCGACGACGAGCGACTCGGCGCCTATCACGACGCCCAGGGTGCGTCTGCGATCGAGCATGCGCAGCGGCCCCTGAGCATGCATCATGCCGGGAGCGCCCAGCGTGACCTGCAAGGAAGCCTCCGGCTGGGTGATCGGCACGCGCTCCTTGATGCGCTCCCACACCTGAGCCTGCGCATCTCTGCTGGCAAGGCTCAAGGTGTGCGGGATGCGCAGCTCGAACGCCACCATCTCGAGCGGTGGCCAAGGGTAGACCTCTGTTTGAAGCGTCGTCAAAGCTCTCCCGAGGAAACCGAAACTGAAACTGAATTCAAACCCACAGACGACACTATCGTACAAACCGTAACGGTGACCTAAGTCGCGAAAGGAATCTTGGCCGCCTTACCGCGGCTCACCGTCCCCGGAACGCCTCGGGGGCCTGTCGCGCTCTCGGCGCCAGCCGCGTAGCGGCCCGATACCGGGGTGGTCGCCAACCTGGCAGGAAGGTTAGCTCCGTGGCGGACTTCTGAGGTTCTCCTAGGCTTCGGTCCACTCTGCCGGCGGCGGTCCGGGCTGCCAGGTGCTGCTGACGCCGCCGCCTTGTTGGCGGAGGATGTGGGCGTAGTCGGCGAGCTGGTGGTGGAAGGCAAGCTCCTCCCGGGGGTCGCGTCCTTCCTCGTCGATCTCGGCGCGCCAAGCGACGAGGGCACAGAGCGTCTCCGTCTGTGCCTCGTCGGTCCACCAGCCGTCTTTGAGGTGTTCGAGGTGGCGCGGGTAGCGGCCGTGCAGTGCGACGACATGACCCCACGTCTCCTGCCGCCATGCGGCGTCACCGCCGTACGGCTCAAGCCACCTTGGGCGGTCGTCCGTCTTGCCGGCGCGGCTTGGAGATGGTTTGAGGGCTCTGACCTGGCCGGTCTCGGCGGCGAGCGCGACGCCGTTTCGCACGATCTGCCCGGCCAGGGTAGCCGTTGGTTCGCCGGCGCTGGCGGCCAGCTCCTGGAGCTGGGTGGCGACTGGGTCGGGCAGGACGATCTGTAGTCGTTGGCTCATCGTCCCCGGTCCGGTGTCCGGTCGGGCTGGACGACGCGGTGAATGGTCCGCGCAACTCCGGGGAGTGGGTTACGGCTTGGGGCGAGTTGATGCTCATAGCCCGGTCCCCATTGGGGGTTGGCCAGCTCGGCGTGCTCGAGGGAGGGCGTGTGCGCTCGGCTGCCACGCATCTTCTCGGCGAGCTTGCTGACGCGCCGCTCGTCCTGGCCCTCGAGGCCGAGCTCGTCGCGGGCGAGGAACCACTCGGTGCCCTCGCGCGCGCGGCTGGCCTGGACGTAGGCGGACTCCTTGCTTGTCTGCCAGCCGCCGGTCACGACGACGGAGCGCTCGACGGTCGCGCCCTGCTGGCGGTAGACGTGCTGGGCGTAGCCGAGACGAAGTGCGCCGAGATCCTCGCCGGCGAGGTCGACCTGCCGCTCGGACCCGTCGAGCGTCACGGTCAGGCTCTGTACGCCTACACGGGTGACTTCGCCACGCGACCCGTTCTCAACACGGGGCTGGCCGGGTGCCCGGTGCTGGACAGTGAAGGCGATCAGGTCGCCTTCCCGCAGTCCGTAATGCTGATTGGGAAGCAGAACCTCACCGGCCCCGAGTTCGCCGCGCTCAGCGCGCAGGTGCTGAGCGCGGGCGTTGAGCCGGTCGATCTCGACGTTCGAGGCGTCGGCGATCAGCGCGACATCGCGGATCTCGCGCGTTTCGATCAGCTCGGCCCAGCGCTTGACGGCGGCCTCGCCGGCCTGGTCGCGGGTGTCGGTGAAGAACAGCTGGCCACGTGACTGGTAGTGGGCCATCGCGCGCTCGGGCTCCCCGGCACGCAGCGCGGCCCAAGCTTTGCGCTCGTCGGGGTCGTTGGTGCGGCGTACTTCGCCGAGCTCCGCTATCGGGGCGTGCAGTGAGAGGCGGTCGAACATGCCGCCGGGTCCGATCGACGGGAGCTGCTTGCCGTCACCGACCGCGATCAGCTTCGCCCCGGAGCGCTCGATCAGGTCGGTGAGGGCGTCCATGCGCTTGTGGTCGACTATTCCAGCCTCATCGAGGATCACGGTGGTGTCTGCTCCGATCTGGAGCCGCCCAGTGTCTGCGCGTGCGGTCAGGGCATCGAGGGTGAGCGTGTGTCCGTCGAGAGCCGGGCTGTCCGCACCGAGGCGCTCGGCTGTGGAGCCCGATACGGCGATCCCGACGACCTCACGGCCCACGGCCTGCTCGGCACGTGCCGCCGCGTCGATCACGACCCCCTTCCCAGTACCAGCTGGGCCGACGAGGACGGCGAGACGCTCCGGCCCGGTCACGGCGAGCAGCGCCTGCTCCTGCTCGCGGGACAAGGGTGCGGCGATGCGCTCAGCGACCTCCCTGTTCGCCTCCCCTCTGGCCCGCTCGCCAACGTCACGACTGGCGGGCTCGGCGAGCACGCCCGCGCGGCGCTCGATCGCTTCCTCCCGCGCGCGGACGGCGAGCGTCGTCATGCGTCCGCCCTCCAGGGTCAGGATGCGCCGCTCCGCGAGGATCTGACGCGTCACGGCAATCGCCTCATCGGGCCCGAGCTCTCCCGCGCTCTGCTCAAGCGAGACAGCACGCAGCATCCCCGCCTCGAACACGGCCTCGCGTTCTGTCAGCTTCGCCTCGATGCGATCCTCCAACGGACGCTCCGGGGGCCCGGACTGTGGGGCACCGATCAGATGCACCGCCTCATCCGCGCCGAACCCGTAACGCTCGCCGGTGCGTGCCCAGGTGCGCTGCAGATCGCCACGCGTCGCGGAAGTCTTCGCCCGCCGGTTCTCAAGCGCAATGTCACGGATCTCCCCACGTTCAGGTGCGCGGCCATGCTTGGCACGGAACCGCTCCGCCGCCTGCGCGATCTCACGGTGACGCGAGGAGAACGCGTCCCGCAACGCCGCGGGAACGCCCGCGATCTCGAAATACTTGCCGTCGCGGCCCGTGCCCTGCTCAATCGCATAACCCTCCGCCCCGAGCTCTTGCGCGAGCGCGGAGCGATAGAACGCGCCCACCTCGCGGAGGCCTCGGAACACTGGACGCGAAGCGACCGCGACGGTCCGGTCATCCTCGCGCACGGCGCCGCTGATCACGACATGGGTGTGCAGCTGCGGGTCGGGCGCCTCGGCGCCGCTGACGCCCCTGGCCGTGGTGTGGCGGTAGGCGGTCGCGATCACGTCCTTCGCCTGCTCCTCGATCACCTGGCCGTCATAGCGGCGGCGCACGACGGGCACGCGTTCCTTCAGGTAACCCATCGACCGCTCGACGGCCTTGGCGTGCGCGGCCTCGATCTGCTCGCGCTGCCACGGGTCCCCCAGCGCCCACACGACCGACACGGACTTCGGGGCGCTGAACGTCACGTCGATCCCGCCGCCGCGTGAGCCATCCGAGCCGGCGGGGCGCAGCCACGCGCCTGTGCCCGGATCGCGTCCTTCCATCAGCGCGATGAACTGCGCACCATCGACCGGTGCGTCGGGGTCGATGCCGAGCCGCGTGAGCGTCTCGGGGTCAGACAGCCAGTGGCCGGGGGCCTCGGTCAGCTCCCCGTCGGGCGTGAGGTAGTAGTCGCCCTGCTCCGGGGCGATCGTCTTGCCCTCCAGATAGCGCGCGTAGCCACCGCCACGCCCGGCACTGATGCTGGCGGCGCTCATCATCGTGGGTAGTGACCACGAACGCCTCAGAACGGCCACAGCGATCAGACGGCGTCGGCTTGGCCGTGCATCTGGTGTGGGTGGGCAGTTGCGGAGCGAAGCGACGCAGAGCCGTTGCCGGACGCGCCGAGCGGCTCTGGAGAACAGCGTCAGGCGGCTGAACGCGAATACTGACGGGGAGGGCCTACGACCTGTCGAGGGGCTCGGCGAGCGATTCGCGCGCGGGTGACGAACGGCAATGGTCGACAGAGCGGGATCGAGAGCGCCTTCGCGAGGGCGTCCTATCCGCTCACGGAGCCGTGCTTCACGGCGGCCGCCACGGCGCTGCGAGCGGCTGCTTAACACCACCCGGTCACTCTCAACAAGCAGACGGCCTTGGCCATCGACGCCTGCGCCGGATCGGCCCGGATCAGGCGACCTTGGAGCCTAGATCGGCTAGATTGCCGGACCGATGAGCGGGGGTTCGCCACAAGCCGAGACTGAGCGGGTTCGGTCCATCCAAGACCGTGGCGCCAAACGCTACGACCGCGAAATGTCGGTCTTCGACTCGGTTCTGTTCGCGGACGGACGCGACTGGGCGGCGTCGCGCGCACGCGGTGACGTGCTTGAGGTGGCGGTCGGCACGGGACGCAACCTCGCTCACTACCCATCGGGCATCAAACTCACGGGCATTGAGCTGAGCCCCGAGATGCTCGCCCGCGCGCGCAAGCGGGCAGGTGAGCTGGGCATCGACGCCGAGTTGCGTGAGGGCGACGCCCAAGGGCTGGACCTGCCGAGTGAGAGCTTCGACACTGTAGTCGTCACGCTCGCGTTGTGCACGATCCCGGACGACCGCGCCGCCGTCCGCGAGGCACGCCGCGTGTTACGGCCGGGAGGCCGGCTCGTCTTGCTTGAGCATGTCCGGAGCCCGTCCCGTACAGTGCGGGCAGCCCAGCGTGCCATCGATCCGCTCACCGTGCGCTTCTGGGGTGACCACTTCTGCCGAGACCCCCTCGACTATTTGGGAGACGAAGGGTTCGAGGTCGAGAGCGTCGCTCGTCTGAAGTGGGGCATCGTCGAGCGCGTGATAGCCCGCAAGCCCGAGGCGTAGCAGCCCCGACAATGGCTCTGGGCGAACTGACGGCACGAGCACATGTCTGAGGGGCGAGGGGGGTGAGTCGTCGCGTATTTCGGAGCGCGATCGACCGGGACATCGAGCAAGTGCTCTCGTTGTGGGGGGCGGCGGGCAGCGCTGAGACCGTCACCGACACGCGCGAGGGCGTACTTGGCCTGCTCGACGCTGATCCCGAGGCGTTGCTCGTCGCAGAGTCAGATGACGGTGAGATCGTTGGATCGTTGATCGCCGCGTGGGATGGGTGGCGAGGCAGCTTCTACCGGCTCGCCGTACATCCCGCCCAGCGACGGCAGGGGCTCGCGACCGCCTTGCTGCACGAGGGGGAGCGCCGCCTGCACGCACGCGGCGCCGCCAGGTTCACAGCGATAGTCACAGGCGACGATCCCGATGCGATGGGCTTCTGGGCGGCGACCGGATACGAACGGCAGAAGAGCCGAGCACGGTTCGTGCGCAACGGTGCGCCCAGCCACCCTGACGCCTGAGCACAGCGCGTGATTCGACCGGGCCGCTCCAGTCTGTCGAGTAGGGTGCCACGCACGTTGTGGGATGGACTCGC
The DNA here is from genome assembly GCA_036272475.1 of Solirubrobacteraceae bacterium. GTDB lineage: Bacteria > Actinomycetota > Thermoleophilia > Solirubrobacterales > Solirubrobacteraceae > Palsa-744. Next base: position 109,646 of record DATAYP010000076.1, on the reverse strand, counting down.
AGCCCGGTTGGAGGGCGAGATCGTTGTGCTCGAGCCGCTCGATCCTCGCCATGAGGCTGGCCTGTGGGCCGCCGCGCAGGACGCCGCGATCTGGACATGGACGATCCCGCGGGGGAAGAGCCCGGAGCACTTCCAAACATGGTTTCAAGCGAGCCTACGAGGCGGCGCGGCAGGTGAGCAGTGCGTGTTCGCAACGCTCGATCGCTCAAGTGGGCAGCCGATCGGCAGCACCGGCTATCACGACCTCAGACAGGAGCATCGAAGCCTCGAGATCGGCGGTACATGGCTGCAACCGTCGGTGTGGCGCACCGGAGTGAACATCGAGGCAAAGCTCCTCATGCTCTGGCATGCCTTCGAGCGGTTGGGGTGTATGCGCGTGGAATTCAAGACGGATAGCCGCAACGAGGGCTCCCGTGCCGCGCTCGAGGCGCTCCCCGCCCAGTTCGAGGGAATCTTCCGCCGGCACATGATCATCGAGGATGTCGGTGTACGCGATTCTGCCTTCTACAGCATCACGGATCTGGAGTGGCCGGACGTTCGCGCCAACCTTCGGCGTCGGCTCGCGGCAGCGCGAGCCCGTAACAGCGAGCCCGCGTAGTGACCGACAAACGTCCCGTACCCGTCGATTATGGTGCCGCCACCCATCTGCATGGGGCGAGTGTGCCGGCCTCTCGCCCCTGTACGAGCTCGACGACATCGTTGCCGCGTTCGTCGCAGCCGGGTTCGACGCGTCCGCCGCACGCCTAGCGATCGACTTCATGCCCGCGGCCGACCAGGGACACCACGGAGACGGCGCGCTGCTCGACTGGCTCGACTACTACAACGAGCACAAGCCGATGTTGCGCTTCCGCCGCCCTCCGCTGGCCCACACCTAAAGCAGCTGACGGCGCACTTTGCGCATGGCGTTCCCGCGGCGCAGGGGTCATCCGCATGGCTAAGGGACTCGCCACAACGTCCTCCTCGTGCTCGCCGAACCGTCGGTCCCTGCACCGGTTGTCGGCTGGAAGTCGGAGACAGACGACAGGAACTCATGAGAATCACCGCTCATCGCCATGTCGCGAACCCATAATCAGCTACCGACCGAAGCGGAGTCATGATCCCCCGGCGGGGTGGGCGGACCCCAGTCAGTCTCTGTGCGCCAACGTGGGTGACTGGCGGGCGATCTCATAGGGCCATTTCCCGCGTCGTCTTGTCCCATACCAGCGGATCTCGTAGGCGCCCGAGTAGTCGCCCGGAGCACCGCCCACCTGGACGAAGGCTTCGGCTTCCCCGCGCCGGTGCACCTCTGGGTCCGTGTACGCCCGAAAGCCGGCGGGCCCGCGCACGACGCACTTGAGCTTGCCGTGCATCGTTAGCGGATAGGGCATGGCGTCACGCCGGCGCATCAGCATGAACTGAGCGCCGTTGCCGGCGACTGATGCCGCGCCTACCCAACTGTCGTCTTCGTGATCGGAGTGCCGGTAACTCCACATATGCCAGCCGATCCCGAAACCAAGGAGGACGCTGTACGCGGCCGCGACGCCGACGAGCCCTACGACACACCGTTCGCCCCAGGTCGATTTGGCAGGCAGAACAAACAACGCGCTGACCACGGCAAAGGACACGGCGATCGCCAATGCGCCCCACAACGCGGTGAGATTCTCAACCGCGTTTATGTAGGCGCGGTGCGCAGCGCGACCAAGCGGAAACCCGGGCGCCCGAGGAGACCAGAGAACGGGCAACGACGCGAACCGAGCTAAAGCAGCGCGAGCAGCCCCGCGAGAGCGCGCCTCTCGCGTCTCATCCACAAAACAAGGTCGCTCACATCGGCGTCGCGTGCTTCGTCGATGTAACCTTGCGCCGTCGCGATTCGCTCCCTGATCGACGCGACCGCACCTCTGACGACAGCTCGCTCGTCCTTAGTCATCTCCATGTGTGAAGAGTACGCCCGGGATCGGATCGACTAGTGCCAGAGTTTGGGTAGAAGCGCGGTCGCAAGAGCGCCGGCATCCATAGGCCTACGCGCAGATCCGCGCGCTCTCCGGGGAGCCAAGCCAGCAATATGCGACTCGTGCGCACTGCAACGCCCGTGTGACCACCGCCGGGCTGGTGCTCAGCGGTCGGAGCGGTCGCGCTCGTCGCGTGAGCGCCCGGGGTCGCGTTCGGTGTCTGGGGACCAGGGCTCGTATGGGCGTGATGAGAGGGGGTCGAGTATCTCGCGCATGCGTTCGAGGGTGTCGCGGTCCTTCTGGCGGTTTGCGACGGTCTTTGAGTGCAGGATCGTCTCGGCGGATGCGACCGGCACGACGATCTGGGTGCCGGCCATGCGCTCGCGGGTGGCGGTCCGGGCTATCTGCTCGTAGCCGCGGGTGCCGTCGGGGAGGATGACGACGTCGAAGTTGCCGTGGCGGGTGGCGAACGCGACGCAGATCTGGTTGCGGAAGGTGCGCGCGTCGATGCCGCCGGGCGGCCGGTAGCCGTTGGGGTAGCGTCGCTCGTCGACGCGAAAGCCGGCGTCGAGCTCTTCCATCGCGGCGGCGAGGCGGGCGAGGTTGCGCTGCGAGCGCTCGGGGGTGACGTCGAGGTCCTCGGTGTGCTCGGGCCAGCCGCGGGCCTGCGCGGCGGCCCCTCCGATCACGACGTAGCGGACCTCGTGGCGCTCGAGCGCCTGCAGGATCGCTTCGCGCCCGGGCTCCGGGCGCTCAGACGCCGACACGTTCGGCCTCTGGGGTTTCGGTGTCGTAGCGGCGGCCCCGGTCGAGGGTCGCCCATAGGGCGGGCACGAAGGTGCGCGCGTCGGGGTCCGGGGAGGCCTCGGCGATCCGGATCAGGTCGATCAGCGACGCCACCCTGACGGAGACACCCGGGGCGATCGGAACGCTCTGCGCGTCACGGAGGAGATCGCTGTAGCCGCGCGTGCCTGGTGGTACGAGAGTCGCGTGAAGCTCCCCGCCAGAGGGCAGAAGCCAGCGGCGCGACCCGTCCCCAAGGTCCTCGGCGGGCTCGGCGCCGAGGCGCCGCGCGGCCTGCTCGATGCGAAGCATCGCCGGGTCCGCCGGCACCACCTGAAGCGTTCGTTTGCCGAGCGCGATCGGCCAGCCATGAAACGCGCCGGCGACACGACCGACCAGCACGAACCGTGAACGCCGCGCGAGCTCGCCGAGCACGCCGATCGGGTCAAACCCGCCCGGCGCGAGATGCCTGACGCGCTCGGCGGGATCACGGTGCAGCTGCTGTGCGATCAGCGAGTCATACGAGTCGTCATACCGCGGCATCCCCACCGACAGCTCAAGCCCACACGCGTGCAACGCGTCCACCACGCTCTCAAGCGCAGGGTGCTGAGCGCCGCTCTCCCACCGCGCGATCGTCGACTGGCGGCGGCCGAGACGCTCGGCGAGCTGCTCCTGTGAGAGCCCGGCACGCCGACGGCCGGCGAGGAGAAGATCAGCACTACGCATGGGCATGATTATAACGGATCAGGTATAAGACGGCGTGTGTGAGGCTGGCGGCGAGACTCCACCAGACTGACCACGGCGGCCCGCACCCGGCCACCCGGGTGCGGGGCCACGCCACGTCAGGCCGCGGCCGACTGGCGGCTGCGCTCGGTATCATGGCGGGACCCCCCCTGTCCGCTTCGGCGGCAGGGATGCGCGGCCGCCTCCGGGCGGCCGTTGCGAGTTCAGGCCCCTGCCAGCCGGGCGGCTTGTGCACGATCCCCCGGGCGTCCGGCACCTGTGGCGGGAACTGGCTGGCTCTGAGCGCGGCACGCCTGATCGGCTTGTAGAAGGACCCGCGCGGAAGCGTCTTCGGCGACAACGCATAGCTTCGGTTCCCGTGAGGGTTCAGCACACCGACCGGCGCTTTCAGGTCGTGGCGGACGAAGTGGATCGGCTCCTTCAAGTCGCCATCGTTCGACACGACGACGGCGAGGTCGTACCTCGCGCGGAAGCCGTCGATGAGGAGGTGACTTGCGAGGTTCACGTCCGAGCCCTTCTCCTCGGTGATCCAGACCTCCGTGTAGGCCGCTTTGCCGCGTCGGTCTTTCACGCAGCGTCTCGTCGCCGGTTTGGTGATGAAGTGCCCGTAGTGGATCGTCAGGTTCGGCACCGTGGCTAAGGCGCGGAAGTAGATCTGCTGGCGCTGTCCAGCGTGCGGGTTTCCTGGCCGGCCCTTGACGCGCGCGGTGAAGTACTTGATCGCAACGATCTCGCTGGCGCTGCTCAGAAGGCGTTGGCAGAGCGCCCCTACATCGAGCCATCGCTCTTCCGAATCCTTCAAGCAGCCGTAGTACAGGTTGAACCCGTCGACGTAGACGATCGTGCGTAAGCGCCCCGGGACTCGACCAGACATGATTACTCCGCAGCTCGCCAAGCGTCCGACCGAAACCGAGGCAGCTGCGTGTCGCAGGGCTTCTCGATCGCGTACTCGCCTACTTTCGACATGGCGCCGCGATGATCGCAGGCGTTCCGGGTGCTCACCCCACTGCTGATCGCGCGTCTTCAGACCGCTCGCCCCGGGATGCTCCGTGTGGGCGCTGAGGTCTCCGAGGTCACTTACTAAGCGATAGGGCCGGAACGCTTATTTAGCGTCTGGCGAGCCAGCGATCGTTGATTAGCGGAGGAGACGCTCAGGGGCAGCGGTGGGCACGTGCTGCTGTTGGGAGCCGTGGGGTCGCCGGCCGATTCGGCTCGGTGGTGGTCAACATCGATGATGGACAGTCACGGACGACGTCTTCGTTTCGAGCTCTTGGTTGCCGATGCCGCTTGATCACGACGACATCGAGGCCATCGCCGAGCGCGCGGCGCACCGCGTCGTACAGCTGCTTCAGCAGCCCGCCGCCGGTGTGTTCGAGCTACTCGAGCCGAAGGAGCTCGCGAGGGCGCTCAACGTCTCGCTCGACTACGTCTACGCGCACGCAACCGAGCTGGGCGTGATGCGTCTAGGCGACGGACCGAAGGCGAGGCTGCGCTTCGACCTGCACACGGCGAGAGCCGCTCTGCGCTCGCGCGAACAGCGGCCTGCCGCTGTCTCAGCACGCGGGTAAGGTGCTCTCACCACACGCACTGGCAGGGCGTTCGGAGGTGGCGTGCTGCCGCCCGAGACCCGAAGCCGAGCACAGTGCAGGAGAACCGCAGAGGAACACGCAACGGAGGCCGCTGATGCCCAGACCCAACGCCGGCCAGGTCACCGAACGCGCCTGGAAGAACGGAAAGACAACCACCTTCGGTGCGCGTCTGTATGCCTACGGGCGCCGCCACCGAATTGTCTTCGGCACCGATAAGCAGGGCTGGAATCGTACGCGCGCCGAGATCGAGCTCGAGGACATCCAACAGCAGATCGACAGGGGAACCTGGACCCCGCCGCAGAAGAAGACGACCGTCAAGCGGATGGGAGCCCCGCGTCCAGACGGTCATCAGCCCTTCGCCCCATTTGCCCAGACGGTCCTTGGCGCGAAGCGCAGCCATGGTCTCGACGCGGACACGGTCGCGGACCTCGAGTGGAAGCTTGGGTATCTCACCGGCTACTTCGGCAGGATGGAGCTGCTTGAGATCGACGTGGCGCGGGTCGACGCGTTCCGCGACGAGCTTGCCAAGCGTGCGCGCGTCATCAGGGACGCCGCCGCCCGCGGCAAGCCCTTGACAGAGACCGTCGAGCGCCGCGACGGCATGTCGTATCAGCGCCGCAAGCGGGCGCTCTCGAACACCTCGATCAATGCGATGCTCGTGCTGCTCGGCCAGATCCTGCAGCGTGCCGTCGACTACGGATATATCGGGCGCAACCCTGTGCGGGTAGGCGAGCGCAGCCAGCGCTTTCTGCCGGCCGTCAAGCCGACTCGGAGCTTCCTCGAGGTCGACGAGCTGCTGTCTCTGCTCGATGCCGCGGGCGAGCTCGACGAGGACTCAAGGAGCGACCGCAGGATCGGGCGACGGGCCGCGCTCGCTGCGCTCGCGCTCGGCGGCTTTCGGATCTCCGAGCTGTGCGAGATGCGCTGCCGGCAGGTGGACCTGGTACGCGCACGGTTCAAGATCCCTGACGCCAAGACCCCCAAGGGCGTCCGCGAGGTGGAGATGACCCTCGCTCTGCGCGACGAGCTGGTCCGCCACCGCGCTGAACGCATCGGCGATCAGCTGCCGATGTGCCCGACCGACCACTTCTTCGGGACGGGCAGCGGCTCAAGGCGTGACCCGAACCGATTCCGCGACCGTGTGCTCGCGCGCGCCGTCAACCGCGCGAGCGAGAGACGCGTCAAGCATGGCCTTCCGGCGCTGCCGCCGATCACGCCGCATTCGCTGCGGCGCACCTGGGCGACGCTCGCAGCGCAGGCGGGACGCGACCCGCACTGGATCTCCGATCAGATCGGTCACACGTCCGCGAGCTTCACCCTTCAGGTCTACCAGCAGACCCGCAATCGGCGTCCGAGCGACACCGAACGGCAGGCGATCTGGGAGCTCATGCGCTTCGCCGATGAGCCCGCCGAGTGTCCGTTCACTCGCCAGCTCACGCGTAGCAGCGAGGGAGAGTTTAGGCCCATGAATGGGCCCACGGCCAATTCAGGACGATCGGACGAGCAGGCGAGGGTTGAGACGTGTGATCAAAAGTAGTCGATTTGCAGGTGGTTTCACGATGGGCGCGGCGGGTTTCGAACCTGCGACCTCTCGCGTGTGAAGCGAGCGCTCTCCCACTGAGCTACGCGCCCTGAGGACCGGAGTCTAGGGGTTCCCGGCTAACGCTCCAGGCCGACGAGCTTGAGAACATCAGCCCGCACGCTGTGGTAGTTCCACGAAATCTTCTGGAGGTGAACCGTCCAGGCGCTCGCACCGTCGAGCCTGATCTCCTGCTCGCTGTCGGCAAGGCGTCCAAAGCTCGGAGCCAACAGCACGACCCGATCTCCGCAGTCGATTGCCTCTTCGACTTCCGTCCGATAAGTCGCCCAGGGAGCCGTCCAGTCCAAAAGTGCACTCCGCAGCCCGTCCACGCCGGTGAACGTCTTCGCGCCACCAGGCAATCCTGGCCACACGCTCTCCGCATCAGGGGTGAAGAGCGGTTCGATGGACTCGCGCCAGGCCCTCCACCTCGCCTCCTCGCGTACGAGCGCGACCACGTTCACATCGGGCGCCGGATAGACCCGCAGCACGAGGTCGATGTCTTCCTGGGACACCTGCCCTACCCATCCAGACCGAGGTCGGAGAGCGCATTTTCTCCGACCGAGGCTGCGTAGATCGAGCGAACGAGGTCGAGGTTCGAAGACACGACTGGAGTATGGCCGCTGCGCGATACTTCGCTGGTGAGCTCAGACGTGCTCGTCGATGCGAACTGGATCGAGGCGCATCTCGACGACCCCGACGTGCGCGTCGTCGAGCTCGACGTCAGCGCCGCGGCCTACGACGGCGGGCACATCCGGGGGGCCATCCTGTGGAACGCGTACACGGACCTGCGCCACGCCGACTACACGCCGATCGACGCGGACGAGCTCGACGGGCTCCTCTCGAGAACGGGCGTGACACCGGACACCACGGTGGTCCTCTACGGCTACGCACCGTTGCTGGGCTGCTGGCTGTTGGACTGGCACGGCCACGAGCGAGTCCGGGTCCTGGGTGGGACGCGGGAGCGCTGGGAGAGCGCGGGCCACGCGTGGAGCATCGAGGTGCCCGAGCCGCGCCCGAGGGCCTATGAGCGCAGGGGTGCCAAGCCCGAGCTCGTCGTCTCCCACGAGGAGCTTCTGAAGGCGACGAACGCTCCGGATGCGGTGATCCTCGACGTGCGCTCGGCGGAGGAGTTCAGCGGCGAGCGCTTCTGGCCGTCGGGTGCCACCGAGGACGTCGGACGAGCCGGGCATGTCCCGGGAGCCGTGCACCTGCCGGTCGACGTCCTCCACGGGGATGACGGAGCCCCGACCGACCACGAGGAGCTGCGCCGCCTGTACGAGCAGGCGGGTGTGACACCCGACCGCAGGGTGCTCACCTACTGCACGATCGGTAACCGGGCGAGCCAGGTCGCACATGTCCTGAAGTACGAGTTGGGCTACCCCGACGTCGCTGTCTACTGCGGCTCCTGGTCGGAGTGGGGGCACCTGCGGGACACGCCGGTCGAGACCTGAGTCGACGGCGCCGCGCGCCCGCTCAGGAGAACGCGAGCTGCAGCACGAGCAGGGCGGCGATCAGCACGGCGCACAGCACGTGGCCGCGAAAGATCTTGACTGCGAGCGTGCTCCGGCGCTCGAGCGGGTCGCCGCGGGCACCGAGTCGCACGGCGTCGGGGACGATCCGCACGGCCGCGAGCGCGATCGCCGCGAGCGCGAGTGCGAGCGAGAGCCACGCCACCCACGGATGCGCCTCGCCGCGGGCTATCTCGACGACGATCGCTGCGATCGTTGCGAGCATCACGGCCGAGATCAGCCGGTTCATCGGACGCGCCGCGGTCGTGACGCGCGCGTAGTAGGCGGAGATCGAGTCGAGCACTCGCTCGGGGAGAGCGCCGTCGCGATGCCCCCGGACCTGCACGTCGAACATCAGGTCGAACCACAGGACGGCGAGCAGGAAGCCGGCGCCGGCCGACACGAACGCGCTCATCTCAGGAGCCGAGGCGCACGCCCACGTGCGGATGCAGCCGGTCGGCGGCTTCGGAGTAGCTCCGCGCGAGCGACTGGACTTCGTCGTCTGTGAGCGAGCTGCCGAAAGCCGCGGAGCCGCCCAGCTTCCCGTAGCCCGCCGTGAGCTTCTTCCCGATCTGGGCGAGGCTGAAGTGGCCGTCGTAGACGCTCTCGATGTAGAGCGCGGCGTTCGCGCGGGCGAAGCGCGCCGCCGCCGGGGTGCCATGTTCGCTCGCGTCGGCCGCGGCGCCGATCATCCGCCAGCCGTTTCTCGCCAGGCCCGCGTAGCTCTGGAACAGCGCGGCGAGCTGGGAGCCCGGGCCGGTGAGGGTCGTCGCCTGGGCTTCGGGAAGCGGGGCCGGGACGAGCAGCTTGGAGGCCTGGCTCGCCGCCGTCGCGATCGACGTCCGCTCGCTCAGTGGGAGGTTCGACGGTAGGCCGTTCGCGACCAGCGGCCAGGCCGCCTTGGTCGCAGCCACCTCTCGTTCGACAGAGCCCTGTGTGCGGAGCAGCGCGCGGCTCACGGCGAGCAGGTCTTCGCGCTGGAGCCTGATCCCGGCGGAGCTCGCGTGTTTTCCGCCGCCGCAGCCGGCAGTTGCGAGCGCCGCGCAGCTCAGCAGGAGCAGCGCGGCGCTGCGCAGCACGTTCTCGGCGCCTGCGTGCCGACTAGACGCCGAGCAGGTCGACCACGAACACGAGCGCGGAGTTCGGCGGGATCGCCGCGCCCGCGCCTTTTGAGCCGTAGGCGAGCGACGCGGGGATCACGAGCAGCCGCCGTCCCCCGACTTTCATTCCCGCGATGCCCTGGTCCCAGCCCTTGATGACCGCTCCCTGGCCGAGCGTGAAGGTGAACGGTTCATGCCGTTTCCAGGAGGCGTCGAACACTTTGCCGCCATGGAAGAGCGCGCCGACATAGTTCACGGTGACGGATTGCCCCGCCTTGGCTTCCGGCCCCGTGCCCTTGATGATTTCTTTCGTCACCAGCGTCGCCGGCGCGGCGCCGGCCGGGATCGTCACAGTCGGTTCTTTTGAGAGCGGGCCGGTGGGGGGCGTGGTCGCGGCCTTCGTGGTCGTCGGCGTCGAGCTCGTCGCGCTGGCTTCGCTCTTGCCGAGCGTTTCGTCCGATTTGTTCTCGTTGCCGACCGTGATCGTGCTGCTCGAGCCGCTCGAGCCGCAGCCGGCGATCAGCGCCGCGGCGGCGAGCGTGGCGAGGCCGAGCCCGGCACGAGAGCGAAGAGAGTGCGACTTGAGGAAGCTGTATAGGTTGGTCACGGCCGGGCAGACTACCGGAACGGCCGGGCCCGATGCGACGGGTACGTTACGATCGACGCGGACCGTGCTAGGCGGGGAGGTAGCGGTGCCCTGTATCCGCAATCCGCTCTAGCGGAGCCGAATTCCCCTCCGAGGGGCCTCGGCTCCGGTCGCTCCGCCGCCCGGGGCGTCGATGGTTCGGGTCCCGCGCGGTGTCGGCTTGCGAACCAGGTCAGGTCCGGAAGGAAGCAGCCTTAAGCGATCACCGGCAGGCGCAGCGGGAGCTCCCGGACCGGAGCCGCGGGCGACGATCAGGCGGCCGGCTGCCGAGATCTCGACGAGGGGTGCACGGTCCGCTATGCGCAGCGCGCGAAGACGAGCCATGAGCCGTTCGCTGCCACCGGCCTGAACCCCGGTGGCACGCGCGCAGGCGCGTGCGGGTCGCGCTTGTCGAGTGCGTAATCACGTTCGACCTCGGCGCTCGCCGGATCCACATAGACGCCCGCCGCGATGCTGCCGACCTCGGGGCTCACCACCCGTCGTGGGCTCGCTTTCAGGTACAGCGCGAGCAGCGGCACCGGCGCGTGGTTCGGGACGCCGACGGGCCCGCAGCGAAGATTTATCGAGCCGCCGTTCACCAACGCGAGCAGGTCACCTTCGATCTGCTGCTGGCGGGCGAGGTTGTCGAGCTCGCGATCCACGGCTCGATACTGCGAGGGCGCGTAGGCGATCAGGGCGATGGCCACGAGCCCCGCGCCCGCGATCCACCATCGCCGTCGAGGGTCTCCCGGCTCCAGGCGCGTCCAGCCGAAAACACCGGCCCCGAAGAAGATGCAGAGGATCGCCGCGGTCAGGAACGCGTAGCGGGTGTTGATCGGCAATCCGAGCGCTGCGAACGCGACGAACACGCCCACCGCGATCGTGCCCGCCAGCGCACCCGGGACCGCGCGGCGGCGCAGCCAGAGAAGCGACAGCACGCCGCCGAGCGCCGCGCCGGCGAGCACCGGCGGACGCAGGATCTCGCCGATCCGCCGCGGCACGTATTCGGGGACGTTCGCGATCCCCCGGACGCGGTGCAGCGTCGAGGCGGTGTTGCGCGTGTTCGTGAGCGACCACAGCGGATCGCCCGTGATCAGCAGGTCGCTCGCGAGCCAGATCAACGGCGCGGCACCCGCGAGCAGCGTGAGCCGGAGGACCTCCCCACGCCCGCGCGAGCGCGGGCCCGCGGCGGGAACCATCAGGTACAGCCAGTAGAGGCCCGAGAAGGCCCAGGCCTCGGGTCGCAGCAGCCCGGCGAGCGCGAGCAGCGCCAGCACGGGCGCGCCGGCGCGCGGACGGCGCGACTCCACGAGCAGCGCGCTCAGCAGCGCCAGCATGTAGGGCAGGTCGACGTAGGCGCGCACGCCGTAGGAGAGGATCGGCACGCGCGTCAGCAGCACGAGCGCGGCGAGCGCGCCCGCGGCGCGCCCGAACCATCGCGATCCGAGCGCGTAGACGACCCATCCGCAGCCTGCAAGCGCGAGGAAGCCGAGCGCGACGGTCAGATCCTTGACCGCCCCGGGACCGAGCGGCGAGAGCACGAGGCCGAGCGTCTCGACCAGCGGGTGCGGGGTGGGGGCGATGGGGACGCCGTAGGCGGGGAGTTCCCCGCGGGCCAGCTGACCGCCCCATGCGAGCGCGTAGAGCGTGTCGTAGTTCGCGAAGCCGACAGCGGTCACGACGCGCAGCAGCACAGCGCCGAGGGCCACCGCCAGCGCGGCGCCGAGCGGCGCCGGACGGCGCTTGATCGCAGCTCTCACGAGCCGGGACGCTATCCGCTCGGGCCGGCGGCGCCACCCGCTCGCGCGGGTCCGGTCCGCCCTCCGAGCGTGGGTAGACTCACCCCAACGTTGTCGGTTCAGGAGCAGCCACAGGAGCAGCAGCGGTCGCTGTACCGCAGGCACCGGCCCCGCACGTTCGCCGAGGTCGTCGGCCAGGAGCCCGTGGTGCGGACGCTGCGCAACGCCGTCGAGCGCGGCAAGGTGCATCATGCCTACCTGTTCGTCGGCTCGCGCGGCACCGGCAAGACCTCGATGGCGAAGATCCTCGCCGCGTGCCTGAACTGCGAGCACGGCCCGACGATCGAGCCGTGCGGACGCTGTGACTCATGCGTGTCGATCGCGCGCGCCAGCTCGCTGGACGTGATCGAGATGGACGCGGCCTCGAACAACTCGGTCGACGACATCCGCGAACTGCGCGAGAGCGTTGCCTACGCGCCGGTCAGCGGGCGGCGCAAGGTCTACATCCTCGACGAGGCGCACATGCTCTCCACGGCGGCATGGAACGCGTTCCTGAAGACGCTCGAGGAGCCCCCGCCGAACACCGTGTTTGTGCTCGCGACCACCGAGGCCGGAAAGGTGCCGGCCACCGTCGTCGACCGCTGCCACCGCTTTGACTTCCACCGTCCCAGCGTCGAGCAGATCGCCGGCGTCCTGCGGCGTACCGCCGAGGCCGAGTCGATCGAGATCCCGCCCGCGGCCGTCGCGGCGATCGCGCGCTCTGCGACCGGCAGCTTTCGCGATGCGCTCGGCACGCTCGAGCAGCTGGTCACCTACACCGGCACCGAGATCGGCCTCGAGGACGTACTCGCCGTCCTCGGCGTCGCCGACGCGTCGCTCGTCGAAGCCGCCGTCGACGCGGTCGCCTCGGGTGATGCACGCAGGGCGCTTACGGCGCTCGAGGAGTGCGTCGAGCAGGGCCGCGACGCCGGCTCCTTCGCGGCGGACCTCGAGGTACGGGCCCGGGAGCTCTTGCTCGTGCAGGTCCTCGGCGACGTGCCGCCCGAGCTCTCCCTGACGCCCGAGTCAGACGCCGCTCTGAGGGCGCAGGCGGAGCGCGTCGATCACGGGGCCGTCGTGCGCCTGCTCGAGCTGCTCGGCTCGGCGCTCGAGGCCGTCCGCGCGGGCGCCGACGCGCGCACGCGGCTCGAGCTCGCGCTCGTGAAGGCCGCGCGGCCCGAGGTCGACAGCTCGATGCGCGCGCTGCTGGCTCGGATCGAGCGCCTGGAGCACGGCGGTGCCGCGGGGCCGATCGCGGCGCACCGGACCGGCGCGGGCGAGCCGTCGCGAGCCGCGCCGGCGCCGACCGTGGCCGCAGCGCCCGCCGGCGATCTCGCGCCCGATACGTCGGCCGAGGCATCATCAGCCGAGGCAACGACCCCCGGCGAGCGGGCCGGCGTCTCGGACGGCGAGGGCCCCGCCGGGGACCCATCGCGCGGCGCGGCGATGGCCGCAAGCGCTGTGGACGCGACCGCTGCGACCGCCACGGCCACGGCGCTGGCGAAGGACCTCGACTCGGTGCGCTCGCTGTGGCCGGCCGTCGTCGACCTGGTGCGCGGCGAGAACGCGCTGCTCGGCGCGCTGATCGCCGAGGCGCACCCCGTCGAGATCGATGGCGAGGATCTGACGCTGGCGTTCGCATCCACCAAGCCCTTCCTCAGGAAGAAGGCCTCTGTCCCGCTCAACCGTGCCGCCGTCACCGAGGCGCTCCGCGCGATCACGGGCGTGCGCTGGCGCGTCGCCTTCGAGCTGCGTGACGAGCTGGGGACCGGCCAGGACGAGAGTCCCGGTGCGGCGCGCTCGGAGGAGGAGTGGGTGCGGCACTTCATGGAGGAGTTCGACGCCGAGGAGATCCTGGACGAGTCCGGGGGCCGCTCCGATCGGGAGGGCGGCGTGGTGGCCGAGGACGGCGAGGAGCTCGAAGCCGCGACCAGCGAAGAGAAAGGCCACTGATGCCGAAGCAGCCGCGGATGCCCAACGTGCAGCAGATGATGCAGCAGGTGCAGAAGATGCAGCAGGAGATGCAGGTCGCCCAGGAGCAGCTCAAAGACGAGATCGTCGAGGCCTCGGCAGGGGGCGGGATGGTCACCGTGAAGGTCACCGGCGACCTCGAGGTCAAGGCGATCACGATCGACCCCTCCGCGGTCGATCCCGAGGACGTCGAGATCCTCGCCGACATGGTGCTCGCGGCGGTCAACGAGGGGCTGCGCCAGGCTCAGGAGCTCGCGGCGCGCAAGCTGGGCGGGGCGACCGGCGGCCTCGACCTCGGCGGACTCGGCGGGCTCGGCATGCCGGGCCTGTGAACGGGTCCTACGCTCCGCCCGTCCAGCGGCTGGTGACGGAGCTCTCGAAGCTGCCGGGCGTGGGCAACCGGACGGCGCAGCGTCTCGCCTTCCACATCCTGCGCGCGTCGAGCGACGACGCGACGGCGCTCGCCGAGGCGATCCGCGAGGTGAAGGAGAAGATCGGCCTGTGCGAGCTCTGCTTCAACCTGACCGACGAGCCGCGCTGCCGCATCTGCGAGGACCCGCGGCGGGACCGGGGCCTGATCTGCGTCGTCGAGGAGCCGAGCGACGTGATCCCGATGGAGCGAACGCACGAGTACCACGGCGTCTACCACGTGCTCGGCGGCGCCCTGTCGCCGATCGATGGGATCGACCCCGAGGACCTCAAGATCGCCGAGCTCCTCGCGCGAGCCGCCGCGGCCGACGGGGCCGTGCGCGAGGTCGTCCTCGCGACCAACCCCACGACCACCGGCGAGGCGACGGCGCTTCACATCGCGCAGCAGCTTCGCGAGCGCGCCCCGGAGCTCACCGTCACCAGGCTCGCGAGCGGCCTGCCGGTGGGATCGGATCTCGAGTACGCCGACGAGGTCACGCTCGGCAAGGCGCTGGCCGGGCGCCGCTCGCTCTGAGCGCTCCGCGCAGGGCCTCGTCCGTGCGCGGTTCGCCGGGCGCGGGAGCGCTCAGGGCGCGGCCGAGATCGCGACGAGCGTGTTGGGCGCGATCAAGAACTTCAGGCGGCCGGCTGCGCGGCGCGTCTGCGTGACGAGCCCTCCGCGCAGGGGGCTGAGGATCGCGAGCTGGACCCGGCGTGCATTGCGTACGACCACCGGTCGCGCTTTGGAGCCCGCGTTGTCCAGCAGCAGCGTGGTCGTTCCTGCGGGCCGCGTGAACGCTGTGGCCGCGAGTTCCCGCACGCCGGGCACGGTGCGCAGCGAGGAGCCGACCGGGAGCCACTGGTTGAGCGCGACGAGCGCGCTCTCGAGCGGTCGCGGGTACACGCCGGCGCCTCGCACGAGAAACGCGTCGTAGGGATCGCCGGCGAAGTGGAAGCGTACCTCTCGGAAGCCCGTCTTCAGGGCGGAGAGGACGAAGCGCACGGCCCAGATGGCCGCCGCGGGGGCGTCGGAGACGCCGGAGCGACCGCCGCAGGAGGCGGAGTTGGCCTCGGAGATGATCGCCGGCAGCCCGGCTGCCTGGGCGTCTGCGACGACCCACGAGAGCCTCGCCGGCGAGTCGGCTGCCCGCGAGGAGAGAAGGCCGCCGATCGTCACTTCGCGCAGGCTGCGACAAGCCGTCAGCGGATAGAGGTGGACGGCGACCGTCTGGGCGTGGAGCTGTTCGAGCACGCCCGGCAGCACCGAGTGCCAGCGCGCGGGCTGCGAGAGCTCAGGGGCGACGAGCGGAGCGTTGCCGATCGCCGGCCTGAGGTAGGCGGCGAGCCGCAGGTAGAGGTTCGCCGCGACGGCTTCTTCGCCCACCTGCGGCTTGGCCAGGGAGGAGAGGTTGGGCAGGTCGAAGAGGTCCGGCTCGTTGCCGAGTGAGAAGCCGAGGCCGGTGCCGGCTGCACTCTGGGCTTTGGCCGCCATCTGTGTCGCCCACGCGAGGTTCCCCGTTCTCATGTTCAGGCCGACGGTGAGCGGGTCCCTCGCGGTGCCCAGCAGGCACTGGAGTTGGCTCCAGAAGTTCGCCGGGAGCGAGTACAGCGTCGCCGTTTCCCAGGACGTCGGCAGTCCCGAGATCGCGCCGTCGGGCGCGGTCAGATCCTGACTCAGGCCTGCGAGCTCGAGCGGCGGCGAGCCGAGCCGCAGCAGCTCGGCCGCGAGCGCCGGCGGCGGGCAGCTGCCGCCGGCGAGGGCCTGGGCCATCGTCGGGTACTCGACCGAGAGTCCGACCGGAGGCATCGTGACCGGAACGCCGCCGCCGACCCCCGACGGCAGCGTGACTTCCGACGGTCGCACCTTTGCCTGCGCGCGCGTCGGCTGCGCCGGCGCCTTGCTGCTCGCCGGCGCAGCGCTCGAGACGAGCGGAAACGCGGCCGTGGCCCCGGCAACGACACACAGCGCGAGCAGCAAGATCCGGATGCTGCGCCCGCGCCCCATCCTCTGAACATACCGGCATCCCCGGCCGCCGCGACCGTCTCACGAGCCAGGCGCGCGGCCCGCCTGCCGGCCACCGGCGCGCGGCCGGCGCCGCACCCGTAGGGATGCTCGCCCGGCCGGCGGCCGCGGGGCGCCCAATATCCTCCACGGGATGCCACGCATGATCGTGATGAAGTTCGGCGGGACCTCGGTCGCCGACGCCCAGCGCATAAAGCGGGCGGCCCGGCGGATCGTCGAGCGGCGCGAAGCCGGCGATCGCGTGGTCGCGGTGCTCTCGGCGCGGGGCAAGACGACCGACGAGCTGATCGCGATGGCGGAGGAGGTCTCCACGACTCCCGACCCGCGCGAGATGGACATGCTGCTCTCGACCGGCGAGCGGATCTCGTGCGCGCTGTGCGCGATGGCGATCAACGACCTCGGCCATCGTGCGATCTCGCTGACGGGGTCGCAGGCGGGGATCCTGACGGACGAGTCGCATACCAAGGCGCTGATCGTCGACGTGCGCGCCGACCGGATCAAGGCGGCGCTCGAGGAGGACAAAATAGTGCTCGTCGCCGGGTTCCAGGGCGTCTCGAGCACCGGCAGGGACGTCACGACGCTAGGGCGCGGCGGCTCCGACACGAGCGCGGTAGCGGTCGCCGCGGCGCTCGACGCCGACGTATGCGAAATCTACACCGACGTGTCGGGCGTCTTCACGGCCGATCCGCGGATCGTGCCCGACGCCCGCAAGCTCGACAAGGTGTCCTTCGAGGAGGTCCTCGAGATGGCGGCGTCGGGCGCCGGCGTGTTGCAATTGCGCTCGATCGAGTACGCGCGCAACCACGGTGTGCGGATCCACTGCCGCTCCTCCTTCGACGACGCGCCAGGTACCTTTGTCGTGGCAGAAGAGGAAACGATGGAGCAGCCACTCATCACCGCCGTCACGCATTCGACCTCCGAAGCGCGGCTCACACTGATCGGCGTCCCCGACGCGCCGGGCGCGGCCGCGCGCATCTTCGACGCGCTCGCGCAGGCGAACGTCAACGTCGACATGATCGTGCAGAACGAGCCGGCTTCGGCGGGCGGTCGCGCGGAGATCTCCTTCACTGTTCCCCGCGAGGACCTGCGCGTGTCGCGAGCCGCGCTCGAGCCGCTGGCGGGTGAGTCCTTCACCGAGATGCACACGCACGAGGAGATGGGGAAGGTCTCGATCGTCGGCGCCGGGATGCGCTCGCACCCCGGAGTCGCGGCCAAGGTCTTCGGCGTGCTCGCCGGCGAGGGCGTCAACATCGAGATGATCTCCACCTCGCCGATCAAGATCTCCTGCGTGATCGGCCGCGACCGCGTCGCGCACGCGGTCCAGGCGCTCCACAGCGCCTTCGAGCTGTCGGGTGAGGGCACGCTCGGCGAGGAGGAGAGCTACCGCGCGAGCGAGACGCTCTAGCTCTCGACTCGCTGATGGCGCCGGACAGGCTGCGAGGGAACGATCTCAGGCCGGCGCAGCCGCGTGCAGCTCCAGCCCCGGGAGCCCTTTGAGGTCCCACATACCGAGGCCGACCATCTCGAGTCCGGGTGTGTCATCGAGCGCCTGACGTGCGCGATCGCTGAGCAGCAGCTCGCCCGGGCGCGCGGCTTCGGCGATGCGGGCGGCCGTGTTGACGGTCGACCCGTACCAGTCGCCCCGGCGCTCGACCGCGGGACCGACGTCGAGGCCGGCACGGATCCGCGGATACCCCTCCAGCGCGCTCAGCGCGAGGATGCGCTGGGCCGCGCAGAGCGCGCGCCGGCAATCGTCCGAGCGCACCATCACCGCGTCGCCGATCGACTTCACGAGATGGCATCGCTCGCTCGCGGCCAGCGCGTGAGCACGGTGGTGAAAGGACAGGGCCAGGTCGGCGCCGACGTCGTCGCCGTGACGGCATGTGAACTCGGTGTAGCCGCACAGATCGGCGAAGAAGAACGCCTGCACCACATCTCGTGGAGAGCGGCGGTCGGGTGTGTCACGCACCATCGTCAGCATCGTCGCTCGGCCTCCCCTCGGATCCTCGTGGATCCCCGTTCGATCGTGGCTTCCAGCGTGCTCCTCCCGCGAGCTCGAACAGGCGTATGAGTGTGCGGGTGCCGCCTGGCTCGTCGATCAGCAGTTCCGTCGCTCCGTCGCTACGCGCCATCTGGATGCGCTGCGGGCCGCGGATGAAGTACCGCAGCTCGCCGGCGCCCCGAGGCGAGCCCAGCGTCAAGGCGAGCACGTCCTCCTCGACGCTGTAGCCGATCGCGTGAAGTGGGCGGCGCAGCTCGCGCGCTGCCCCCCGTGCGTGCGATCCCACCACGCTGACCGTTCCAAGCAGGAGCTCGCTGCATGCCGACAGCGAGCTGAAGAAGCTCGGCCACGTCTCGGCGACGATCTCCGTGGCGGGGGCCGGCTCCGGTGCCCGCCGTGTCGCGTCGATCGAGGCCGGTTGCAACGTCCTGATGAACATGGCTGCGACATTACGTGCGTGTTTCTGATTTCACACCCGACCCTAGGGTGTGAGTCTCACACCGCCGGCTGTCGCCGGCGAGGGGTCACGTCACGCGCGAGCGCGCAGGTGGCGGGGCTGAGAAGTCGGAGCTCCCCTGGCTGCGTGCGCGCCACCGCCCCGCGAGGCCGGGAGCGCACGCAGCACCCCCGTCGCGCCCGACTCGCGCCGGGACGCGCTCGCCCGGGTCCACGCCGGTTTCGCTCCAGCTCAACCCGTCGAGGATCGAGGGAAACACCTCCGCGGCTGCATGGCGGCCCCAGTACGCGTCCATGTGGCCGTACCCCCCGAGCGGCACGTAGGCGGCCTGAACACCGCAATCCTTCAGGAACTCGACGGTGCGTTCCTGGCCCTTCGCTTCGAACATCGTGTCCTCGGTGCAGCCGAGCAGAGTGAAGCGTGCATCCCTGATAGTCGGCCTGCGCGACACGTAGCTCGCCGGCGCGCGATCCCACGAGGGCACGATGTGACCGTACCGGGAGCTTTCGGCGACCTGGCTGATGAGGCTGAAGGGCGTGTAGCCGAGCTCGCGTGCTGTCCAGGCATGAACTGCATCATCGACATTCGCGTGGCACAGCAGCACGTCCCAGCCGGCGCCATAGATGAAGTTCGCGATCTGGCAGGGGGCGTTGTTGCAGGGCCGCTCGGCAGCGGTCGAGATTCGGGCGAGCACCTTCGCAGCCGTGTTGACCGCGCGGATCCCCCACTGCGGGTCCGCGCCCGAAGCGACCAGCGTGACCGCCGGCAACGTGAGGCGCTGCTTGAGCCACGTTCGGTCGGGCACCTCGAAGAACAGTGAGATCGCGCTCGACACCACATCGCTGACGAGCTCCTCTTTCGTCTCCTCGTCGGTGAGGTAGCCCGACACCGCGGCGATCATGAAGCTCACCGATCCCTGGCAATGGACGAGCGCCCGCAGCTTGGGTGCACCCGTCCTCGCGAGCACCTCTTTGACTGCGGCGGGATGGTCATACCTGGCGACCTCGTCGAGCGTGTAGGCATTGTTCGGGAAGTCGATCGAGCCACGCCAGTTGAGCGCCCATACGTCGTAGCCCTCGCGCAGCAGGCGATCTACGATCGTTTCGCCGAGCGGCTGCCCGTAGAACATCTCGGCGCGCACGCCGGCGCCGTGCGCGAGCAGGACGGGCCCGCGATTGCCATCGGTCAGGCCAGCTGCCGCTCTCAGGTGGTGAAGGTTCAGCTGGAACGGGAGGTCCTCGACCTCGAACGGGATGATCTGGCGCTCGAGCGCGTATCGGCCTCCGTGAGCACGCGTACGATTCGGTACCGCCTCCCAGGGCGGCTCGGGCACTTGCGGAGCGCAGGGCAGCGGCGGGTAGTCGCACGGGAAGCTCGTCTGACCGCCGACCGTGTTCGGGCCGACGTACGCCTTCGCGAGGCCGCCGAAGAAGCACTCGCCGAAGCGCAGCACGTCGCCGAGCTGCGACAGGGCCGAGCCTTCGGTGCCCCGGAACGTCGTCAGCTCGCGCATGAAGCCCGCGCGACTGATCTGCACGATCGCCGTGGCGAGGAGACTCGTCGCTTCGCGCTTCGCCGCGGCTTCATCCTCTTCCGCCCACGGGTCCGGCGCCGTCGCGCCTGGCTCATCCGCGCGATCGTACGGGGTCCGCCACCAGCCCGTGTAAATGCGCGTGAACAGCGTGGTCGTGTCGCGCCATGAGTCGCCTCCGGGGTCGTTCTCGATCACCTTGAACCCCGCGAGGCGGAGCTCGCGCCCTTCCGGGTCGCGGAGATTCAACCGGTAGCGCATGCGCAGGTGCAGGTGGTCGAACAGCTTGTTGGCCTGCGCGAGCAGCTCGAACTCGCCCCAGTCGACGTTCATCCGGCCACCCAGATCGGGGCTTTCGAGCCGGCCGCTCCGCACCCAGGCACGTTTGTGGCCGGACGCCGTCGCCCCCGTGGGATATTCGCGGTTCACCTGGGCCGGGTTCTGAGCGCCTTGCACGAACGCCTCGATGTCGTCGATCTGAAGTGTCAGCCGCAGGGTGAGGCGCGCCCCGTCGCGCCTGCCCTCCATCAGCGCCTGGTTGAAATCGGTCTGGTCGAACGACATGTAGCCGGCGAGTTCCTCTGTCCAACGCACCCCGCCCATGGCTACGCCTCCCGTTAGAGCCTTTTCACGGCCGTGTCGGCGATGTGATCGGCGATCGCCGCGATTGTGAGGCTCGGGTTCGGACCCACGGGCCCCGGCATGACCGAGCCGTCGGCGACGAACAGGTTGCGGCAGCCGAAGACCTCGCCGTTGACGTCGACGACGCCCTCGGTCGGGTTCTCTCCCATTGGTGCGCCGCCCAGGGGGTGGACGGTGAGACCCCAGGCCAGCCTGCGCAGCCATTGCGGCTCCGGCCAGAGCCGGCCGCCGAGGTTCTCGGCGACGCGTTCCATAGCCGCCTCCGCGCCGTAGAAGTGTGACGCCGAGTCGGCGGGGTCCCAGCTGAGGGTCAGCGCGTCGCGGTCGAGTCGAAGGCGTCCGCCGGCGTTGTCGAGGCCCATCGCCAGGAGCGGGAGCATCGCCGATGAGGGGCGCGTCGTCCCCAACGCAGCGGCGAGCGTCGCGCTCACCCAGCTCCGCCTCCCGCCCCGGCCCGCCAGCAATCGGCCCGGGCTGAGGTCCCTCCTCAGCGTCTTCCATGCCTCGGCCGCCAGCTCGGGCAGCTGCCATCCCCACTCCGACAGGCTGGGCCCACCAGCGTCCTCGACCCACAACGGATGGTCGCCCCTGCCCGAGGTGCCTGCCGCGGTGATCACCGGACCGCGACTGGGAGCGAGGTTGCGCGCGCGTCTACCGTCGCGCTCGGTGCAGTCGCGAGCGAACAGGATCAGGTCGCCGTTGCTCGAGAAGCGCCTGCCCAACGCGGGGCTCAGGGGCGGCAGCGAGGCGCGGCTGCGGAGCAGCAGCCTCGGCGACCCGAGTGCGCCGGCGGCGAGGACCACGACGCCTGCCTCGACGCTCGCGGATGGCCGCGCGGTGTCGTTGTCGAGCAGCTCGCTGTCCTGCTCGAGCTTGTCTTCGCCCTTTGCGCGCTCGAGGACGTGGCGCACGGCTGCACCGTGCTGGCGGTAGCGGACCTCGTATCTACCGGACTTCAGTCGCTTCACCTCGACCGCCTCGCAGCACGTGCGGATCGTGCCGCCGGCGTCCTGGAAGCGGGAGAGATAGTTGTAGTCGAGGCTGTTCTTCGCGCCCTCGTTGCAGCCCAGGTCACACTCGCCCACGAGCGTGCAGGTCCGCCTCGGGCGACCATGCAGGTTCACATGGCCCAACGGCGCCCCCGGCTCGCTCGCTCCATCGCGGTTGCGGAAGGCAACCGCGAGCGGCGCGAGCCACGGCGTTGACGGGTCCTCCTCGCTCATCGCCGGACGCAGGCCTGCGGCACCGGCCGCGTCGATGAACTGAGCGGTCTTCGGCACCAGTGGCGTGCCCTCGCGGGGGGCGTAGTAGGGCCGGGGGAGCGGTTCGATATCGATGATGTCGCTCACCGGCTTGTAGTGGTCGGCGACCGTCCGGGCGTTGATCGGCCACGGCTTATCCGGCTCACCGAGGCCCGTTCGCTTGAACGTATCCGGCGGCTTTCTGATCAGCACGTTCGCGTAGATGAGCGAGCCCCCGCCGAGACCGCTCGAGACGATCATCCTCGCGCGTCTGAAGCTCCACACCTCATACAGGCCATACAGCGCGCTGTCGGGATCCCAGAAGGCCTTTTGCATCTCATGAGGCGTGCGGGGAAAGGACCGCGGCGGATATGGCATGCCGCGCTCCAGCAGGAGCACGCCGTTCGGGAGCTGCTTTTTCCTGCACTCCTGCTGCAGGCGGTAGGCGGCGACGGAGCCCCCGAACCCGGAGCCGACGACGATCGCCGCAAACTCACGTGGAATGTCAGCGTCAGGTGACACGTCGAATCCACGCCACCCTACAGCGTGTTCGAATTCTCGTATGTGACGAGTCACACTTCGCGGCGCTCAGGTGTGGCGTACGATGCCGAGCGTGCGTCCGAGGGGGAAAGGACCGAGTTCGCAGGCGGGTGATTGGGGGGCCGTCACCACCGTCACTCCACTGATCGGCTGGCGTGTGCCGTGGCTGCGGCTCGTGTTCTTGTTCGGCGAACAGACGACGATCGCCGTCACGCGGCTGATCCACATGCGGGTGATCTACCTGGCGCGATGGACGCTGCTGCCGAACCGGCGCAAGCCACGCTATCTGGTGTTCGAGACGAACTGGACAGGCCAGGAACAGAGCTACATCCCGGACTTGGCCGAGCTGATGCGGGTGCAGTGGAAATCGATCTTCGGGAGCGTGCGGGATTTCCCCGGACCGGTCCCCACGACGCGGCTGCTCAGATACATCAAGACCGTCGACTGGGGCACCGACCACCTGTGGAC
Organism: Solirubrobacteraceae bacterium; assembly: GCA_036272475.1. Taxonomy (GTDB): domain Bacteria; phylum Actinomycetota; class Thermoleophilia; order Solirubrobacterales; family Solirubrobacteraceae; genus Palsa-744. Next base: position 86,726 of record DATAYP010000076.1, on the reverse strand, counting down.
CGACTACGACCGGCGGGCGACCGCGAAGACGGTCACGAGCGCGCTCGAACTGCAGCCGCGGTTCGAGCGTTTCGTCGCGCGTGCTCGCGGCATGCCGCCCGATCTGCTCGCCGAGGAGTGGCGTCGCTTCGCGACCCAGTCACAGGAGCTGCTCCAGTCGTGACCGAGGTCGCCGTGCTCACCCGCGTGAAGCCCGGCGAGGGAGAGAACCTCCGTGACTACCTGCGTGGCCCGGATGTCCACGGCCGCGTCCCGAGCCCGTTCGCGGGCCTTGCGAAGGGGACGCATCTTGCCCGGTTCGTGGTGATCGAGACGGACGCCCCACACCTCCTGTTCACCAGCCGCTTCGACGGTGACGAGCGGGCGTATCTGAAAGCGTTGTCCGAACGCAGGGAGGCTCGCGAGATGTTCGAGCGGTGTGTGAAGCCCGATCCCGTGAGCCAGGCGTCGTTGCTCGCGCACCTCAGCGACGACGAGAACCAGGTCCCGGCGAGCTACGTCGTCGCGCTCACAAAGCCCCCGGAAACCGTCGAGCGGATCAACGACGCCCTCGGACTCCAGCTCGAGCTCTCGACCTTCGCGCGCGAGGCGGGCGTCTCGACGGCGGCCGACCTCGCACAGGCGTTCTGGGAACTGCCGTCGGTGCAGCGCGTTCTCGACGGATGGGCTTGATATGCCGGTGAACCTTGACGACGTTCAGGGAAACGTCCTGCGTGGCTACAAGCACATGCGCTTTGCCACCTATCTCTTCTGCGAGTTCGCACACGAGAAGCGGCCACCGCGCGAGCTTTTGGCGCACCTGGCCACACGGCCTCCGGCCACCGAGGCGGAGGGCGACGACTGGCCGCACTTGATGAACGGCCAGCCCTGGCCGGCGAGGTCGAGGAAGCACGAGGCGCTCAACGTCGCGCTCACGTTCAGGGGCGTGAAGCGGCTCGGCTGGGCCGAGTGGTTCGACGAGGACAGATTCGAGGCGTTCCGTCAGGGAATGCTCGACCGCTGCGCGCGTCTCGGCGACGATCGGCAGACCTGGAAATCGGAGCTGACCCGCGACGTCGACCTGCTGTTCATCGTCTATGCAGACTCCCAAGCCCTTCGCGACGCCAAAGTCACCGAGCTGCGCTCGAAGCTCGAGCGCTGGGGCCTCGCCGAGGTGAGCGCGCAGGAAGCCGCGGCGATCGTCGAGAAGGGACGTTTCGCCAAGCGAGAGCACTTCGGCTTCCGAGACGGGTTCTCCCAGCCGCCGGTCGACCTCGAAGGCGATCGGTACCCCGGCTCGCGCCGCGATCCTGTCGGCGAGGGGGTCCTGCGCAGGCCCTGGGCCGCGGGCCGGTGGCGGCCCGTGCGTGCGGGCGAGTTCCTGCTCGGCCACCGCGACGAGGACGGCGTGATCGCGGGCGACTTCGACGCCGCGTCGCCCCATCACAACGGGACCTTCATGGTCTGGCGGAAGCTCGAGCAGGACGTCGGAGCCTTCGCGAGGTTCGTCGCCAGGGCGGCCCCTCCGGGAGGGGAGGGACTCCTGAAGGCTAAGCTCGTCGGACGCTGGCAGGACGGGACCTCGCTCGTCGACGCACCGTGGGCGAGACCGCCGGCGAGCGCGCGCACGCCCGGCAACTCCTTCTCCTACCTCGAGGATCCGCAGGGCGCCCGCTGTCCGATCGGCGCGCACGTTCGCCGCGCGAACCCCCGCGAGTCGCTGGGCTATGGAACCGAACGGAGCAAGCGCCACCGGATCATCCGGCGCGGGCTTCCCTACCAGGAGGGCGACGTCAAGGGGCTCGTCTTCGTCTGCTTCAACGCGAGCATCGACCGCCAGTTCGAGTTGATCCAGGGCGGCTGGCTGATGGGAGGCGACGCGCTCGACCTCGGGAGCGAGGAAGACTGCCTGCTCGGCCGGGGGGGGCCGGGCGCGATGGTGACGATTCCGGGCGACGCGCAGAGCCCGGCACGGTTTCTCGAGCGGGGAGCCGAGCAGTTCGTGATCCCGCGCGGCGGCTACTACCTCTTCCTGCCGGGCCTCACCGCCCTCAAACGGATGGCCGAAGGACCCTCGTCCGGCCCGCCCGTGCGCAAGCCGTCGCGCACGCGGACGCTATTCGGAATCACCGTCGGGATCGCCTGCCGCCGCCGCTTCGAGGAGCGTCGCGCCGTCGACGACGAACCCCATGTCAAGCTCCTGCGCAAGCTCGCGCGCCTCTCGCGCCAGGGCGCGCACCCGCTCGGCGTCCGCCATCGGGTCACTGGCCAGTAGCAGCCGCGCCTGGTCGAGCGCTGCGAGCGCGATGCTCGGTCGAGCTCCGGCCGCGAGCGCCTGCTTCCTCGCCTCCGCGAGATGGGTCCAGGCTGCGTCGAAGGACCGTGCCACCGTCGCAAGACGGGCGAGCGAACGGCTCACGGGCCAGAGGGCCGCGGCGTTTGGCGAGACCACCCAGCGCCCGGCGTAGGGCTCGAGCCAGCTGTAGAGCTCCGCAGCGCGCTCGGCATCGTCCAGCGCCGCGGCGACTTCGCCGATCATCGCGACCGAGATGATGTGGCAGTTGTCCTGAGGGAAGCCGTCGCGCCCCAGCGCCATCAGGCGCTCGAACTCGGCGCGGCCCTCGCCGAGCCGGCCGTCCTGCACGAGCGCGAGCGCCAGCACGCATTGGGTCGCGACCATCGTCGGGTGGCCGTCGCACAGGGCCCGAAGGGGCGCCTCGAGCTCCGCCAGGCGCCCCTGCTGCATCCGGATCGAGAGCATCTGCGCGGTGCCGGCCAGCTCGCCGATCGTTCCCCGGACGCGGAGGCCGATCTCATACGATTCGGCGTTCAGACGTTCGGCTTCGGCCAGCTTGCCGAGCGTTCCGGCACGGCTCGCCTGATGCAACGGGACGAAGAGCATCGCGCGTGGCTGGCGCAGCTCGGTCGCGATCTGCTGCAACCGGGCGATCTCCTGGTCGACCTCGCGGAAGCGCCCCATCTCGAGCAGCTCGATCACGCGCCAGTTGCGGGCGAGGATCTCGAGCTCGAGGTCCTGCAGCTCATGCGACAGCGCGACAAGCTCGTCGGAGAGCTCGTAATCGTCGGTTGCAGATCTCGGGCCCCATCGGGCGAGCAGGTAGCGGCCAAGCACGTACCCGAGAACACGGCCCGAGTCGGCGCTGGCCAGGCGGGCGTGCTCGTCGCGTGCGAGCTCGAGCGCCTCCTCGACGAGTTGCTCGCGCCGCTCGGCTTCTCGGGCCCAGTAGAGCGCGCTCGCGAGCACGCCCTTGACACACGCCAGCAGACCCGGGTCGCCGGCACGTTCGAGTGCTTGAACGGCCTCCTCGGCAAGGCGCACGAGACCCTCGTCGATCCCGAAGGTGAGTCCCCAGATGTTGCTGGCGAGCGCCGCCCGACCGAGCGCGTCCGCGTCACCGACCGCCCGTGCGGCCTCCGCGGCCCGCCCGAGCGAGCTTCGCGCCGCTTCGGTGTCACCGACTCGCATCTGGCTCTCGCCAAGCGCCTGTAGGAGCGCGATCCGCTCCGATGCGTCGGCGGGATCAACGAGCTCGAGAGCGCGCGCGTAAAGGGTGACCGCCTCGTCATACGCGAACGTCCGTACGGCGCGATCGGCCGCCCGCCGGGCGTATTCGACCGCCCGCTCGCCGCCTTGTGCCGGGGCCGCTTCGAGCAAGTGGTAGGCGATCTCGGCGAGTCCCTCGCCTGCCCGGGCGTCGTAGACGTGTTCGAGTGCGTCGCCGACCGCCCCATGGATTTCACACCGGCGCCGGCGCGGCAGGCCCTCATACAGGACCATCTGCACAAGCCCGTGACTGAAGGCGTAGGTGTCTGCCACGGGCGCATGAAGCAGGCCGGCACGCACGGCGTGTTCGAGCGGCTCGAGCAGCTCCTCGGGTGGCATCGCGGTTGCGCGTGCGAGCGTCCCCGAGCGGAATCGCGTCCCGATCACCGCACCTGTCTCCAGAGCCTCACGCGCCGGCTGGGGCAACGTCGCGAGGCGCTGCGAGATCACCTCGTTGACCCCGGTTGGCAGCGGCAGCGCGCCGTGGTCGAGGTGGTCGTCGAGGCGCCCCTGCGACTCGAGCAGATTGAGTATTTCGCAGACGAACAGTGGATTGCCGCCCGTGACCTCCTGGATCCGGTCGACGAGCGTACCCGTGGTATCCGAGCCCGCACGTGCGCTGATGAGACGCCTGACCTGGGCGCCGTCGAGAGCCGACAGCGACACGCTCGTGCTCGACCCCAGCAGTGCAGCGAGCAGCGAGCCCGACCCGCGCTCTCCGCCGCCCGTGGCCGACCGCAGCTCGCCCTCACGGTAGGTTCCGACGACCAGCACGCCGCTGTCGCGGATCGCGCTCGAGACGAACGTGAGCGCCTGCAGCGAGGCGTCGTCGGCCAGATGCAGATCGTCGAGCACGACCACCAGCCCCGCGCCGGCGGCCGATCGCAGCAGCAGCAAGCGCAGCGTGTCGTAGATGTGGAACCTGCCGTCGTTGGCCGCCGCGGGCGCGTCGTCGCCCGCGAGCTCGCCGCCGAGCTCCGGCGCGACGGCCGCCAACCACGAGGCCGAGGGCCCCAGACCCTCGAGGAGGAGCGCGCCGTCGTTGCGCCCGAGGAGCGACCGCACGACCTGTGCCCAGTGCCAGTACGCGGGTGGCGCCTCCCCGAAGTTGCCGCCGGTGCCCCAGACGGTGGGGACGCCGAGACGCTCCGCCTCCTCGCACACCCGCTGCGCGAGCGCCGTCTTGCCGATGCCCGCTTCGCCCGAGAGCAGCACCACCTCGCCGCGCCCGTGTGTGGCTCGCCGAAGCGCCGCCAGCAGCAGCGCTTCCTCGTCCAAGCGTCCCACCGTATCGCGGAGTGGCCGCGCGGCCGCGGGACGGCTTGCCGGCTCCGCCGCCCGAGGGCGGCCCATTGCGCCGGTCGCACCGGCTGCGGCGACGGCCGCTTCGGCGAACTGCACCGCGCCGGCCGGGCGCGCGTCGGGCGACTTGGCGAGCGCCCAGGCGATCACGTCGTCGAGAGCAGGTGGGATGCCGTCGGCGTGCTCGGCCGCACGCGGCAGCGTCGCCTGTCGATGCGCGTAGGAGATGGCCTCGCCGGACTCGCGTGCGAAAGGCACCTCGCCGGTCAGGCACTCATACAGCAGGCAGCCGAGGGAGTAGATGTCCGAGCGCGCATCCTCCGGCTCGCCGAGCATCCGCTCGGGAGGCATGTAGTGAAGCGAGCCGAGCGAGCTCCCCGAGTCGTGGCCGCGCCCGCCTGTCGCCGGCCGAGCAAGACCGAAGTCACTCAGAAAGACTCGCAGCGGGCCGCCGTCCTCACGGGATTCGACCAGTGCGTTACCGGGCTTCACATCACGATGCACCAGCCCCAGCGCGTGGGCGGCATCGAGGCCCGCGGCAAGCTGCTCGAGGACCGCCAGCGCCGCCTCGAGCGGCAGTCGGCCCTCGCTGCGCAGCAGCGCCCGCAGGTCCCTGCCCGGCACCAGCCGCATGGCGATGTACAGGACGCCCTCACTCTCGCCGGCGTCGTAGATGGGCACGACGCACGGGTGCTCGAGCCGGGCCGCTACGCGTGACTCGCTCAGGAAGCGCTCGCGGAAAGCGCCATCGTGCGCGAGCTCGGGCGCCAGGACCTTCAGTGCGACCTCGCGGCCGAGGCTCCGCTGCTCGGCCCTGTATACGGTCGCCATGCCGCCGTGGCCGATCACCGAATCGATCCGGTAGCCGGCGAGGTCCACCTCCACGCGAACACCCCCCGTGTGTGTCACGATGGAATCTTCTCACCCTCCGCAACTTTCGAGAACGTGACAACAGGGACGCAGACGGGGCCGGTCGCGAGCACTCCCCGCGAGCTGCAGCGGATCCTCGCGGCTGAACGCTCCGGAGAGCCGTTCCTTCAATGGCGGTCCGCCGGCCAGTTGAGGACCCTGACGCTGGACGTGGACCGCGGGCGCGTAACGATCGGCCGGGACGACGGGTCCGACGTTCCCCTCGCCGAGGACCAGGAGGTCTCTCGCACGCACGCGATCCTCGAGCCGCTCGGCGGCGAGTGGACGCTGATCGACGACGGCATCTCGAGAAACGGATCCTTCGTGAACGCCGTGCGGGTGCTGGGGCGCCAGCGCCTCGCCGACGCTGATCGGCTCTGCGTGGGCTCGACGGAGATGATCTTCCGCGCCGGGGCTGAGCCGCGCCCCACTGCGACGCAGACGGCGAGTGAGAGCCGTGCATCGCTGACGCTCTCACCGATGCAGCGCCGCGTGCTGATCGCTCTCTGCAGACCGGTGCACGACTCCGAGTCGGCCACGCCCGCAAGGAACCGCGATGTCGCCGAGGAGGTGTTTCTCAGCGTGGACGCGGTCAAGGCGCACCTCAGGGTGTTGTTCGAGCGCTTCGGCCTGAGCGAGCTGCCGCAGAACGAGAAGCGGGCGCGCCTCGTAGCGAGCGTCCTCGTCTCCGGGCTGATCTCGCCGCGCGAATTCTGAGCGGCCGCGCCGCGCCGGCTGCATGCGCGTTCTCGGCGGGGCGCGCTGTGGGCTCAGGGTGCCGTGGCCGTCGGTGATCTGTTCAAAGGCGCGGCCTGCTGCGCGACCGGATCCAGCTTGCGACCGTTGCTGTTGACGTATTCGGCTGGATCCCACCGTTGAAGGAAGGCCCGGGCAGCCTGTTCGCCGGAGCCGAGCAGCCAGTGCTTGCGCTCGTCGCTGAGGTTGAACTCGGTCGTGCCGACGTCGCCTGCGGAGATCGTGCAGGTGCGCACGTACGTCGCGTGCGAGACCCAGTACTTGTCCCACGCGTCGGTCGTCGTGTGAAAGATCTCGACTCCCATCTCGACGGGCCAGCCGAACGCCTCGATGACCTTCGCAAATCCGCCGCCGGCGGTGCGTCCGCCGGTCAGCTTGAAGCCGAACGTCGGTCGCTGTGGATCGCGGTCGGCGACGTCGAAGATCCACACGGGGAAATTCGAGAGGACGCCGCCGTCGACGATCGTCGAGGTCACCCCCGTTTCGTGATGGACCAACTGCACGGGCTGGAAGAAGTAGGGGATCGACATGCTCATGCGAACGGCATCGGCGACTGGAAACGTCGATGGATCGATCGGGTCGTGACCCTTCTGCAAGCAGTAGGCGCTGAGCGAGTCGGGCAGCACGAGCATCTCGCGCCGTGTTATGTCCGTCGCGATGAGCTTGAGAGCACGGCCTGCGGATGCGATGTCGCCGAACGTCTTGTCGGCGATCTCCGCGGCGAACCAGTCGCGGAACACCTTGCCGTGGGCCAAGCCGTGATGACGGGCCAGGTTGATCGCGCCGCCGATGATCTCGCCACCCGGGCCCCAGTCCTCGAACTGCTGAAAGTCGGTCCGCGCGATCAGCGCTGCGGTGTCGGCGGCATTGTGCCCACAGGCCAGGTAGGCGGCGACGATCGCTCCGGCGCTGGTTCCCGCGAGCTGCATCCACTCGCCGACGTAGCTCTCCGGGTGCACCTTTGCGTCTGCGAACTCGGTCAGGGCCCCCGCCAGGGCCAGACCCTTCACGCCCCCTCCCTGGAATACGCCGTCAGCCTCGTGGTTCATGCTTCCTCCCAGCTCGTGCGTCACCTCTGCGCAGTCGCTCGAACGCCGCCCGGTGATCTTACATTCGCGTTCACACGCGACCTCGAGGCTCGGCAGATGGTCGGTGTCGGGGCCCGCCCGGCGGCGGTGAAGCTGTCAGCTGACCGGCGGACCAGGGGGTCGATGTTGGTCCAACGATTCCTGCAACTGCTCGAGCACTCGCACCACGCGCAGCCCGCTGTTGCCGTCCGAACGCGGCTCGGCGCCGCTGCGGATGCACTCGATGAAGTGCTCGCACTCGATCCGCAACGGCTCGACGTTGGGGATCCGTGGCGAGAAGGTGTCGCCCGAGCGGGCGATGTACTCGCCCCAGGAGCGGGTGTCCTCGTCGAAGCCCTTGTCGTAGATCGTGAGCTTGCCCTCGATCTGCATGTCGTCGAAGGTCGCCATCCGCCGCGCGCCGACGACCGTGAGGCGCCGCTCCTTGTGGGGGTCGAGCCACGAGAGGTGCAGGTGCGCGACGATCCCGGAAGGGAAGCGCAGGTAGCAGAAGACGACGTCCTGCACGCCCTCGCGCACGAAGGAGGCGCCCTGCGCGATGCACTCCTCGGGCTCCTCGCCGATCAGGTGGAGAGCTACGGAGACGTCGTGCGCGCCGAGGCTCCAGAGCGCGTTCTCATCGGCGCGAAGCACGCCGAGGTTCAGGCGGTTGCCGTAGATGTAGTAGAGCTCGCCGAGCTCGGCGCCGTCGATCAGCTCCTTCAGACGCGCCACCGCGGGGTGGTACTCGAGCAGGTGGCCGACCATCAGCGTCGTGCCCGCCTCCGCGGCGGCAGCCACCGCGCGTTCGGCGTCGGCGGCGGTCGTCGCCAGCGGCTTCTCGACGAAGCAGTGCTTGCCGGCCTGCGCCACCGCGATCGCCAGCTCGGCGTGCGTCGGGACGGGCGTCGCGAGGACGACCGCGTCGAGGTCCTCGTCGTCGAGCAGCTCGCCGATCACGTCCGTCGAGCGGGCGCCCGGAAACGACCGCTCGAGCCTGGCGCGTGCCTGCTCCGAGGCGTCGCACAGCCAGCTCACCTCACAACCCGCCACTGCGGCGAGGTTGCGGGCGAGGTTCGGGCCCCAGTAGCCGAGGCCGACGACGCCGACGCGCACCGTGTCCGGCTGCTCGCTCATCGCGCCTCGCCGGCGAGCCGATCGATCGCCTCGACGCAGCGCTCAGCCGCGTGACCGTCGCCGTACAGCTGCGGGTGCTCGGACGGTGCGCTTCTCGAGAGCGCGGCCAGCGCGAGCGGCGGGTCGAGGTCGACGAGCGTGTTCCAGCCGGTCTCGACCGTCTCCACCCACTCGGTGCTGACTCGCAGCGTGACGCACGGCACGCTGGCAAGGTACGCCTCCTTCTGGACGCCTCCCGAGTCCGTGACGACCGCGCGCGCATGACGCAGGAGGGTGCTGAACTGGAAGTAGCCGAGCGGTTCGGTCAGGGTCACGCCGTCGACGGCGTCGAGCTCGTCGAGCAGCTCGAGTTCCTGCAATCGCGTGCGGGTCCGTGGATGCAGCGGGAAGACGATCGGCACCGGGAGCGCCTTCACGAGCTTGACGAGCATGTCCAGCCGCGCGAGATTGTCTACGTTGCCGGCGCGGTGGGCTGTGAGCAGGAGGTAGGAGCGAGGCTCGACGTCGTAGGCGTCGAGCACACCGCTGTCCTCGTGCGCAGGCGTGGCCCAGCGCATCGCGACGTCGACCATCACGTCCCCGACCACCTCGATGCGCCCTCCGACCGACTCTGAGCGGAGGTTGCCGGCGGCCGTCTCCGAGGAGCACAGCAGCAGCGTCGCGAGGTGATCGCTGAGCACGCGGTTCAGCTCCTCCGGCATGTCGCGCTCGAAGGAGCGCATCCCGGCCTCGACGTGCACGACCGGCAGCTGCGCCTGCGCCGCCGCGAGCGCCCCCGCGAGCGTCGAGTTCGTGTCTCCGTAGACCATCGCCCCTTCGGGGCGCAGCTCCTCGAGCAGGGGCTCGAGCGCGCTGAGCATGCGGGCGGTCTGTGAGGTGTTCGAGCCGCCCCGGATGCCGAGCTCGCGCTCGGGGCGCGCCAGCCCGAGCTCCTCGAAGAAGACCCGCGAGAGGGCCTCGTCGTGGTGCTGGCCGGTGTGCACGAGGAGCTCCTCGTGGCGCTCGCGCAACAGCCCCGAGACGGCGGCCGCCTTGATGAACTGGGGCCTGTTGCCCACGACTGTGAGGATCTTCACGGCGGGGAGCCTATGCGCTCGGCCCCCGCGGCCGCGCGGCGCTTCAGCTCGCGTCGAGCGCCTGCTCGCGCAGCCGCCGCCGCTACGCCGCTGCGCCGACGACCGACGTGGACCAGTCGATCACCGAGGTGGGCCGCACCACGTGGCGGCTCATCCCGAGCTCCTTGGGCTCGAGGCCGAGGGCGAGGCCGACGAGCTGCGGGAGGTGGAGCACGGGCATCTCGAGCTCGCGGCCGACGACGCCTTCGGCGAGCGGCTGCTGCAGGTCGAGGTTCAGGTGGCAGAGCGGGCAGGGCGTCACCAGGCAGTCGGCTTCCGCGTCGACGGCGTCGCCGAGATGCCGTCCGGCCTGCTTCAGCGACGCCTCCTTGTTCATCGTGATGATCGGAAACCCGCAGCACTTGCGCATGCCGGCGTAGTCGACGACGGTGCCGCCGAGCGCGTCGATCACGTCGTGCAGGTAGTTGTCGCGGCGGTGGTCCTCGTCGATCCCAAGCCGCTTGCGCGGTCGCACGATGTAACAGCCGTAGAAGGGGCCGACGCGCAGGTTGGTGAGCGGCCGCTTGACTTTCGCGCGCAGCGCGTCGAGGCCGATCTCCTCGACGAGCAGCCACAGGAAGTTCTTGTTCGTGAACCCTCCGCCCTCCCCGCCCGGGTCGCTGTCGTAGGCGAGGCCCTCGGCGGCGAGTGTCCCGTTGACGCGCTCGCGGTAGGACGCGCTCGCGTCGAGGCGTTCCTGGCACTCGCTCTGCGCGCCCTGGCAGGTCGAGCAGATGTTCATCATCAGCTCGGCGCCCGGCACCTGCTGGGCGAGCGCGAAGGTGCGCGCGTTGAGCGTGTCGGCGAGCTCCTGGTTGTGCTCGGCGATGACTCCCGCCCCGGTGCAGCAGGCGCGGTCGAGTTCCACCAGCTCGATGTCGAGCAGCGGCGCGACCTTGGCCATCGAGCCGTGCAGCTCGGGCGTGAAGCCGCGGCTCACGCAGCCGGGCCAGTAGGCGACCTTCATCTGTCAGCGCTCCCTTCCGATGTCTCGTCCCCGCCGTCCTCGGAGCGCTCGGCGTCCGAGCGGCCGGCGCCCGCGTCGACGGGGTCGGGCTCGTGGTCGGTCGTCTCCGTGACGGCCGGGTTGCCCGTCCCGTGGTCGGGCGGCGAGGAGGCTGTGATGCTCTCGCCGGCCGGCGCCGAGACCTCGACGAACCCCGCCGCGACCGCAACCTCGGGGACCGGCTGCTCGTCCTCGCCGACGATGTAGAGATTCAGCTCGTAGCGCTCCTCGCGGCTCTCGACGCGGTCGTAGATCGCCTGCACGGCCTTGAGGTCGCCGGCGGGGATCTTGTGCGGTCTCAGGATCCCCGGCAGCGTCATCTTGCGTCGCAGCAGGCCGCGGAAGGCGACCGGCAGAGAGGACAGCAGCTCTTTGCCCGCCGCGGGATGGAATTTTCCGAACCACGAGGGCCCGCCGTAGGAGCGCGGCAGAAGCTCCGCCTCCCAGAGGATGCCGTTGTCGCGGATCAGGCCCGTGAAGGCCGCCTCGTGGCGCTCGCCGTTGTTCTGATCCACGATGTGGTGGTCTGTGGTGGCGATCCGCCGCAGGCGCATGATCTGGCCCATCGGGTTGACGTCCTTGGGGCAGGCGTCGACGCACTTGAAGCAATGCGTGCAGTCGAACATCCCGTGCGGGTCCTGCGCGAGGTCGTTGAGCCGCGCGAAGTGCTGGTCGTCGCGCGGGTCGCCGACGAACCGGTAGGCCTTGGCGAGCGCCGCGGGGCCGACGAACAGCGGGTCGACCTCCATCGCCAGGCAGTCGGAGACGCAGGCGCCGCACTGGATGCACGCCATCGTCTGCGTCACGTCGACCATGCTCTCGCGCGGCACCAGGTACTCGCGCTCGGGCACCGGCTGCTTCGCGATCAGCCACGGGGTGACGCGTTTGATCTTCTTCCAGTGGACCGCGTCCATGTCGACGATCAGGTCCTTGAGGACGGGCATGTTGCCCATCGGCTCGATCTCGATCACGCCGTCCGCGGCGCCGCGCCTCGCGGCGTCGAGGTGCGTGTGGCAGGCGAGCGCCGGGTCGCCGTTGACGCGCACTCCGCAGGATCCGCAGATCGCCTGGCGGCAGGAGCAGCGGATGCCGATCGAGCCGTCGAAGCGGTCGCGCGCCTGGAGGATCGCCTCGAGCACCGAGCGGTGGGGCTCGAGCTCGATCGTGTGTTCGTCCCAGTACGGCGCGTCGCCCGACTCGGGGTCGTAGCGGCGCAGGCGCAGCGTGAACGGCTCGGGCGGACGGTCGTGGCTCTCGGCCATCAGTACTTCCTCTCCTCGGGCTCCCACTGGGTGATGGTGACGGGCGAGTAGCTGACCTCCGGCCCGTCGCCGTTCATCGCGATGTCGATGTGCTTGAGCCACTGCGCGTCGTCGCGCTCGGGGTAGTCGATGCGGAACTGCGCGCCTCGTGACTCCTTGCGCTCTATCGCGCCGATCACCGTCGCCTCGGCGCAGTCGACCATGAAGCCGAGCTCGATCGCGCCGAGGACGTCCTGGTTGAAGACCGTGCCGCGGTCGTCGATCCAGGCCTTCGTCGCCTCCTCTTTGAGACGGACGATCGTCTCCAGCGCGGCCTGGAGCCCGGCCTCGTCGCGGAACACGGCCGCATAGCGGTTCATCAGCTCGCCGAGCTCGTTCTTGATCTCGGAGACGCGCCGGCCGTCGCGCGGCCGCGCGATGATCGCGTCGATCTCCCCGGCGTCCTCGCGGAGCCTCGGGTTCACGTCCATCTCCGGCATCGCCATGTGAGCGGCGCGGTCGGCCGCGTGTTCGCCTGAGCGCCGGCCGAAGATCAGCGTGTCGAGCAGCGAGTTCGCGCCGAGCCGGTTGCCGCCGTGGACCGACACGCAGGCGACCTCGCCCGCGGCGTAGAGCCCCTCGATCGGCGTGCGACCGTCGACGTCGGTCTTCACGCCGCCCATGATGTAGTGCTGGCCGGGCCGGATCATGATCGGTTCGCGGGTGATGTCGACGCCGGCGAAGTCACGTCCGAGGTTGACGATCTCGCGCAGCGCCTCGAGCGTGCGCTTGCGCGGTACGACGGTCACGTCGAGGAAGATGCCCGCCCCGCCGGGCCCGACGCCGCGTCCCTCGTCGATCTCGATCTGCTCGGCGCGGGAGACGACGTCGCGGGAGGCCAGCTCCATCTTGTTGGGCGCCGACTTCTCCATGAAGCGCTCGCCGTTCGCGTTCAGCAGGTGCGCGCCCTCGCCGCGAGCGCCCTCGGTGATCAGGATCCCGGTCTCCACGAGGCACGTCGGGTGGTACTGGACCATCTCCATGTCCATCAGCGGCGCCCCCGCGCGGTAGGCCATCGCGATCCCGTCGCCGGTCACGATCAGGCCGTTGGTCGTGGGCTTGTAGACCTGCCCCGCGCCGCCGCACGCGAGGATCACGTTCTTCGCCTTGAACGCCTCCATGCGCCCGCTGCGGATGTCGCGGGCGATCACCCCGCAGCAGCGCCCCGCGCCGTCGATCAGGAGCGAGGTAGTGAACCACTCCTCGAGCAGCTCGACCGTTTCGTGGTGCTTCATCAGCTGCTCGTAGAGCACGTGCAGCATCGCCTGGCCGGTGATGTCGGCGACATAGGCGGTGCGCTTCATCGATGCGCCCCCGAACGCGCGCAGGTCCATCTCGCCCCTGTCGTTGCGGTGGAAGGTCACGCCCATGTGCTCGAGCTCCATGACCTCGGCGGGCGCCTCCGAGCACATCACTTCGATCGCGTCCTGGTCTCCCAGGTAGTCCGAGCCCTTGACCGTGTCGTAGGCGTGTGAACGCCAGTCGTCGTCGACGCTGATCGCCGCGTTGATCCCGCCGGCGGCTGCGACCGAGTGCGAGCGGACGGGGTGGACCTTGCTCATCACAGCGACGCTCGCACCCTTCCGGGCGGCGGCGAGGGCGGCTCGCTGGCCTGCGAGACCCGCCCCGATGATCAGGACGTCGTGTGCTGGCATTCCTCAGGGATTCGTGTTCGGGGAGATCGTGATGGGGTGCGGCACTCTATAACGAGCGGCCGGGCGAGCCCTGGATCGCCTGCGTTCGAGGGCGGGACGGGCTATGTCGCCGGCCGCAGCGCCTGGCGCACCTGGGCGACGGTGACGACACCCCGCAGGACGCCGTCGCCGTCGACCGCCACCAGCGCGCCGAGGCGGCCGAGGCCCTCCGAGCTGAGCAGCGATTCCAGCGGCGCCTCCTCCTTGATCTGCACGGGCATGTCCTCCTCGAGCACGTCGAGGACCGGCAGCGCCGGCCGGCCGGCGGCGATCTCACTGTCGACGCGCTGCGCTCGCACGACGCCGAGGAAGTGACGCGCCGGATCGACGACCACGAACCACGGCCAGCGATAGCGCAGGAAGTAGAGCTCCTGCGCGTCGAGCAGGCTCGTCTGCGCGGGGATCGTCACGGGCTCGCGATCCATGATGTCCGCGACGGTGACGTTCTGGATGCGCCGACCGAGCGCCCCCTGGACCACGGCGCCGCCGGCTGCCTGGTAGAGGATGAAGGCGAGCAGGATCGTGAACAGCCCGAGGGTCGAGCCGCCGGCGGCCAAGGACCAGAGCCCGAGCAGCCCGACGAGCAGCGCGAAGGCCTGACCCGAGCGTCCCGTGAGCTGCGTCGCGCGGTTGCGGTCGCCGGTCCGCCACCAGATCAGCGCGCGCGCGATGCGACCCCCGTCGAGCGGAAAGGCGGGCACGATGTTGAAGATCAGCAGCACGCCGTTGACGAACGCCAGCCAGCCGACGAGCGCGAGCGCCGGCGTGGTGATGAAGCCTCGTTTGGTGAGTGCGACATCGGTGATGTGACCGCCGCTGGCCATCAGGGCTCCTGCGCCGAGGCAGAGGGCGAACAGCGCGAACGTCACCGCGGGACCCGCGATCGCGACCTTGAACTCCTCCCCGGCCGTCTGCGGCTCGCGGCGCATCTGCGAGAGGCCGCCGAAGAACCAGAGGTCGATGCCGGCGATCGGGATCCCGAGCCGGCGTGCGACGAGCGCGTGACCGAGCTCGTGCAGGATCAGCGAGGCGAAGTAGCCGAGCGCCGCCCCCACAGCCACGAGGTATGTCGTCGTCTGCGACCCGCTGAGGATCTCGGGGAAGTATTCGTGGCCAAGCCAGTAGATCAGGAAGAAGAGGACGAGGAACCAGCTGGCGCTGACGCCGACGCGGATGCCGAAGATCCGTGCGAGCTGGAAATTCGAGCGCGGCCTCATGCCCCCATGGTAGGGGGACGCAGGCGCGCTAAAGCTGGGGTTGCCCGCGGGCGAGGATCCCCTCGAAGTCGACCCCCGCTGGAAGCGTGCCGTACTCGAGACCCGCTTCGCCGGCGAGGCGCGATCCACAGAAGGCGTCGGCGACTGCCGGCGGTGCGTTGCGCACGAGCAGCGAGCCCTGCATGCAGAGCGCCATGCTTTCGACGACGCGCCGCGCGCGCGTCTCGAGCGTGCTCGCGTCGCTGAACTGGGTCTTGAGCTCCTCCACGCGCGCGTCGAGCCTGCGGTCGGCGCCATGGGCGAGCTCGACCTCCTCGAGGAAGACCTCGAGCGAGCGGGGCGAGCGCGTCAGCGCGCGCAGCACGTCGAGGCTCATCACGTTGCCGGATCCCTCCCAGATCGAGGCCAGCGGCGCCTCGCGGTAGAGCCTCGGCATCCCCGACTCCTCGACGTAGCCGTTGCCACCGAGGCACTCGAGCGCCTCGAAGGCGTGGTTGGGCGCGCGCTTGCACGTCCAGTACTTGCCGACGGCTGTCGCCAGCCGCTTGAGCAGCTGCGCGTCGCTCGAGTCCTCGCCCGCGTCTGCGTCGGCATGCGCCTCGTCGTAGGCGCGCGCGAGACGCATTGCGAGCGCGGTGCTGGCCTCGGACTCGACGCACAGGTCGGCGAGCACGTTGCGCATCAGCGGCTGCTCGATCAGCTTCTTGCCGAAGGCGCTCCGATGCGTAGCGTGGTGCATCGCGTTGACCACGGCGACGCGCATCCCCGCCGCGGTACCGATCACGCAGTCGAGCCGCGTGTGGCCGACCATCTCGATGATCGTCGGCACGCCGCGACCAGGGTCGCCCACCATCCTCGCCCAGGCGCCGTGGAGCTCGATCTCAGACGATGCGTTTGAGTGGT
This sequence comes from Solirubrobacteraceae bacterium, assembly GCA_036272475.1. Lineage (GTDB taxonomy): Bacteria > Actinomycetota > Thermoleophilia > Solirubrobacterales > Solirubrobacteraceae > Palsa-744. The sequence goes on along the minus strand of DATAYP010000076.1, from coordinate 70,775 downwards.
TCCCCAGCTTGTCCTTCAGCCGCTGGATGTGAAACGCGTTGCGGCTCCCGTCGGGCAGGATCCGCGGGAGCAGGAAGCAGGAGAGGCCTTCGTCGGTCTGCGCGAGCACGAGGAACATGTCGGACATCGGCGCCGAGCAGAACCACTTGTGTCCCTGCAGCTCGTACTCGGCGCCCGCGCCGCCGCCGTTCAGCGGCGTCGCGAAGGTCGTGTTGGCGCGCACGTCGGAGCCGCCCTGCTTCTCGGTCATCGCCATGCCCGTGATCGCCGAGCCCTTCTCGGCGGCCGGGATCAGGCGCGGGTCATACGTCGTGGCCGTGACGAGCGGCTCCCACTCGGCCGCGAGCTCGGGCTGCGCGCGCAGCGCGGGTACGACCGCGAAGGTCATCGTGATCGGGCACGCGAACCCCGCCTCGGCCTGCATCGCCGTCATGTAGAGCGCGGCCCTCGCGGTGTGGGCGGCGGGTTCCTCGCTCGTCCACGGAAGCGAATGCAGCTCGTGCTCGACGCCCAGCCGCATGAGCTGGTGCCAGGCCGGGTGGAACTCGACCTCGTCGATCCGGTTGCCGTAGCGGTCGTGCGTCCGCAACACGGGCTTGTTCTCGTTCGCGAGCCTGCCCCACAGCTGCTGGGGCTCGCCACCGACGAGCCGTCCGAGCGCGGCGGCACGCTCGAGCGCCCAGCCTCCGCCCTCGCGCTCCAGCGCCTCGACCAGCGGGAGGTTGCTCGAGAACACATCGACGCCCTCGAGCGGCGGCACCTGGTTGAAGACCGTGTGCGTCTGCCACGGCGGCCCGCTTTCGCGAAGCGATTGCGAGACGGCTGCCATTGGACAAGTGAAGCAGATGGGGGGTTCGCCGAGGCGCGCGCCCGATAGCATCGGCCGCCGTCGCCCGCGTGGCGTAACTCCAACGGACTGAAGCGAAGGACCGACTCATGGCGAAGATCAAGGTGGCGAACCCTGTCGTCGAGCTCGACGGGGACGAGATGACGAGGATCATCTGGTCGTTCATCAAGGAGCAGTTGATCCTTCCCTACTTGGACATCGACCTGAAGTACTACGACCTCGGCATCGAGAACCGTGACGCGACCGGCGACGCGGTGACGGTGGAGGCGGCCAACGCGATCAAGCGCTACGGCGTCGGCGTCAAGTGCGCGACGATCACGCCGGACGAGGCACGCGTCGAGGAGTTCTCGCTGAAGGAGATGTACCGCTCGCCGAACGGCACGATCCGCAACATCCTCGGCGGGGTGATCTTCCGCGAGCCGATCGTGATCTCGAACATCCCGCGGCTCGTGCCGGGTTGGACCAAGCCGATCGTGATCGGCCGTCACGCTTTCGGCGACCAGTACCGCGCCAGCGACCTCGTCGTCCCGGGCGAGGGAAAGCTGACGCTCACCTACACGCCGACCGACGGAAGCGAGCCGGTCGAGCTCGACGTGTACGACTTCCCGGGCGGCGGCGTCGCGTTGGCGATGTACAACCTCGACGACTCGATCCGCGACTTCGCGAGAGCGTCGCTGCGCTACGGGCTCGATCGTGGCTACCCCGTGTACCTGTCGACGAAGAACACGATCCTCAAGCGCTACGACGGGCGTTTCAAGGACATCTTCCAGGAGACCTACGACTCCGAGTTCAAGGCCGACTTCGAGGCGGCGGGCCTGAGCTACGAACACCGGCTGATCGACGACATGGTGGCCGCATCGCTGAAGTGGGAGGGGGGATACGTGTGGGCCTGCAAGAACTACGACGGCGACGTGCAGTCGGACACGGTCGCGCAGGGGTTCGGCTCGCTGGGCTTGATGACGAGCGTGCTGATGACCGCCGACGGCAGGACGGTCGAGGCCGAGGCGGCCCACGGCACGGTCACGCGCCACTATCGCCAGCACCAGCAGGGCAATCCGACCTCGACCAACCCGATCGCTTCGATCTTCGCATGGACCCGTGGCCTGGCGGCTCGCGGGCGGATGGACGGCACGCCCGAGGTGAGCGCCTTCGCCGAGACGCTGGAGCGCGTCTGCGTGGAGACCGTCGAAGGCGGCCAGATGACGAAGGACCTCGCGCTGCTGATCGGCCCGGAGCAGCCTTGGCAGACGACGCAGGAGTTCCTGGCGGCGATCGATGAGAACCTGCAGGCGGCGATGGCCTGACGCCGCCGCGCCGGCCGTTCAGAATCGACAGGCAGCCGCACATTCACATGCACCTCACGCAACCCAGGAGATGAACCTTTGAGCAATCCCGTAAGAGTCACCGTCACAGGCGCCGCCGGGCAGATCGGCTACAGCCTCGTGTTCCGCATCGCTTCCGGGCAGCTGCTCGGTCCCGACCAGCCGATCGACCTGCGCCTGCTGGAGGTCCCGCAGGCGATGGGGGCACTCGAGGGGGTGGCGATGGAGCTCGTCGACTGCGCCTTCCCGCTGCTCGCGGGGCTCGACCTGCACGACTCCCCTGAGCAGGCGTTCGATGACACGGAGGTCGCGCTGCTGGTCGGCTCACGGCCTCGCACGAAGGGCATGGAGCGCGCCGAGCTGCTCAGCGAGAACGGCAAGATCTTCACGGTTCAGGGCAAGGCTCTGAACGACCGTGCCTCCTCGAACGTGAAGATCCTGGTCGTGGGCAACCCCGCGAACACGAACTGCCTGATCGCGATGAACAACGCGCCCGACGTGCCGCGCGAGCGCTTCACCTCGATGATGCGACTCGACCACAACAGGGCGATCGCCCAGCTCGCCAACAAGGTCGCCGTGCCCGTGACCGAGATCACGCAGATGGGCGTGTGGGGCAATCACTCGCCGACGATGTATCCCGACCTCTTCCACGCGCACGTTCGCGGCGAGCTCGCCGCCGGTGTTGTCGACGACATGGAATGGATCGAGGACGAGTTCCTGCCGGGCGTGGGCAAGCGCGGCGCGGCGATCATCGAGGCCCGCGGCTCCTCCTCGGCCGCCTCGGCCGCCGGCGCGGCGATCGATCACATGTACGACTGGGTGACGGGCAAGGGGGACTGGGTCTCGATGGGCGTCGCCTCGGATGGGTCATATGGCATACCCGAGGGGCTGATCTGCGGATTTCCCTGCATCTGCACCGGCGGCGAGTGGGAAATCGTCAAAGGCCTGGAGACCGACGACTTCTCGCGGGCCAAGATCGATGCTTCGGTTGCCGAGCTGCTCAGCGAGCGGGACACGGTCGCCGGGCAGGGCATGCTGTAGGACCCGCCCGTCCGTTCAGAGGGCCTGATTAAGGGAACAAAAGAGGGGCGCGGTTGCGATGACCGCGCCCCTCTTGTCAGACCGGACAGAGATCAGGCCCGCGTGGGCCTCGCGAGCTAGCCTTTCGGGTGCCAGCCGCGACCTTTCTTGGTCACCTTATTTTCCTGCTCGAGACCTGGGAGCACGCGGTAGAGGTAGTTCTGCTTGATACCCATCTTCGCGGCGAGCTCGGGGATCGTGATTCCGGGCTGGCCCTTGACGAAGCCGAGCGCCTCGGCCGCGCGCGTGCCACTGCCTTTGCGACGCCCGGCGCGACGCCGCGCTGCCGGACGGCCGGCTTTGCGAGCCGGTTTCGCTGCGCTGCGCGTCGTGGCGGCTTTGGTTCGGCTGCTCGAGCCACGGGGGCGCCCGGGACCTCGACGGCGAGGCGCGGCTGTCACGGCGGACGAGCCCTTAACGCCGTCGAGCGCGGCCGCCGCAGCCTCGAGGCGCGTGTACTCGTCGACAAGCGGTTTCAGCTCTTTCAGCCGGTCTGTGATCTCTCGGCGCTTCTCGTCAAGGAAGTCGGTCACGATCTCGTCCTCTTCACTAGTAATTGATGTGTCGACCTAGCGTGACTTTACACCAGTTTGCTTCGAGTGTTCCTGCTCGAGGTGAGCGCGAAGGCGCTCGAGCGTGCGCTTTGCCTCCCGCTCGGGGATGCCACCAACGAGTGCGCGGCTGACAATCGCGCCCACCGGTCCCAGCGGTGGCCGGAATTCATTTCGGTAGTCAAACCGGGTACCGCCGTCCTCGGCCGCGAGATGGTACTCGGTGTGCGCGCGCGAGCGCGCCGGTCCGCGACCCTCCCACACGGCGAGCTCCTCCGGTTGGCATTCCGCGAGCTTCCAGTGAACCTCGACGTTGACCCCCCTCAGGTGGATCTGCTGATCCATCTCATATCCCACGCGCGGCTGACCCTCGTCGGCGTGCAGCAGGCGACGGTGAATGGTGACCCAGTCGCGCAGACGGCCGGGGTCCATCACCATCTTCCACACCTCGGCGGGCGGGACGGCGATGCGGGTCGAGGCTATGACTAGGTTCATGTGTCGCTCCTCGCCGTCACGGCGGTCAACTCGAACCGTATCCGCTGGCGGCGATCGCGCGGGTGGCCCATCAGCGCGCCCGGAGCCGCTCCGATTCCTCCCAGTCACCGAGCGCGTGCTCGACCGCCGCCCTGAACGAGTGCAGCCTGACGCCGAGCAGCTCGGCGGCGCCGTCATCCGCCGCGAGCAGATCTCCCTGGAGGCCTTCCATCAGTGGAAGCACCAGCGCGGGATCCTCTCCCGCGATCGCCGCGGCGAGGCGTCCCGCGAACGGCGTGGCACTCACGCCGAGGCGCACGGACGGCCGGTTCACCAGCAAAAGCTCTGCGATCTCGGCGATCATCTCCCCGTAGGTGAGCACGTCGGGACCGCCGACGTCGAGTGACCGGCGCGGGAACTCGACGGCGGAGCACGCCGCCAGCATCTCGGTGATGTCACGGGCGTCGATCGGCTGGGTGCGGAACCTGCGCCACGCCGGCAGCGTGAGCACCGGCATGCGCTCGACCAGACGTACGAGGAACCGGAACGAGCGAGAGCGCTCGCCGATCACGATCGACGCGCGCAGCGCCACGGAGTCGGGGACCGCGTCCAGCAGGATGCGCTCGACCGCTTCGCGGCTCGCGAGATGCCGCGACGCACGCGTCTGCTCCTCCGGTTGCGACCTCGGTGCGAGTCCGCCGAGGTACACGATCCGTGACACGCCGGCACCCGCGGCGGCCCCGGCGAAGTTCTCGGCAGCGAGCAGCTCGCGTACTGTGAACTCAGAGGCCTCGCGGGCGGTGCGCTCCATCGAGTGCATCAGGTAGTAGGCGACGTCGATGCCCCTCAGCGCACGCTCGAGCCCCTCGCCCTCGACGACGTCGCCCTGCACCACCTCGATCTCCTCCGCCTCGGCTTCGAGCAGGTGGTCCGAGAGCGCCTCCTCGATCCTGCGGGCGTCGCGGCCGAAGGCGCGCACCGAGTGCCCGCCGATCAGCAGGCGGGGAGCGAGCAGCGAGCCCACGGCGCCGCTCGCCCCCGTGACGAGGATCCGCATCGGCCCCGTCGTGGCGGGTTTTGACGCGGCGACCCCCAGGTCGCTCGCAAAGTGGGCGCTCATCCGGGTCGATTGTCACAGGAAAGTGACTCGTTCCCGCCTATTTCCGCGTCCAATCCGGTTTTCTCTGCGATTTGCGAGGTGTCCCGCCGCCCTCCCTTGAGCCGGTCCCGCAATGGTGCTTTGATCGGCCTCCGTTCAAGTAGATCCGAATCTCGGCAGAGGGGAGACGTGGTGCAGGCGGGACAGGTCAAGCGGCCGCCGAAGCGGGCTGCGCCGAAGGTGAGCTGTGATGAATGCTTCTTTCGGGTCAACCTTCTCTGTGCGCTCGACCTGTCCGAGCCGTGTGCCACGTTCCGTCCCAGCGAGGCAGAGCTGAGACCACCGCAGCAGCTGCGATTCGTGTTCCGGCAGGAGCGCCGCTCGCGTGCCGCCTGGGCGTTTCCCTCCGCCCAGGAGCAGGCGGCGCTCCACGCCTAGCCCGGCCGTCCGTGAGCGCCGGCCGTAGCGGCGGCGCTCGGGCGTGCGTCCGCGGCCGGTAGCCGGCGCCCGTCGCCGGGTATATTGAGCTGAGATCGGCAAGCTCTCAGCAGAGGCGGTGCGACATGGCAGCGAAGGACATACCGGGCAAGGTAGGCGAAGCTGAACTGAAGGCGTATCTGAAACGCATCCTCGAGGACGAGCAGCTGCGAGGGAACCTGGCCTCCGCGTACGGCGCCGCCAAAAGCGCCTACGGGCGGGTCACAAACGGCAAGTCCGGCACCTGGGACCTGCTCGAAGACGGTGACCTTCAGAAGGAGCTCGCGCACATCGCGCAGTCGCTGCGCGACGCCTCGGGCGCGTTGCGCGAACCGGCGAAGCGCCCGGCGAGGCGCCGCCGCAGGCGCGGCCGCTCGCTCCTGTTGCTGTTCACGCTCGGCGTGCTCGCGATCGCGTTGAGCGAGGACCTGCGCGCGAAGGTGCTCGACCTTCTGTTCGGGGCCGAGGAGGAGTTCGACTACAGCTCGACGACTGCTCCGGCGGAGCCGGCGCCGGTGGGCGCGACAGCCGCCTGAGGGCGGGATCGGACGACGATGGACCGCGCCATGGATGTCGCCGCCGTCGATGATCGCGCCGGGGTGCAGAGCCCGGGTGCTCCGACCCCGGACGTCGGCGGACGCTCGCTGTCGAGCGAGAAGGCCCTGCGCATCGTCGAGGCGATGCGCAGGAGCGTGGCGCGGCGCGGGACCGCGGGCTCGACGTTCGACCACGTCTCGCGCGAGGCCGGCGTCTCGCGTGGCCTGCTGCACTACTACTTCGGCACCAAGGAGCAGCTGCTCGTCGAGGCGGTGCGCCGCGACTGCGAGCTGCGCATGGAGCTGCTCGAGAGCCAGCTGTCCGCCGCGAGGACTGCCGATGACTTCATAAACCTGATGGCGCAGAACCTCGAAGAAACGGTGCGCGAGGACCCTGACTTCCTGATCCTCCTGTTCGAGCTCTTCACGCTCTCGCGGCGCAACGCCGACATCGCCGCCGAGTACGCCGGGCTGATAAGCCGCACGCGCGAGCAGGTGGCCGAGCTCCTGGCCAAGGCCCAGCGGGAGAAGATCCTTCACCTGCATGCCGAGCCCCCCGCCGTCGCCGACGTGCTGTTCTCGATCGCCGACGGCTTCGCGCTGCGGATGCTGACCGAGCCCGACCGTGATTTCACGCCGACGATGCGGGCTGGGATCGCCTGCGCTCGGTCGCTGCTGACCGACTAGCGGAGCGACATGCCGATCTACGAGTACAGGCGCCCGGACGGCACCACGTTCGAGATCCAGCAGTCCTTCAGCGACGAGGCGCTGAGCACCGACCCCGAGACCGGCGTGCCGGTCGAACGCGTCCTGCACGCCCCCGCCGTCCACTTCAAGGGCAAAGGCTTCTACAACACCGACTACGGCACGCGCAACCGTCAGCGCGAGACCGCCTCCGCCGAGAAGCAGTCCTCCTCGGACGGCTCCGCGGCGCCGGAGAAGGAGAAGGCGAAGCCGGCCGGCTCGGAGGGCAAGGGCGAGAGCGCGGCCAAGGACTCGGCGAAGCCGGCGGATCCGAAGAAGGTCGCGGCGAACAGCTGAGCCGCGCCTGCGGCTGCGCCGGCACCTCGGCGTTAGTCGCCGCCCGCGTCCCCCGGCGGCTCGGGTGTGGACGCGGCCCGCGTCAGCCGGCCATGAACCTCGCCGCCGCCGCCCTGCGTTCGCCTTCGGAGACCGTCAGTCCTTCGCCGCCGCCGGGCAGCGTCGTCGTGCCCGACGGCTTCAGCACCCTCGTCGGCGGCGTGCCGCCGACGCCGAGCGCGGCGAACAGCCCGAGCAGCGTCGGGCCGCTCATGTCGGAGATGATCGCCGGCGGGGCGTTCCACGCGATCCACGGCAGGCGGAAGAAGCTCGAGGGCGAGGTCACCCTGCTCTTCATCGAGTTGAACAGCGCCTGCTGGTGTTCCTGGCGCTGGAAGTCCGTCTGCGACGGGGCGCAGAGGTTCTCGCGGGTGCGCGCGAGCGCGAGCGCCTGCTTGCCGTTCAGGTGGTGGGTCCCGGGGCCGAGCCGCAGCGTGTAACCACCCTGGCTGAAGCCGCCGTCCAGGCGGGAGATGACGCAGGCGCCGCTGTAGTCGACGCCGCCCATCGAGTCGACGAGCTGCGGGAAGTTTTCGAAGTTGACTTCGACGATGTGGTTGATCGGGATGCGTAGCCAGCGCTTGATCACCTTCACCGATTCGGCCGGCCCCCCGAAGGCGTGCGCGGCGTTGATCTTCTGCAGGCCGTGCCCGGGGATCTCGACGACCGTGTCACGCGGGATCGAGAGGCGCGCAGCATGCCCGCCGCCGGTGCGGATCAGCATGATCGAGTCCGAGCGCCCGAAGCCTGTCGTTTCGGCGTGCGGTTCCTTGCTGTTCTTCTGCCGCCGGTCGGAGCCGAGCACGAGGATGTTGTTGGCCGAGGTCAGCGGAAAGCCGGCGGGATCGAGCACCGCCGCCACGTCGCCCGGCGGCGAGGTCCGTTCGAAGTGCGAGCTGATGAGGAACAGCAGCAGCGAGAGCACGATCCAGGCGGCAGCGAGTGCGAGCAGGCCGAGCAGCAGGCGTTTGGGGCGCGTCCAGCGATGCCAGTCGAAGTGGCCGCCGGTCGTGGTGGCCGCGCCGCGGCGGCCTCGCGGCGGGCGAGGCGAGGCGGCGATCCCGCCGAGCCGGCCGTCGTCGTCTTCCTTGCGGGGCACCAGACGGCGGCCCGCGCGGTAGCGCGTGTATTCGGGGGGCTGCTTGGGATCGGCGGGCATGTGAGGACCGTATATTTGCCGGATGACTCCCGCCGGCGCGGCAGTCGGGCGGCTGCTGGTGTGTCCGACCCCGATCGGCAACCTCGAGGACGTGACGCTGCGCGTGCTCGACGCGCTGCGCGACGCAGACGTCGTGGCGTGCGAGGACACGCGCCACACGAGGGTACTGCTCGACCGGCACGGAATCCGCACGCCGCTTCTCAGCCTGCACGAGCAGAACGAACGCGCCCGCGCCGCTCAGATCGTGCGCCGCGTCTCGGCCGGCGAGCTCGTCGCGCTCGTCTCCGACGCCGGCACGCCGCTCGTATCGGACCCCGGCTTCGCGGTCGTACGCGCCTGCCTCGCGGACGGTCTCGCGGTCGAGGTGCTCCCTGGCGCGAGCGCCGTCGTGACCGCGCTCGTCGCCTCCGGCCTGCCCGCCGGGCGCTGGTGCTTCGTCGGATTCCTCCCGCGCCGGCGCGGAGAGCTCGAGGAGCTGCTGCTCGACTCGCCGGAGACGCTCGTCGCGTTCGAGTCGCCGCGCCGCCTGGCGGGGACGCTCGCGCTGCTGGCCGAGCGCGAGCCGGGCCGACCGGCGGCGGTCTGCCGCGAGCTGACAAAGCTGCACGAGGAAGTGCGCCGCGGCCCGGTCTCAGAGCTCGCCGAGCACTACGGCGCCAACCCGGCCCGGGGCGAGGTCGTGCTCGTGCTCGGCGCGGCCGCGGGTGGCGCGGCCGCGGGTGGCACGGCGGAGCTAGCCGAGGCGCTCGCCGCGCTGCGAGAGATCGTCGCCTCCGGGGCGAAGGCGCGCCCGGCGGCGGCCGCCGTGGGGAGGCTCACGGGGCTCGCGCCGAACGAGCTCTACCGGGAGCTGACACGCTCGGGACAGTAGCCTGGGCCACCCATGTCCTTCTACGTGACGACCCCGATCTACTACGTCAACGCGGCGCCACACCTCGGGCATGCGTACACGACGATCGCCGCGGATGTGATGGCGCGCCACCACCGCCAACGGGGCGAGGAGGTGTTCTTCCTGACCGGCACCGACGAGCACGGGGAGCCCGTCGCCGACGCCGCCCATGCGCTCGGCATCGAGCCGCAGGAGCTCGCCGACGCGAACGCAGAGCGCTTCAAGGCGCTCGCACCGCAGCTCGAGGTGACGAACGACTTCTTCATCCGCACGACGGACGCCGAGCACGAAGCGAAGGTGAAGGAGGTGCTCTCGCGCGTGCGCGAGAACGGCTACGTCTACATGGGGACCTACGAGGGCTGGTACTGCCCCCGCTGCGCCGACTTCAAGGCCGAGAACGAGATCGACGAGGGCAACCGCTGCCCGATCCACCACATCGAGCTGACGCGCGAGCAGGAGGACAACTACTTCTTCAAGCTCTCCGCCTTCCAGGAGCCCCTCGAACGCCTCTACGCCGAGCGTCCCGACTGGGTGGCTCCCCGCACGCGCTACAACGAGGCGCTGTCCTTCATCCGATCGGGGCTGCGCGACGTTCCGCTGACGCGGCACAAGCTGACGTGGGGCGTGCAGGTGCCGTGGGACCCCGAGCACGTCTTCTACGTGTGGTTCGACGCGCTCCTGAACTACTACAGCGCGCTCTCCTACGCGCCTGCGCCGGCCGGAACGCTGGCGGGCGGCGACCTGACTGCCACCTTCTGGCCGCCGAGCTATCACCTGATCGCGAAGGACATCCTCCGCTTCCACACCGTCTACTGGCCGGCGCTCCTGATGGCGGCCGAGCTCGAGCTGCCCGAGCGGATCTTCGTGCACGGCTACCTCCTCTTGGACGGCGAGAAGATGAGCAAGTCGCTCGGCAACGTGCTCGACCCGTTCGCCGTGATCGATCGCTTCGGCGCCGACGCGCTGCGCTTCTACCTGCTGCGCGACGTTCCCTTCGGCCAGGATGGATCGGTCTCGACGACGTCGTTCGAGCTGCGCTACGAGAGCGAGCTCGCCAACGAGCTGGGCAACCTCGCCAGTCGCACGATCGCGATGATCGGCCAGTTCCGCGACGGCGCGCTGCCGGCGGCCGAGCTCGACCCGGTGCTCGCGCGGGACTTCGACGGCCTGCCCGCGCGGGTGGCCGCTCACATCGACCGGGCCGAGCTGACGCTCGCGCTCGACGAGATCTGGCAGCGCGTGCGCCGGCTGAACCGCTACGTCGAGGAGCAGGCGCCGTGGCGGCTCGCGAAGGACGACTCGCGCGTGGCCGAGCTCGACCGCACGCTGCGTACGCTCGCGGAGGGTCTGCGCGCCGTCACCGTGCTGCTCTGGCCCTACCTCCCGAGCAGCTCCGAGCGTCTGCTCGAGGCTCTCGGCAGCGAGGAGCGCTCGCTGGCGAGCGCAGAGCTGGGCGCGGGGACGATCGAGCGCGTGAGGCCGCTCGACTCGCTGTTCCCGAAGGACACCCAGCCCGCGCTGTGATCGACTCCCACACGCATCTGGATCTCTGCGAGCCGCCGGACGCAGAGCTCGTCGCCGTCGCCGACGCGGCGGGCGTGCGGCGGATCCTGACGGTGGGGATCGACGGCGCCTCCTGCCGGGCCGCGCTCGCCGCGGCCGAGGCCTTCCCCCAGGTCTACGCCGCGGTCGGGCGCCATCCGAACGCCGCGAAGGGCTTCGACGACGCCGATCTCGCCGACCTCGCCGCGCTCGCCGCGCATGAGCGCTGTGTGGCGATCGGCGAGACCGGCCTCGACTTCTACCGAGAGGGCGCGCCGCGCGCCGATCAGGAGCGCGCCTTCGCCGCCCAGATCGCGCTCGCGCGGGAGACGGGCAAGCCGCTCGTGATCCACACGCGGGCGGCCGAGCGGGAGACGCTCGAGCAGCTCGCCGCCGAAGCCGCGCAGCTGAGCGTCGTGATGCACTGCTTCTCGATGCCCGAGCAGCTCGGGGAGTGCCTCGAGCGGGGCTATGCGATCTCCTTCGCGGGGAACGTCACCTACAGGAGCGCGGCCGAGCTGGCCGGCGCCGCGAGGCTCGTTCCCGACGAGCAGTTGCTGGTCGAGACCGACGCCCCATATCTTCCTCCCCAGGCCGTGCGCAAGCACCGCAACCAGCCGGCCTTCGTCGCGCACACCGCCGCGTTCCTCGCCGAGCTCCGCGGCGTTGACGTAGATCGCCTCGGCGAGACGGTCGAGCGCAACGCCGCGCGTGTGTTCGGATGGGGATGAGTGCACTGGCGGACGCGCCGCTCCAGCCGAGCATGCGACGGATGCGCCAGTTCGCGGTGCGGCCCGACCGCGACCTCGGCCAGAACTTCCTCGTCGACTCGAACATCCTCGGCGTGATCGGGCGGGCGGCCGAGCTCTCCGAGAGCGACGTGGTGCTCGAGATCGGCGGCGGCCTCGGCGTGCTCTCCGAGTACCTGGCCGAGCGAGCCGGCCACGTGCACGTGGTCGAGGTCGACGAGCGGCTGCGCGACGCCCTGCTCGACGCGACCGCGGCCCACGCGAACGTCTCGGTTCACTGGGGCGACGCCATGCGGATCGAGCTCGCGGCGCTCGAGCCGGCGCCGACGAAGCTCGTCGCCAACATGCCCTACGGGATCGCTGCCGGGGCGCTGCTGCGCACGATCGAGGAGCTTCCCGAGATCTGCTCGTGGGTCGCGATGGTCCAGCGCGAGGTCGGAGAGCGGCTCGCCGCCGCGCCGGGCGAACCGGCCTACGGTGTGCCGTCGGTGCTCGCGCAGCTCGCATGCGAGGTGCGGGTACTGCGCTCGATCCCGCGCACGGTCTTCACACCCGTGCCCAATGTCGATTCGGTGCTCGTCGGAATGCGCAGGCGCGCGGGGGACCCGCCGTCGGGCGCCGCCGCGAGAGGCGCCGGCGCCGTCACGGCGCCCGCGCTGCGCGAGCTCGTCGCCGGCGCCTTCGCCCACCGCCGGAAGACGCTCGCCGGGTCGCTCGCGCACTCGGGCGGCGCGCCGGGATGCAGCCGCGAGCAGGTGCGCGCAGCGCTCGCACGCCTCGGCCATCCGCCCGACGCGCGCGCCGAGCGGCTGTCGCCGGGCGACTTCCAGGAGCTCGCGCGCCTGCTCGAGCTATGAGCGCGCACCGCGCGCTCGCCCCCGCGAAGGTCAACCTCGGGCTGTTCCTCGGCCCCGTCCGCGAGGCCGACGCACGCCACGAGCTCGTGAGCGTCATGCAGTCGATATCGCTCGCCGACGAGCTGACGCTGGGCCCGGCCGCCGAGGACGCCCCCGGCGACGAGCTCATCTGTGCCGGGGTCGGCGGCCCCGCGAGCGAGAACCTCGCGGCGAGGGCGCTCGCGGCCTTCCGGGCACGCACCGCCTGGGATGCGCCGCCACGGCGCCTGGAGGTCGTCAAGCGGATTCCCGTGGCGGCGGGGCTCGGCGGCGGCTCCGCCGACGCCGCCGCGACGCTGCGGCTGGCGAGCGCCGCCTCCGGGCTCGGCGACCGCGGCCTGTTGTGGGAGCTCGCCGAGCAGCTGGGCGCCGACGTCCCCGCTCAGGTCGAGCCGGGGCGCTGGCTGGCGGCCGGAGCCGGCGAGCGCCTGCAGGAGCTCCCGCCGCCCGGGGGCTCGTTGGGGCTGCTCGTGCTGCCGCTCGAAGCGCAGCTCTCGACGGCGGCGGTGTACGCCGAGGCGGACAGGCTCGGGATCGCACGCGACGCCGGCGAGCTCCCAGAGCTGATCCTCGCACTGCAGCACGCGCTCGCTCTCGAAGAGACGCTGCCGGGCGAGGAGCGCCTGCTCGTCAACGACCTCGAGCCGGCAGCCGTCTCGCTGTGCCCCGCGATCGCCGGCGCGCTCGAGGAGGCGCGCCTCGCGGGAGCTCACACCTCGATCGTGAGCGGCTCGGGGCCGACCGTCGTGGGGCTCTTCCCGGGGGCCCGCGCCGAGGGGCCCGATCTCGCCCGCGAGGCGGCCGCGCGCCTCGCGAGCCGCGTGCCGGCCCCACTGGTCGCGCGCCCCGTCGGGGCCGCGTTCGCCCGGGTCGTGCGTCACAATCCCACCGAGCCAGCGAAACGGAGCAGCACATGAGCAGGACCGCCATCAACGATCTCGTCGCGGTGTTCGCAGGCACCTTCGGCCTGGCGCTGTTCGCCGGCCTGATCCTGGTGCCGGCGTGGAACTCCTACACGCGCCTGTGGGAGCGGCTCGCCGCGACGGTGCTCTCACTGTATGTGCTCGCCGTGCTCGTCGGCTTAGGGGTGGTCGCGGCGCTCGCCGCCGTCTACTTCTGGGGCTGAGCGGTGTCAGATCTCGCGGCGCTGGACGCGATCACCGAGGCGGTCGAGTCCGGGGCGGGACTACCCGAGGTCGTGCGTTCGGCGGCGCGGGCTCTGGATGCGAGCCTCGCCGTGACCGATGCCTGGGGGGCGACGCTCGCCGTCGCCGCGCGCTCGCCCGCCGAGGAGCGCTCGCTGCTGAGCCAGGGCAAAGGCGTGAGCAGCACGCCGCTGCGCGTCGCCGACACGGTCGTCGGCACGCTGCACATGCGGATCAAGAGCGAGCCGAGCGCCTCGATGCAGCGGCTGCTCGTGACGATGATCGCCTCGGAGGTCGAGCGCGTGAGGGCGCCCGAGCGGGTCTCCGAAAGCGCGGCGGCGGACTTCCTGCGTGCTGTCCTGCGTCGCGAGCTGACCGAACGCGAGGAGCTCCTCGCCCGCGCGCGCGAGCTGACCCTCGAGGTGCAGGACGGCGCCACGATGATCGTCGCCCGTGCGCACCCGCAGGCGCCCACCGACGAGGGCTGGCGCGGGCGCGTGCGCGCCGTCGCCGAGCGCGGCGCGCGGGCCGTCGTCAGCCGCTCGATCGCCGCGCTGTCCGAGCGCGACGGCACACCCGGAGCGGAGGTGCTCGTGCTCGTGCCCGGCGGCGAGGAGGCGACCGCGGCGCGCGCGGCCGACGGGATCCTGCGCGAGATGGAGGCGGGCCTCGCGGGCTACACCTTCGCGCTCGGGCGCAGCCGCATCGCGGCGGACCCGGCGGAGCTGCCGCGCGCGGCCGGCGAGGCGCTGCTCGCAGCCAACGTCGCCGAGGGCGCCGGAGACGGCGTGGCGCTCGCGTTCGAGCAGACCGGCGCCTACCGGCTGCTGCTCTCCACGATGAGCGAGAACCCCGCCGAGCTGCAGCGCTTCTATGCGGAGACGGTCGAGCCGCTCGTCGCCTACGATGAGCAGTACGAGACCGAGCTCGTGCGCACCCTCGAGACGTTCCTCGAGGCCGACGGGAACGTCGCCGGAACGGCCCAGCGGCTGTTCACCCACCGCCACACGATCTACTACCGGCTCGAGCGTGTGCGCGAGCTCTCGGGCTTGGACGTCAGCTCGAGCGACGGCCGCGAGAAGCTGAGCCTCGGACTGAAGGCGATGCGTGTCCTCGGCCTCTCCGCTGCCGGCGGCCCCGCCTTGGAGGCCGGCGCCGAGGGCGGCCGCGTCCCGCGGCGAGGCGCCGACCGCCCGGGCCGGCGCTCCTGAGCCGCTCCCGGGGGCCGCCGGACCACGCCGGACACGGCGGATCAGTGCCGGACGCCGAACTCGATCGCGTACGTCGCGCCGTAGCTGCCGTGGCCGATGCTCGACGGGAGCGACGGGATCGCCGCGACGCCGGCGTCGCGGAAGGATCGCGTGAGGATCACCCTGCGATGCGGCGGCGAGGCCATCCACGCCGCGACGATCCGTTCGGGGCTGGCTTCGGATCCCATGCCCCAGGCGATGTTCTGCGCGACCGAAACGCTCGAGGCGTGCGCGCGATAGCCCGTCGCCGCGATCAGCGCCATCGGCGTGAGCCCCGAGGGACGCACGTCCGAGAAGTAGTTCCAGCGCACCATGCTGCGGACCTGGCTCGCAGCGACGGCCCTGAGGGCTGCATTGGCGCGCACCGGGCCGAGGTGCCAGGCGGCCCTGATCCTGTCGATCAGGCAGAGCGTCGCCGCGGCGATCGATGCGGAGTTCTCGGCCACCGGGGCGAGGTCGGTGCCGCGACACGAACGCGGGCCCTTCGGCGCGGCCATGGCCTCGGGGCTCGCCGCGATGGCGTGCGAGCCGGAGACCGCTGCGCACAGCGATGCCGCTGCTGCCAGCAGCGGGCTCCAGGGCCTCTTGGTTCTGCGAGCTCCGCCTGACAGAGTGCAGGAATACTTGCAAGCCGGACGGACCGGCGCGTCACCGGGGGGTTCCGATCCCGCAATCTGCGGAGATCGCGCCCGCAGTTCGCCGATTGCGCCGCGGCCGCCCGGGCGGCGGGTGCCGGGCGCGGGACCGGGAGGTCGAGGATCTATCCTTCTAGCGCCCCCTGGGGGGTCGTCCAATGGCAGGACATCAGGTTTTGGTCCTGAGAATCGGGGTTCGAGTCCCTGCCCCCCAACTGCGATGCGGATGTACGGCGAGTGAACAGCGGCACCCGATGAGCGCCCCGAGCGTCGTGATCCTGGCGGCCGGTCAGGGCACGCGCATGCGCTCGGACACGCCGAAGGTGCTGCACGAGCTCTGCGGGCGGCCGATGGTGCTGTGGCCGGTGCTCGCGGCCCTCGAGGCCGGCGCCGGCCGGATCGTCGTGGTCGACTCGCCCGCCTGCGCGCTCGCCGGCGTGCTGCCCGACGGCGTCGAGATCGCCGTGCAGCCGCGCGCTGACGGGACCGGCGGGGCAGCCGCGGCGGCGATGGCCGAGCTCGACGCTCATACGCCGCCGGGTTCCGATCCGACTGCCCCCGTCGTCGTGCTCAGCGGCGATGTGCCGTTGGTCAGCGCCGAGGTGATCTCGGGGCTCGTCGAGGCCCACGTGCGCTCGGGCGCGGGCGCGACGTTGGCGACGACGGTCCTCGAGGACCCCGCGGGCTACGGCAGGGTGATACGCGACGCTCAGGGCGCCGTCGTGCGCGTCGTGGAGACGAAGCGCGAGGGCGACGCGAGCGAGGCGGAGCTCGCGATCCAGGAGATCAACACGGGTATCTTCGCCTTCGACCCCGCCGCGCTGCGCGGCGCGCTGCCGCGGCTCACCGCCGACAACGCGCAGGGCGAGCTGTACCTGCCGCAGGCGCTCGAGCAGATCGCATCCGACGGCAGGGCGGTGGCGGCTCACCTCGTTGCCGACCGCCGCGTCGTGCTGGGCGTCAACGACCGCGTCGCGCTCGCGCGGCTGCGCCGGCTCGCGCAGGAAGCGATCCACGAGCGCCACATGCGCGCCGGCGTCGGGATCGTGGACCCGGCCGCGACGGTGATCGACGCCGACGTTCAGATCGGGCGCGACACCGTGATCGAGCCGTTCACGAGCATCAGGGGCGCCACGAGCATCGGCAGCGGCTGCGTCGTGCGCCACTCATACCTCGTCGACTGCGTCGTCGAGGACGGCGCGAGCGTCGGGCCGTTCGCCTATCTGCGCCCGGGGACCGTCCTGCGGGCGGGCGCGAAGGCGGGCACGTTCGTCGAGGTCAAGAACTCCGACATCGGCGCGGGCAGCAAGATCCCGCACCTCTCCTACATCGGGGACGCGGACGTCGGCGAGGGGACGAACCTGGGCGCCGCGACGATCACCGCCAACTACGACGGCCGCGAGAAGCACCGGACGACGATCGGCAACCGCGTTCAGACGAGCGTCGACACGACGCTCGTCGCGCCCGTCGCGCTCGGCGACGAGGCACGCACTGCGGCCGGTTCGGTTATAACCGAGGACGTGCCGGAGGGGGCGTTGGGGATCGCGCGCGAGCGCCAGACGAACATCGAGGGCTACGCCGAGCGGCGTCGCGAGCCGTGATGCCCGATCGCCTCGGTGACCTCTACACTCGTGGTGAGATGAGCGCGATGGACACGCGCACGCAGTCCTCGCGGGCCAGCCTGGCGATCGACTACAACAAGCGCCTGATGCTGTTCAGCGGGCGCGCCAACCCGCAGCTCGCGCTCGACATCGCCGACAAGCTCGGCGTCGAGGTAGGACCGGTCAGGGTCCAGACGTTCTCCAACGGCGAGGTCTACTGCCGCTACGACGAGTCGATCCGCGGCGCCGACGTGTTCATCGTGCAGCCCACCTGCGGCAACCCGACGACGGGCGTCACGGCGAACGACTCGCTGATGGAGCTGCTGCTGATGATCGACGCCGCCGTCGGCGCCTCGGCGCACCGCGTGATCGCGGTGACGCCGTGGTTCGGCTACTCGCGCCAGGACAAGAAGTCCGCTCCGCGCGAGCCGATCTCCGCGCGCCTAGTGGCACGCATGCTCGAGGCCGCTGGCGCCGACCGCGTGCTGACGATGGACCTGCACGCCGGCCAGATCCAGGGCTTCTTCCAGAAGCCCGTCGATCACATGACGGCGCTGTTCATGCTCACCACCTACTTCACCGACCTCGGCCTCTCGGACCTCGTCGTCGTCGCCCCGGACGCCGGCAGGGTCAAGCTCAACAAGAAGTTCGCTTCGAAGATCGGCGCCGAGCTCGCGATCCTCGACAAGGAGCGCCCGGCGCAGCAGGTCGCGGAGATCGGCTACGTGATCGGCGACGTGCGCGGCAAGACGGCGATCATCGTCGACGACATGATCGACACCGCCGGGACCCTGAAGGCGGCCGCCAAGACGGTGCTCGAGGAGGGCGCGGCGCGTGTCTACGCCGCCGCCACCCACGGCGTCTTCTCGGGAGACGCGTTCGAGAACCTCAGGACCTCGGGGCTCGAGGAGATCGTCGTGACGGACACGATCCCGGTGAGCGCGGACCGCCCCGCCAACATCCGCGTGCTCCCATGCGCCGACCTGCTCACCGACTCGATCCGCCGGATCTTCATCGACGACTCGGTCAGCGAAGTGTTCGGCGGCGAGAACCAGCTGTTCTGAAGCGCGTCGTTCTGATCACCGCGGCGGTCGTCCTGTTCCTCGCCGTCAGCTTCCTGCTGGCGAGGTTCCTCTCCACGGAGAACACCGAGCGCGACGCCGAGCTGGCGCTGATCCAGGCGCAGGCGCGGGCCGACGTGCCCGGCATGCTCGCGCTGCTCCAGGGCTGCCGCGAGCGCCCTGCCTGCGTCGCCGCCGTGCGGGCCAACGCGAGCAACCCGCGGCTGCGGCGCGCCGGGGCGGTGAAGATCCTGTCGATCAAATCCTCGACCTCCTACTCGCTCAGCAGCGCCACCGGCAAGACGCGCCTGGCGTGGACGGTGGTCGGCCAGCTCCCGGTCGTCCAGTGCATCGAGGTGCGCCGCGCGGGGAACTTCCTCGCCGGCATGACCGTCGACCTGCTGTCGCTGAGCGCCCCGATCCCCAACGAAGCCGATTGCTAAAGTCGTCGTCTCCGATGGCCCAGACGACCACCAAGCTGGATGTGAAGAAGCGCGAGTCGGGCGGCTCGCGGGCCGCGCGACGCCTGCGCCGCACGGGCCGTGTGCCCGGCGTCCTCTACGGCGGCGGCGGCGACTCGGTCGGCTTCGACGCCGACGCCAGGGAGCTGCGTCTCGCGCTCGCGGCGTCCGGTGCCGTGCTCGACCTCAGCATCGACGGCGGCAAAACGACGCCCGTCGTGCTCAAGGAGGCACAGCGGCACCCCGTGCGCGGTGAGACGGTCCACGTCGACATGCTGCGGGTGCGCCTGGACCAGGCGATCCACGCGCTCGTGCCGCTCGAACTCCTTGGAGCCGACGACGCCCCGGGCGTTAAGGAAGGCGGCGTGCTGGAGCAGATCACCCGCGAGCTCAACGTCGAAGCCCTCCCGAACGAGATCCCAGAGTCGATCGTCCACGACGTCGGGGAGATGCAGATCGGCGACACGATCCTGCTCTCGGCGGTGGCCCCGCCGCAGGGGCTGACGCTGCTCGACGAGGTCGAGGAGACCGTCGTCGCGACGCTCTCCCCGCCCAAACTCCAGGCCGAAGTCGCCGAGGAAATCGAGGCTGAGACGGAGCTCGTCGGCGAGGGCGAGGAGGGCGAGGAGGCCGCCGCGGACGAGGAGGCTCCCAGCGAGGACTCCTCAGACGAGGAGTAGCAGCCTCTGAGACGCCCCTTTGGCGGTGGCGGCGGCGGCACGGTCGACTGGCTGATCGTGGGACTGGGAAATCCCGGTCGCGAGCACCTGAACACGAGACACAACATCGGCTTCGACGTCGCTCAGGCGCTCGCCGAGCGCTGGGGACTCGGGCGGCCCAGGGAGCGCTTCCGCGGGCTGATCTCCGAAGGGCGGGTCGGCGGCCCGCCCGGCTCGCCGGCCGCGGCGCGCCCGCGCGTCGCGGTGCTCACACCGCGGACCTACATGAACGACTCCGGTCGCTCGGTCGGACCGGCGCGGGGCAGCTTCAAGCTGCCGCTCGAGCGTGTGCTCGTGATCCACGACGAGCTCGATCTCCCCTTCGGAGAGGTGCGCTCGCGCATCGGCGGCGGCCTCGCCGGCCACAACGGCCTGAAGTCGCTCAAGCGGGAGCTCGGCGGCGAGGAGTTCATCCGCGTACGCGTCGGGATCGGACGCCCCGACTCGACCGACCCCGAGATCGTCTCGGCATGGGTGCTGGGGCGGTTTCGCGAGGACGAGCAGGCAGTGCGCGAGCTGGTCGCACGCGCCGAGGAGGAGGTCGAGCGGATCGTGGTCGACGGCGACGGCGAGGGTGACGGCAAAGGCGACGACGGCGACGGCGACGGCGGGAGCGCGAGTTGACGGCAGCTGGGGCGCCGGCACTGCGCACGCTGCTCGGCCTGGTGCAGGAGGACGAGGCGCCGGCGAGGCTCGCGCGCGAGGGCGGCCATGCGTTCGTCTCGGCGTCGCTGCGGCCCTATCTGATCGCGGCGCTCGCCGAGCTCGAGGATCGCCCGAGCCGGCGGCCGGTGATGGTCGTCGTCGGCGACGATCGCGCCGCACGCGACCTCGCCGCGGACCTCCGCGCGTGGCTGTCGCCGAGGCGCGTGCGCTACTACCCCTCGCGCGGGGTTGCCTACGAGTCCCACCTCACACCGCCGCCGCACCTCGTCGGCCTGCGCGTCGCGGCGCTGGATGCGCTGCTCGACGGGAGCGACGACCGGGAGGCGCCCGTCGTGGTCGTGAGCGCGGTCGCGCTCTCTGAGAAGGTGCCCGATCCGTCCCTGCGTCCGCACCCGTTCACGCTGCGCGTCGGCGAGCTGCTCGATCTCGAGGAGTGCGCAGCGGCGCTCGTCGGCGCGGGCTACGAGCGCACCGACCAGGTCGAGGAGCGCGGGCAGTTCGCACTCCGCGGCGGCCTGCTCGATGTCTTCCCCGCGACCGAGGAGCGAGCCGTGCGGGTCGACATGTTCGATCTCGAGATCGAATCGCTCCGCTGGTTCTCGACCTTCACGCAGCGCTCGCTCGGCGACGTCGAGGAGGTCGAGATCGCACCGGCCGCCGAGCTCGCGGCGGAGCACCGCGAGCTGGCCGACATCGCTGCCGCCACGCATGCGTTCGCTGCCGACGGCGAGGGCGGGGAGCGTCCCGATATCGCCGAGCTGCTGCCCGTCGAGCGCTTCGGCGCGCTCCTCGATCTGGTCGGAGACGACACCGAGCTGATCGTCGCGGCCGAGGAGGAGCTCGCGCCGGTGCTGCGCGACCACTGGACCGACGTTACGGCCGCGTTCGGAGACGAGGACGCGCAGCACCTCTATGTGAGCCCCGCGAGCATCGGGAAGACGCTCGAGCGGCGGGCGCGCATCTGGCTCTCGGCGATCTCGAGCGGCCAGGAGATCGAGCTGCGAGCGCAGTCTGCGGACACGGCCGCGCGCTCGCTCGCCGAGGCCGAGCCCGAGCTCGAGAAGCTCGTGCGTTCCGGCTACCGGACGGTCGTCGCGTTCCCGCGCCGCGGCGAAGGCGAGCGCGCGGCCTACAACCTCGGCCGCCTGAAAGCGAGCTGGCTCGGCGAGGACGTCGACGTGGGGCGTCAGGTGCTCGAGCCCTCGCTGCGCTTCGCGCCGGCATCCCTGCGCGAGGGCTTCATCGCGCCGCAGTTCAAACTGGCGGTCTTCCCCGAGCATCGTCTGCTGCGCCGCCGCCGCGCCGAGCGCCCCGGAGCGCGCGGATCGGGCGAGCGAGCGAGGCGCCACCGGGGGGCACTGCGCTCGTTCACCGAGCTGCGCACGGGCGACATCGTCGTCCACGAGGACCACGGCGTCGCACGCTTCGCGGGCTTCGAGACGCGCACGGTCGCGAACGTCACCCGCGACTACCTGTATCTCGAATACCAGGGCGACGATCGCGTGTTCGTGCCCACCGACCAGCTCGCCAAGATCTCGCGCTACGTCGGATACGGGGCGCACGCAGACGGCGAGCACCCGCCGCTGAGCAAACTCGGAGGCAACCGCTGGGACACGATGAAGGCGCGCGCGCGGCGGGCGGCGCAGGAGCTCGCGGGCGAGCTCCTCGGGCTCTACGCCGAGCGGCGCCGGCGCACCGGCCACGCGTTCGAGCCCGACTCCGACTGGCAGCGCGAGTTCGAGGAGCGCTTCCCCTTCACCGAGACCGCCGACCAGCGTGAGGCGATCGAGCTCGTCAAGGCCGACATGGAGGCTCCCCGTCCGATGGACAGGCTGATCTGCGGCGACGTCGGCTACGGCAAGACGGAGGTCGCGCTGCGCGCGGCCTTCAAGGCGGCCAACGACGGCAAGCAGGTGCTGATGCTCGTGCCCACGACGATCCTCGCCCAGCAGCACTACGGGACCTTCGTCGAGCGGCTCGCGGACTACCCCTTCACGATCGAGCACGTCTCGCGGTTCCGCAGCGCGGCCGAGCAGAGGCAGGCGATCAAGGGCTTCGCCGAGGGCCGCGTAGACATACTGATCGGCACGCATCGGGTGCTCTCGCGCGACGTTCGCGCCAAGGATCTGGGCCTCTTGATCGTCGACGAGGAGCAGCGCTTCGGGGTCAAGCAGAAGGAGCTCCTGCGCCAGCTGAAGCTGAAGGTCGACGTGATTTCGATGTCTGCCACGCCGATCCCCCGCACCCTGCAGATGTCGCTCGCGGGGCTGCGCGACATCTCGGTGATCGAGACGCCCCCCGAGGGGCGGCGCCCGGTCAAGACCTACGTCGGCGAGTACGAGGAGGAGCTCGTGCGGCGCGCGATCGTGCGCGAGCACGAGCGCGGCGGCCAGGCGTTCTTCTTGCACAACCGCGTCGAGACGATCGAGGAGACGGCCGAGCGGCTGCGCGCGCTCTGCCCCGGCGTGCGCTTCGCGGTCGCCCACGGCCAGATGGCGGAGGGCGAGCTCGAGAGCACGATGATGGACTACCTGCGGGGCGGGGCGGACGTGCTCGTCTGCACCTCGATCATCGAGTCGGGGATCGACATCCCCCAGGCGAACACGCTGATCGTCGAGAACGCCGACACGTTCGGGCTGGCGCAGCTCTACCAGATCCGCGGACGCGTGGGGCGCAGCCGCGAGCGCGCGTACGCCTACCTGCTGTATGACTCCGCGGCGGCGCTCACGCCCGAGGCCGCGCAGCGGCTCGCGGCGCTGTCGGACTACACGGAGCTCGGGGCGGGCTTCAAGATCGCGATGCGCGACCTCGAGATCCGGGGTGCCGGCAACCTGCTCGGCGACGAGCAGTCCGGCCACGTGGCGGCGCTCGGCTTCGAGCTCTACATGCAGATGCTCGACGAGGCTGTGCGCGCCTCCGAGCCCCAGCAGGAGGGAGAGGCGCTGCCCGAGCCGGTGCGGCTGGATGTGAACGTCGACGCATACGTTCCGGCCGACTACATCCCCTACGAGCAGGGGAAGATCGACGTCCATCGCCGCCTCGCGAGCGCGCTCGAGGTGGCCGAGGTCGAGCGCCTGCGCGAGGAGCTCGAGGACCGCTTCGGCGAGGTGCCGGCGCCGCTCGAGAACCTGCTCGCGCTGCAGCGCGCGCGCATCAAGTTCGGCGAGGCGGGCGCGCAGACGGTGAGCTTCCGCGGCGACCGTCTCGCGGTCGTGCCGATCGAGCTCGACTCGCGCCGCGCGCGGCGGCTCCGCGAGGAGCTGCCCGACGCGTTGTACGAGTCGGGACGCTCGCAGGTCTCGCTGCGCGTTCCGAGAGATGGAATCGACCGCTTCCCGAAGGTCGTGCGTGCTGCCGACGTGCTGCTGTCGATCATGCGCGAGGCGGCCTGAGCGGGAACCGGCGCGTCCGCCCGCTCCTTTCCGCTAGAGTACCCGCCGTCGATGCATAGGACTCTCCGTTTCATCCCGGCGCTTAGCGCCGTTTTATTTGCCCTTGTGGGCCTCGCCGCGTGCGGTGGAGTCCCCAGCAACGCGGTCGTCCAGATCGACGGCACGCCCGTCACCAAGGACGCCTTCAACCACTGGATGGGCATCGCCGCGACGGCCAGCGCGCCGGCCGCCGGGGGCGCCGCGGCCAAACCGGTGATCCCGGACCCGCCGAACTACAAGGCATGCATCGCACACCTTCAGGCGACCACGCCCGCGCCCGCCAAAGGCCAGACGGCCCCCACCCAGGCGCAGCTCAAGTCGCAGTGCGAACAGCAGTACAAACAGCTCCAGCAGCAGGTTCTGGGCTTCCTGATCTCATCCGACTGGGTGATCGGCGAAGCGGGGCACCTCGGCGTGAAAGTCTCTGACGCCGAAGTCCACAAGCAGTTCCAGAAAATCAAGACCCAGCAGTTCCCGCGCGCGTCGGAATTCGAAAAATTCCTCACCTCGACGGGCCAGACGACTTCCGACCTGCTGCTGCGGGTGAAGCTGAACTTGCTCTCCTCGAAGATCCAGGAAAAGATCGCCAAGCAGAAACACGCGGTCACGAAAGCCGAAGTCGAAAAGTTCTACAACGAAAACAAGCAGCGCTACGGCACGCCGGAAAAGCGCAGCGTGGAAATCATCCTCACGAAGACCGAAGCGGCCGCCAAGAAAGCCAAGCAGGAAATCGAATCGGGCAAGAGCTTCGCGAGCGTCGCCAAGCAGGTGTCGATCGACCCGACGAGCAAGGCGAACGGCGGTCTGCTCCCCGAAGTCGTCAAAGGCCAGCAGGAGAAATCGCTCGATGCTGCGCTCTTCTCCGCCAGCCCCAACACGCTGGGAGGCCCGCTGAAGACGGCATTCGGCTACTACGTCTACCGCGTCAAGAGCTCGACGCCGGGCACGCAGCAGTCGCTGGCGCAGGCCGAATCGGCGATCAAATCGCAGCTGACCGCAACCCAGTCGCAGACCGCGCTCCAGAAGTTCGTCAAGGAATTCCGCACGAAGTGGAAGGGCAAAACGGAATGCGGCTCCGGATACGTGGTCAAAGACTGCAAGCAGTTCAAGGAACCGAAGACGGGCACGACGACGACCGGCGCGCCGTAGTCGAGTGCGAGCATCTGCGCGCTTCACGTGCACATCCGCTGGCGCAGGTACGACCGGCTCGGGCCGGCAGGCAGGTGGGTCTGAGGGGATGAGCGAGATAGAACGCGTCCACGGGCGCCAGATCCTCGACAGCCGCGGCAATCCGACGGTCGAGGTGGAAGTGCAGCTGCGCTCCGGCGCGCGCGGGCGCGCTGCAGTGCCCTCGGGGGCATCGACGGGCGAGTTCGAGGCGGTCGAGCTGCGCGACGGCGGCGAGGCGTGGCAGGGAAAGGGCGTGACGCGGGCCGTGGCGAACGTCGACGGTGAGATTGCAGCTGCGGTCGCCGGCCTCGATGCCTCCGACCAGGACCTCGTGGACCGCGCGCTGATCGAGCTCGACGGGACGCCGAACAAGTCGCGCCTCGGGGCCAACGCGATCCTCGGTGTGTCGCTCGCCGCGGCGCACGCCCAGGCAGCCGAGGAGGGACTCGAGCTCTGGCGCTACCTCGGCGGCGAGCAGGCGCGGATCCTGCCGGTTCCGATGATGAACGTGCTCAACGGCGGCGCGCATGCGGACAACAAGGTCGACTTCCAGGAGTTCATGGTGGTACCCGCCGGCGCGGCGACCTTCTCGGAGTGCCTGCGCATGGGCACCGAAGTGTTCCACGCGCTCAAGCGGACCCTGCACGAGCGCGGCCTGAGCACGGCGGTCGGCGACGAGGGCGGCTTCGCCCCCGACCTCAGCTCCAACGAGGACGCGCTGAAGATGCTGATCGCCGGCATCGAGGCCGCCGGGTATGAGCCGGGGGCTGACGTCGCGATCGCGCTCGATCCAGCCACCAGCGAGATATACGACCGCGGCGCCTACGTGCTCGAGCACGAGGGGCGGACCCTCGATGGCGCGGAGCTCACCGACTACTGGGCCGATCTCGCCGAGCGCTATCCGATCGTCTCCATCGAGGACGGAATGGCCGAGGAGGATTGGGCCGGTTGGAGAGACCTCACCGAGCGCATCGGATCACGCGTGCAGCTAGTCGGCGACGACCTGTTCGTCACCAACACCGAGCGCCTGCGGCGCGGCATCGAGGCCGGTGTCGGCAACTCGATCCTGATCAAGGTCAACCAGATCGGGACGCTGACCGAGACGCTCGAGGCGATCGCGATGGCGCGCGAAGCCGGCTACACAGCCGTCATCAGCCATCGCTCGGGCGAGACCGAGGATGTGACGATCGCCGACCTTGCCGTGGCAACCGGCTCCGGCCAGATCAAGACGGGGGCCCCATCGCGATCGGACAGGGTGGCGAAGTACAACCGGCTGCTGCACATCGAGGAGCAGCTCGGCGACGATTCTGTGTTCCCGGGACACGCAGCCTTCGCCCGCTGATGCGCCCCGGAGAGCACGGCTACGACCCGCTCCGCCAGGCGCAGCTCGTGCTGTCGCGCGTCGCGCGCCCGCTGCGAAGGAATCCCGGGAATTGGCAGGAGACTCCTCTGGACCGGTTCGACGACGAGGGGCGTGAACGGTTCTACGCAAGGGGCGCCGAGCAGATCGCCACGCTGACCGAGCGCATCAAGGCGCAGACCGGATTCGAGCTCGAGGGTCGCCGGGCGCTCGACTTCGGCTGCGGAGCGGGACGAACCGCGCTCGCCCTGGCGGAGCGCTGCGAGCACGTCTACGGGCTGGACGCCTCGCCCAACGCCCTGCGCGAAGCCGACCGGAACGCAAAACGCCTGAACCTCGACAACGTCGAGTGGATGGAGCCGGGCGGCCTCGCCGACCTCGGCGGCCGCTACGACCTCGTGATCTCGTTCTTCGTCTTCCAGCACATTCCCTCACGCGAGGGGGAGCGGATCTTCGAGACGCTCGTGCGCGGGCTGCGGCCGGGGGGCGCGGGCGCGCTCCAGGTCACCCTCAGGCCGCTCGTGCGGGGTCCGGCTCGCCAGCTCCTGTACATGAACACGAACGCCTACTCGCTGAACCGCCTGGGCAGGCTGCTCGCCGACGCCTCGGTGACGGAGTGGCACGTGATGCTGCATGCCCGTCCAGGCGATCCGAACTCTCGGCGGCGCTCCTACGAAGACGCGACGATCATCTTCCGCAAGGATTGACGCCGCGGCAGGAGCTTGGCTAGACGGGGCGAATGCGGTTGTGCATGGCCGCGATCTCGAGCCACCCATCCCGCAGCGGCCGGCCGCCCGCTGCCCGTCGCAGCGCCTCGCGCGCGGAAGCTTCGCGTTCGGGGGCGCCTCGCGTCGTCTCTGCGCCCGGTCGCCGAGCGGCGCCGCGAGCCCGTGTGCGGTGGGACCGGGTGGGGCGCCTCGCGATGCTCTGCGTGCTGGGAGCCCTGCTGTACCTGTACCTGAGCGCGGGCGTGCACATGTTCTCCACCTGGCGCCAGTCCAGCCACGACAGAGCCGCCGTCGTGGCGCTCAAGCGTGAACACGCCGCGCTGCTGAGCCAGCACGAAACGCTCAGCAAGCAGGCGACGCTCGAAGGCGCGGCGCGCCAGCTCGGGATGATGAAGAAGGGCGAGCAGCCCTACGTCCTCAGCGGCCTCCCCGCGAACTAGCCGCTTCGACGCCGGCGCCGGGCCCGGATCGCCTCGGGCCGGCGCTGCTAGCCTCGGCGGCGGTGTCCTTCGAGAACGCGATCTACCAGTGGAGGCAGGGTGAGCGTCGCCTGAAGGATGCCCCAGCCGAGCGCCGCGTCGTGCTCGAGCGTGTCGTCGACGCGCTCGTCGCAGAGCTGCGGCGGCGCCTCGGAGGCCGCTTCACCTCGCAGGAGCTCGCCGAGCTCTACTCGAACAGCACCGGCTGGTGCCTGCAGCTGGCGATGAGGACCGCCCCCGAGGATCCATGGGCGTGGGAGGCGGGCGTCGTGATCGACGCCGCGTTCGCACGATACCTGCGCGAGGCCTCCGACTACGCCGGTGGACGGCGCGCACTGTCCGAGGCTTAGAGCCTCGCGATCGGGCGCTCGGTCAGTCGTCGTCGCCGATGCGGCGGATGACGATGCGGTCCTCTTCGACGGCCACCTCGACGGGGCGGTGGCCGGCCCAGTGCTCGGCATAGATCGGGTTGTCCTGGATCGCCGGGTCCAGCCACAGGCCGTAGCCCTCCTCGCCGTGGTCGAAGGTGCCCTCGAGCGGCTCGGCGCCCCGGCCGGTGCCCCTGCGTCCGCGGCCACCGCGGCGGCTGCGGCGGCGCCCGCGGGAGGCGGCCGGCTCCTCCTCGGGCTCCTCGCCGTTCTCCTCGGCTTCGGCGCGCCCCCGCTCGGCTGCGATTTCGGCGGCTTCGAGCTCGGCGGCGATCAGCGCGTCGTCCTCGGCGCGCAGGTCTATCTCCTCCGGGTACTCCGGTGACAGCGAGCCCTCTGTCAGGGTCTCGTCGCCGGCGAGCTCGTTCATGCGCTTGAACTGCTCGATGTCGCGAACGGAGACCTCCAGCTGGTGCGCGATCCAGGCGTCCGTGCGGCCCTGTCGTACCCAGGAGCGGATCTGATTGAGGTGCGGGCGCAGCGATTTACGAGGCATGGACGGCCCGGGAGACTAGCGCAAAGCGCGGGCTCGCAGACGATCTCGCGAGCGGGAGCTGGTGCCCAGAACTTGAAGTCTTGCCGGAGGTTGGGTAATTGGAAGCATCCGGACCGCGTTCCCCCGGTGGTGGGACTATGCTTGCGGGACCGGCGTTTGGGGAAGCTGTGCCGGTCGCCTTGTCGGCAAAGAGGAAGGTGCACGGAAATGCTGGTTCTGACTCGCAAGTCCAACCAGAGCATCATGATCGGCGACGATATTGAGGTGTCCGTCCTCTCCGTCATGGGCGAGAAGGTCCGCATCGGCATCCAGGCTCCCCAGCGCATCCCCGTCTTCCGCAAGGAGATCTACCTCGAGATCCACCGCGAAGACGGCACCATCGAGGTCGACGGCGACGGTCACGACCCCGACGTCCGCGAGTCGCTCGAAAAGCTCGGCGACAGCTGACCCGGGCGCGAGCGGCGCTGCGCCGGCTGCCTCACGGCGAGGCTAAGTGCCTGACGGCCGGCTGTGGCTCAGCCGAGCAGCAGGTACAGCGTGCGGAACATGGCGACGGTCACGATCGCTGCGGTCATGATCAGCGTCAGCACTAGCAACACGAAGCGAACGGAGCCGCGCTTGTGGCGGCGCTCGACCTCGCGCTTCAGCGCCCGCTGCTCGGCTGTGCGCCGAAGCGACGCACGGCGGCGCCGGTCGAGCGAGGCCTCCTTGGCGAAGGCCTGCTCCCAGTCGGCGAGGCTCTGACGCATCTTCATGCTGGTGACGCTCCTCCTCGACGGCGGCTAGGAGGCGACGGGGGCCTTGGCCCGCTCGTAGACGGAGACGAAGTGCAGGAACTTCTCCGCGATCTTGCGCGCTCCCGCGGAGCGCTCGATCTTGCCGTCGACATACGCCTTGAGAGGGTCCCACCAGATCGAGCGGCCGATCGCGAAGCCGACGAAGCCGTCCACTGGCGCCGCCTGGGTGAGCCAGTGATCGACCTTGGCGTCGTCGGCGCCGCGTCCCAGCACGACGCAGGCGACGTTCTCGCGACCACCCGTGCGTGCCTGTGCGACGAGCATCTCGCAGTCCGAGCGCCGGTCGACCCCCTCGATCTTCCAGATATCGACCTCGATGCCGGCATCCTGGATCTCGGCGATCGCCCTGCGCATCAGCTCCGGGCGGAGCTCGACGTCGTAGCGCTCGACGTCGCCGCCGACGGACTCCAGCTGGAAGTCCTCGGCGGGGACCAGGAGCTCGAAGAGGAACTTCGGCTCGTGGCCGAGGAGCCAGTCGCTGAGGCGCTTGAGCTTGCGCAGCTGCTCCTCGTTCTCTGTGCGGTCGCCGTCGGGGTTGTAGCGGACGAGGACCTTCGAGAACTCGGGCGCGAAGCGCTCGATGTGCTCCGCGAAGTCCTCGTCGTACTGGAAGTCGAACACCTTCTGGCCCGAGCGCTCGACCGGCATCGCGAGCTTCAGGCCCCGTTCACGCGCCTCGGAGGGGACCGTCGAGCCGAACTGCTCGTCGACGAGCACGCCGGTGACGGACGGCTCTGCTCCGGCGCCAACCGCCTGCAGCAGGCCCTCGAAGATCAGGTGCTTGGCGTCGGCGATGATCGCCGTCTGCTCCGGGTCGGGCTCGCCCTCGATCCCGAAGAACTTCTTCTGGAAGGAGCCGCGATGGTCGAACGCGAGGATGTAGAGCTTCTGGTCGTAGCCGAGAGTCATATGCCCTGAGTATTCCAGAGGCGTGCGAGGCATGGTCGAGAGGTCCTTAGAATGGATCGACATGTCCTCCGGCGCCGATCTGTTCGTGGTCTGCAAGCAGTGCGGATCCGAGGTCAGCCCGTACATAACCGAGTGCCCGTATTGCGGCAACCGTCTGCGCCGCCGAGCGCCCAAGCTGCCGCGGGCACGCACGGGCGGCCGCGCGCCGCGCTCGCCCCGGCGTCCGCTCTTCGGCCGGCTGAAGGCGAGCCCGCTGGCGGTGCGCCGGCGCCGGCGCGTGCTCTCGAGCGACCGCTGGGGCTACGGGCGCCCGGGGGCGACGATCGCGCTCGTCGCGGCCGGCACGGCCGGATGGATCGTGCCGCAGGCCGAACCGCGCGCCTACTTCGAACTGGCGATCATCGGGCCGCTGCGAGGCGACTGGTGGAGGATCTTCACGAGCCAGTTCGTCTACGCCGACGGCCTCTACGCCTTCCTGACGCTCGCGACGATCGCGATCTTCGGGTGGCTGCTCGAGCGCCGTCATGGGCCGGTCGCCGTGCTCGCGCTGTTCATCGGTGCGGGTTCGGCAGCGGCGTTGCTTGCGACAGCCGTATATCCGGTCCCGCTTCTCAGCGGCGGCAACGCGGGCGCGCTCGCGCTCCTGGCGGCGTGGGCCGCCCCCGACCTCGTGGCGGCCCGGAGGCGCTCCTACTACGAGGGCGACCTGCTGGGCGCAGCGGCGATCGCCGCGCTGCTGCTCGCGATCCCGTATGCACGCCCCGAGGCGAGCTGGCTCGCGGGCGTCGCCGGCGCGGTCATCGGCCTGCTCTTCGGGCTCGGCCTGCGCCGCGAGGAGCCGAGCGACTTTTGATACGCCGCGAGCGCGGGCCGGCTGGGCGTCCCCCTGCCTGCCGGCGGCGCGGGGGCCGGCGGAAATTTCGCGATCGTCCTGCCGCTCCTCGCGCCATGCGCGTGTCCTTATGATTGTCGGCGATGACGATGACGAACGCCGTGGTGCTGATCGAGGCGGAGCGTGACGCGCTGTCGAGCCTCGGGGGCGAGCTCGCCGACGTCGAGGGCGTCGCCGAGGCGTACTCGGTCACCGGTGAGTGGGATTTCGTGGCGATCGTGCGGGTCGCCGACCACGAGCAGCTCGCCGACGTCGTGACGGTCGGGATCGGCGGCATCTCCGGGGTCGCGAGGACGCAGACGCTGGTCGCCTTCGCCGCCTACTCGCGCCACGATCTCGAGGCCCTGTTCTCGATCGGGGAATGATCGTCGGACCGCCATGATGGCCGTGCCGATCAAGCCGGAGTACGGCCCGACGCTCGGCCGGCTGCTGTCCCCCCGCTGGCGCGCGGCCTCGCCGACGGTGCGGAGGCTCGCGATCGCCGCCGCGATCGCGCTCCTCGCGGTCCTCGTCGCGGCGGTGCTGACGCTCGAGAACGCCACCTTCTCACACGGCGGACGGCTGCCGTTCAGCTTCGCGTACCGTAGCCTCTACCGGGTCGCGCCGGACCCGGGGGGCTACGTCAAGATCCAGCGCCGCCGCTCGAACGGGGCGCTCGAGGACTCATACGCCGTCGAGCCGCTCGTGCTGCCGCCCTACTCGGGCGAACTGTCGGGCGAGCTCCCGCTGTACGCCGCGCGCCAGATCCGCGAGCTCGAGCGGGCCGAAAGCGGCTTCGTGCTGCGAGGCGAGGGCAAGACGAGGGTGAACGCCGTGCCCGCCTACCAGCTCCTCTACACGACGACGGTCGAAGGCCGGACGATGTACGGCCGCGACGTGCTGCTGCTGCCCGAACGCTCCGGCGCTCGCGAAGGCGTCGAGATCGTGATGCTGACCTCGCCCACCGCCAGCGCGCAGGTCACCTCGCCGCTCGAAGTCGCCTCGACGGGCGTCCTCTTGCGGCCGCTGAAGACCTTCACCTTCGGCTAGGACGCTCCGCTCCGCAGGAAGCGGCTGCGGCGGGGACGCCGAAGGCGTGCAGCCACCGGCGCGGCGGAGCCGGTTCTCGCGCTCAGCCGCCAGCGGGAGGCGCCTGGGTCGCGCCCGCTGCCGCAGCCGCTTCGGCCACCGGCGGGGCGCTCGAGCCGGCGTTGGCCGGAGGAGCCTGAGCGGCAGAAGCGGACGGCGGCGTCCCATCCGACGGGGGCGGGACCGGTTCGGCGGTCGGCAGGTTGCTCGGCGGCGCGGGCGGCGTTTCACCGGACGGAGCCGGCGGGGGCGTGCCCGACGGCGTCGTGGGTTGCGTCTGGCCGCTGGTGGCCGACGGGGGCAGCTGGGTCGTTTCGGTCGTCACCTCGGTCGCCTGGACCGGGAGCGGTTTTTCGACAGGCGGCTTGGTCGCGGGGGCGGCGGCGTCGACGGGGGTGGCGGTCGGAGCGGGGGTCGGGGCAGGCACAGGGACGGGCGCGGCGGCGTGCGCGGGGGGCTTCTGAGGAGCAGCGGGGTGACGGTGCGCGCGCGGGTGCGTGGCTACGCTCAGCGGCTGGCTTTCCTCCTTGACGACGACGGGTTCTTGATAGCGCGGCACGGCCGGGGCCGCCGTCGCTGCAAGCGAGCGGCGAGCGTGATGCGTGGCCGGCGTGCGGTCGGCTGCGACGGCTCCAGCCGTGACGATCGCCGCGGCGGCGAGGCCGGCCGCCGCCTTGGTCGCGAGCGCGCCCGCTCCGGCGGTCAGCAGGCCGCCGCCGAGGCTCGCCCCGGCGGTCGCCCCGGCGCCGGCGACGGCGCTCGCTCCGACGGTTGCTCCGGCGCTCGCGCTCACCGACGCGCCTGCGCCGCCGGCCACATGCGCTCCGCCCGCGGCGCCCGAGCCGAGCTTCGCGAGCAGCAGCTTGTGGAGCAGCACGAGCGGTCCGACCGGGAACAACGCTGCGAGCGCGCGGTTGTTGTCCTTGAGCTGCTTCTTGAAGAAGCTGCAGCGTTCGCAGCCGCGCACGTGGCGGCGGGCGGGCGTGCTCAGCTTGCTGACGCCCTCGGCGGCTTCGCCGAGCTCGAGGCGGACCTGCTCGCAGCTCAGCTTGCGCGCCTCGGCGGCCTCGGCGAGCGATATGCGCGCGCGCACGAGCAACGACTTGACCGAGGGGACCGTCGTCTCCATCGCGTCGGCGATCTGCTCGTAGGAGA
Source organism: Solirubrobacteraceae bacterium (assembly GCA_036272475.1). Taxonomy (GTDB): domain Bacteria; phylum Actinomycetota; class Thermoleophilia; order Solirubrobacterales; family Solirubrobacteraceae; genus Palsa-744. The sequence continues at coordinate 37,623 of DATAYP010000076.1, read as the reverse complement.
GCGCGTCGATCTCGCGCAGGAGCAGCGCGGTCCTCTGCGTCTCCGGCAGCTCGTGGACGTCGGCGATCAGCTCGCGGAAGCTCTCACGCCTGATGACCCTGTCGCCGGTCGAGAGACCGTGGTCGGCGAAATGGACATCCATCGAGTCGACGCCGATCGCCGAGGCGCGGCGCAGGTGGTTGAGCGAGCGGTTGCGCGCGATCCGGTAGAGCCACGGGCGCACGTTGATCGCGCGCTCGTCCGCGAGCACCGCGTTGTAGGCGGCCGCGAAGACCTCCTGGAGGACGTCCTCGGCATCCTCGCGGGAGGCGAGCAGGTGGCGGCAGAAGGAGAGCAGGCGCGACTGGTAGCGGGCGCAGAGCACCTCGAAGGCCGCGGGCTGGCCGCGGCGCGTGAGCGCGATCAGACGCTCGTCTGACTGCAGGCGCAGCAGAGGAGACGGGCCTCGCAGGCCCGGCGCGTTCCTCGAACGTGTTAGTGCGGAGGCCTCCATGACCTGTCTTTACCCTCCTCGGGTCAATAGACACCGTAACAGCGAGGAAGTTGCGTGCCGATAGCACCGTTGCAGCAGGTTTCGTCGGCCCGCAGATCGCGACGATCGGCCCATTCTCTGGGCTGAGAGTCCCGAAATCGGCCTGCAACTGCCCCTGAAGGGCGTCGCAGCCCCCCCTTGGACGGATCGAGGACCGGATCGCCCGACGTGCACGATCCCGTCGTTTCGGCCCGCCCGAGCAGCCGGGACGCCCTGGATGTGGTGCCGCAGTCGCTTCGCCCCGGCCGCCTGGCGCTACGATCGCCGGGCCCGGGTGGACAAACTGGCAAAGTCAGCGGACTTAAAATCTGCCGCTCGCAAGAGCCTGCGGGTTCGAATCCCGCCCCGGGCACCTTCCGAATCCCGCCCCGGGCACCTTCCCGATCCGTCCGATGCCTCCACCCGCGCGCCAGCAGATAGAGTCGCTCGCGTGTCCACGGAGGTAGCGGCAGGGTCGGAGACCCACCATGGGGGCAGGCTCGTCGCTCGGCGGCTGAAGACGCACGGCGTCAGCAAGCTCTTCACGCTCTCCGGCGGCCATCTCTTCTCGATCTACGACGGCTGCCGCGAGGAGGGCATCGCGATCATCGACGTGCGCCACGAGTCGACAGCGGCCTTCGCGGCCGAGGGTTGGGCGAAGGTCACGCGCGAGCCCGGTGTCTGCGCGCTCACGGCCGGACCCGGTGTGACGAACGGGATGAGCGCGATCGCCGCAGCGCAGGCGAACCACTCGCCGATCGTCGTGCTCGGCGGCCGCGCCCCGGCGATGCGCTGGGGGCAGGGCTCGCTTCAGGAGATCGACCACGTCCCGTTCGTGGCGCCGCTCACGAAGCTCGCCGCCACGCCGGGGAGCACGGCCGAGATCCCCGGCCTGCTCGACGAGGCGTTCGCGGCGGCGCTCACCCCCCACTTCGGGCCGGCGTTCGTGGACTTCCCGCTCGACTACGTGTTCATGGAGGCGCCGGAGCCCGACTCGCCCAACGGGCGTGCCGGCTCGGACCCGGCCGTGCGCCGCGCCGACCCGGGAGCGATCGAGCGCGCCGGCGCGCTGCTGCGGGGCGCCGAGCGCCCGGTGATCATGGCCGGTACCGATCTCTACTGGGGAGCCGGCGAGCGGTCGCTGCTCGAGCTCGCGGAGACGCTCCGGATCCCCGTCTTCCTGAATGGCCTGGCGCGCGGGTGTGTCGCGGCAGACCACGAGCTGTTCTTCTCGCGCGCGCGATCGGAAGCGCTGAAAGGGTCCGACGTGGCGCTGGTGATCGGAGTGCCGATGGACTTCCGCCTCGGCTTCGGCGCGTCGTTCGGTGAGGACACGGAGATCGTCGTCGTCGACGTCGCCGAGCCCGAGCGCCGTCACCCGCGCCCGGTGGCGGCGGAGTGCTACGGCGATCTGCCGGCCACGCTCTCGGACATCGTGGAGGCCGCCGGCGGCAAGGCACTGGCGAGCGAGCCGTGGATCGCCCGGCTGCGGGCGGGCGAGAGCGAGCGCCGCGCGGGCGAGCGCGCGGAGCTCGAGGACGACCGCGCGCCGCTTCACCCGATGCGCCTCTACGCCGAGCTCGCGACGGTGCTCGACCGCGATGCGATCGTCGTTGGTGACGGTGGCGACTTCGTCTCCTACGCCGGCCGCGTCGTCGACAGCTTCGAGCCCGGCTGCTGGCTCGACCCGGGGCCGTTCGGATGTCTCGGCGCCGGCCCGGGCTATGCGCTGGCGGCGAAGCTGGCTCATCCCGAGCGTCAGGTCGTGCTGCTCCTGGGCGACGGCGCGTTCGGGTTCGCCGGGCTTGAGTTCGACACGCTCGCACGCCACGGCGTCAACATCGTCGGCGTGATGGGCAACAACGGCATCTGGGCTCTCGAGAAGCACCCGATGGAGTTCCTCTACGGGTACTCGGTCGCCGCCGACCTGCGCCCGGCGACGCGCTACGACCAGGTCGTCGAGGCCCTCGGAGGCCACGGCGAGCTCGTAGAGCGACCCCAGGACCTGCGCGCGGCGCTCGAGCGCGCGCTCTCGGCCGGCCGCCCCGCGCTGGTCAACGTGCTGACCGATCCGGCGGTCGTCTACCCCCGCCGCTCGAACCTCGCCTGAGCGACGTCAGCCGGCGCCGGCGAGGCGCAGGGCACCGCCGTGGAGGATGTCGTGGTCTGAGACCTCGACCTGCTCGAGCTCGAAGGCGCGGAGAGCCTCGCTCAAGACGACCATGCCGGCGACGATCGTGGGCGCTCGGCCGGGATCCAGCCCGACCACCTCGCGCCGCTGCGCTTCGGTCATGTCCGCGAGCCGCGCGAGCAGCAGCTCGACGGTCGCCAGCAGCAGCGTGTATCCGTGCACGCGCGCCGGGTCGTACGGGTCGAGCTCCTGATCGATCGCCGCCGCGGAGGTGGCGGTCCCGGCGACCGCGATGCCCTGTCTGACCGCGTCGCGCTCCTGGGCGGGAATGCCCTCCGCGAGGATCCCGCGCACCTCCGCGGCGAGCGCCTGGAGCTCCTCGGGCGCAGGCGGATCGCTGTCTATGTGGCGCTCGCTCATGCGAACGACGCCGACGGGTAGCGAGACGTGGAAGCCGGCCTCGTGATCGCGCCCCACGACGAACTCGGTCGAGCCGCCGCCGATGTCGATCACGACGGTCGGCTCCGCTGCCGCGGGGCGCCCCGACATCGCGCCGAGGAAGGTGAGCTGCGCCTCTTCGTCGCCGCTGAGCACGCGTGCGTCGAGGCCGAAGTCGTCCCGCACCCGTGCGGCGAACTCGTCGCCGTTGGCGGCGTCGCGCACGGCCGAGGTCAGCACGGCGAGGTTCGCCTCGCACTCATGAGCGTCGATCTCCGAGCGATACTCGGCGAGCGTCGCAAAGACGCGCTCGATGGCGGCCTCGGACAGCGATCCGTTGGAGTCGACGCCGTCGCCGAGGCGCGTGACGCGGGTCCGCCTGGAGAGCTCCTTCACCTCCCGCGACCGCTGGTCGACGTCGGCGATCAGCAGCCTCGTCGAGTTGGTGCCGATGTCCACGACGGCTACGCGCACCGGCGAGATGCTAGACGTGTGTGCGTCCACCAGCGAGGAGGCAGCGAGATGAACGAGAACGAGCACCCCGTCGCGCTCGTCACCGGGGCGAATCGCGGGATCGGCCGCGAGGTCGCACGCCAGCTCGCCGAGCGAGGCTACGAGGTCCTGCTGAGCGCCCGCGACGCTGAGAAGGCGAGTGCAGCGGCCGCCGAGCTGGCGGCGAGCACCGGCGGCCTCGTCGAGCCGCTCACCCTCGACGTGTCCGATCCGGGGAGCATCTCCGACGCCGCCGCGGCGGTCCGCGCCGGCCCCGGGCGCCTCGATGTGCTCGTCAACAACGCCGGCATCGGCAGCGACTTCGGCGTGGCGGGTGTCGCCCCCGACTTCGACGCGATGCAGCGTGCACTCGACACGAACTTCTCCGGCGCGTACCGGCTGACGGTCGAGCTGCTCGGCCTCCTGCGCGAGAGCGGGCACCCGCGGATCGTCAACGTCTCGAGCGGCATGGGCGGCGTCACAGAAATGGGCGGCTGGTCGCCCGGCTACCGCGTCTCGAAGGCGGCGCTCAACGCGATGACGCGGATTCTCGCGACCGAGCTGCGCGACGCGGGCGTGCTCGTCAACTCCGCGTGCCCCGGTTTCGTCAACACCGACATGGGCGGCCCGATGGGCGCGACGAAGCCCGTCGAGGAGGGAGCGGCGGGCATCGTGTGGCTCGCGACGCTCGAGGACGATGGGCCGACGGGCGGCTTCTTCCGCGACGGCCGGCCCGTCGCGTTCTGAGCGGCTGCACGCGCTCCCGTGAGGCGCGCTGCGAAGCCGCTCCAGGGGTGGCCGAGATCGCCGTTCTTTGCTAGAACATAGGGAGCGACGCGGGGTGGAGCAGTCTGGTAGCTCGTCGGGCTCATAACCCGAAGGTCGCGGGTTCGAATCCCGCCCCCGCTATCGAGGCCGACCGAAGGGGAGACCCCCACAAGGGCCCCGCCGGAGGCCGACTGAGAGCGAAGGCCACCGCAAGGTGGCCTTCGTCGTTCGGCGATCGCGCGAAAAGAGGGGGCCCGGTCTACGGCGCAGCCGGCACGACAGCGCTGGTCTCATCGCGCACCGCGAGCATCTCTGTGTCGAACGCCGGCCCGGGGAGGCGCTCCACGTGGGCGAAGCCGCCGAGGAACGCGTCCGCCGTCTCGAGGAAGCTGATGCGCGGCGTGCGGTAGTGCATCGGCACCACCCAGCGGGGACGCAGGCGCTCGACGACCGCGTGAGCCTGCTCGGCGCCGATCGTCGGGCCTCCGCCGACGGGAACGATCAGCAGGTCGACGGCACCGATCGCCGCGGCCTGCTCCTCGCGCAATGCGCTCTGGCCGAAGTCGCCGAAATGACAGACGCGGAGGTCATCCAGCGTGAAGACGAAGATCGTGTTCGCTCCTCGTTCGGTCCCGGCGGCCGCGTCGTGCTCGGAGGCGACGGCCACGATCTCACCCAGCGGCGAGCCGAGCGTGCCCGGGGTCGAGCGCAGGATCACGGGATCGCCGCCGATCGCCTCGACGCCGTTGTGGTCCACGTGCTCGTGCGTGACGAGCAGGAGGTCGGCGCTCACGCCTTCGATCGGCGGGTAGTCGAACTGGAGCCCGCGGCTCGCCGTCAGCGCGGACATGTCCGCGAACGGGTCGATCGCCACGGTCGCGTCGCCTGCGCTGAGGCGAAACGCCGACTGTCCGTACCACTCAATGTGCATGATGCTCCTCCGTGGTCGTGATCTGTGCGAGCGGTCGCGAGGCGCTGATCGCGTCCCCGCCGAACCGCCCGTTTGCCAGGACGGGCGCCTCGCGGTGCTCATACCTGCCGCCCCGCATCAGCGAGGCCGCCGCCGCGATCAGGCAGGCGACGATCGCGAACAGGAACGCCTCGTGCAGGCCTGTGCGGAACGGGCCGGAGATCAGCTGCGGGAAGAAGGAGCGGCCGGTCAGCGCCGCGTGGTTGGCCGCCGAGAGCGAATCGAGAGTGTGTGCGCCGATCAGGCTTTCGGCGGGGTTGAAGCCGAGGAACGCGGAGAACAGGACCGACACCGGCGGCGCGTGGGCGACGCCGGCGGCTGTCGCCGGCGAGATCCCGTGTGCCTGGAGCCCCGAGGCGAGCGTGTGGGGGAGCGTCGAGGCGAGGCCGAGGATCATCAGCGTGAAGAAGATTCCGACCGACAGCACCTGGGCCGAGTTCTGGAAGGTCTGGTTCATGCCGCCACCGGCGCCGCGGTCCTCGGCCGGCAGGCTGCTCATCACCGCAGCGCGGTTGGGTGAGGCGAAGAGGCCCATCGAGATGCCCATCAGCAGCAGCACCGCCGCGAAGGCGAGGAACGGGAAGTCGATCGGCAGCAGGCTCAGCAGCAGGAAGCTGAGCGCCGCGCCGAGCATGCCGCCGGTTGCGAACGGCCGCGCGCCGAGACGGTCGGAGAGGTAGCCGGAGGTCGGCCCCGCGATCATCATCCCGAGCGTCAGCGGCAGCATGTAGATCGCGGCACGCAGCGGCGTGGCGGCATAGGCGACGCCGTGCAGGGGAAGCCAGATGCCCTGCAGCCAGATGATCAGCATGAACATCAGGCCGCCGCGTGCCACGGCGGAGAGGAACGTCGAAAGCGTCCCGAAGGTGAACGCCCTGATGCGGAACAGGGGGAGGCGGAACATCGGCTCCTCGACGCGGCGCTCGATCGCTGCGAAGGCGAGCAGGAACGCGATGCCCGCGCCGAGCAGCGCGAGAACGCGGGGGCTGCCCCAGCCCGTGGCGTGCGAGCCATAGGGACGGATGCCGTAGGTGACGGAGACCATGATCAGCACGAGGCCGAGCGCGAAGGTCACGTTTCCCCACCAGTCGACGCGCGCTCGTTTGGGCGTGCTGCGCTCCTCGAGCTTCAGATATGCCCACACCGTCCCGAACAGGCCGACCGGCACCGAGATCAGGAACACGAGCCGCCAGTCGATCGGCGCGAGCAGGCCGCCGAGCACGAGACCGATGAACAGGCCGCTGACGCCGACGATGTTGTTGATCCCCAGCGCCATGCCGCGCTGGTTGGCCGGGAACGCGTCGGTGATGATCGCCGCGGAGTTCGCCAGCAGGAACGCCGCGCCGACGCCTTGCACGAGGCGGAAGCCGATCAGGTACGCGGCCCCCGCGCGCCCGGTCATCCAGTCGACGGTCAGGATCAGCGACGCGACGGTGTAGATGACGAAGCCGAGGTTGTACATCTTGACGCGCCCGTACATGTCCCCGAGCCGGCCGAGGCTCACGATCAGCACGCTTGTGACGACGAGGAAGCCGAGGATCATCCACAGCAGGTAGAAGCTGTTGGCGGGTACGAGCGGGTTCAGGTGGATGCCGCGGAAGATGTCCGGCATCGCGATCAGCGTGATCGAGCCGTCGAGCGTCGCGAGCAGCACACCCAGCGTGACGTTCGAGAGCGCGATCCACTTGTAGCGATCGTTGGCCGATGCCGGACCACTCCCGTTCGTCACGGTGCGGTTGTCCTCGGCTTGAGCGCTCACCCTCCATATTATACAGGTAACCTGTGCAGGTTGCCTGTCCTTATTGTATAGTCTGAGCTGCCGTGGCCGCGCCCGTCGACGTCTCTCCGATCGCCAGCGAGCTGCGCGTCGTGCTCGGTCAGCTGATCCGTCGCCTGCGCGCCGAGCATCGCTTTCCGCTCGCGCACGGCGCGGTGCTCGGCCGGCTCGACCGCGAAGGGCCCCGCACGATCAGCGAGCTCGCGACGGCAGAGCGCGTGCGGCCACAGTCGATGGCGCAGACCGTCGGCGAACTCGAAGCCGAGGGCCTGATCGACCGCCGTCCCGACCCCACCGACGGCCGCCGCGCGCTGCTCGAGCTGACCGACGACGGCCACTCGACGCTCCAGGCCGAGCGCCGCCATCGCGAGGGCTGGCTGATCGGCGCGATCACCGATGGCTTCTCCGAGCAGGAGCAGCGCGCGCTCGCCCGTGCGGTGCCGCTGCTCAGACGCCTCGCCGACTCCTGAGCTCTCGACCGCCGCCCGCGGCCGGCGCGATCCTGCTCAAACCGGCGGTTCAGAGCTGAGCGATCTGCCACGATGGCGCCGTGGCGGGCACGAGCGCAACGCGGGCGATCAGGCCCCGAACGACGGCGCGCACGCTCATCTTCATCCTCATCTCCCTCGCCGTCTTCTCACAGGGCGCCGCCGTCGCAGCGACATCGCGAGGTCCACGGCCGCTGCCGCAACCCGCGAGCAGCGCGAGCACCACAGGCGGGCAGGACGCGCCGCCGGCGTCCGCCGCTCCTGTACCCCCGGCGCCGCCGTTCGCCGTCGGGCTGCGAGTGATGCGCCTCGTCGACGGCTCGCGCAGCGTCCGTCTTCGCGGCGGCCGTACCGAGGCGCGAACGCTCCTCACCTACGTCCGCTACCCGGCGATCGGGCCCCCGGGCGCGAGCGACCTCCCCGGCGCGTCCGCAGCGCGCGCGGGCGGCCCCTACCCGCTGATCGTCTTCGGGCACGGCTTCGCCGTCACGCCCCGGACCTACGCGCATCTGCTGCGGGGCCTGACGCGCGCGGGATTTGTCGTCGCGGCGCCCGAGTTCCCGCTCGCTAGCGCCGACGCCCCCGACGGGCCCGACGAGTCCGACCTGATCAACCAGCCGACCGACATGAGCTTCACGATCTCGCGCCTGCTCGCGGCAAGCACCACCCCGGGCGACCCTCTCGCGGGCCTTATCGACCGCGCGCACATCGCTGTCGCAGGCCAGTCCGACGGCGCCATGACCGCGCTCGCCGTCGCCTACAGCCGCCGCTTCCGCGACCGCCGCGTGGGCGCGGCCGTGATCATGTCGGGTGCCGAGATGGGAGGCGTCGGCGGTTTCAGCTTCGGTCGCGGCACCCCGCCGCTGCTCGCGATCCAGGGCACCGCGGACACGAGCAACGAACCGCGCTTCACCTATCAGTACTTCGGCGCCGCGAGCCACCCGAAGTACCTGCTGCGCCTGCTCGGCGCGGGCCACCTCCCCCCGTACACGCGCGAGCAGCCGCAGCTCGCGACAGTCGAACGCGTGAGCAGCGCGTTTCTCGACGGCTATCTCAAGAACAGCCCCGCGGCCCTCGGTCTGCTTGCCTCGCTCGGCGACGTGCCCCGTGAGGCCTCGCTCGTGTCCGACCCCTGACCGCCGGTCGCGACGGCGGACGCCCGGCCGGTGCGGTCTAGAGCAGCCCGACCTGGCGCAGGATCGCGACCGAATCCGAGTAGACGTCCTTGCGTGCGACCTTGCCGTCCTCGAAGGGGATGATGTCCATCCCGTTCCACTCGATCCGCCGGCCCGAGGGCTCGGCCACGATCTCGCCGCGCGTGAGCGGCCTGACGTGCGTCGCGCGTGCGGTCCACTCCTGCACGACGAGGTCCTCGCGCACGTAGAGGCGGCGCGTCTGGAACTCGATGTCGGGCCAGGAGTCGAAGATCGCCGCGATGTGCCTCAGCGCGTCCTCGCCCTCGGCCCGCTCGCCGGCAGTGTGGTTCTCGAAGACCATCCCGGGCGCGTGCATCGAGCCGATGCGCTCGACGTCGTGCGCGTTCCATGCTTCGTTGTATGCGTCGATCGTCGCGCGCAGCTCCTCGGTGGTCGGGCTCATGCCCACTCCATCGGCTCGTATCCGCTGGAGCGAGGCGCCGAGACGATCAACACGCTCGCGTCTTCGTCGCCGTCGTTGCGCACGGTGCGCGGATGCTCCGGATCGATCCGCGCGAAAGTGCCGGCGCGGGCAACGTGCTCCTCGCCGTCGATCACGAGCGTAGGGCTGCCGTCGAGGACGTAGAAGAGCTCCTCCTGATCACGCCCGACCTCGTCGTGCGCCGGAAGCTGCTCGCCGGGCGGGATCTCGACGAGGTTGACGCCAAAGGACTCGACCGACAGCGAGCGCCGCACGAGCTTCCAGTTGCCCGCCGTCTCGCATTCGTCGCGGTGAATGAGAACGAAGCTCACGTAAGACCCTCCCTTCTCCGAGGCGTCCGCAACTCTACCGAGCCGGCGAGCGATTCGGCTAGCGTGAAGGGTGCGCGATGAGCGAGCGGCCCTGTGAGCACGCCCCGTGCGGGACCCCGTCCCCGGGAGACCCGCGGCCGCGACCGGGGCAGGCAGGCTTTCGGGACCGGCGGGAGGCCGGCATGCGCCTCGGGGAGCGGCTCGAGCCCTACGGCGGCGAGCACCCCGACGTGCTCGCGCTCCCGCGCGGAGGCGTTCCGGTCGGCGCCGAGGTCGCCCGTGTCCTCGGCGCGCCGCTCGACGTCGCCGTGGTGCGCAAGATCGGCGCGCCGCGCAACAGGGAGTACGCGATCGGCGCCGTCGCCGAGGGGGGCGTGCACGTCCTCGGCACGCGCGTGGGGCGCTCCGCCGACCTGACGCCCGACGAGCTTGAAGGCCTGATCGCGAGGGCCGAGCACGAGCTCGAGGAGCGCCTCCAGCGCTACCGCCGCGGTCGCCCGCCGCTCGACCTCGAAGGCCACACCGTGATCGTCGTCGACGACGGGCTCGCGACGGGCCGCTCGGCTCTCGCGGCGGTCCGTTCGCTGCGCGGTCGCGGAGCGCGACGCGTGATACTTGCCGCTCCTGTCGCGTCCCGGCAGGCCTCGCTGCTGCTCTGTCGGGAAGCGGACGAGGTGGTCTGCCTCGAGGTACCTGAGGATCTGTTGGCAGTCGGGGCGTGGTATGAGGACTTTCGCCCCACGACCGACGAGGAGGTCGCCTGGCTGCTCGCGGAGAACGCCGCGCGGATCTGCTCGCGGCCCTCATAAGATGGCGCCATTCCTGACAGCGATCTCAGCGGCGGCAGCTCCGAGGGCGAGGCCCGAGGCTCCGCGTCGCTCCGGCTGTCGGTGCTGGACCAGTCGCCGATCTCCGAGGGATCCTCAGGCGCCGAGGCGCTTCACAACTCGCTCGAGCTGGCGCGCCTGGCCGACCGGCTCGGCTACGAGCGCTACTGGGTCGCCGAGCACCACGGCGGCCCGATGCTCGCCGGGCCGAGCCCCGAGGCGCTGATCGGGCCGCTGGCAGCCGCGACCGAGCGCATCCGTGTCGGCAGCGGCGGCGTGATGCTCCCCTACTACAGCCCCTTGAAGGTCGCGGAGACCTTCAGCGTGCTCGCCGCGCTGTTCCCCGGCCGCATCGACCTCGGGCTCGGGCGCGCGCCCGGGACCGACCAGATCACGGCGATCGCCCTCCAGCGCGATCGCCGGCAGCTGCTGCCCGACGACTTTCCCGAGCAGCTCGTCGAGCTGCTCGGCTACCTCGACGGCAATCTCCCGCCCGATCACCCGTTCGCGCGCCTGGCCGCCACGCTTCCCGGCCGGCCCGAGGGGCCCGAGCCCTGGATGCTGGGATCCTCGCGAGACAGCGCGCTGTGGGCTGCGGAGCTCGGGCTGCCCTACGCCTTCGCCGACTTCATCAACCCGCGCGGCGCCGAGATCGCCGCGCTCTACCGGGAGCGCTTCGCCGAACACGAACACCCGCGGCGTCCGCGCACCGCCGTTGCCGTGTGGGTCGTCTGCGCCGACACCGACGATCAGGCGCAGCGGCTCGCCTCGAGCGCCCGCATGAGCTTCACGCTGCTGCGGCGCGGGCAGCTGATCGCGGTGCCGCCGCCCGAGAAGGCGACCCGGTTCCTGCAGTCCGAGCCGGCGCAGGCCGGCCCGCGCCCCGAGCGGCGCGCGATCGTCGGCAGCCCGGCGACCGTCGCCGGGCAGCTCGCGGAGGTCGCCTCGAGCTATGGCGCCGACGAGGCGATCGTCGTGACGATCACCTACGACCACGACGCTCGCGCGCGCTCCTACGAGCTGCTCGCCAAGGCGTTCCGCTGACCGCCGAGCCGTGGAGGTAGGACCGGTGCGCATCGCGAGGCCGTCAGGTGTACTGTTAACCAAATGGCTAACAGTGACACGCTCGACCGGACCTTCTCTGCCTGTGCGCATCCGATACGGCGCGGCATCCTCGAACGGCTGACCGCGGGCGAGCTGAGCGTCGGCGACGCCACGCGCGACTTCGGCGTCTCCAAGCCCGCGATCAGCAGGCATCTGAAGATCCTCGAGGAGGCGGGCGCGATCGTGCGGATCGTCGATGGGCGCACGCACCGCCTGCAGATCCAGGAGCGCTCGCTCGAGGACGCGCAGCTGTGGATCGCGCGCCAGCGCGAGTCGTGGGAGCGCAAGTTCGACGCCGTCGAGGAGTACCTGCGCGAGCAGGGGCAGATCAAACCCCGAAAGGAGCACACGTGACCGCTACCGAAACCCCGACGCTCCGCCTGGAGCGCACGTTCGATGCGCCGGCTGAGGCAGTCTTCGACGCGTGGACGAACCCCGAGGTGCTGCGCCGCTGGTGGGTCGCCGAGTCGTCGTGGCGCACCGCCGAGGCGCAGGTCGACCTGCGCGTCGGCGGGGGCTACCGGCTCTCGATGGAAGACCCCGCTGCCGATCACCTGCACACGGTGCGTGGCGAGTACCGCGAGGTGCGCCGTCCCGAGCGCCTCGTCTACAGCTGGGCCTGGGAGGAGGCCGACGGTCGCCTCGGGCACGAGAGCACCGTGGCGGTCGACTTCATCGGAGACGGCGAGACCACGACGGTCGTGCTGGAGCACACCGGGCTCGCGTCCCTCGAGTCTCGCGACGCGCATCGAAGCGGCTGGGAAGGCTGCCTCTCGAACCTCCGGGCGCGAGTCTTGGCTGCCGCAGCTCAGCCCTCGTGAATTCGCAGAAAGTTGACGGGCCGGCGCGTGCCGGCTGAAAACCAGAGAACGGAGAACGCGATGTCGAAGTACCTGCTGGCCTACCGCGGAGGCGGCATGGCCGAGACCGATGCAGAGCGCGAGGCCGCGATGGCGGCCTGGGGGAGCTGGTTCGGGAGCCTCGGCCAGTCGGTCGTGGATCCCGGCAACCCGTTTGGCTCCTCGGCGACCGTCGGCGGCTCAGGCAACGGAGCTGGAGCGACGCTCACCGGGTACTCGCTGCTCAGCGCCGAGAGCCTCGCCGCGGCGAGGGAGCTCGCGGAGGGCTGCCCGGTGCTCGCCGACGGAGGCAGCGTCGAGGTGTACGAGACAATCGAGACGATGTAGCGCACCGGCACGGGGGTCCACCCGCCGGGGCGCGCCTCGCGCGCTCGGCGGCCGGCCTCAGGCCGGCGGCGCGGGCGGCGGCGGCAGCGGCGAGGAGACGATCCACAGTTCCTGCTCGCCGACGCGAACGAGATCTCCGAGCTGCAGCTGGCGGCCCCGCCGTGTCTCGCGCGCGCCGTTGACCGTCACCGGCTCGGCGGCGAGCAGCGCCTTCGCGCCGCTGCCGCTGTCGCTGATGCCCGCGAGCTTCAGCAGCTGCCCCAGCCGGATCGTCTCGCCGCGAATCGCTATCTCGCTCGGCATCCGGCGCAACAATCTAACGGCGGCCGGCAGGCTCCATGCCGGTGGCGGGCGCGGAGGCTGGGGAACAGGACGGGCGGTGCAGGTAGAGGGCGGCGCGAGGCCGAAGGCGCTAGCCTCGAGGGGGATGGGCGAGCGAAGTGAGTATGCGCCGGGGGCGTTCTGCTGGAGCGACCTGACGACGACCGACCAGGGCGCGGCCAAGTCCTTCTACGGCGAGCTGTTCGGCTGGGAGGCGGAGGACCTGCCCGTCGGCGAGGGCGTCTTCTACTCGATGCAGCGACTGCGCGGCAGGGACGTCGCCGCGATCTCGCCGCAGCCGCAGCAGCAGCGCGACGCGGGCGTGCCGCCGACCTGGAACTCCTACGTCTCGGTCGAGAGCGCCGACGCCGCGGTGGAGCGCGCGAAGGAGCTCGGCGGGGGCGTCCATGCGCCGGCGTTCGACGTGATGGAGGCGGGCCGCATGGGCGTGATCCAGGACCAGCAGGGCGCGTTCTTCATGGTCTGGGAGCCGCGCCAGCAGTTCGGCGCCGGGCTCGTCAACGAGCCCGGCACGCTCGTCTGGAACGAGCTCAACACGACCGACCCCGAGGGCGCCGTTCCCTTCTACAGCGGGCTCTTCGGCTGGAAGATCGAGCCGTTCGAGGGGTCTCCCGAACCGTACCTCGCGATCAAGAACGGCGACTCCAACAACGGCGGCATGCGGCCGCTGTCGCAGCCGGGCGCGCCGCCGAGCTGGCTCGTCTACTTCGGAGCCGAGGACATCGAGGAGTCGATGGCGACGGTCGCGCGACTGGGTGGATCGACGCTCGCGGGCCCGATCGACATCCAGATCGCGAGGATCGCCGTGGTCTCCGATCCGCAGGGCGGCGTCTTCGCGCTGTACGCGGGTCAGCTGGAGCCCTGAGCGCGCGCGGGGGCGATGAGCTCGCCGGCGACCAGCGACGCGGACGGAGTCGCTCCGACAGACGAGGGATCGTCGCGCAAGCGCGAGGCGCTCGAGCTGTTCAGCGGCCTGCCGCGCCGCTACGACCAGCTCTCCGCAGCTCTGAGCTTCTGGCAGGACCCACGCTGGCGGCGTGCGCTCGTCGACGCCGTGGCGCCGAGGGACGGCGAGCGGCTGCTCGACGTCGCGACCGGCACGGGCATGGTCGCAGCCGAGCTGCTCTCGCGCGCGTCGTGCACGGTCGTCGGCATCGACCAGAGCCCGCAGATGCTCGCAGCCGCCCGCGCCCGCTTCTCGGCGGAGGACGCCGGTCGCGTGCGGCTGCTCCAGGGCCAGGCCGAGGCGCTGCCGTTCCCCGACGCGAGCTTCGATGCGCTGACGTTCACCTACCTGCTCCGCTACGTCGATGACCCGCCGGCGACGATCCGCGAGCTCGCCCGCGTCGTGCGCCCCGGTGGGCGGATCGCCTCGCTCGAGTTCGGCGTCCCCCCGCGGCTGCCGTGGCGCCTCGCGTGGCGGCTCTACACGGGCGTCGGCCTGCCGCTGCTCGGCGGGCTCGTCTCGAGCGACTGGCGCGAGGTCGGCAGCTTTCTCGGACCGAGCATTCGCGGCTTCTACGCCCGCCACCCGCTCGAGCAGATCGTGCGCTACTGGCAGGAAGCCGGCCTCGAGCAGGTTCGCGTGCGGCCGATGAGCGTCGGCGGAGGGATCGTGATGTCGGCGCGCAGGCGCGCGGAGCATGCCCCGGCAGGCGACGGCGAGGGTTGACAGCAAGCATGCCGGCGAGCACCGACCGCCCCGCGTTCTACGCGCTCGGGCGCGGGCGGCTGGGCGACCTCGTGACGCTGCTGCATCCGCCGTACACCGCCTGGCATCTCAGCTACGTGGCGCTCGGCGCGGCCGCCGCTCCACACCTGCACCTCGACCGTCTGCTGTGGGCGCTCGCCGCCTTCGGGTTGGCCGTGGGGGTCGCGGCACACGCTCTGGACGAGCTCCATGACCGGCCGCTGAGGACCGGCCTCTCGGACCGGACGCTGGTGGCGCTTGCGGCGATCAGCCTCGGCGGCGCACTGGCGATCGGGATCGCCGGCGTGGTGAGCGTCACGGCATGGCTCGCGCCGCTCGTGCTCGCGGGTGCGCTGTTCCTGCCGGCGTACAACCTCGAGCTGATCGGCGGCCGGCTCCACGGCGACCTCTGGTTCGCGATCGGATGGGGGGCCTTTCCGGCGTTCACCGGCTACTTCGTCAACGCCGAGAAGGTCGCGTTGCCCGGGCTGCTGATCGCCGCGGGATGCCTCGCCATGAGCGTCGCCCAACGGCGTCTGAGCTCACCGGCGCGCGAGCTGCGCAGGCGCACGCGCTCGATCGCCGGCGTGCGCACGCTGCCCGACGGCGGTGTCGAGGAGCTCTCGCTGGCGGGGCTGCTCGCGCCGCTCGACGGAGCGCTCGCCGCGCTCTCGCTCGCGGTGGTCGTGACCGCCTGCGCACTCGTGATCGCCCGGCTGTGAGTCAGTCCTCCAGGATTCGCGCGCCGGGGCCGGGCCGCACCTCGCGCGTCCCGGCCGGCGGCACGCGACCCGGCGGGAAGAGACCCAGCACGCTGCCCCCGAAGCCGCCTCCGACGAGTCGCGCGCCTGATGCGCCGGCGGAGCGAAGCCGCGCGACGGCTGCCTCGACGGCCGGGGTCGAGACCTCGTAGTCATCGCGCAGGCTCGCGTGCGAGGCATCGAGCAGCCTGCCCACCGCCGGCAGGTCGCCGGCCCGCAGCGCCTGCACCGTCTCCAGCACCCGCAGGTTCTCGCTGAGCACGTGGGCGGCACGCCGCCGCAGCGGTTCGGGTAGCCCTCGCACGGCCTCCACCTCGGCGTCGCGCAGGGAGGCGATCTCGAGCAGCCGGCACGCGCGCGCACACTCCTCGCGGCGCTCGTTGTAGCCGGAGCTCGCGATCGCATGCCGCTCACCGGAATCGAGCACCACCAGCTGCCAGCCGCCGAGGCGCAGCGGCACATGCTCCACGGACAGCGCTCTGAAGTCGATGCACAATGCCTGCTCCTCGGAGCCGCAGAGCGAGGCGAGCTGGTCGAGCAGGCCCGTCTGCGCTCCCACCCAGTCGCGCTCGACGCGCGCGCAGAGTCGAGCGATATCGATGCGCTCGACGCGCTCGAGCGGCGAGGGCGAGCCGGGCTCGGCCCCGAGCTCGAGCAGCGCCAGGCAGAGCGCGACCTCCAGCGCGGCGGACGAAGACAGACCGGCACCCCGAGGGACGTCCCCGCCGAAACGCACACGCGCGCCGACGAGCGGGTAGCCGGCGCGCCGCAGCTCGTCCGCCGTTCCGCGCACGAACGCGCGCCAGCCGCGTGCGGCGAGGGGGTGCTCGAGCGGGAACTCGTCGCTCTCGCCGAGATCGGTCGCGTACGCCTCGATGCGCTGCTCGCCGTCCGCGCTCTGCAGGCGCTCTGCGCGGACGGTCGTGCCCGCGGCGATCGCGAATGGAAGCGCGAGCCCTTCGTTGTAGTCGGTGTGCTCGCCGATCAGGTTCACGCGGCCGGGCGCGAACGCCGCGCTGCGCTCACGTGGCACGGTCGATCGCCTCGCGCAGCGCGGTCGCCGACTCCTCGGGGAGCGTGTCGGAGATGAACGTGCCCGCGCCTTGCTCGGAACCCGCGAGGTACTTGAGCTTGTCGGCGGTGCGCAGCGGAGGGTAGAACTCGACGTGCAGGTGGCCGTCAGCATCGGCCACGTTCGTCGGCGCCTGGTGCACGACCATCACGTACGGGAAGGGCCGGTCGAAGAGCGCGTCGTAGCCTCGCGCGAGGGCCTGGAGGCCATCTGCAAGGTCGCGAAGCTCGGCGGCGTCGCACGCGAGCAGGCTCGTCCGGTGGTCGCGCAGCACGACGTGCGCTTCGAAGGCCCAGCGCGCCGCGTAGGGGATGTACGCGACGACATGCTCGTTCTCGTAGACGATCCGCCGCCCGGCGGAGAGCTCGCGCTCGAGCAGCGCGCACAGCGCGCAGCCGGCGAGGCGCGCGTCTGCCTCGAGCTCGAGCGCGGGGATCGGGGGCAGGAACGGATACCCGTAGATCTGCCCGTGGGGGTGATGCAGCGTGACGCCGACCTCGACGCCGCGGTTCTCGAAGATCATCACGTAGTCGATGTCCTCGCGTTCGCCGAGCTCCTTGTAGCGGTGACGCCAGACCCACATCAGCGCCTCGGCGCGCTCGGGCGCGAGCGAGCCGAACGAGCCGTCGTGCCGGTCGGTGTAGACGACCACCTCGGCCGCGCCCAAGGGCGGCTCGAAGGCCGGAAAGCGGTTGTCGAAGACCGCTATCTCGAACGACGGGAACGGGATCTCCGTATGCGGGCCCCCGGGCCGCGTCGGATCCAACGGGCAGTGCTCGCGGTCGGGCAGGAAGGTGCGGTCCTGCCGGTGGATCGCGTAGGCGACCTCCTCGCCGCGCAGCTCGTTGAAGCGCAGCTCGCTCATGGCCGCGGCTCCTCGAGCGTGTAGAGGATCAGCGAACGGCCATCGTCTTTGCGGTGACGGGCAAGCGTCAGCGGGCCGTAGCGCTCGGGCCGGCCGGGCTCGCCGGAGCGCTCGGCGGACGGCTCCCGGTCGGGCTGGCCGAGGGGATCCGATGAGTCGCTGTCTGCGCCCATCCGACGAGGGTATTGACTGAACGCCCGATTAGCGGGAAGGTAGGGCCCACGTCGCATAGCATGTGCGCAGCTCTGCAAACCAGGCGGATAGGAGGAGCGGTATGTCTGACACCGACCAGGTCCACGAAGCCTTGGGGGCCATCGACGTTGGCGATGGGGTCGAGATCGATCGACCGGGCTTCGACCGACGAGCGTTTCTTCGACGCACCGCGCTGACCGGCGTCGCCGCCGGCTCGGTGGGCACGATCTTGAACGCCTGCGGTTCCAGCGCCTCGAGCGGCGGCGGTGGCTCCGAAAGCGTCTTCGGCAAACACCCGAACTACAAATTCGTGTTCGTCAACCACGTCACGACCAACCCGTTCTTCACGCCGACGCAGTACGGCGCGGCCGACGCGTGCAAGCTGCTGGGCTGCTCCTACCAGTGGACCGGATCGGAAAGCAGCAACGTCAACCAGATGGTCAACGCGCTGAACAGCGCCGTCACGAGCGGCGCCAGCGGGATCGCCGTCGCGCTGATCGACCTGCACGCCTTCAACGCGCCTGTCGAAGCAGCGATCAAGGCGGGCATCCCGGTCGTCGCCTACAACGCCGACGCGCTGGGCAACGCACGGCTCGCCTACATCGGCCAGGACCTGAAACTGGCGGGCGAAGAAATGGGCAAGCGGATCGTCTCCTCCGTCGGATCCGGCGACGTTGCGCTGTTCATCGCGACGCCGGGCTCGGCGAACCTGCAGCCCCGGATCGAAGGCGCCGAAAAGGCGATCAGGGCATCGGGTAAAGCCATCACGATCCACACGGTCGCGACGGGCGCGGCGGTCCCGGCCGAGGAATCGACGATCAACGCCTACTGGCTCGGCCACACGAACACCAAGGGGATGTTCGCGGTCGACGGCGGCAGCACCGAAAGCCTCGCGAAAGTCATGCAGAAGAACGGGTTGGCCGCCAAAGGCGTCAAGGCCGGCGGGTTCGATCTCACCGAAGCGACCCAGAAACTGCTCTCCGAAGGCAACATCGAATTCACCATCGACCAGCAGCCCTACCTGCAGGGCTTCCTGCCGGTCCTGCAGCTGTTCATGTACAAGGTCTCGGGGACGCTCACGGGTCTCTTCGAAGCCAACACGGGCCTCAAGTTCGTGACCAAAGAAACCGTCGGTCCGTACCTCAAAACGAAATCGCGCTACGAGGGCACGTCCACGGCAGTCGTCGTCGTGGCCTAGGGGCAGCGGGACGGCGCGGAGCACTCGTCGTGGCGAGCGTGGCCCACGAGCCTGCGGCTGGGGGCCCCGGTGGGGGCCCCCAGAGCGCGGCGGTTGCAGACGGCCACGTGCCCGGCTGGAGGGCGGTGCTGAAACGGCTCATCGCGCTGCGCGAGGGCAGCATCATCGTCGTGACGCTCGTCACGGCGATCTACTTCGCGCTGAACACGAGCAGCTTCTTCACGAGCACGAACTTCAAGACGCTGCTGCCGTACTTCGCGCCGTTCGCGATCCTCGCCGCCGGCGAGGTGTTCGTGATGATCCTCGGCGAGATCGACCTGTCGATCGGCGCGATGTACCTGTTCGCGCCGATTCTCTTCTTCAAGGTCAACAACTCCCTGGGCCTGCCACTCGTCCCCGCCGTGCTCGTCGCGCTGCTGATGTGCGCCGCGGTCGGAGTCGTGAACGGGTTCTTCGTGGCCGTGGTCGGCATCAACTCGTTCGTGGTGACCCTGGCGATGCTGTTCACCTTCGAGGGATTGGCACTGATCGTCTCGCACGGCACCCCGGTCGCGACCCCCGGGGCGGCGCTGCACACGACGACGCAGAACGTCACGCACGTCGTCAACGGCCATAGCGTCACGCTGCCCGAACAGGTGAACCACATCAGCACCTTCGCGAAAGTATTCGGCGGCGGAACGTACTCCGAGCTGATCTGGGCACTCGTCATCGTCGGCGTGCTGCAGGTGGTGCTGACGTTCACCCGCTGGGGCCTCTACACGGTGGCGATCGGGTCGAACAAGCTCGGCGCCGCCGAGGCGGGCGTGCGCGTGAAGCTCGTGACGATCCGAAACTACGTGCTGTGCGCGACGCTGGCGGGGCTCGTGGGGGTCTTCGAGGCCGTTCGCGCGGCAACCGTGCAGCCAGATCCGGCCGGCGCGAACGAAATCCTGTTCCTGGCGGTTGCGGCCGGGGTGATCGGTGGCACGCTGCTGACGGGAGGCTCGGGGACGGTGGTGGGGGCGCTGATCGGTGCTCTGTTCCTGGGGATCCTCAAGGAGGGGCTGATCCTCCAGGGCGTCAACGCCAACTACCTGTTGTTCTACACCGGGCTCGCGGTGATCGTGGCCATGACGGCGAACGTCTATGTCGGGCGCGTGCGAAGGGGGCAGAGCGGCAGTGGCTGACGGCGCTGACACCCGAAGCGGAAGCCCCGAGCCGCAGCGACGCGGCCAGACGGACTTGGGACCCGAGGCGCCGGTCAGCACCGCGCCGGACGACGTCCTGCGGGTCGAACACATCGCCAAGCGCTTCGGGCCCGTTACTGCGCTTCAGGACGTCAACCTGCACCTCAAGCAGGGCGAGGTGCTCGGTCTGCTCGGCGACAACGGCGCCGGCAAGTCGACGCTGATCAAGATCATCTCGGGCTTTCAGAAACCGGACGCCGGCCGGATGTTGCTGCACGGGCAGCCGTATGAACCGCGGAGCGTGGACGACGCGCGTGCCAAAGGGATCGACACCGTCTATCAGGACCTGGCGCTGATCGACGAACTCTCCGTCTACCACAACATGTTCCTGCGCCGCGAGCGCGTCCTGCGTCCGGTGCCGCTGCTGAACAACCGCGAGATGAAGCGCGAGGCGCGCCGTGCGCTCGACGGCATCGGCATCAACATCCCGCGGATCGACGTGGCCGTCGCGCGGCTGTCCGGCGGTCAGCGCCAGGCGATCGCCGTGGCACGCACCGTCAACTCCGACTCGGACATCATCCTGCTCGACGAGCCGCTCGCGGCGATGGGCGTGAAGGAGGGCGCCCAGATCCTCGACCTCGTCGCGCGCCTGAAGGAGGAAGGCAAAGTCTCGATCATCATGATCCTGCACAACTACGTGCAGGTTTTCGAGGCGTGCGACCGCGTCAACATGATCCAGGAAGGACGGATCGCCCTCGACAAGCCGACCTCGGAGACCTCGGTCGAAGAGATCACGAACATCGTCGTGGACGAGTACCGGCGGGCGCGCGAAGAGGACCACGCCGAGAGCGCGCGCGCCGCCGAGGGTCAGCCGGCGGCGGATACGCCCCCGGCGAACTCCTGAGGCGGCCCCTCGCCGCAAGCGGGCTTGCAGCGCCACCTCTGGGGGTAGACTCGGTTGGTCTGAAACTCGTTTTTCGGGCGAAACCCGCGTGAGGTTCCATGGCCGCTTCTTCGGTTGACCGTCTAGACGCCTCATCCCGCCGTCGCATGCTGCCCTTCGTGGCGGTCGCCGCGGGGCTCGTCGTCGTGCTCGCGGTGGCGATGTACCTCTACGACCACTCGCGCAGGGACGTGATCGCGAACGGCGTGAAGATCGGCGGGGTGCCGGTCGGCGGCCTTCACGCAGCAGCCGCGCGGGCGAAGCTCGAACGCGAGATAGGCCACAAGCTCTCGCAGCCCGTGACCGTTCGCTACGGCTCGCAGACCTGGCAGCTGAGCACGCGAGCCGCCGGCGTGAAGGTCGACGTCGCCACGATGGTCGATCAGGCGGTCAGCGCCAGCCGCGAAGGTTCGATCCTGACACGCACGATCCGCGGCCTCACCGGAGGCGGCGTCTCGCGGCAGGTGCCCCTCGCAGTCAGCTACTCCCACGCCGCCACGCGCGCGCTCGCCGCGCGGGTGCGAGCCGCCGTCACGCGCGCGCCACGCGACGCGACGGTGCAGCCCAACGCGAGCGGGATCAACCTCGTGCCGGGTCAGGACGGGCGCTCCGTGAGCTATGCCCAGCTGGGCTCGGCGATCGACCTGGCGCTCGTCGGGCAGGCGCCGAGCCGGACCGTCATCGCGCCCGTCCACCAGGTCAAGCCCGCGGTCACGACCTCGCAGCTCGCCTCGCGCTACCCCGCCTACATCGTGATCGACAGGTCGGCCTTCAGGCTCCGCTTCTACGACCACCTGAAACTCTCGAGAACATACGAAATCGCCGTCGGGATGGAAGGGCTGGAAACGCCCGCGGGCCTGCACAAAATCGAATGGGAGCAGGTCAACCCGCCCTGGTACGTCCCCAAAAAAGCCTGGGCTGGCGCGCTCGCGGGGACCGTTGTCCCGCCTGGTCCGGCCGACCCGCTGAAGGCGCGCTTCATGTCCTTCGAAGGCGGCGCTGGCATCCACGGCATCGACCCGAGCGAGTATTCCTCGATTGGGCACGACGCGTCGCACGGGTGCGTACGCATGCGGATCCCCGACGTGATCGACCTCTACGGGCACTCGCCGGTCGGCACGCCCGTCTACATCATCTAACGGGGGTGGCTCTGTGGAGCCGAACCAAACACGATCGCACCGAGTCGCCCCGCCGATGCGGTTCCGTGGCGCGCCGATTCTGGCGGTCGTCCTGATCTCGATGGCGCTCGCCCCTTCCGCACTCGCGAGCGGCTCGCGCGATATCGCCGCCACGAGCAGGTACCTGCGCGCCAACTACGCGCTGGTCCACGCGGCTTACTTCCGCATCAAGCAGATCGAATCGAGGCTCAGGGGACTTCTGGTCCAGATCCGCCGCGAATGCCCGCACGCTGCCGCCGGGGCACCGAAGGCAGACCAGTCAGGTGAGCTGGGCACGGAGGTCATCGGCCTGCTCGCGGTGAGCGCGATACACCTCGACATCCCCGCAGGTCAGGCATTCGTCGCGGCGGTGCGGGCGCTGAGCTGGCGCAGTGCGCCGCTGACACGCGCAGTGCGGGGTTACGCGGCGAAGGCAAGCCGCATGATCTCGCTGCCCATCCCGAATATCTGCGGCGACGTGCAAAGCTGGGCGCGCAGCGGCTTCACCGCGCTGCCGAGCTTCACCGAACCGTTCGACACCGCGTTCACCGGGGCGTGGGTCACGCCCGGGTTCTTGCCCGCAGGGCTTCGTCGCTACGAGTCCGCGAACCTGCACCCGCTGGTTCGCAGCACCGAACGGGAGGAAAGCGCGATCGTCGAACTCGAAGCTCGCGAGGTCGTGACCTGGGGCGACATCATCGACACGATCGGCCTCTAGAACCAGGCGGCGGCCGCGGCGCGGCCGGCGGCTCAATCCTCGCCGGGGCTGCCGGGGGAGAGCGACTCCTCGTTCTGGCGGCGTTCGCCGCGGACCTGGACCGCGATATAGATCAGGATCACGTTCACGATCACGCCAATGCCGCCGAACGTGACGATCAGGCCGAAGGTCTTGACGAAGGCTTCGTCTGTGGCGATGAGCACGACGGGAGCCTAGCAACGAAGCAGGCGCGGGTGTCGTAGCCTTGGAGGGCGCCAGACTGGCGCCTGGAGAGGTGCCGGAGTGGTTGAACGGGCGCGACTGGAAATCGCGTAACGGGGGTCAACCTCGTTCGAGGGTTCGAATCCCTCCCTCTCCGTTTGTTCGAGCGGTCGGGATGCCTCGACCGGGCCTCGCCTAGCCCACGCCGGTGAAGAGCACCGGCGTCGCGCCGCGGATGCGCGGTTGGCCGCCACCGAAACCCATACGGCCGTAGTCGTTGTAGCCCCAGCAGTCCGCCGCGCCGCCCGCGAGCAGCGAGCACGCGTAGTCGTGGCCGGTCGTGATCGAGACCGCGTGCGAGAGCCCGACGACGGTGATCGGCACGAGGCTGGGCCTCGTCGGGTGGCCCGTACCGAGCTGCGCCTTGTCGTTGTGTCCCCAGCACTTGACCCTCCCGCCGCGCAGCACCGCGCAGGACAATCCGCGCGCGGCGACGGAAACGGCTCGCGCGTCGGCGATGCCCGTGACGCGCACCGGCAGGGCAGCCGAGCGTGTGCTTGCGTTGCCGAGCTGACCGCCGTCGTTGCTGCCCCAGCAGTCCACGCTGCCGGTCGCGAGGACTGCGCAGACGTGGCTTCCGCTCGCCGACACCTGGACCGCGTTCGTGACGCCTCTGACCCGCACGGGCAGAGTGCTTTTGGTGTGGGTTCCGTTCCCGAGCTGACCGGACCCGTTCGACCCCCAGCAGTACACGCGGCCGCTCTCGAGGACCGCGCAGGTTTCATCCTGGATGAAACCCGCCCCGACCCCGGTTGCGTCGGTGATTCCACGAACTTCGACCGGGACGTGGCGATCGATGACGGTGCCGTCGCCGAGCGAGCCGCCGCGGTTACGGCCCCAGCACATAACCCTGCCGGTGGCCAGCACAGCGCAGGCGTGGAAGCCTCCCGTGGAGAGCGCGACGGCGTCGGAGATCCCGCTGACCTCGACCAGTACGGCCGAGTCCTGAGTCGAGCCGTTGCCGAGCTGCCCGAAGCCGTCGTCGCCCCAACATTCGACCTTGCCACTCGCGAGCAGCGCGCAGTTGTAGCGGACGCCGGTTTGCACCGCCGTCGCGCCGGCGATGCCCGGGAAGCGCACCGGCACGCTGCTCTCGCTCTGCGGTAGATAGCTCTTCCCCGAGCACTCGACGCTGCCATCGGCCATCGAGGCGCACATCTGGCTCGCCATGCCGGAGATCGACGTCGCGATCGGGCGTGCCTGCGCCGCGGCGCTGAGCAGCAGCGCGAGCACGCAAGCGGCCGGCGCGATCGAGGTCTTCGGGCCCACGCTCGTGATTGTCGCGGGTCGAGCGGCGCTCAGTCAACGCCCGGACGCCTGCTCCGTCTCCGCAGAGCGCTTCTCCCCGTGCTCGCCGCAGCGCCTTCTTGCTACCGTCGGCAAAGATGCTTCGCGCGCCTCGTGTTGCGCTCGTCTGCGGGCTCGCGCTCGCGACCGCAGGCACTGCGCAGGCGGCCACCTCGACGGGCGGCGAAACGGTCTCCGTCCACGTCCAGAAGGGGCTCAGCGTCCGTGCGAACGTGCACGTGAGCTTCCACGCCGGCGCGACGCTGCCGGCCGGCGGCTACTACTACGCCGTGATCGTGCTGAAGCGATACGGGCGCTACACGCGAGGCCACCCGCCGCCGTGCTCGACCTCGAGCAACATGGAACGCGCCGACTACGGATATCCGGGGAGCGCTGGCAGCGTGCAGCTGGCTCTCACGCCCGCGCGGTCCGCCACGGGGCACTGGTGCAGTCACGGGTCCTACCTCGGCGCGGTCTATGCGGTGCCTCATGCGCCTCCCTGCGAAGCCCGCTACCCGTGCCGCAGCGAACCCTACGAACCACCGAGCCCGTGCTGGGAAATCTCCGCGGGCCACCGGGTTTGCGGCGTCGTGGCGCGTCCCTCGAGCTACGCCTATCCCGGCGGGATCCCGGCGCCGCTCGCGCCCGACACGCGTATCGTCGGGCGCTTCACGGCGATCTTCAGGTAGCCGTCGCCGGCCGCTGACGCCGTTCGGCGGCGGGGTCACCCGTCGGCAGGCGGCGAAATCCCCGCAAAATGCGGGCTCATTGATCGGTCCATCGCTGAGAGGAGGCGTTGAGCTGCGGCCCACTTGGGTCGAGCCGTCTCAACATGGGGCTCCGCCTTGCGCCACCGCGGTCGGCCGTGCGCCTGTTCGCCGTCTATGCGGTGATCAGCCTCGTGCCGGTGCTCGTGCTCGGGCTCGTGCTTGCGCTCAGCCTCCGCGGCGAGGCGCGTCAGCGCGGCCTCGTCGAGGGTCGCTCCGAGGCTGCCCTCGTCGCCCAGACAGCCGTGGCGCCGCTGCTCGACGGGCGTCCTCTGAGCCGTGGGGTCACCGCCACCGAGCGAACACAGCTACAGAAGCTCGCGGCTCAGGCGATCGGCCAGCGCAAGCTGCTCAGGCTGCGGATCAGGGACCTCACGGGGCAGGTCGTCTTCTCAGACGACGGGTCGGGCTTGCAGGCGCGCCCTGAGGAGGAGGCCCTCAGCGCGGCGCACGGCGTGGTGGTCGCGCGACTGACGCGGGTCAATGCCGACAGCAACGACAACGGGCACAGCGGGAACTCCACAGTCGAGGTCTACATGCCGTTGGCGGCCGGCTCAACACCGCATCGTGTCGGCGTGCTCGAGCTCTACCTTCCGTATGCGCCGATCAGCCGTGACGTGACCGCGGGCCTGCACGGTCTGTACATCGATCTCGCGCTCGGGCTGGCGATGCTGTATCTGGCGCTGTTCGCGATCACGTGGTCCGTTAGCCGCGGCCTGCGGCGCGAGGTCAAACTCAACGCGTTCCTGGCCGAGCACGACGTGCTCACCGAGCTTCCCAACAGGATGCTGTTCCACCGTCGTGCGGGCGCGGCCGTCGCGCTGGGCGCCCGGCGCTCTGAGCCCGTGGCGATCGCGATCATCGACCTCGATCACTTCAAGGACATCAACGACACCCTCGGCCATCACAACGGCGACCGGCTGCTGGCTGAGCTCGCGCGCCGCGTCGCGGGGAACACGCGCCCCGGCGACACAGTGGCGCGGCTCGGCGGAGACGAGTTCGGCCTCGTGCTGCGCGACGCGGCGGGCGCCGAGACGGCGCTGCACCGCCTTCGCGAGATCATCGACGAGGAGATCGAAGTAAGCGGGCTGCCGCTGTCTGTCGAGGCCAGTATCGGCTTCGTGGTCGCGCCCGACGACGGAACCGACGTCGACACGCTGATCCAGCGCGCCGACGTGGCGATGTACTTCGCCAAGGCACAGCACAGCGGTGTGATGCGCTACGACCCCGCGCTCGACGACTACGACGCCGGCAAGCTGAGCCTCGTGGGCGAGTTGCGCCATGCGATCGACGCCGGGGAGCTGGTCCTCCACTATCAGCCCCAGTCGACGCTCGCCGATGGGCGCATCGAGGCGGTCGAGGCGCTGGTCCGCTGGCAGCACCCCACCCACGGGCTGCTGCCCCCCGACAGGTTCCTCCCCCTCGCCGAGCAGACGGACGTCATCGACAAGCTCACGCACTGGGTCCTGAGGACGGCGCTGTGCGAGATCCGCGATCTCCCGGCTCCTGCGGATGAGCTGACGGTGGCGGTCAACGTCTCCGCGCGCAGCATCGGACGCATCGAGCTCGCGAGCACGATCGTCGAGATGCTCGCCGACCTCGATGTTCCGGCGGAGCGCTTGGTGATCGAGGTCACCGAGACGGCGCTGCTCGCCGATCCCGAGCGTGCCCCGACGGTGCTCGGCGAGCTCGCGGCCGCCGGGGTGAAGGTCAGCCTCGACGACTTCGGGAGCGGGCAGACGTCGCTCGGCTACCTCTCGGCGCTGCCGATCCACGAGCTGAAGATCGACAAGAGCTTCGTGCTCGACATGATCGAGAACCCGGCTCACGCGGCGATCGTCCGCTCGATCGTCGATCTGGGACACAACCTCGCGCTGCGGGTCGTCGGCGAGGGCGTCGAGACGGACGTCGTGCTGGGCGCTCTGCGCGAGTCCGAGTGCGATGTCGCGCAGGGCTACCTGCTCGCCAGGCCGATGGATGTCCCCCAGCTCGGCGCGTGGCTCGCGCCCCGCCTACGCGCGCGGACTATCGCCTAGGCAGCTAGAGCTCGCCCAGGCGACTCGAGATCGTGCGCCGGACGCAACCGCTCAGCGCTGGACGAGCTGCAACGGGCGGCGGCCGCGGAGCGAGCCGTGCGCAGGCGGAACGGCCCTCGCCGGCTGCGCGCCGCTGCGCGTGGCGTCCGCGCGAGACGCCACGCGGCAGGCCGCGACGACGACTACCGACACGGTCAGCCACAGCACCGGCGCCCCGAGCATGAGCAGTTGAGTGAGCATCGCGAGGATCCTCGCGCCGTTTGCTGAAGCTCGGCTTCGAAACCGATCAAGACCGGCTTAATTCTCCGCGCGGAGCGCTCGAGGGATGATCAGACCGGCGGAACGACGCCTGCGCGTGGCAGCGACGGAACCTGCACCGGGGGCACGTGGACTTCGGGAACGGGCGGCAGGGTCACTGACGGGGTGACCGGCGGCGTGTCGATCGGCGGCGTCGTCACGGGCTGGGTGCTCACGGGTGGGATGCCCACCGGCGGCGCCGTCACGGGTGGGGTGCTCACCTCTGGCGTCGGCGGCAGCGGCGTGCCGGTCACGGGCGGCACGTGAACCCGGTGCTCTACGGGCGCCGGCGCTTCGGGGGCGCCAGCCGCGTGTGGCGCTCCGGCGATCGCGCTGCCGGGGGTCGCGGGTTGGTGGGCGTGGGGGCTCGCGAGCGCGGGGGACGTCGGAATCGGGGGGGCGGGTGAGCGCACGCCGTTGCGGTGGGGGGTTGGCGCCTTGCTCCCGGCCGGCTCCTTGCCGGTGCTGGCGGCGGTCGTCGGAGCGGGGCGCAGGGGGGAGCCGACTGCGTTCGAGCGGGCGGGCGCACGGCGGCTGTTCGCGCCGGCGAGTGAGCCGCCGTGAGCGGCAGGCGAGAGCGCCAGCAGCGCCGCGGCGCCGACCCCGGGAAGGATCGAAGCTGCCCCCTGCGAGGCGGCCTGCAGCGCTGCGAGGAGGCGCCCCGGCGCCGCGGCCACGAGCGCGATCCCCGTGACCGGGCGGCGGGCGCTGTAGCGGGTGCTGAAGGCGGCGACGACGTCGGCGTCGAGCTGCCCGCCGGCCTCGCCGGCGAGTACGTCGAGCGCATCCTTGTGGGTGCGCGCCCGCCTGTAGGCGCGGCTCGACGTGATCGCGTCGAAGGTGTCTGCCACGGCGATGATGCGGGCGCCGAGCGGGATGGCCGAGCCGGCGAGCCCGTCCGGGTAGCCGCCTCCGTCGACGCGCTCGTGGTGGTGGCGGACCATCGCCGCGATCTCCTCGTCGCCGACCGTCGCGAGCATGCGGCCTCCCCATGCCGCGTGTCGCTTGGCCTCCTCGTATTCCTCGTCGCTGAGTTGGCTCGGGTTGTCGAGGATCTCGCGCGGCGTGTAGAGCTTGCCGACGTCGTGCACGGCCGCGGCGGTCTGGATCTTCGCGACCTCGACCGGCGGGAGATGCATCGCGTGGGCGATGCGCGCCGCCTCGCGCGCCACTCGCTGGCCGTGCCCGTGGGTGTAGGGGTCGCGGCTTTCGAGCAGCCGGCTGAGCCCCATCAGCAGCTCGATGCTCACACCGGACCCCGACCGGCGCGCCGAATCGAAGAGGGTCCGCGCCTGCGAGAGCCGACGATCGGCCAACGAGCGCCGCAGCCAGGCCCAGAGCAGCAGGTCGGCGAAGACGACGTCGCGCGAGCCCGGGTGGCGCTTCCACAGCGCGGCGCCCGCGCCGGCCACAGCAATCGAGAGCAGGACTGCGGCGATGCCCGAGACAGCCATCAGCAGCGCTCCGCCGCGCGGGAGTGCTGCCTGCACGATCGCCGCGGGCGCGAGCACGACAAGCGATGTCGTGACGAGCGCCAGCGGCAGGTGCCCGGCTCGAGCGCGGAGCGAACGACGCGGCGAGCCCACGCTGCGTGGCCGTCTGTGCCACGTTGCCGCGCTTCGGCTATGCAGCGACGTGGATGCCAGGACCGATGACATGGCATCGATCACGCTACGCCCGAGATCCTGGCGCTCATCGGCCCCGGACGCATGTGCTAGACGCCACGCCAGCTCCTGCGTGGGCGTCCGCGAGCGTCTTCGCTAGGGTCGCTGCGGATGCGCGGACACGGCCCCTCGATCTCGGCCGGCAGGCCCTCGGTGGCGGTCGTCACCGAGGCCGATCTCGAGGAGCTGCTGCCTCTGATGCGCGCCTACTGCGATTTCTACGAAGTCACGCCCGGCGACGCTGCCCTGCTCGCGCTCGCACGCGCTCTGATCGCCGATCCGCAACGCGAGGGGCTCCAGCTGCTCGCGCGAGCGCCGGCATCGAGCGAGGCCGTCGGGTTCGCCACGCTGTTCTGGAGCTGGTCGACGACGTCGGCGGACCGGATCGGCACGATGCACGATCTCTATGTGAGCCCGCATGCGCGAGGTCGCGGCCTCGCCGACCAGCTGATCCTCGCCTGCGCCGATCGCTGCGCGGAGCGCGGCGCGGTCTGCCTCCAGTGGCAGACGGCTCCCGAGAACCTCCGCGCGCAAGCAGTCTACGACCGCGTCGGAGCGGTGCGCGAACCATGGCTCGACTACGCGCTGGCGATCCCCCAGGCCAGCGCGGCTGACCGTCGAGAGCGGCGAGGGCGAGCCGAGGACGCTAGGTAGACTAGGGCGCTCTGCGCCCGTAGCTCAGCTGGATAGAGCGTCGGTCTAC
Source organism: Solirubrobacteraceae bacterium (assembly GCA_036272475.1). Lineage (GTDB taxonomy): Bacteria > Actinomycetota > Thermoleophilia > Solirubrobacterales > Solirubrobacteraceae > Palsa-744. Next base: position 7,862 of record DATAYP010000076.1, on the reverse strand, counting down.
GGAACCGAAGGTCACAGGTTCGAATCCTGTCGGGCGCGCTCGCAAACTCCCTGGTAATCAGCACTTTTTGCCCCGAGTGCCCGGTCGAGTGCCAGCCGGTCTGCCCTTGCTTTGCCCTTGCTAGCCCTTGTGCGAAGGGCCACATAGTTGGTCGCTACGGCCGCGAAACGCCGACCCTGTGGGCCGCTGTGGGTTCACCAAATCGCGGCCCGCTGGGTGTGGCCCCTGTGGCGCATTTCGCTCTGCCTCGGGGCGAAGCTAGACAGGCTTGTGCTTGGCCCGGAACTCCGGTGGGCGCGGCGGTGGGCGCGGCGGTGTCGGCGGCACGCTTCCGTAGCCGCTCAACGGCCTTACGGCAGCTGAGGGCATACCGGCGACGCGGTGATCGAAGGCGAGCCAGGGAGCGTGCGAGTGCGCATGGAGCGGCCCGTGATACAGGGCGGACTCGGCAACGTAGAGGCCACCGGCGGCGGCTACCGTCACCTGGACCGTGGCGGCCTGCGCCGACTCCGGGAACGCCGAGCGTCACACACGCTCGGGAATCCGGCTCCGTGACCGAGTTCACGCGGTCGATGCGGTTGCGTCGGGCGCCGGGGGGCGTCTGGCGATGACCAGCATCTGGTCGCCGGCGTCGATGTGTGGGCCGATGACCATCAGCGGCGCAAAGATGGCCGCATAGACGAGGCGCTTCGGGTTGAGCATCTGCCGGGGACCGCCGAAGACGTAGCCGAGCGGTTGCGGTTCATGTGTCGTCTCGACCGTCTTGAGGCCGACTTTGTCCAGCAGCGCGGTCATGCTCTGGACGGAGAACTGCGAGAGGTGGGCAGGCGGCTCGACGGCGGGCCAATGATCGATACGACGACCAACCTTGTAGGAGCGGCGGGCGAACAGCCCGTCGAGGTTTGGGGTGATGATTCCCACCACTCCGCCCGGCTTCAGGAGCTTGGCCACGCGGCGCATGGTGTCGACTGGCTCTGGCACGTGCTCGATCACATCCCAGAGCGTGATCGCGTCGAAGCTCTCGGGCTCGAAAGTGGTCTCCTCTAGCCGCGCGCTGGTGACGTCGACGCCATAGCGGTCGCGCGCGAGACGCGCGGTGTCCTCCGAGAGCTCGATGCCGTGAGCGTCCCAGCCGTTGTCTTGGGCGGTCTTCACGAAGAACCCGGCGGCTGCTCCGATGTCGAGGCAACGGCCGGGCGTTTGGTGGTGACGCGCGATCGCCTCGTATTGTCGCTTGGCCAGAGCGAAGCGGTGCTCGATCTCCTTCGGGTCGTCGCGAAAGTCGACGTGGTATCCGGACTCGAACGAATAGAGGTGCTCGAGCTCCGCGTCTGTCGGAGGGTTTGTCACATACGCCAGACCGCACTCGGAGCACCGCGCCAGCGTATAACCGTTCTTGACGAAGAACGAAGAGTCAATGTCCGTGCCGCCGCAATTCGGACAGCTCAGGGCTACGGCTACGGCGGAGTCGGGCACCGGCCGCAGCGTAAGACGCGTTGCGACCGTTTGTCAAGGCGGGCAAGCCCTGCTGAGTGCTGGAGGCCGGATGCCTCGGGGGCTGCCTACGGAGAGCGCCCGGGCCCCGTAAGCGCCGCGATTTGCGGGACCTGGGGTAGGGCTGGATTTGCCCAAATCACGCGGTTAGGTGTGGCTTACGGAGCGGATTTCAGCGTGCGCCGCGATGCCATCCGAGCCATGTGGTCTGATCCAGGCTGGGCGTAGTGCCCTCTCAAACCCAGACCCCAAAGGAAACCCTCGATATGGCGTCAAGCACACACATACAGGCCGCAGCCCTGCTGGATGACCTCAAGTCAGCCAAAGGCGGGGTGTCGTGGCAAGTCGGGAAGATCTTCAACGCTCTTCTCGAGAAGGCAAAGGAGGAGGAGCCAGACAACGTCGCACTGGCGGCGATCGACCCGATGGAGGCAGGCTCGCAAGAAAAGTACATCGCTGACTTGACGGCCGATGACATTCGGGCGGTCATCGGCCAGGTTGTGACGGCAACGCGCGGCGCGCCGTCCATCGCCTAGAGCGGGAAGAGGCGGGATGGGGCCAGCGCTGAGCGCTAACCCCGTCCCAGCGAGCATCACAGTATCCGCACAGACAGCCGCCACACCCCGCCGTCGTGGTCGACCTTGACCTCGGGCTTGGCGGGCAGCGCGAGGTACGTATGCTCGGCGAGCACGAACGTCGGCTCACCGTCCTTTGGCCGCACCCGCAGAAAGCCTCGCCGGACGCAGGAGGCAGTCGAGTGCGCGTTCTCCCGCGTCTTGAAGTCGCGGGCGAGTCTGATCCACTTTCCGGGTTTGTCCTTGGCGTAGTGCACGGTCTCCACGATTGAGTCTGTGATCGCGCGGCGCGGCGGCTTCTCGTCTTCCACCGCTGGCGTCGGCTTCGGCTTGCGCTTGATCTTCACGGTGGTCATGACGGCTCCGCCTGCGCAAGCTCCCACCCGAACAGGAACGCCTGCACGGCCGCAGCACGCGCGATACTGGACAGCAGCAGCTCTACAGGTATGTCGTCGGGGTCCAACCCGGTCTCGGGGGCTTCCTCGCGCATCTGCCCCAGCGCATACATCGCTATCTCGATGTGGTCATCGAGCCAACCCAGAACCTCCTTCAAGTCGATGTCCATACCCGTGTAGACCAGCGGGCCTTTGCGGCTGAGGTCGTCACGATCGAAGCTGAGGATGCCCATTCCGGCCCGCTTGATTCGGTCAGCTACACGATGGTCTGCTTGCTCCACTGCGGTCATTGGTGGTTCCTTTCGTTGGTTTTTGGGTGTGAGACAGCGCGGAGCCTCGGTCTGTGTGAGCGCCGAGGCTTCGCGCTGGCTGGTGTTACGAGTTGGCGCCCTTCCTGATGGGCGTGACGTTCGGGGCGGCGGTGGCGTTGAAGGTGGCCGTCAGGCCCTCGGCCAGCGCGGCCTCCACCGACGGCAGCAGGTGGCCGTAGATGTTGATCGTGGTCCTGATGTCCTCGTGCCCGAGCCGGGATTGCACCATCGCCAGGTTCGGGCTGACCTGAATGCTCAGCGCAGCGGCGGTGTGCCGCAGGTCGTGCCAGCGCAGCGCATGTAGATGCTTAGGCAGGGCTGGGGCGCGCCGCTTCTTCGGGTCCTTGCTCTCGACCCCCGTGAGGGTCGGCTTGAACACCCGCCGGTAGAACAGCCCGTGCCGCACCGGCCCACCTTCGGGCGCGGTGAAGATCAGCGCATCGGGTGATGGTCCGCCGGGAAGCGGCCCCGCTAGGTGCTCGGTGAGCATCGCCGTGATCGGTTGCGGCAGGCTGAGCTTGCGCGCGGCGTGCGTCTTCGTCGGGCCGAACAGCAGGCCCTTCTCGTCGGCTGCTAGATGCTCGGAGGTGGTGTTGATGTCCTTCAGCGCCTGCCGCACGTGCAGCTCGCCGTGCAGTAGGTCAACGTCCTTGCGGCGTAGTGCCCACAACTCGCCGGCACGGAGCCCGCAGTAGGCCGCCACGTACACGGCGACGCGATAGCGAGTGGGCATGGCCTCGGCCAGTTGTCGGACCTGGGGCGCGCTGAGGTAGAGCCGTTGCTGGTTGCGTGGTGCCTTCTTGGGGAGCCTGACGCCCTCGGCCGCATTCGTTGCCAGATACCTCCTGTGTTGGGCCAGGGCCAGGACGGCGCGCAGCACGCTGAACACGCGGCGCGTCGTGTTGGGCGCGTGATCCTTCGCCAGATCGTTCACCAGCCGCTGTACGGCGTCCGGCGTGATGGCGCTGATACGTGCCTTGCCGAAGCGCGGCAGCACGTGCTTGTTCAGGATGCTCTCGTAGCCAGCCTTGGTCTTCGGCTCGAGATCGGTCCACGTGCCGCGCCACTCCGCCACGACATCACCCAACGTGCGTGCGCTCTGCTGCGGGTCGATGTACTGGCCGGTCTTGGCTGATGTCTTGATGTCCGACAGCCAGTCTTCTGCTTCGCCCTTGAGCGCGAACGTGCGCTCGATCTGTGTTGTGCCGCCGCGCAGCGGGTCGGGGTAGCGTGCGCGCCACTTGCCGCCGTTGCGCCTGGTGATGTGACCCGCCATCACGCCACCGCCTTGCGGTAGTCGATGGACGAGAACGGCTGACCTGTAGCCGCCTCGTACGCACGCCTACAGCTTGTCTCGGTGATGCCATACCGCGCCGCCAGCCAGCCCCACGACCGCCCGGCCTTGCGGTCTCGCGCCACCGCACGCGCCAGCTTGGCCGGGTCGTCAATCGTGACGCGCTCGGTTGAGGCGATCAGCTCCGCCATCGCTGCACGACCAATGCCGACCTTGAGCTTCTTCGCCATGTTGCTGACGCTTTCGTTGTTGCGCGCCCGCATAGCGTCGACGAGCTTCGCGTCGAACTGGAGCGGCGTGATGGTGAACTTCTTTACACCCGGCATGGCTGCCTCCTAGATCGTAGATACAGACAATTGTCTGCACCCCGAATCGTAGCTCGAATCGTCACCAATAAGGGCGCTACAAGGGCAGCCGTGGTGGTGAAATCTGGAATACCCACTAGGCACGGCGATCTTTGTGCGTAACGCGTCGGTTCCGGTAACCGAAACCGTGCTTCGTCCGCCGGGACGCGGGCTGGCTGACGGTGCGTGCACGCGTGTTCGTGTGACTGACGATGAGCCATAGCCCGAGCGTGAGTCGTCGCCGTGTGCGCGCGGGCTGATCGCGGACCACAGGCTGGCTGCGCAAAACCCCTCTGCTGACCCGCTGCTGCACCCGTGCCCGGCGGACCATCCTTTTGCCCCTCGCCCCAGGCTCAATTGCCCCGCCACCGGGCTAAAGCCCCGGAGGTGGCTGGGGGCAAGTTGAAATTGCCTCACCCGTCTCGCCCCCATGGGGGCAAATGGAGCAGCATGGGGGCAAAACGAACTCACAGCGCCTCCCGCCCCTCTTTGGTCACCATGTAGCGACGACTCTTAGTCGTGCCAGCAACCTCCAAATAACCCATGTCTACCAGGGGTTTTGTGGTACGGGCTACGTGTTTAGGGTCCACGCCAAACGCTCGTGCCACGACGGCCCGGCTGACCCCGCCATTTGCCCCTTCATTTGCCCCCACGAGGGTCCTTAGTGCCTTGCGCTGAACGGTGCTCAACTCGCCCCTCGTCTTGCCCCTTTGGGGGTCTTTTGCCCCCATGGGTGTTGGGGGCAAATGGGACCACCCAGAAACAAGACTGCTGATGTCCTCGCCTAGCTCGGGCAACTCGTACTTTTTGGGGTGCAGGATGCGTGCCTCGGGCTGCTCTGCATCCTTCATGCGGTCGCACTCCAACTTCACCGCGCGCCCGCTCCCGCCGGTCTGGGTCATCTTGAACATGGCGAACGAGGCGTTGCGCAGCGACTCAGTACCGCGCTCAGAATCGCCTTCCTTAGTCGTGTGGTGCAGGATCAACAACGCCGTCGCGAACGCCTGCCGTATGCGCTCGCAGCCGTCCACAAACAGTCCCATCTCCTGCGGGTTGTTCTCGGAGCCGCCGACAAAGTTGCGCGCGAGCGTGTCCACGACAACGAGGTCTGGCGCGTTGCTCCCGAGCTGCGTGCGCATGGCCTCGATCCAAGCTGTGACGTATTCCTCGCCGTGCAGCTTGACGTTGCTCGGCATCAGCCACAGCGATGGCAGGTTGCCGACGTTGTGAGCCCTTTTCCACGCCTCGATGCGGGCGCGCATGCCGCTCGCGCCCTCAGCCACGATGTAGACGACGGTGGCACCTTCATGCGCCAACAGGCACGACCAATCCAGCGCGAGGAACGACTTGTACGTGCCGCCCTTGCCATACAGCCCGGTCAGCTCGCCCACGGCTAGGTGTTCGTCGATCAACCAGCTCACCGGCTCGAACTCACCAAGCTCGTCCACCGTGTACAGGCGGTAGCGCTCCTGCTCCGGTGGTAGCTCTACCCGTTTGCGTTTCCGACCGTTTTGCACGGGTCGCATGCCCTCAGCGTGCGGATCACGCAGCGAGAATGGGGGCTTCACGCCTCTGACGTCGAATTTCACGCTAGCCATCGGCTTCACCCGCCCACACGCGCACTCACCTGCTCCGCAGCTTCGCGCTCGACGTTGGCGGCGGCGCGCTTTACGCGCACTTTTCTAGGGGCAGTCATCGCGCGTCACCACCACCGTCAGCACCGAGCCGGGGTAGTGCCACGACGGACGCGTGTCGATGCTGACTTGTAAGCCTTGCTGTCGGAGCGCAGCTAGCTTCCCAACCTCATCGTCACTCAGACCGTAGGGCTGTCCAACCAGGCAGTACGGCCTACCGTCGCGCGTCCAACGAGTCCCGTGGTCGTACCAGCCGAGTAGCCCAGACGCTCCCATGCCTGGTGTGCGCTTCCCGAGCAGCCAAGGAACAGGAGCGGTGTAGGCGCGGCTTTCCCGCAGGCCGTGATGAGCCGCCCATTCGTCCCGCTCGCGTTCGGCTCTGCGTCTGTCGGCGCGTATCGCGCGGTTCTGCCGCTCACGTTCTGCGGCACGATCCTCACGTTCCTCTTCTCGACACGCGGCGTCGTCACGCTCTAGACGTGTAGTCATGAAGCTTCTGGACCCGGTTTGCCTCAGGCCGCGCTCTGTCAGTAGCGCCCGCAGTTCCTCGGCGCTCATCGCGCTGTAGTCGGGCTGATCGGTGTCGGTCATGCTGCACTCCTGTACTCGTCGTTGATGAAGCGGCGTAGGTCCTTCGCGCCGCCGTTCATGAGGTAGGTGGTGAGGTCGCCTTTGTCGGGCAGGCCGAGCCGCGCCAGGCGCACTGGCCACGCTTTGGCGCCTGCCGCGTTGAGTTGGGCCACGCGGCTGTACATCGCCTGCTCAGCGCCAACGTCGTATGCGACGGCCACAAGTCGGTCCTTGACGAGCGGCAACCACGCGGCCGGGAACGACTGCCCGTTCGTGGCTGTGACTACGGGCAGGCCGTGCACGAACCGCGCCAAAATCGCATCTAGAACTCCCTCGCCGATAATCCAGGGACCGTGCGGCAGCGGACGCGGGTATAGCTGCGTGCCGCGCCCTTTCATCACCAGATACTTCGCGCCACGCGATGCCGGCCACGGACGCCGGACCACGTTACACAGCGCACCATGCGCGTCGTAGACGGGAATCGTGAAGCAGCGCCCGTCCCACCCGATCCCGGCGGACCGTATCGCGTCCTCGGTGAGGCCCCGTTTCTCGATCAACCAGTCCAACGGGTAGAAGCCGTCCGTGTTCGAGAACAGCCGGGACTGTTCACCAGCGCGAGCGGCCGAAGATGGCAGCTCTTCAACTTCGCCGTCGTCGTCTGCCTCACGTTCGACGTAATCAGCTAGATACTGCTCGGGGTAGGACAAGAGGTTGCCCGTGAAGTTGGCGGGCAGGTCGAGCGCCTCCACACAGGCACGGAGCCAAGCGCCACCGGAGAGGCCTTCGGCCTCGCACGAGTAACACTTGATCCATGTTGCGCCGTCCGGCCAGCGACCCCAGCCCAGCTTGCCTGGTGAGTCACACACCGGGCACGTCGCTATGCACTTGCCTGGCGCTAAGCTAGGCGTGGCCCTGTGACTGGTGGCCTTACGTTGTTGTTGTTTGGGAGGGCGCGCGTTGCTGAGACGCCGCCCTCCCCGTTTTTTGGCGCGCATCCCGTCACGACTGCTTCCGCGTGCTCTTGAGATACGCGTCCAGGTCTGACCGCTTCAGCAGCGTCCGGCCGTTCAGCGGCTTGTAGACCGGCAAGCGCCGGTTGCCGGTCTTCGGGTCGGGCTCCATCAACCTGCGAAGCGACATGAGACTGAGCCCCATGTACTCGGCGGCTTCACTCTTGCTGAGCCACTCTCGTTGGGTTGTTGCGGTGCTCATCCGACTCTCCTTGGGAGAGCTGACAGCCTTTCG
>DATAYP010000075.1:0-75051 GCA_036272475.1 Solirubrobacteraceae bacterium | reverse complement strand
CAGCGCTTCGATCAACGACTCGAACTCGGGGTCGCCGATGTGCCGCGCGCTGTCGGCGCGGAACTTCGCGACGAGCACGCGCGAGCTGCGCTCCCAGTCGGTGAACATCTCGCGGCGTGCAGGGTCAGTGAAGGTCAGCCAGGCGTGATTGCGGGCGGCTCTAGGGATCGCACCGAGGTCGCCGAGCAGCGCCACTCCGGCGTCGTTCCAGGCCAGGTAGTCCCATCGCCGGCCGAGGATGAAGGCCGGGTTCGGGCCGAGGTTCTCTATCAGCCGGCGAAGCGTGGGCGAGACGCGCTCGGCGGGGTTCCTGCACGGCGGGGCGCTCTCGCCGCGGCCGAGGAGTATCAGGTGGTTGCGCTCGGCTTGGTTGAGCCGCAGCGCACGCGAGAGCGCCTCGAGCACGTCGAGCGAGGCGCGCACGTCGCGTCCCTGCTCGAGCCACGTGTACCAGGTCGCCCCGACCCCGGCGAGCTGCGCGACCTCCTCGCGGCGCAGGCCGGGCGTGCGCCGCCGCCCGCCGCCTCGCAGGCCGACGTCCTCGGGCTGCAACGCGGCGCGGCGCGTACGCAGGAAGTCAGCGAGCGCTTCGCGGCGGAGCTGCCCGGAAGCTGCTATCTCGCTGAGCGGGCGCGGGCTTGCTTCCGGGGGCGGCACGGCAGCTGTGGCAGGCATCGCGACTACCAGTATAAGCCCTTCTCTACTACTTGGATAAGCGGTCCCCCAGAATGTCCCCATGAGCGCATCCGAGACCACACTCGCATCCAGGAGCAAGACGGCGCTGCTGCTGATCGTCTGTCTTGCGCAGTTCATGGTGATCCTCGACGTGTCGATCGTGAACGTGGCGCTGCCGTCGATCCACAGCGGCCTGGGCTTCTCCACGACCGGTCTGCAGTGGGTCGTCAACGCCTACACGCTGACGTTCGCCGGCTTTCTGATGCTGGGCGGGCGCTGCGCGGACCTGCTCGGACGCCGGAAGGTCTTCATCGCCGGTACCGCACTCTTCTCGCTGGCGTCGCTCGCGTGCGCGCTGTCGAGCTCGCAGGGCGTTCTGCTCGGCGCGCGCGCGCTCCAGGGCTTCGGCGGCGCCGTGCTCTCGCCGGCGACGCTGGCAATCGTGACGAGCTCGTTCGCTGCCGGCGCCGAGCGCAACCGCGCGGTGGGCATGTGGGGGGCGATGGGCGCGCTCGGCGGCTCCTCGGGCGCGCTGCTCGGCGGTGTCCTCACGCAGACGCTGGGCTGGCCCGCGATCTTCGCCGTCAACGTGCCGCTCGGCGCGGTCGTGATCGCGCTGGGCCTGCGGCTGATCCCGGTCGATCGCGTACGCGGGGCGGCACGCAACTTCGACGTCAGCGGCGCGGTGCTGATCACGGCGAGCCTCGTCAGCCTCACCTACGGGATCGTCCGCACCGACACGATCGGCTGGGGCTCGCCGGGCGTGCTCGTACCGCTCGCCGCGGGGTTCGCGCTGCTGGGGCTGTTCGCGTTCGTCGAGGCGCGCGTGGCGACGGCGCCGCTGATCCCGCTGTCGATCCTGCGGGTCGCCCAGCTGCGCATCTCCAACATCGTCGTGACGCTCCTCTACGCGTCCTTCTTCCCAGTCTGGTTCTTCCTCACGCTGTACGTGCAGGAAGTGCTGCACTACGACGCGATCGAAGCGGGGCTCTGCTTCCTGCCGATGACCCTGTCGATCTTCGCCGCCTCGACGCTCGCTCCGAAACTCGTCGGCCGGCTCGGCCCGCGAGCGGTGATCACCGGCGGCATGTCGGTGGCTGCGCTGGGCATCCTGCTGCTGATCCGGGTGGCCCCCGGCGGGACGTACTTCGGCAGCGTGCTACCGGGCGCGCTCCTCGCGGCGATCGGCATGGGCTTCTCGCTCGTTCCCTCGACGATCGTCGCGATGCAGTGCCTGCCGGCATCGCAGAGCGGCATCGGCTCGGGGCTGCTCAACACCTCGCGCTTGATGGGCGGCGCGCTCGGCCTGGCGATCCTCTCGACGATCGCAGATGCGCAGACGCGCGCCGACGCCTCAGCCGGGGCCGCGCACGCGCTGAGCAGCGGCTTCGACCTCGCGTTCGGTGTCGGCGCGGCGTTCGCGCTCGCCGGCGCGATCGTCGCGGGGCTGCGCCTGCGCAACGGCGCTCCCACCTCGGAGCGCGCGGAGCTCTCACCCGACGCGCTCGCCGAGATCGAGGAGGGCGAGGCGCTGGCGGCGTAGGCGGCCGCCGGCTGCTACCCGTCGACGAGCACCCGGCCGACGCTGTCGGCGACGCAGACGGGCTTCTCGGTGCCCTCGGCCTCGACCGTGAAGCGGGTCACGATCTGGTACCAGCCGTCGCCGAGCTCGGACACCTCGACGACCTGCAGGTAGCAGCGGACGCGCGCGCCCGTGACGACGGGAGCGGGGAAGCGAACCTTGTTCCAGCCGTAGTTGATGCCGAGCTTGAACCCGCTCCACTCGGTCAGGTCTTTGCGCAGGCCGTCGATCAGCGCGAGCGTCAGGTTGCCGTGGGCGATGGTCGTGCCGAAGGGGCTCTCGCGCTTCGCGCGCTCGGCGTCGACATGGATCCACTGGTCATCGCCGCTGAGCTCGGCGAAGCGGTCGATCATCTCCTGGGTCACCTCGCGCCAGTCGCTCGGTCCGACCACCTGGTCCGTGAGCGCCTTTACATCATCGATGCCGTTTGCAACCGCCCTCGGCATGCTCGCGCTGACAGCCATCCCGCCTCCTCTTTTTGCGCCATATCTTAGTCCCTCGCGCTATCGCGCTTTTTCGATGATCGCGCCTCGCGGGACCTCGGCACGGGCAACGCCGATCCCGGCGCAGAGCAGCACGCAGGGCGTGTAGATCGCCCGGAAGCCGAGCAGTTCCGGGATCGTGAGGATCCTGTAGCCGCGGGCGCGCAGCCCGGCGATGATCGACGGGTAGGCGGCGAGCGTCTCGCCGCGCGGGCCGCCTCCGTCGTGGGAGATGATGATCGAGCCGGGACGCACCTGGGCGAGCACCTGACGCACGATCGAGCCCGTGCCGGGCAGCGCCCAGTCGCGCGGGTCGTCGTTCCAGAGCACCGTCGCGAGTCCCAGCGAGCGCGCGATGTCGAGCACCGAGGAGTCATAGGCGCCGTACGGCGGGCGGAAGACGCAAGGGGTGTAGCCGGTCTGCGAGCGGATCGCCGCGAGCGTGCTGTGCAGCTCCGTGTAGACGTCACCGCTGCGTGTGAGATCGGGGTGGTTGAAGGAGTGGTCCCCAAGCGCGTCGCCGTCGCGCAGCTCCCGGAGCAGCGTCGCCCGGTAGGAGGGAGTGACCTGGCGGCCGATCATGAAGAACGTCGCCTTCGCCCTGGCGCGCTCGAGCATCGACACGAACGCGGGCGTCGCGGCAGCGGGTCCGTCGTCGAACCCGATCGCGACCGCTCGCCCTGCCGCGTGCAGGTACGCGAAGCGACCGCGGCTACGGCAGCCGACGACGCGGTAGAGCGCCCGTCGCGAGGCCGGCGGCACGGCGGTCGCGGGCGCCGGGCGCCGCGTGGCTGCTGCCGCGATGCCGTGGCTCGCCGTCGCCGACACGCCGGGAAGCACGCTCAGCGCGACGCCGGCGAGGCCGGTCAGCAGCCATGCCGGCGAGCCGGAGCAGATCGCCCGCGCCGACAGCGCGAGCCTCGCCAGCCGTGCCCGGATCGAAGCCACGCCGGCACCCTACCCCCTGGACCCGCGCTCCCCGCCGCAGCGTGGACGAAGTGGCGCGGCGCCGCCGGGGCCGGTGCCGTACGAGGGCATGCCGTGGCGGGCCGCGGCGGCGTACTGTATGACGCCCATGGAATGGATGAGCGCGATCGACTCCTCCTTTCTGCATGTCGAGAACGAGACGACGCCGATGCACATCGGCGGGGTCAGCATCTTCGAGGGGCCGGCCCCTCCCTTCGAGGACCTACGGGCGATGGTCGAGGGCAAGCTCGATCTCGTCCCGCGCTACCGCCAGCGCGTCCGCTCGGTTCCGCTCGCGGTGGCCTCGCCCGCCTGGGTCGATGACCCGCATTTCAGCCTCGACTACCACCTGCGCCACACGGCGGTCCCACCGCCGGGCAGCGAGGAGCAGCTCCGCCAGATGGCGAGCCGCGTGTTCTCGCAGCACCTCGACAGGAACAAGCCGCTGTGGGAGCTGTGGGCCGTCGAGGGGTTGAGCGGCGGTCGCTGGGCGCTGCTCTCGAAGGTGCATCACTGCATGGTCGACGGCGTCGCCGCGACGGACCTGATGTCGCTGATGTTCTCCGACACGGCGCCGCGCCCCTCGACGCACGAGTGGTCGGCCGAGCCCGAGCGGTCCTCGCTCGAGATCATGATCCGTGCGCTCGCGCGTCTCGCGAGCCCGGGCGGCCAGCTCGAGACGCTTCGACACGCGCTGCTCGCCCCCGCAGCCACGCTGCGCACGGCGGCGGAAGTCGCACGAGCGACGGTCGCCGCCGGGCCGAGCATGCGTCCCGTCGAGGCCTCTTCGCTGACGGGGCCGATCGGTCCTCACCGTCGCTGGAGCTGGGCCGAGGCGGACCTGGCCGACGTCAAGAAGATCAGGTCCGCGCTCGGCGGCACGGTCAACGACGTCGTCCTGACGCTCATCACGAACGGCTTTCGCCGGCTGCTCGACGCCCGTGGCGAGAGCGTCCCGGCCGACCGCGTGGTGCGGACGATGGTGCCTGTGTCGGTGCGGCGCCCGGGCGAGAAGGGCGTCTACAACAACCGCGTGTCTGCGGTGTTCGCCGGCCTGCCCGTAGGTCTCGACGACCCGCTCGAGCGCCTCCACCACATCCGCGCGGAGATGGACGGCGTCAAGCAGTCCAAACAAGCGGTCGCGGGAGACGTGCTGACCTCGCTGTCCGGCTTCGCTCCACCGCTGCTGCTGGCTCTCGGCAGCCGCCTGATCACCCTCTCGCCTCGCTTGAACATGCACACGGGGACGACGAACGTCCCAGGACCCCAGCAGCCGGTTCAGACGCTCGGCCGGCGGATGCTCGCCTCATATCCGTTCGTTCCGGTGATCGGCTCCGTGAGGGTGGTCGTCGCGATCTTCTCCTACGACGGCGGCCTCTACTTCGGCGTCACTGGCGACTACGACGGGGCTCCCGACATCGACGTGCTGACCGAGGGGATCAACGACGGGATGCAGGATCTGCTGCGGCTCGCCTCGCCTCCCACGCCTCGGGCGCGGCGGCCGGCTCGCGCGGCCGCGGGCGCGGCGCCGCACGCTTGAGTCGCGCCGCCCAGCGCGTACGAACTCCTCGCGGCGTTGTCACGAAGGCGGGCACGCCAGCGGATTGATACCCAGCGGGTCGAGGCAGCTGTCGACCCGTACGGGCAGCCGGTGGCGGCGGACCGTGAAGCGCGTGTACTTGCCGATCGCACCCGGCTTGGAGATCAGGATTTCGAGCGTGATGCCTGCGCGCAGCACGCTCTGGAACGCGCGAAAGTCGACGGGGGCGACGCCTCGCGGACCTGCGAGCGCGTATCGCCGCTGCGTTTTGGTCGGGCAGCCGCGACCCTTGCACCTGATCACGACCTTCGCGCCCGCCGGGGTCTGCTGCACCCGCAGCAGCCTCAGCCTGATCCCCGCTCTCGTCTCGGTTCCTGCGATTCGCACGACGGGAAACGGTTGCATCAGCAGCACCCGCGGAGTGACGACCGGGATCGTTTCGGTGACCGTCGTCGAGAAACCGTTCGCGTCGGTCACGAGCAAGCGCACGACGTGAGCGCCGGGCGTGGCGAACGAGGTGTTGAGCACCGGGCCTCCGGACTGGAAGGGGCTGTCGCCGCCGAGCGCCCAGGCGGTCCCCGTGATCGGACTCGTCGCATCGCTCGAGTTGGACACGATCGACACCGGTTCGCCGGTCTGGGGAACGGGGGGGAACCACTTGAACGAGGCGACGGGAGGCGGTGGTGGCCCAACCACCATGAACGTCATCGGCGCGCTTCTGCCGGGCGGGTTCCCGAGGGAGCTTTCCTGCGAGGCGACCGCGGTGTACTGGCCCTCGGGGAGTGCCGGGCTCACCTCGCCGGAGGTCCAGCCGGCGCCCGTGCCGGTGGCCGTCGCCGACGCGACGATCGTCCCTTTCGTCGTAGGGCCGGCATGGATCAGCACGCTGACCGGCGTCGTGTCGCTCGCGGTGCCGGTGAACGACGGCGATGTGTCCCACGGCGGCGACGCCGGGGGGTTCAGCCTCACGGTCGGCGGGGCGCTCAGCACCGTGAAGGTGATCGAGCTCGTGCCGCCGGCCTGGCGCGCAAGCGCCACGTACGTGCCGTCGGCGAGGTGCCTTTCGATCGGGCCCAGGGACCATTCGCCCAGTGGTCCGAGCAATGCGGTGCTGAGTTCTTCTTCGATCGTCGCTTCCGAGCACGGACCGCGGCAGATTTCAAGGGTCACCCCGCCGCCGCCTTCCTGAGCGACGCCGCTGAACCGGGGTGTGGGGTTGTTCGTGACGCTCCCGTTGGCGGGGCTGAGGATCGAGACGCTCGGCGCCGCATCTGCAATGCACACCGGGCCGCAGGCGAGTGTGACCAGCGAAATCACCGCCGCTCGCAAGAGTGCTCGACCTGCGCTGCTTCTCGCCGTGCTCACAGCCATGACCCCCAGACGGCTGGTCTTCCCAGGAAGCGTAGCGCCGGCAAGCACGTCCGTCGACGGGTGGTGGACGTCCTGCAGGCGACGCTTCGCGGCTCGGCAGGCGGGGCTGCCGGCCCGCTCGCACGCGTGCGAGAGGCATCGCCCGCGGGGCGGCCGGCTTGACAGCTGTGCCGGGACCGGTAAGACTTTCTTACCGGTAAGGATTCTGAACCAGGGAGGCTGGATGTCGGGTTCCGCGGCTGCGCCATCGCACGAGTTCGTCCCCCCCGAGCTGCGCGCGACCGTTGAGCGTGCTGCCGAGCTCGCCCGAGCGGATGCCGACGCCTGCGAGCGTGCCCGTGCGCTCACTCCGGCGCTCGTCGAGGAGCTGCGCGCGACGGGACTGATGCGCGCCGGGGCGCCGTCGGCGCTCGGCGCGCTCGAGGCGCCGCCGGCCGCGATCCTGGGCGCCGCGGAGTCGATCGCCGCAGGCGACGCGTCGGCCGGCTGGTGTGTGTCGATCGCGGCCACGAGCAGCCTGCTCTCCGCCTACCTGCCGGAGCTCGGCGCCGAGGAGGTCTTCGGCGACCCGTCGAGCATCGCAGCGGGGGTCTGGGCCCCGAGGGGAAGGGCGGTGCCGGCGGACGGCGGAGTTCGCGTCTCGGGGCGCTGGTCGTTCTGCAGCGGCATCTCCCACTCGCGGTGGCTGTTCGCGGGCTGCGTCCTCGACGACGGCCGAGCCGACGCGGACGGGCCGGCTCTGCGGGTCGTGGGCATCCCGGTCGCCGAGCTCGAGGTCCTCGACACGTGGCACACGAGCGGCCTGCGCGCCACCGCGAGCCACGATGCGCTCGCCCACGATGTGCTCGTGCCGGAGCATCGCATCCTCTCGTTGATGGATGGCGGGCCGCGCGTTGACGCGCCGCTGTACCGCTTCCCGATCTTCGGCTTCTTCGCGCTCTCGATCGCGGCGGCGGCGCTCGGTAACGCGCGCGGAGCGATCAGCGACCTCGTAGAGCTCGCCGGTGCCAAGACGGCGCAGGGCTCGAGCCGCGTTCTCGCGGAGCGCCAGGCGACGCAGGCTGGGGTCGCCGAGGCGGAGGCGCGGCTGCGTGCGGCGCGAGCTCTCTACTACGAGGCGATCCTGCAGGCCTGGGGCGCGGCGCAGTCCGATCGACAGGTCGGCGAGCAGCTGCGCCTCGGCCTGCGGCTCGCGGCGACGCATGCCGTCCGATCCTCCGCAGAGGTCGCCCGCTCGATGTACGACCTCGGCGGCGGCAGCGCGATCTACGACGATTCGCCGCTGCAGCGTCGCTTCCGCGACGCGCACGCCGCCACGGCGCACTTCCAGGTGAACCCCGCGACGTGGGAGCTCGCCGGGCGTCTGCTGCTGGGGCTGCCCACCAGGACCGCGCAGCTGTGAGCTCGCCGTCGAGCGGGCCCTCGGATCGCCTTCAGGTCGTTGCGCCGTTCTGGCTCGACCGCCCCGAGCTCGAGGCCGTCGAGATCGCGGTCGAGGCTTCTCGAAGCGGCTTCGAGACGATGTGGGTGGGGGAGATGGCGACGTTCGACGCGTTCGCGCTCGCCACCGCGATCGGCCTGCGGGCGCCCGGTCTGGCGCTGAAGATCGGGCCTCTCGCGATCGGCGTTCGCAGCCCCGTCGCGCTCGCGCTCGGTCTCGCGTCGGTCTCGGCGCTCACGGGTGCGCGCGCCGATCTCGCCCTCGGCGCATCGAGCCCGGAGATCGTCGCGGGCTGGCACGACCGCCAGTGGGCCGGCGTCGTGGCGCGCGCCGGCGAGACGGTCGAGGCGCTCCGCTCGCTGCTCGCCGGCGAGCGCGCCGACTACCGTGGCGAGCATGTGCGCGCACGCGGCTTCCGCCTCGCGCGCCCGATGCCCGATGCGAAGATCTCGCTCGCGGCGTTCGGCCCGCAGATGACACGCCTCGCGGCGCGAGCCGCCGACGAGCTGGTGCTCAACCTCGTGACGCCCGAGCGTGTCTCGCGTGCGCGCGAGCTCGTCGAGGCCGAGGCGCACGCCGCCGGCCGGCGAGCGCCGGCGATAGCCGTGTGGGTCGCGGTTGCCCGGGACCCCGGTCCGGCGGCGCTCGCTCAGCTCGCCGGCCAGGCAGCGGTCTACCTGCGCCCACCCGGCTACGGCGAGATGTTCGCGGAGCTCGGCTTCGGCCAGCTCGTCGAGCGTGCGCGCGCCGGGGCAAGGCGCGGCGAGCTCGCCGGCGAGATCACCCGTGAGCTGCTAGCGGAGGTCTGCGCGATCGGCTCCGATCTGGATGTCCGCCGGCGCCTGGACGCCTACCTCGACGCCGGAGCGACGCACGTCGGCGTCGTCCCCGCGACGGCGGAAGACCCCGGCGGGCGGGGCCTTCTGTCATCCCTCGCGCCACGGCGCTCGGAGGTGCGCGCTGCATGAGTGCGAGGCATGATCACGCCGGCGAGGCGCTCGATCTCGACCACCGTCTGCACGCCGACTCGGTGGGAGGAACCCTCGAGCTCCTCGGGGAGCGCTGGACGATGATGATCCTGCGCGAAGCGTTCTTCGGCGTTCGACGCTACGGGGAGCTCGCGCGCAACCTCGAGATCCCGCGCCCGACGCTGTCGCTGAGGCTGCGCAGGCTCGTCGATGCCGGGGTGCTCGATCGCGTGCTCTACTCCGCCGAACCCGAGCGCCACGAGTACACGCTCACGCACGCGGGGCGCGACCTGTTCCCCGCGGTGATCGCCCTGATGCGTTGGGGGGACACCTATCTGGCGGGCCCGCGGGGCGCTCCGATCGTGCTGCGCCACGAGCGCTGCGGCAAGCGAACTCGCCCACGGCTGACGTGCGGGGAGTGCGGCGAGGAGCTCACCACGCGCAACGTCACGCCCGAACGCGGGCACGGCTTTCGCGACCTGCCGGCAACCGGGTCCAACCGAGAGGAGACACGCCGATGAGCCCGCCGATCGCGGGCGCGCTCACGGCGACTGGGGCAGCTTCACGGCCCTTCGCCTCGAGCCGACGGCCGACGGCGGCGGCACGACCGGTCCGATGTCTCCGTCGGGGGCCTCGTCGAGATCGACGATCACGGGGGCGTGGTCGCTCGGCTTCGTTCCCTTGCGCGCTTGCCTGTCGACCCAGGCAGCCCGCACCCGCGCCGCGACCGGTGCGCCGGCGAGCACGAGATCGATGCGCATGCCGAGGTCTTGGTGGAACATCCCCGCGCGGTAGTCCCAGTAGGTGAAGATCCGCTCGCCGGGCCAGCGGTCCCGGACGACGTCATGCAGACCGAGCTCGACCAGCTCGCCGAGCGCCGAGCGCTCCGGCGCCGTGACGTGCGTATGGCCGATGTAGGCGGCGGGGTCGAAGACATCGGCGTCCGTCGGCGCGATGTTCATGTCGCCGCACACGATCGTCTCGCGCGGGCCGTCTCGAAGCGCGTCGCGCAGCGCGCCCAGCCAGTCGAGCTTGTAGCGGTAGTGCGCTGACCCTGGTGTGCGGCCGTTCGGGACGTAGACCGAGAGGACTCTGATCTCGCCGCACGTCGCCGCGATCGCACGCGCCTCCGCGTGCGGGAAGCCGGGTGCGCCGGGAAGGCCGGCGACGACCTGCTCGAGGCCCGCGCGGCTGAGGATGGCCACCCCGTTCCACTGCGCCTCGCCGCTCAGCGCGAGCGCGTATCCGCGGCTCGAGAGCTCCTCTCCGAGCAGCGCCCGGAAGGCGTCGTCCGCGAGCTTCGTCTCCTGGAGGCAGACGACGTCGGGCTGGCGTTCGTCGAGCCAGGGAAGCAGTCGCGGCACCCGCTGCTTGACCGAGTTCACGTTCCATGTCGCGACGCGC
This sequence comes from Solirubrobacteraceae bacterium, assembly GCA_036272475.1. GTDB lineage: Bacteria > Actinomycetota > Thermoleophilia > Solirubrobacterales > Solirubrobacteraceae > Palsa-744. The sequence continues at coordinate 64,622 of DATAYP010000075.1, read as the reverse complement.
ACCGGCCTACCGTAGCGCCAGCGGCAGGCCGCTCATCACAATCGCCACTGCGTTTGTTGGCCATTTGGCCATATCGCCGCCGGTCCTCGCCGGGGACGATCCTCGGGATGGCCCTGAAGCCCCTATCGGCGCGGGAACTGGCCGACACGCCGACGCTTTTCGCGAGCTTCATGGGACATGCGGGCGGGCGGCACAGGACGTTCGAGCAGCTGCTCGACATCTATCGCAGACGCAGCCGCACACTCCACCCGGCGCAGGACAGCGCGAACGATCTGCGGGTCGAGCGCTTCGTCGAGCAGATGGCGAGCAGCCGATGGGAATCGGACGTCGTGCTGCGGATCGGCGTCTTCGACGGGGCGACGCTCGTGATCGACGGGATACACCGCGGCATCGCGTACCTCGCGTGCGTGAAGGACGGGATCGCGCCGGAGCGCCTGCCGGCGCTGCACGTCAACTGTTGACGCGAGGGTCTACGTCAGTCGCCGCGTGTCAGGGCTGCGCGCGCGGCGCTCCCGCGTCGCCCGTAGAGCAGGCGCTTGGGCAGCGGCACGGGGCTGAGGCGCCTGGCGGCAGTCCCGAAGAAGAGTCGCGGCTCGAGCCTCGCGACGAGCAAAGCGAGCTCGCGCCGCTCCGCCGTGGGCAGCGAGCGCGGCCGCCCGCGGGTCTTGATCAGCAGCGCGAGCAGCCGCCGCCGCTGGGCTCGCTCGAGCCTGCCGAGGTGCCGCCCGGCGATCATCGCGACCTCGGCCGTGAGCAGCAGCCGGGCGACCGGGATCCCGCGGCTCGCGCGCCTGACCCACGGAGTTCTCAGGAGCAGCCCGAGCATGGGGTCATCGTAGAGCGGCCGGCCTCAGGGAGCGGCGCCCGGCAGATCGACTACGGCGCGCCGGGCGGCGCCGCGGCGGGAGCGCCCGTGCCGCTGCCGCTTTCAAGCTGCACCAGCAGCGCCACCAGGAGGTCGCTGCACGTGGAGCCGCTTCTCCTCTGCAGGGCTGCTTCGTCGAGCAGGCCCGTGAGGGCGACGGGCGAAGGATGCCTTCCGTGTTCCGCGAGCAGTCTCTGGGCGGCGCTGAGGCTCGACGCGAGCGAGCTCTCGGATTCGCCGCAGCGGCGGCTGAGCAGGACGAGGCGTTCCTGCACGGCACGAATGTCGGCGTTCGGCGGCGAGACGTGGTGGCCCTTCCAGATGTCCACGAGACGGTTCGCATCGGAGAGCTTCGGTGGAGGTGTCGGAGGTCCGCCACCGCAGGATCCGAGGCAGGCCGCCGCCCAGAGGAGCACGATCGCGCAACGGACCATCGGCGCCGCTATATCGGATCGCCGGCGTCGGGGTGTTGTGGCTGGGTGAAACGTCGCTCGGGCGCGTGGTGTGAAGTTGCAGTCCATCCGCTCGGCGGCTGGTCCGGCTCGGCGTCAAGTCGCCACGGCCACGCGGGGACCCCGGCGGATGGTGCCAGAAGGTCGTGACCACGTTCCCGCGTGATCGGTAGCCTTAGCGCACGGTACTCCTGATTCTGATCATCGCCTGGCTGGCCGTCATCTCCTTCGGGCTCGTCATGTGCCGCCTCGCGGCACGCAGCGATGACGCGCACCTCCTCGAGGTGGCCGAGTGGGTGGCGGGCCAGGCGCCCGTCGGCGAGGCTCTTCACATCGGGACCGAGGCGGATCAGCTTCAATTTGACGTTCAAAGTGGGCGTTACAGGGCAACGGGATGAGGGTGACCGCTGAGCATCGTCAGAGCATGCGCCACCGCGAGAAGTCGCCGGCGGCGCGCCGCACCGCCCGCAGGGTCCTACTGCGCCTGGCGTTGCTCGTCTTCGTCGCGCTCGCCGTGCTGCTGATCGGCGCGAGCGCCGGATCAGCCTCGGTCACGGGCCCGCTCGGCACCTCCGTCGAAATTCCCACGCCGGGGTCGACGCCCGAAGTCCCGCTCCCGACGCCGGAAGCGACCCCGCCGGCACCCGAACCGACGGCGCCCGAACCGCCTGCGCCGGCGCCCACGACCGAACCGATCGCGACGCCCGAATCGCCACCGGCGCCGACGCCCGAACCTCCGCCGGCGCCGACGCCCGAACCGGCTCCTCCGCCGACGCCCACGCCCGTACCAGCCCCTCCACCGACGCCCACGCCCGAACCAGCTCCGCCGGCGCCCGCGGGCGAACCGACGACGACGCCGGCGACGCCCGAAAAAGCTCCGGCGCCGGTCCCCGAAGCGAGCGACGAAGCGCCGAGCCAGAAATCGCCGGTTACGACGGTCGAATCCCCGCGCCCGGCGCCCGCCTCAGAACAGCCGCCGCCGGACGTGGCCGACATGTCGCACCTGGCGACCGAGCCACCTTCGACCGGCGCGATCGGGCCGCCGGCCAGCGCGACAGCGGTGGGCGATCCGCAGAAGGCCGCCGCCAAGCCGGCCGCCGGCTCATCGGGCGCCGAATCCGCGCGAGCGCTCGCTGCTCTCGTGGTGGCGAATCTCGGCTGCGGGCTTTCGGGGATCGAACGTCACGCGAGCAGCAACTGCAGCGCATCCGGCGGGCCGCCGCTTGCGGGCGTGGCGCCGGCGCTGGTCGGTGCGGCGAGCGCGCGATCCCAGCTACCGGACCCCGCCGCCGCGGCGCCTGCCGATGGCGACCACGGTGGCTCGGCGGCGGGTACGCGGATCCCCGGCAGCCCGGGGCCGAGCCCCGCGCCGGGCGGTGCTGCCGGCGGCTCGGCGGCCGGCGGCTCGGGTGTCGCGTTCGCAGCTTGTCTCTCGCTCGCAGCCCTACTGCGCCTCGCGCCTTCGCGCGCAATGCGTCGCTTGCGCCTCTCGTGTGAGCCATGGCTCACCGCATGCTTCGCTCTGATCCCAGAGCGACCCGGCTAGTTCCTGCCTGACACGCCTCAGTTCGGGCGCGCGCCGTATCGCCGCGCCTGTATCGGTCAGGTCTTGTTTGAAAGGAGCCGGTTGTGATGGGACGCCTGTCGGCGGTAAGAACAACGAAGGAGAACACGCGGGAGAGAAGCGCGGCGGATCCTCCACCCGAGGTGCAGCCCGCGCCGAAGGAGCGACACCTCGCGCTGGCCGATGTCGAGGTGAAGCTGTGGACGCACACGCTGGTGCTCACAGGGGAGCTCGATCGTCGTTCGGCTCACACGCTCGAAGCGGAGATCGAGCGGCTGTGCAGCGAGGGCGTGACGGGAATAACGCTCGACCTGCGCGAGCTGTCCTACATCGACTGGATCGGGGTCGCCGTGATCGCGTTCCGCTGCGGTCACTGCAAGAAGCGCGGATGCGATTTCACGCTGATCCCCGGATCGCCGTCGATCCAGCGTGCCTTCGACCGGGTGGGGGTGAGCGACTCGCTGCCGTTCGAGCATCGCTGACGCGCGCCGGGTGCCGCCGGGGCTCGGCGCTTCGAGCCGCCGGGCCGGCCTGCCGCGGACACCCGAGCGCGACGTCAGGCCGGTTCGGGGAGCAACCGGTCAAGCAGTGCAGTGAGGGGACGTGCCTCGAGCTGCGCGTCGAGCGCGGGGCAGTAGGAGAGCAGCGCGAGGCTCGGGACGATGACGTAGTCGGCGACGTTGAGCGCCGGCGAGCCGAGCAGCCCGACCTCGATCCAGGCGTCCACCTTTTCCAGCATCGCCGGGACCACTGCCACGAGCGCGTCCTCCCTGCCGGGGCCGGCACGGAACGCGCGACCGGCCATCCGCGCTGCGACGGCTCTGACGGACGCAGACTGCGCGAGCAGCGGTCCGAGCCTGCCGTCGCCCGCGCGGCGACGCATCGCGTCGAGACCGCGAGAAGCGGTCGCGAGTGCCACACGCCGTGCTGCCATCTGCAGCACCTCATCGCCCCAGCGCTCGGCCTCTTCCACGGCCTCACGAGTCGCCTCGTCGGCGGGGAACAGAGGCGGCTCCGGATACTCGCGCTCGAGGAAGCGCGCGATCTCGCGGTTGGTCTGGACGCGCGTCTGCGTCGTCCGGAGCGCGGGCACCGTGCCGAGGCGGTCGAGCACTGCGAGGTCCGCCGGCGCGGCGCCGTCGAGCTCGCGTATCGGTTCTCGATTTCCCGCGAAGCCGAGCGCTCTGAGGAGGAACGGGTGCATGCCGGTCGGCAGCTCGATCGTGCGGTAGTCGAGCTTCTTGTGATCGAGCATCAGCATCGCGCTGCGGCACGCGTGCGAGCCAGGGATCGCGTAGAGCCTCACGGCGCGCTCATCCTCTCACAGCTGTCACGATGCTCCACCGATGCCCGGATCGTCGCGGCCGAAGTGCGCGGTCGCCGTCAGCGCGCTCGCGCTTTCCCTCGCCGTGACTCTCGCAACGGCGTGCGGCTCCTCGCACCCGAACGCCTCGACGTCCGCAACACACGCTGCGCCCCCGGCAGATCCGCCGAAGCCGGCGACGGGCGGTGGGAGCCCGCCGTCGCCGACGAGCAGCACGGCGCCGCGGAGCTCCGCGCCGGCGTCCGACCCCGCGGCGCCGACGAAGCCCCACCCGATACCGCCCGCCCACCCCGTGCCGGCCGCCTTCCAGCCGGCTCCCGGCGCGCCGTCGGACGCCGAAGTGCGAGAACAGCTCGCAAAGCTCGAAGCCCTCAAGCGCGAGGAACACCACCGAGCGCTGAGCGCCGCGGCTGCGAGCCTGGCCGAACTGCTTCCGTGGTCGCTCGAGCCCCGCTCGGGCGTTCAGGTGAGCGTCGCGTCGGTGTTCACCGACTACGGACTCGGGCTGGCATGCGGCGGGGTGCTCGGCCGTGACCAGCTCGGCGTCGCGCACAAGACCGCGCCCTGCGGAACGCTCATAACGTTCGCCTACGGCGGTCGCGTGCTCACCGTTCCGGTGATCGACCGCGGCCCCTACATCGCCGGGCGGGAGTGGGATCTGACGGGCGCGAGCGCAGCGGCTCTCGGCTTCCCTGGCCTCGGGCGCATCGAATGGTCGGTTGCCCGCTGAGGACCGCCGAAGGCTAGGTCGCCGGCGGCGTTCGAAACGGCAGGCGATTCAGAAGCCCTGTGACCTCGAAGACGTGCTGCACGTTCTGCGGCCCGGGGATCAGCGCGAACTCGGCACGGTGCTCCCGGCACAGCTGCTTGGCCTCCATGACGAGGTTGAGGCCCGTCGAGTCCATGAAGGTGACGCGGCTCAGGTCCAGCGTCAGACGGCGCGCGCTCGCCGCGAGTGGAGCGATGGCGGCTTCGAGGGCGGGCGCGGTGGCCATTTCGAGCTCGCCGATGATCACGAGCGTGTGTGCATCGCCGGAGGCGACATCCTGGATCTCAAACTGCTTCCCGGGAACGCTCCCCGGGCGGCGCACCGACATCGAGTCATTGGTAAGGCCCACAGCGCTCCCCATTCGACGGCTTTCAGTGACGGCCGGCCCGCCGGAGGCTACTCCCGAGAAACCCCGTCTGCAAGTCCATCGACGGGGGAGGTGAGGGCGTGCGGAGGGCCGCCGTGCGCACCCGAGACGACCCGCTTCGACCACGAGTTCGGCCGTCAGCCGCCTCGCGGTCGGGCTCCCTACACTCGCCGGAGACGATTCCGCAGACCGACAGGAGGGCTCATGACCACAAAGGCTGACTTCACGAGCGAGGAGTGGGACCTGGTTCGGGAGGGCCCCCCGAGCGCCGGGATGATCGTGATCACCGCGCAGCGGGGCGGGAGCATCCGCGAGACCTTCTCGATGGGGAAGGCCTACGCCGAGGCGCGCCAGCGCCACGGCCAGAGCGAGCTACTCGACGAACTCGTCTCGGCTAGGCCCGAGGTCGACCACACCCGCTACGGCTCACCCGACGAGTTCAGGCAGCATGCGCTGCAGCACGTTCGCGACGCGGTCGCACTGCTCGAGGGCAAGGCCGAGCCGCAGGAGCTCGCCGACTACAGGGGCTTCGTCGTGAGCCTCGCCGAACGCGTCGCGCGTGCGCACTCCGAGGGCGAGGATCCGGTCAGCGACGCCGAGCAGCAGGCGATCGACGATATCCGCGGCGCACTCGGCTGACTCCTTCGCACGGCCGGCCGGACCGATCGTTGCGGCGACGCCGCCGGGCGCCAGTCACGCCCGCGGGCGCCGTTGTGGCTGACACCCCCGAGGGTTAGAGTCCCCGCGACGACCCGGCGGCGGCGCCGAGAGGGGGGAGCGAGTGATCGCAGACCTGCATTGCCACTACGCGATGCACCTGTTTCAGAACGATCCGGATCCGCGCGGCTCGAAGGCGAGCTGGAACGAACGGCTCGTCGGCGCGCTCGAGTCCGAGGTGATGAAGTTCGTCGCGAAAGTTGCCAGCGATCACGACTGGGGCTCGGGTTGGCGCATCAGCCTCGACGGGCTCGAGCAGGGCGGCGTGCGGATCGTCTGCTCGGTGCTCTACTGGCCGGCCGCCGAGTTCGATCCCTCAAAGCTCCACGGACAGCCTCCGCTGGGCGAGTACTACGAAGACATCCAGCATCAGCGCAAATCGGTCGAGGAGGACCTCGAGCGGCAAGATCCGAACCGGGAACGGGCGATCCTCGCGGAGAGCGCCGCCGACCTCGACGACCCGCGGATCGTGTTCGTGCACTGCGTCGAGGGCGGCATGCAGCTTGGCGACGAGGTCGCCTCGATCGACGAGAAGGTGCGCGAGCTCGCCGGTCAGGGGGTCGTCTACATCACCCTCGCGCACCTCTTCTACCGCCAGGTCGCCACCAACGCTCCGGCGATCCCGATCGTCAGCGACGACAGGTACGAGAAACTCTTCCCCCAGCCCGCAGCCACGGGCCTCACGGCGCTCGGAAGGGCAGCGGTCCGGGCGATGTACCAGCACAGCGTCCTGATCGACGTCAGCCACATGAGCGAGAGGGCGATCGCCGAGGCCTTCGCGCTCGTCGAGACGCTCGACGAGCAGAACGGCGACGCGCCTGAGGACTACCCGCTCATCGCGACGCACGTCGGCATGCGCAAGGCGGTCCCGGAACCCCATGAATACAACCTCTCGGATGAGTGCGCGAAGAAGATCCACCGCCGCGGCGGGCTGATCGGATTGATCACCTCTCGGCACTGGATGGGCTCCACGAGCAGTGAAGCCGAGTCGCAGAAGGTCGTCGGGCGGCACCTGGCCGCGATCGAGGACGCCTGCGGCGATCACGCCGCGAGCGCGATCGGGACCGACCTCGACGGCTTCGTCAAGCCGACTTTCGAGGGCCTCGACAAGGCGGGTGAACTCACGAGGTTGGAGGCCTGGATCCGTGCCGGCGTCGCTGAGCCTCGCGATGCCGAGGCGATCCTGCACGGGAACGCCAGGCGTGTGCTCAAGAAGGCGTTCGAACGGCGCGCCGAAGGGCGCGTGCGAGACGTCTCCGAGAGGACGCCCGGTGGGGCCGCCGACGGCGACTAGCTCGCCCTCCGCCCGTGCCGCAGTCTCGAGGTGCGCGGCGTGCGCACACGTGCGGAGCGTCATCGCATGCCATACAATCCCGCCCCTCCCCGAACACGAGACGATGGTTCGATGCCAGTGATCAGGATGCGGCGGAGGGAACGGATGGTGGTCATGGAGCCGGCCGTCGCCGCGGGAGCGCGTTGACGCCCTCGCTGCCCCTCGTCGGGGAGGACTTCGCGAGCTATCGCCTCCGTTCTGTGCTCGGCCGTGGCGGGATGAGCGTCGTCTTCGAGGCCGAGAACCTTCGTCTCGGCAGCACGGTCGCGCTCAAGGTGCTGGCGCCCGAGCTCTCGGAGGACGACGTCTTCCGGGCTCGGTTCCTCAAGGAGTCCCGCATCGCCGCCTCGCTGAGTCACCCCAACGTGATTCCCATCTACGACACGGGCCCGCACGAGGAACTGCTCTACATCGCCATGCGCTACGTCGACGGCTCCGACCTGCGGAACGTGCTCAGCACCCGCGAGCGGATATCGCCGGAACAGGCGCTGCTGCTGATCAGCCAGGCGGGACGCGCGCTCGACGCGGCGCATCGTCACGGTCTCGTGCATCGTGACGTGAAGCCCGCCAACATCCTCATCGAACGCGGCGCCGACGACGATCCCGATCACGTCTACCTCGCCGACTTCGGCATCACCAAGCACATGCTTTCGCGAAGCGGGCTGACGACGACGGGCCAGTTCGTGGGCACGATCGACTACATCGCGCCCGAGCAGATCAAGGGCGGATCGGTGGACGGCAGGGCCGATGTCTACTCGCTGGGCTGTGTCTTCTACGAGTGCCTCACCGGCCGGGTCCCGTTCGTGAAGGACCTCGACGCCGCGGTGATCTGGGCCCACGTCGAGGAGCTGCCGGCACCGCCGAGCAGCGTTCGGGCCGAGCTGCCGGCGGCGATCGACGAGGTGGTCGCCCGCGCCCTGGCCAAGGATCCGAACGAGCGCTACGCGACGTGTCGCGAGTTCGCCGCCGCCGCTCGGTCCGCGCTGGCGCCGATGCTGGAGACGGCCGCCTCGCGCGCTCCCGATGAGGGCTCCGGCGCGCCCGCGCCACCGACCGTCCTGCACGCCGGGCCCGTGCCGCATCCCCCCGCGCCGAGCGCGCGTCCGCCCGAGCCGGTGCCCCCCACCGCCCCGGGCCGCAGATCCGAGGCGGGCGCCGCGGCTGGCACGCCGCCGCTCGCTTCCGGCTCGGGCGCCGGTGGTGCGGGCGCCGCGGAGCCCCCCTCGGTCGATCCGCAACAGGAGCCGGGGGGTGCGGGGGGCGACGGGAGCCGGGGGGCGCACGCCGGTCGAGGAGGAACGCGACGCCCCGCCCTCGTCGCACTGGGTGTCATCACTCTGCTCATCGCAGCGGGCGTGATCGTGTGGGCGGCAACGCGTGGAGGCTCGAAAGCCTCAGGAACCCAGCAGGCGGGCGAACACCGCTCGACGACGCTCGCCGCCGTGCCGACCAATCACGTGCACGGCAGCGGCACGGCGACGGTGCGACTCGACGGCAACTCCGCGAGCGTGAGCGTGACGACGACGGGCCTCCTCGAAGGCTCGCCCCACCTCATGCACATCCATGCGGGCGGCCTCGGAACCTGCCCGCCGGCCTCCGCGGCACGACTGCACAACGGCCATCTCGCGATCAGCACGGAGAACGGGATCAAGTACTACGGGCCGCCCGAAGCCTCGCTGACGACGAGCGGGGATGCCAGCGTGGCGAGCTACCTCGCGTTCGATCGCTTCCCTCGGGTGGGCGCAATCCGCTACGGGCGAACGATCCAGATAAGCCGCTCGCTTGCCGAAAAGATGCGTGCGAACAAGGCCGTTGTGATCATCCACGGCATCGACTACGACTCGCGGGGGATCTACGACAACGTGCTCAGCCACAGTGAACTGCTCCCCACCGTGCCCGGTGAGGCAACAGCGCCCGCCCTGTGCGGGGCGCTCGTCGCGGTTTCACCGTCGGCCGCGGCGGGCGAGCCGAGCCGCCGGTCGACCGCCGGGCGGATCTATGTAGCGGAGCTGGCCGTCGAGCCGGCCGCCCTCGCGGCGTGGTGCGAAGCCGAAGCGCCCGCGGCCCTACCTGGCGCGGCGTCCGCCGGGCGTCGAGCTCGGAGAGCCACCGCGGCGAGCGCCTGATCGAGCGTCAGGCCGCGGCGTTCGCGGTGGCGAGCCTAGAGCGGACGAGTACGAGGGGGCGTCGCGGGTCGTCGGGCTGGGGGATCGCCGCCAGGCTGAACTCGGCGACCGCCCCGGGACGGAAGATGAGGCAGTGTGTCGAGCCGCCGAACTGGAAGTGACCGAGCTCCTCGCCCTTCTCGACGTGCTGCCCCGGCTTCACCTGCGGGGCGATGATGCACGAGGAGACCTCGAGCATTCCCACCGGGACGAAGCCCACGAGCCCGATCACCGGGTCGTCAGCCTCGATAAGGATGATCGCGCGCGCGGCGACGTGCGCGAGGTAGGACTGCGAGTTCATCGGCTCGACGGCGTCCTTGCCCTCGGATTCGGCCTCCGAGTAGTACGTCCCCCCGCGGACGAACGCCCGCACCACCTTGCCGGAGACGGGGCTGTGCCAGCGGTGGTAGTTGGTCGCGCTCAAGAAAGCCTGATAGACGGCTCCGCCGACGAACTGCTCGACGGATTCGTCGTTGCCCAGTATGTCCTCGAGCGAATACGGCTGGCTCTTGATCCAGAAACGATCCTGCCGCTGCACATCCGTCCTGATGGCGTAGGGCGTCGACTCGCAGGCGCTGGCGATCACCTTGTCGTCGCCGGGCGATGCGACCGGGCGTTCGCCGTCCTTGAAGCGTCGCGTGAAGAAGTCGTTCCACGAGGAGAATCCCCAGTGCTCGTCGTCGGGATCGTGCTCGTACTGCTCGATGCCGATCGTCCGCCGGGCATCCTCACCCTTCCAGCCGGACGGCGACTCGTTGAGCACGTAGAGCGAGTCGCCGCTGCTGAGGAACTCGCACCAAACGGTCAGCACCTTCTCGAGCATCGCGTTGATCCGCGGGTCGCGGAAGGCGGCGAAGCCTGCTGTCGTCCCCATCGACCAGTCGAGGATCGCCGCGAGCGGTGTAACAGCCATGTCCTGCCCGAATTCCGGCGCCATCGTCAGCACCTCGTTGATCATCCGCAGGAGCTGATCGACGCTCTCGATGTGACGCTTGGAGTAGGGCTTCCCGCGCGGCACCTGGGCGATCATCTGGCTGACGTAGAGGCGCACCACGGGGTCGCGATCCATCAACTCCCGGAACTCGACGAGCACCGGATGAAGGACGACCTGCTCGCCCCGGGACTCCACCCGCTCGCGGTGGCCGGCGAGCCACGCCTCGAGGGCGTGCTGCTCCTCGGGCAGCCAGCCGGCAAGGCGCCGTACGTCGTGCTGATCGAAACCGCTGCTCACGCGAGCCACGGTACCCGAGCCCGGTCCGTCTGAAAAGTCTCACATGCCTGAGCGCGCTTCGGGGAAAGAATGGTCCGGAGTGCGCGCACCCGATCGAGACGAGGGCGAGATCCGCCGCACGCGGCCGGCAGGCGTCCCGCTCTCCAGATGCGCGGCGCTCGCGTGCGTGCTCGTCGCATCCCTGTACGCGGGCGCGCGCGGGGCGGAGCACCCGGTCTGGGCCGCCGCGACGCCGGCCCGCGTCGGCGTGCCGAGCCCGTGCGCGATACCCGCGCTGCACCTCCGCTGCCCCGATCTGATCATGTCGGCTCCATCACAGCTGCGCCTCGATCGGACGACGATCCCCGGTCGCGTGCTTCTGCGAGCAGCGAGCTCGATCAACAACCGCGGCCGCGGGCCGCTCGAGCTCCGCGCCCGCCGTCTCGGACGCCACCGATGGCTCGTCTACCAGGCCCTGTACGACCAACGCGGACGGCCCCACCTCTTCAGGACGGCGTCCAGGCTGATCTTCAAGTTCGTCCCTGGAGATCGCTACGGATACGGATCCGTGGGGGCGGCGAGCTACTGGAAGGTGCGCCACGTGGCAGCGTTCGAGCTGTGGTCCGTTGGAGCGCGGCTCGTGGCGCTCAAGCGGGTTCGCACCGGTCCCAAGCTCGACTACTGCCTGCGCGATCTGTTTCGCACCGACCCCTCTGCGCTGTCACCGAGCGAAGCGGTCTATCCGGCCTGCAGCCAGGATCCGGCGATCACCACGGACACGCTCGGCACGTCTGTCGGTTGGTCGGACGTCTACCCCTACGACTACCCCGAACAGTGGATCGACGTCACGGGGCTGCGCGGCAGGTTCGCCTTCGTCATGCGCCCCGACCCCGACCGCCTGTTCGTGGACTCGGGCCGCGGGAACGATCTTTCGGAGACCTATCTGGCATTGCCGTCGGGCCGCGTGCTCGGCCACCGCGTCGCGGTCGGCGCCCCGTGAGCGCGGCGCGGTCCCGTGCTCGTGAGGCGGGTCGAACCGCTCCGCTCTCCGGGCAATGATTAGGACGTGCGCAGGTGGGTATATAGAGCCGCGCATATCCGGCTGTAAGCCGGATCAAAGGACGGGACCCGGGCAACGAACGAGATTCTGCGCGTGTGCGCGCGGTGGGGGAGAGTGAGCTGCGTGCTTGATCGAGCAAGCGGAGACCGAAGCGCTGTGAGCCGGGTCGGAGAGCGTTGCCCCTTCTCGTCGGGCCCCGAGCTTTGGCGCCGCGCACGCTTCGGGGTCCTGTCGACGTTCGTCGTGCTCGCGCTGTGGCTCCCCACCACCGCGAGCGCATCCGCCTTCACCGCGCAGGGCAGCGCGAAGCAGGTGTACGTCACCGGGGTGGCAGCCGGCGCCCAGATGTCACTGTTGAGCTCGGGCGGCGCGACCGTCTACACGCAGAACGCGAACTCGCTCGGAGGGCTGCTGTTCCGGAACGTCGCGCCGGGCACCGGCTACCGCGTGCGCCTGAACTCCACGGGCGAAACGTCGGGTCGCATCACCGTCCACTCCGATGCGGCCGCGCCGTGGGATCCGGGCATCTACAACCAGTCGATCCCCGACAACGGCTACGGGTATCTGACGACGCGCGACGGCACGCAGCTGTCGATCACCGTCCACCCGCCGAGTAGTCCGGCGGGTGAGCCGGGCGTGCCGTCGAGCTTTCACTTTCCGACGTTCCCCCAGCCGGGTGTGCCGACCCCGAGCTACACGCCGCCCTATCCGACGCTGATCGAGTACTCGGGCTACGGGTATGCGAATCCGGCCGGACCGGAAAACGGAATCGCCGTGCTCGCGAACCTGATGGGCTTCGCCGTCGTCGACGTGAACATGCGCGGCACGGGCTGCTCGGGCGGCGCCTTCGACTTCTTCGAACCGCTGCAGAACCTCGACGGCTATGACGTGATCGAGGCGATCGCCCACCAGCCATGGGTGCTCGGCAACAAGGTGGGCATGCTCGGCATCTCCTACGGGGGCATCAGCCAGCTGTTCACCGCGCAGCTCCAGCCGCCCGACCTCGCAGCGATCGCGCCGCTGTCGGTGATCGACGCGACGGCGACGACGCTCTACCCCGGCGGAATCCGCAACGACGGTTTCGCCGTGGCGTGGGCGCAGCAGCGCCAACAGAACGCCGAACCAGCCGGCCCTGGCCAAGGGCAGGCATGGGCCTACAAGCGGGTTCAGGAAGGCGACCAGACGTGCGCGGCCAACCAGGCCCTCCACGGCGAGGCGGCGAACCTGATGGAAAAGATCGAAGCGAACTCGACCTATAACCCGGCGGTGGCCGATGCGCTCGACCCGGTCACGTTCGTGAAGAAAATCAACGTGCCGACGTTCATGGCGTGCCAGTTCGAGGACGAGCAGACCGGGGGTCACTGCGCCGATCTCGCTCAGCACATGACCGGCACGAGCCGTAAGTGGTTCACGTTCACGAACGGCGCCCACGTCGACTCGCTCGATCCGTACACCTACAACCGTATGTACGACTTCCTGGAGTTGTACGTCGCCAAACAGGCCCCGGTCGTCAACTCGGCGGTCGTGAAAGCCGCCGCGCCGGTCGTCTACGACGAAGCGATGGGACTTCCGAAGACCGAACTGATCACGCTCCCGCCGGATCCGATCCAGGAACAGCCGACCTACGAATCGGCGCTGTCCGCCTTCGAAGCGCTGCCGTCGATCCGGGTGCTGTTCGACAACGGCGCAGGGACCTCGCCGACCGGCAGCACGATCGCCGGAGATCCCTACCCCGGCTTCGAACAATCCTTCTCCAAGTTCCCGATTCCCGGCACGAAGGCTCAGTCCTGGTACCTCGGGGCCGCCGGCACCCTCAACCCGCAGCCGCCGGCCGCCGAAGGCGTCGACACCTACACCTCGGATGCGAACGCCGTGTCGCTGACGGACTACGGCTCGAACACCGGTACGGGCGGTCTCTGGGGCAACGCCTCGGAGTGGGAATGGAACTGGCCGCAGCCTCCTGCATCCTCCGCCGTGTCTTATGTCTCGGGTCCGCTCGCGAGCGACACGACCGCCATCGGCGGAGGCGCCGTCCACCTCTGGGTCAAGTCATCCACGCCGGACGTCGATCTCCAGGCGACCGTCAGCGAGGTGCGTCCCGACGGCAACGAGACGTTCGTCCAGAACGGCTGGATCCGAGCGGGCGAGCGCAAGCTCGCCACGAGCTCGAACAACATCTTCAAGCAGATGCCTACGGCGCTTCAGCCGATCCCGACGATGCTCCCATCCGACGTCGAACCGATGCCGGCGGAACAGTTCGTCCCGGTCGTGATCCCGCTGTACTTCCAAGGGCATGCGTACCGTGCGGGCTCGCGCATCAGGGTCACGATCGCCGCACCCAACGGAACCCAGCCGATCTGGTCCTTCAGCCACACGCAGCCGGCCGGCACCACCGCGAACGAGTCGATCGCGTTCTCGCCGAGCATGCCCTCGAGCCTGACGCTCCCGGTCGTATCGGGGGTGGGCGTGCCCACGGCGATCCCCGCGTGTCCGAGCCTGCGCAACGAGCCCTGCCGCGCCTACCAGGCGTTCGCGAACAACGGCTCCTGACGGCCCGCTCGCGCGAGCCGCTGCGCTCCCGGCGGCTGGCGGTAGGGTGCACCTCGAACCGGCGCCCGGCACACCAGCTCGTGTTGGGCTCGCCTCGTTTCCACCGCCATCGCGAAAGTCTGAGAGGTCATGGAACCTGATCGCCTGAAGACCATCCCGCTGTTCTCCTCGATGTCCGACAAGGCCCTCAACACGGTGAGCGTGTTCGCAAGCGAAACCTCGGTGTCTCCCGGCAAGCGGCTCGTCCACGAAGGCGACTACTCCTACGACCTGATCGTGATCGAGACCGGCACCGCCGACGTGATCAAGGGCGGTGAGGTGATCGGGTCGCTGGGGCCGGGAGACGTCTTCGGCGAGATGGGGATGCTGTCCGGCGGCAGGCGCATGGCGGATGTCGTCGCCACCTCGCCGATGGGCCTGATCACACTCAGCAAATGGGACCTCAAGCGGGTCGAGAGGGAGGTCAGCGAGCAGCTCCGTTCGCTTGTCAAACAGCGCCAGGAGCTCAACGAGGAGCACGCCCGGCCTTCACCGTGATCTCCCGGCTCCGGCCTAGCCGTCCCAGCTGACGCAGCGGCGCATGCCGGCCGCGGCCCCCGGGACCCGGAACGGCTAGCCCATCGGCTTCATCATCTCGTGCGAGGCGGGCGAGCCCGGAAGCACCAACCCCGGGATCTCGTGCGGCACGGCGAGGATCGCAGCCGAGAGCACGACCAGCGCGCCCGCGGTCGCCAGCCTCGCGCCGCGTCCCCAGGGTCCGACCTTCTCGAGCGCCACGAGCACGGCGACCAAGCCCATCCACGTGAGGCTCATCACGCCGAGTGCGAACAGCGCCGCCATCAGCGCCCACGAGCATCCGAGACACCACCCGCCGTTGCGTAGGCCCATCGCGAGCGCTCCCGGCCGGGTGTTCCGCCAGGACTTGTCCAGGAATCGCTGGGGGCTCCGGCACCTCGAGAGGAACGCCCTCTTCACCGGCGTCAGCTGGTAGAGCGCGGCGAGCGCAAGAACTCCTCCGGCGAGCCAACGGCCGCCGCTGTGCCACGCGAGCGAGCCGGCGAACAGGCGCTCACCGAGCTCGAACAGCCCGTATGCGGCGACGCCCGCGACGCTCCAGACGAGCAGATAGCCGCCGGCGAACAGCACAACCCGGCTGAGCTCGCGCCGGACGAGCGCCGCGAAGACGGCTGCGGTCGGGGCGAGCGACGGAAGCATCATGGCCGCCATCATCGTCACCCACACGCCCGTGAACCAACCGACCGAACCCAGGGCGGCACCCGGCCCGGCGTCCATCCCCGCCATCCGCTCCGCGGTCGCCCACCACGCCAACGCCGACGCGGCGAGCAGCGCGGCGACGATCCCGAGCTCGGTGCGCATCGCCGCCAGCGGCGAGTAGGGCGCGATCCGGACGCCCGCGCCGCTCGCGCTCATGGCAGCTCCGACCGCGCCGGAGGAGCTGCTCCCGGTCCTCGCGCCTGAGATCGTCACGGCTCAATCTCCCCCGTATTCGTCGTTGCGGCGCCACCACATGCCGGTCTCGTTGCGCCCGCGCGGTGCGCGGTCGAGCCACGAGTACATACCCCAGAGGCCGTCGAGGCCACGTCCGTAAGCGGAGTATGTGTGGAACACGACGCCATCCTCCAGGGCGAATGCGCTCATGCCCGGCCCCTCTTTCCTGAACGTCACGGGGTCCGTGCCTGCGCCCGATGCTATCTCGATCAGGAAGGGGCTCTTCTCGGACGGCCGGAAGTCAGCCGTGCGGAAGTTGTACTCGACCGCGCCCGACTGCCATTCCTGCTCGCTGTGCGTCACCTGGAAGTCGTAGTTGAAGTCGCTCTCGAGCGACGACGCCCACGGAAAGCTCCAGCCCATCCGCCGCTTGTAGTCCTGCAACTTCGCCAGCGGCGCCCGTGATACCGCGGTGAACGCGACGTCGTGATTTGCGAGGTGCACGACCGAACCCGAGAAGCCGTCCGCGATCGCCGAGCACGACGGACAGCCGGCGGTGAAGTCAGGGCCGAACATGAAGTGATAGACGAGCAGCTGCGAGCGCCCCTTGAAGAGGTCGGCGAGAGACGCGGTCCCCTCATCCGTCTCGAAGGAGTACTCCTTGTCGATCGGCACCCATGGAAGCTCCTGCCGGAGCCGTGCGAGCTCATCGCCGCGCCGTGTCAGCTCCTTTTCGGCGTCGAGCAGCTCGAGTCGCGCCGAAAGCCATTCCTCGCGAGTTCCGGTCCTGTGATCGGTCATTGCTCTCTCCTTGTCTGAGTCAGAGATCTATTCGGGCTTCGGACTGCACGGACTCGGCGAGCCCCTTGATCCGTGCAAGGCGCCTGTCCCACTGCGCGGCGACGCGAGCCATCGCTTCGGCGGCGTCGTCGAGCCGCTCGGGGCGGACTGCGTAGCGCACCTCGCGGCCGCTCCTGCGGCCGGCCACCAGGCCGACGCGGTCGAGCACGGCCAGGTGCTTGGCGACGGCCTGCCGGGTCACCGGCAGGCCGCCCGCGAGCATCGTGGTGCTCGCCTCGCCGTGCTCGAGCAGCGCGTCGAGCACGCGCCGGCGCGTGGGGTCAGCGACTGCCGCCCAGAGTTCGTCTTCCGCGGCGAGCGCCGTGGCCATCAACGTCTCGTCTCGTCCGGCTTCGACGCCACGTACTCGAGCAGTTCGCCGAGATGCCGCTGCCAGCCCCGTGTGTGGTCTTCGAGGTACCGCGCCCTGGCCTGCTCGTCATGCGCCACGGCGCCGATGCCGCTCTCGACGACCCTCAACAGCGTCCCGCCGGCCTCCTCGATCAGACTGAACTCGACCAGCGCCGAGTTGCTCTCGTCCGGTCCCGCGCCGTCCGGATGGTTCCAGCGAAACGAGAAACGGCGAAACGGCTCGGCCTCGATGACCCGAATCGGGACGACCGCGTCGGAGTCGGGGTGCCCGCCACGGCCGCCGGGCCTCCACGTGAGCGTGCCATCGGCACCGGCGCGCGCCCGGACGTCCGCCTCGTCGCTGAACCAGCGGCTGATCTGCTCGGGCTCGGTTATCACGCCCCAGACGACCTCAGGGCTCGCCTTGATCAGGATCTCTCGTTCGACGCTGTCGGCGGGCACGCAATCTCCTTCCGGTGAGGCGCAACCGATGGTTGCGCGACGTGCGTCGCAGAATAGCGCAGACTCGGCACGCGTTCCGCTCGGGGAGCGGCCGGCTGGAGCAGCTCCTTACGGCCGCGTCAGCTGCTGACCGGTCGCGCCGGCTCTCTCACGCCCGCGCCGCTTCGCGCCGCGCGTGCCACCAGTCACGTCCCCGAGCGTGTATCAGGAGGCGCTCCAGGCGGTTTCGCCGGCTCCAGAGCTTCCCCTCGATGCCGTCCAGCGCTTGGCGGCGCTCACGAGTGAGGTTCAGCTGGCGCTCCACGTACTCGAGCGCCTCGGCCGCGAGCTCGGCCCGGGTGTCGGCGTCCTCGGTGCCCTCGAACCGCTCTCGCAGGACGCCGAGCGCTTCCTCGGCCTCGAGCATGCCGCGGGCTGTCTCATCCGTTCCGGCAAGTAGCTCGCAGTCGTTACGAATCGCGACGCCCTCGGGTGCTCGATCATGCGCTTGCATCTGTCGCGCGCCCGACCCACTCACGTTCATTGTGCTGCAACGGGGGCGCGGGCGTCTTGGACGCGCTCCCGCTCGGCGTGCGTGATCAAGACGGGCACGGGGCTGTGGTGCAGCACATAGTGGCTGACGCTGCCGAGCAGCACCGAGCGCACAGCGCCGCGGCCGCGAGAGCCCATCACAACGAGGTCGTGGTTTCCGTCGGTGATCTGCCGGATCAGCGCCGGCCTGACCGGGTCGCTGCTCAGCACGCTGCTGACGGATACCCACTCGGGAACCCGCTCGACGGCGTCCCGCAGGATCGCCTCGGTTTCGACCTCGGCGTCGCGGGCGATGGTCGCTGCGACTCCGCCGCCCGCACCGATGAACGCGACGGCGGGAGGCGCTACGACGGCGCTGAAGATCGTGATGCGGGCGTGCTCCGACTCGGCGAGGTCGATCGCCTGTGTGAGCGCCTGATCCGCGTCCGGCGAGCCGTCGATTGCGACGAGGATGTTCTGGAACATGATCCGCTCCTTTCGGGGAGGGGGAGCCAGGTACCGTGCCTTGACATGTATAGCAGATAACTATATAGTCTGCAATATGCCTCAGGCGAGCATCACAGCGGAGACGGGGCGGGACGAGCGGCTCGACCGCGTCGCAGAGCATCTGCCGAGGCGCGCCGCGCTCCTCGTGCGACTGCTCGTCAAGCAGGTACGCAGGCGCGACATCTCCCGCACCGAAATGGAGGTCCTGAGCATCCTCGGCGAAGGGCCGCGACGGATCACGGAGCTCACCGAGCTCGAGGGTGTGGCGCAGCCGACGATGACGCTGCTCGTCAAGCGCCTCGAGGAGAAGGGGTGGGTGCGGCGCGAGGGACTGCCCGACGACGGGCGCGTCGTGATGATCAGCCTCACCGAGGCTGGACGCGCGGCGCAACAGAGGTTCCACGCCGAGTTCCTCGCCGCCATGCGAGAGGACCTGCACGAGCTATCCGACGAAGAGCTGCAGGCCCTGTCCGCAGCGACGGAGACGCTCAGCTCGTTCGTCGACGATCTGCAGCAGCGAACCGGACGCTGAGCAGAGTCGGTCGCGTGCGCTACTGCGGCCCCGAGTGGCTGCAGCCGGCCTGCCGCGGCACGGCACCGGAGCTCACGCTCTGAGCGAGGCCAGCCGCCGCCGCGCGATCAGCTTGCCGGTCTCCCACAGCGCCAGCAGCAGCAGAGCGGCGGCGAGCGCGAGCCCGAACTGCGCGGCGTTCAGCGGAGTCGTGTCGAGCAGCCGGTTGAAGAGGTCCATCTGCGTGACCGCCACCGCGAGCGCAAACTCGGCGAGCGCCGTCCAGTTCATTTTCGCGTTGTCGAATGTCTCGCGGACGAGCGTCGAAAGCTCCACGCTGCGGCTCTCGTAGGCGGCGACGATGAGCATCAGCGCGAACGCGCTCACTCCGATCGACGAGCCCACCACGGTGCTCCCGTAGTGCTGCTTGCCAAAGTAGATCAGGGCGTCGAGCACGATCGCCATGTAGAGGCCGACCAGCCCGGCGGTGAGCTTCACGCCGGTTGTCATGATCGACTCTCCGCTCGGGCGAGGGCGACGGCGCATCAGGCCGGGGGCTGCCTGGTCCAGCCCGAGCGCGACCCCGAAGGGGGCGCTCACGAAGAAGTGGATGTAGAGGACCTGCGCAGGGGAGAACGGCTCGCCGGCCGCGATGTTGAGCAGTGTCGCGCCGAGGAACGTGAGCACGAACGCGACGAGCGAGATCAGCACGAAGCGCACGTACTTCGTCAAGTTGTCGTAGAGCTTTCGCCCCTGCTCGACCGCGGCCACGATCGTCGCGAAGTTGTCGTCGGTGAGAATCATGCGGCCGGCGCTCTTCGCGACCTCGGTGCCGCTCCCCATCGCGATCCCTATGTGGGCGGCCTTGATCGATGGCGCGTCGTTGACACCGTCGCCGGTCATCGAGACGACCTCGCCGTTCTGCTTCAGCGTCTCGACCAGCAGCACCTTGTGCTCCGGCGCGACCCGACCGACCACTCCGATCCGCTCGATCCGGGCCACGCGCTCTGACTCCTCGAGCGCGGCGAACTCGGCGCCGAGAAGGGCTTCGCCCTCGATCCCGAGCTGCCTCGCGATCGCGGCGCCGGTGACGACGTCGTCACCCGTGACCATGCGCACGCGGATGTGAGCCTTCTGGGCGTCTTCCACGGCCTGCTTGGACTCGGGGCGCGCAGGGTCCACCATCCCCACGAGGCTGCTGAGCACCAGCTCGTCGACGTATCCCAGCAGGTCGCCCTCGGGGTCGAACGACGCCGGCTCGACGTCGCAGAAGCCGCCTGCCATGACCCGCAGTCCGTCCTCCTCCAACCTCCGCACGTCGGCCTCTGCCCGCGAGCGGAGCTCGGGGCCCCAGGGGATGCTCTGCCCCTCGTCGAGGGTCCTGGCGGCGCGACCCATGACCGCGGGGGCCGCGCCCTTCACGAAGCAGCGCACCACGTCCCTGCCCGATGCGTCGGAGATCCTCGCGAAGGCCGCCATCAGCTTGTACGTCGGGTCGAACGGCAAAGTCGCGGCGCGCGGGTACCGCTGGCGGGTCGCCTCTACGTCGAGACCGGCCTTGTGGGCGAGCACGAGCAGCGCGCCCTCCGTCGGGTCGCCGACCACCTTGCCGTCGATCAGCCGGGCATCGCTCGCGACCACGTAGGGCAGGATCGCCTCGTCGATCGCATCGGAGGAGCCGGCGACACGGTGGAGCTTCCCCTCGAGCTCATAACCCGAGCCCGAGACGCTGTAGCGGTCGCTCGCGCCGATCACCTCCACCGCGGTCATCTGATTCATCGTCAGCGTTCCGGTCTTGTCCGAGTTGATCGCCGAGGTCGAACCGAGGGTCTCGACCGACGCGAGATCCTTGAGCACAGCTCCGCGCCTGGCGAGGTCGGCTGCGCCCAGCGAGAGGATCACCTGGAGCACCGTCGGCATCGCCTCCGGGATCGCGGCGATCGCGAGTGCGACGGCGCTCGTGAACACCTCCGTCGAGGAATGTCCGCGCTGCGCCCCGAGCACGAACATGATCACCATCGTGGCGCCGGCCGCCGCGGCGATCCACAACGTGAGCGTGTTCAGCTGCCTGGTCAGCGGCGTCTGCTCCTGAGCGGTGCTCGCGAGCATCCCGGCGATCTTCCCCACCTCGGTGTCGCCGCCGGTCGCCGTCACGATCATCAGGCCGCTGCCGTGGGTGACGGGCGTGTGCATGAACGCCATGTCCGACCGCTCTCCGGGAGCGAGATCCTCGCCGTCCGGGGTCTCGACGCCCTTTGAGGCCGGAACGCTCTCGCCCGTCAGCGCCGACTCGTCGATCTGAAGCGAGCTCGCCTCGATGATCCGTCCGTCCGCCGGCACATCATCCCCGGCGGCCAGCAGGACGACGTCGCCGACGACGACCTCCTCGGCGGCGATCCGGGCTTCTGAGCCGTCGCGCCGCACCCGCGCCGTCGCCTTCACCATCGCCTGCAGCGCGTTCATCGCGCTCTCGGCCTTGCCCTCCTGACGCAGTCCCACGACAGCGTTCACCACCGTGATGAAGATCAGTAGGACGGCCGTGCTCCACTCTTCGATCGCGAGCGAGACGACCGCTGCGCCGAGCAGGATCATCTGCATGTAGCTCCGGTACTGCCTCGCCAGCCGCAGCCAGTCCGGCACCGGCTGCTCCGCCGGCAGCGCGTTCGGACCGTCGCGCTCGAGCACCTTCGCGGCGCGCACGCTCGCAAGCCCGACGCTCGTGTCGACATCGAGCCGCTCGGCTACCTCATCGGCGGAGGAGCTCCACCACTCGCCGTGATCGACGGCACGCTGCACTGGTCGTTCGGCTGCTCTCGCCATGCTGATCGCCTGCCTACGCCCGCTCGACCCTTCCGTTCGGCTGGTCCTTCTCGAACGGGTCTGGGGCTGCGCCCGTCGGCGCCTGCGCTTCGAGCGTCGACCTGACTTCGGCGAGCGCGTCGCGCTGCTTCTTGCTGACGGTCGGGAACCGAGGGTCGAGCTCCATCAGCGTACGCACGAGCACCGCCGCCGTTGCGATCCGCGCGAACCACTTGCGATCGGCGGGGATCACCCACCAAGGGGCCCATTCGGAGCTGGTGTGCGACAGCGTCTGAGAGAACGCCTTCTGGTAGTCGTCCCACCGCTCCCGCTCGGCGACGTCGGCCTTCGAGAACTTCCAGTTGTGATCGGGAAGGTCGATCCTGCGCAGCAGGCGCACGCGCTGCTCCTCCTTCGACAGGTTGAGGAACAGCTTCACGATCTTGAATCCGTTGTCGGTGAGGTAGCGCTCCCAATCGTTGATCGCGCGATAGCGCCGCTTCCAGATGCCCGCCTCGAGCAGCTCCTGCGGAAGCTTCTCGCGGGCGAGCGCCTCCGGATGCACGCGCACGACGAGCACCTCCTCGTAGTGCGAGCGGTTGAAGATGCCGATTTCTCCGCGCGCCGGTAGCCGCTGGGAGTAGCGCCAGAGGAAGTCGTGATCGAGCTCTTCGGCGGAGGGGACCTTGAAGCTGTGGACGGTCACGCCCTGCGGGTTCACCCCGCTCATCACGTGCCGGATCGTCCCGTCCTTGCCGGCCGTGTCGAGCGCCTGGAGAACTACGAGGACTCCCCAATCGTCCTGCGCCGCCAGCCGCGCCTGGTACTCGCTCAGGAGCAGCACCCCCTCCTCGAGCAGCTCGCGTCCCTCCTTCTTCTTGCTGATCCCGCCCTTGAAGCCAGGATCGAAGTCCCGGTCCAGGTTCACCTTCATCCCCGGCGTCACCCTGAACTGCTCGACGAAGCTCGCCAGTCGCCGTTGACGCTTCGCGGCCAATCCCGTTGCCATCGTCATCACCCCTCTGCCGCGCGACTCCGAACGCCCCCGCAGCCTGTGTGCGGTGATCGTATCGCCGCTAGCGCTCCTTGGCCATCGGATCGGCCGGGATGAGGAACGAGACGCCGAGGCCGATCAGCGCGACGATTCCGAGCGCCAGCCCGGCGAGCGCATATGAGTGGTTGCCCTCGGTGGCCGCGGTCAGCAGGATCGTCCCGGCGATCGCCGTGCCCAGCGAGGAGCCGAGGTTCGAGACGCTGCGCGAGAGCCCCGAGATCTCGCCCTGGCGCTCCTCGGGGAAGCTCGACTGGACGACGTTCACCGATGGCGTGAGCATCGTCCCCACGCCCACGCCGATCAGGAACAGCCCGGGCAGGAACGTCGTGACGTCGGAGGTTTCTCTCACCAGCGCCACGAGCAGAACCTGGCCGACCGCCGTGATCGCGAACCCCGCGCGGATCAGCGTGCTTTGCGCGCGACGCTTGGCCAGTCGTTCGGCGGCGAGCGACGACAGCAGCACGCCTACCGTCGCGGCCGTGAAGATCAGCCCGGTGTGGATCGCGCTGTAGCCACGCACGACCTGCAGATACACCGACACCACGAACGACGCGCCCATCAACAACAGCCATTGCAGGTTCTGCGTGATCAGCGCGAGGTTCGCCGTGCGGCTCGAGAACACGCTCATCGATAGGAGCGGCTCGACGCCGCGCCGTTCGAGCGAGCGAACGTGGGCGAAGAACCCCAGCACGAAAACCGCTCCGAGCGCGGCGAAGACCGCGACGAGCACCCCGTTGATCCCGATCTGGAGGATTGCCACGACGGCGAAGAACATCCCCGCGGCGCAAAGGACGGCCCCCAGCGTGTCAAAGCGCCTGGTTCTGTCGGCCGGCAGCGGATCGTGGAGGCCGCGGCTCAGCCAGATGACGGCCCCGACGATCGCTGCCTGGAGCAGGAACGTCACCCTCCAGCTCAGGCTCGTGGTGATCAGGCCGCCGATCAGCGGCCCCGCCGCCGCGCCGACACCCGCCATGCCGCTGATCACGCCGAAGGCACGCGCGCGCGACTCCATATCGCTGAAGTACATGGTCGCGAGGATGTAGATCGGCGGGATCATGAGCGCGCTGCCGACGCCCTCGAACGCCGAGTATCCGACGATCAGCACGCCGAGCGCCGGTGCGAGCGCCGCCACCACCGCCCCCGTGCCGTAGATCGTCAGCCCCCCGATCAGGCAGCGCTTTCGCCCGAGGATGTCGGTCGCCTTGCTCCCCGGGATCATGAGCGCGGCCATGCAGAGCAGGAACAGCGTGATCGCGGTCTGCACGCCGTGAACCGTCGTGTCGAGGTCATTGCTGATGCTGCTGATCGAGACGTTCATGCTCGAACCGGCGAAGCTCGCGACGAACTGCGTGAGCGCCAGCGGCAACATCAGCCTGCGCCGCGCCGCGGCGCTGAGAGGTGTGGCACCCTGCGGCATCGGGGCAAGTATTGCCGGGTCTGCAGATGTTCGGGCGGGCACAGGTTGGGCGTGGTGGTTCAGCCGCCTGGAATGCGGGGTTGACGAGCATTTCCAGCCGGCGCCCTGCAGTCGGGTCGCTTCTCTAGGGTTAGCGACGTGGCGGATACTGTCGAGCGTCGGGAGAGCGCCGACGGCGTATCCCCAGGAGGCGCGACCGGGATCGTGCTGCTGACGCTGGCCGCCGGCCAGTTCCTGATGATCCTCGACAGTTCCGTGATGAACGTGTCGATCGCCACGGTCGCCCACGACGTCGGCACCACGGTGACCGGCATTCAGACGGCCATCACCTTGTACACCCTGGTGATGGCGTCGCTGATGATCACGGGCGGCAAGATCGGCCAGATCATCGGGCGAAAGCGGACGTTCGCCATCGGATGCGTCATCTACGGCTGCGGGTCCTTCGTAACCGCCATCTCACCCAGCCTCGCCGTGTTGATGGTCGGCTGGTCATTCCTCGAGGGTGTCGGCGCCGCGCTGATCTTGCCCGCCATCGTCGCTCTCGTCGCCTCGAACTTCGCGCGCGCCGAGCGGCCCCGCGCTTACGGCCTGGTTGCCTCCGCCGGCGCCATCGCAGTGGCGGCCGGTCCCCTGATCGGCGGCCTGTTCACGACCTACCTCTCCTGGCGGTGGGTCTTCGCAGGCGAGGTGCTCATCGTGCTGGGGATCCTCGCTCTCACGCGTCGCATCAGCGACGTGCCGCCGGAGCGGAGGGCGCACCTGGACCTGGTCGGCACTGCGCTCTCGGCGCTTGGTCTCGCACTCGTCGTCTTCGGAGTCCTACGCGCCGGTGCGTGGGGGTTCGTCCAGCCCAAACCAGACGCTCCGGAATGGCTCGGCCTCTCGCCTGTGATCTGGCTGATGCTGGGCGGGGGAACTGTCCTGTGGCTGTTTCTCGCATGGGAGAACCGGCGCATCGCCGAGGGGGCCGAGGCCCTGGTGAACCCCGCGATGCTCCGCAACGCGGTCTTGCGAGGCGGCCTGACCTCGTTCTTCTTCCAGTACCTGTTGCAGGCGGGGATGTTCTTCGCCATCCCTCTGTATCTGTCGGTGGCCCTCGGGCTTTCCGCGATCGAAACGGGCGTGCGCCTCTTGCCGCTCTCGGCCACGCTCCTGCTGGCCGCGGCGGGGATTCCGAGGTTCTTCCCGAACGTCTCGCCCCGCCGCGTCGTAAGGCTCGGCTTTGCGGCGCTCTTCGCCGGCCTGGTGGTGATGGTGGGCGCGCTCGATGCCGGTGCCGGGCCTGAGATCGTGACCTGGCCGATGCTGCTCGCCGGCCTGGGTATCGGGGCGCTCGCGTCGCAGCTCGGGAGCGTCACCGTGTCGTCGGTCCCAGATGAGCAGACCGGCGAGGTCGGTGGTCTGCAGAACACCCTGACCAATCTCGGCGCATCGATCGGCACCGCACTGACCGGGGCGGTGTTGATCGCCACGCTGACGAGCTCGGTCCTGACGGGGATTCAGCAGAATCCTGCCGTACCGAGCCAGGTCAAATCGAAGGCTGGCGTGGAACTCGCCGGCGGTGTCTCGTTCATCTCGGACCAGCAGCTGACAACGGCACTCGACAAAGCCGGAGTGCCAGCCGAAGCAGCTGAAGCGGTGGTGCACGAGAACGCCACCGCGCGTATCGACGGGCTGCGATCGTCGTTGTCCGTTCTGGCTCTCATCGCGTTGCTCGCGCTGCTCTTAAGTCGCGGGATTCCCGCGGTTCAGCCTGCCTCGCGGAGTCCGGCGAGCGGCCCGGAGGCCGCGTTGAATCCCAGCAGCTGAGGGAGCGGCAGCCACGGCGGCCTTCCGTCGGCCGCCGGCCGCGATCGGGTCCTAGACGATCGTGGCGCCGTCGACGAGTAGCCAGACGCCCACGCCGAGAGTCATGGCCACGAGGATCGTCCGCGCGCGCGCTCCGACCCACTGCTCGAATCTGTGCACGCCCTCGCGCGCCGTTCCGGGGTCGAAGACACAGACCGCGAGGACGAGGATCGGCGGGACGAACCAGAGCAGGTCGTACCCGCCGACCTGGATCAGCTCGCTCGGCACATCGGGTTCCCGCGAGACGATCAGCTCGAGGGCGACGAGGTAGAGGATGCCGGGGATATGGGTCGCGGCACCGGCGACCGCCGCCGAGCGCGTCGTGAACTCGTGCCGGCGCAGACGCTCCAAGCGACCGCTCGCGTCGGGAGCAGTCGCGGGCCTCGGGCGCGGCGTGCGTCCGGCCAGCAGCGCCACTCCAAGCCCGATCGCAAGGATTCCGGCTGCGATCTCGGCGATCCCCCTCGTCCGGTGGGTGCCTGCCTGCAGTTCGATGCCGCTGCACACGAGCACGACAGCCACGCCGACCGCGAATACGAACGCGAGCCCCGCGATCACGTACGCAGCGAGCAGCCGCGCCGGCGAGCGCTCCCGGACGAGCGCGTAGACGGCGACGAGGCTCGACGGCCGCAGCGCGCTCGCGAGACCCAGCAGAACGATCTCGATGGTCATCTCGATCGTCCCACCGCGCGTCGGCCGGCGCGCCCCGCCGCACCGGCCTCTTCGGACCGGCGACGTCTAGGCCGCCAGCGCTTTGCGCTTCATCTCTTCGAACTCTGCCTGGGTGATCGCGCCTTTGGCGAGCAGATCGCTTCCTTTCGCGATCTGGTCGGTCGGGTCGGCTTTCCCCGCAACCGACTTCACGTACTGATCGAAGTCCGCCTGTACGTCCTGCTGCTGTTTGACCGAGCGTTCGCTCATGCCCTGGTGCTCGGCGATCAGGTAGACGAGAACTCCCAGCCACGGGAGGATCACGACGAATACCACCCACAGCGCCTTCGCCCAGCCGCCGATGTCGCGCCGGCGGAAGATGTCTGCGAACACCGTGAACAGGATCCAGATCCAGACGACGAACCCGAAGAAGATCAGAATCGTCCAGAAGATTTCGAGAAGCGGGTAGTCCGTTGCGAGCATTCCTCGTTCCCTTTCGTGAGCGACGGCCGAAGGCGCCGGGCCGGGCGCAACCCGGGCCACAGACAAACCGCTGCCGAGTTTCGGCGGCGTCCGGGTGAGAGCGCCTCATCCGCGGTGGGTGAGGCCGCCGCCCGGCGACCCCGCTATTTGAAGATCAGGCCGTCTCCGAGCGCCTTGGCGACGAGCTGCGCGCGCGAGCGGGCCCCCGACTTCGTCATCGCGTTGCGCACGTGCGTGCGCACGGTGTTGTGTGCGATGTGCAGCTCGTCCGCGATCTCCGGACCGCTGCTGCCGAGAGCGACGAGCCGCACGATCTCGCGCTCGCGTTCGGAGAGCGCTTCGGGTTCGTGCCCGCTCGTCTCGGCTCTGCGAAAGCGCGGACCCCACCGCGACGTGCTGAGCGCCACGAACAGGACCATTCGGTGCCCGGTGACGACCTCGACGGTGGCCGCCCACTGGACGTTCACCGCACTTCCGTCGGCGGCGCGGAGAGGAGCCTCACCGGTGAAACGTCCCTTCGCGAGCGCGGCGACCCACTCCTGCTGCGTCGCCAGCGGCCCGCCCACCACGTGCTCGTAGAAGGGCCGGCCGACGATCTCCGCCCGGCGAAAGCCCACCAGCTTGATGTGGGCGCCGTTGGCGTCCACCAGGCGGCGGTGGCTGTCGAGCAGCACCATCGCGTTGCGGGATTCCGCGAACGCCGACGCGAACAGGCGCGACCACTCCCCCCGGTTCGCCGCCGGCGCGCTCGAGCTGTGGACTGACGCTCCGGCAGACACTGGCCGCTAGGGCGCCTGCGGGCCGGCCGGCGCCGGGGTCGTCGAGGTGGCGGTCGTGCTCGTGACCGTCTTGGGCGGCTGTGTCACCGTGCTCGCCGGCTGTGTGACCGTGGTCGTCGGCTGCTTCACGCTGACGCTGATCGAGGTGGTCGTCGAGGGCTGCTTCGCCGTCGTGGACGCATGCGTCGTGGTGCTCGGCTTGCTCCCGCCGCCGTTGCTGACGGCGAGCGCGATCCCGACCCCCGCGGCGGCCACCGCGATGAGGACGACGAAGATCAGCCACGCCCTCGATCGGGAACGCAGCCGAGCGCCGCAGTGCGGGCATGCCTGCGCGCCCTGCGCCACCTGCCCGCCGCAGTTCGGACAGAAGCCAGACTGCCGGGGTTCAGATGCAGGTGGTCGAGCCGACATCTGCCGATCACGTTACGCCCCGACGGGATGAGCCGTAGTCGCCCGGCGCGGGTGACGGCGCGAGCCCGGGGCACCCGGAGTCGGCGAGCGGTCTAGCATCGAGGTCGTGGTGGAGGCGGGCGCTCACGGAAGGCGGGCGAGTCCGGTCGCGCGGATCGGGCCGCTCGCGCGTGCAATTCGCGATGGCGACGATGAGCTCGCAGAGGAGCTCCTGCGACTCAGCCGATCGCGGCGATATCTCGCCCCGCTCGCGTTCACCGTCGGTGCGTTCGCAAAGCTCTTCGAGGGCCTGCGCCTGCTGCTGTTCAACTGGCGTCTGGTGCTCATCCAGATACCTCCCGCGATGCTCGTCTGGGCGGCGTTCGCGGATCTCAAGCTGCACGTCCTGCACGGAGCATCCCACCGCGAGCTGCGCGGCGCGATCCTGATCCCGATCGGGCTCGCAATCGTGACGCTGACGGTCGCCTGCTTCCTCCTCAACGCGGTCTTCGCCTTCGCGATCGCGGGGCCCCGGCCACCCGACATCCGCGCGGCGTTCGCGTCGGCTCGCGCGAAACCCCGGCCGTCCCTGATCGCCGGGGCGATCGTCGGAGCGATGCTCGCCGTCGCGACGACCGTAGCCCCGCGCTGGGGCAGCCCCTGGTTCGTGCTGACGCTCGGCTCCGTGGCCGGGCTGCTCGTCGTCTCCTACGTGGCGGTGCCCGCGCGGCTGATCGGGGTCAGCACGAGGGCCTCGCGGCGCGACAAGTTCACACATTCGCTCGTGGGCGGCGCCCTCAGCGCGACCGTCTGCACCCCGCCCTACCTGCTCGGGCGGCTCGGCATCCTGATGCTGGGCTCGAGCGTCCTGCGAATACCAGGGGTGATCGTGCTTGCCGTCGGGGCCACGCTTCACCTCGGCGCGACGAGCGCAGTCAGCGCGATCAAGATGGGCGCCGCGCTCGTGAGCGGGCCGCAGGGCACCCCGGCCGAGCGCGAGCAAGGGGTCACGCGTGCTGGTTAGCGCTCCGGCGATTTCGGCGCGGGCGCATCGCGTCTATCCGCTCCCGTTCGGGATCCTGAGAGATCGCGTGCCCAGCTTGACACCACACAGGCGCTACGTGAGACTCCACACGGGCTTCGCTGCGCGACCGATGCGGGTCGGTCGGCGCGTCGCCGTGGTTACCGAGAGGGGATTCAGGACATGCCGCTGACGGCGGGTCCGTCGAGACTGATCAGGAGGCGCTCCGGCTTCGATCGAGTTCGGTCACCGGGATGCGCTCCGGCCGCACCCAGCGATGAGGCGCCGAAGGGAATCGGCGAGGAGCGATCCCAACCGCGGGAGGTCCGGTCGCCTGATGCCTGCACCCCTGGATGAGAGCGTCGCGACTCCCCCGATAGCGACGAAGCTCAAGGCTCCGCAGACGCCGCGCTTCCTGATCCTGCGCAGACGCCTTTTCGATGTCCTCGACCGCGGGGTCGAGGGGCGCCTCGTCCTGCTCTCCGCCCCGCCGGGCGCCGGCAAGACGGTCCTGCTGAGCTCGTGGCTCGCAGTTCGCGAGCCGCCGAAGAAGGCTTGCTGGATCACGCTCGACGAGGACGACGACGACGTGTCGTGCCTGATGGCAGACCTGCTGAACTCGCTGCGTCGCTCGGGCGCGGCGCCGGAGGGCGGCCTGCTCGACCGGCTGAGCGCACCTACCCCGGCGCGCATGCACCGCTTCCTGCCGATGCTCGTCAACGCCCTCGCCGAGTTGCCTTCTCCGGTTCTGGTGGTGCTCGACGACATCCACCACGTATCGAGTCCGCCGGCGACGGCGGCAGTCGATTTCCTCGTCCGGCACGTGCCCGAGCACTGCACGCTGGTGCTCTCGGGGCGCTCGGACCCTCCCCTGCCGATACAGCGCATGCGCATGAGCGAGGAGCTCGTCGAGCTCCGCCACGCGGAGCTGGCCTTCGATCGCGCCGAGACGCAGGAGCTGTGCGAGCGCCTGGAGCTCGAGCTGTCGGATGGCGAGATCGGCATGCTGTGGACGCGGACCGAAGGATGGGCGGCCGCCCTGCGCCTCGCCGCGCTCTCGCTGAACGGCCATCCCGATCCGAGGCGCTTTCTCGAGGACCTCGGCGGGACGGACCGCGCGCTGGCCGACTATCTGATCGCCGAGGTGCTCGTGCATCTCCCAGAAGATCAGCATGCGTTCATGCTGCGCACGTGTCTCGTCGACGCGGTCAGCGCCCCTCTGGCGGACGCGCTCACCGAATCGCACTCGAGCGCGCTCGTGCTCGCGGCGATCGAGCATTCCGGAGCCCCGATCGAAGCCGTCTCCCAGGCGGGCGGCGACGATTGCCTCTATCGCTATCACCCGCTCTTCAAGGAGCTCTTGCAGGCCCATCTGCGCCACGCGTACGCGCCGGAGATCCCCCTTCTGGAGCGCCGGGCGGCCGCGTGGTACGCCGAGAACGGCCTGAGCATGCAGGCGCTTCACCACGCGCTGGCCGCGGAGGACTGGCGCTCGGCCGGGGAGTTGATCGCCGAGAACTGGCTCGAGCTGTTCCTCAGCGGCAGCTCGCCGCCGGTGCGCAGGGCCATCAGACGGCTACCCGCCGAGATCGTCAAGGAGGACCCCCGGTTGGCGGCGGTGTTCGCGTGCAGTCGCCTCGAGGAAGGAGACCTCCGAGAGGGTGAGCGGCATCTCGCGCAAGCCCGCCAGAGATACCGAGAGGCGGACGACGCCGTGCGCGAGCAGCTCGGGTTGATGCTCGCAGCGGCCGGGCTACGCCGTGCGCGGCTGCAAGCACGAGTCGACGACGCCGAGCGTCTCGCGGGGGAGCTGATCGACCTGGCGAGTGGCGCCACGCGCGAGGAATGGTCGGCGCTTCGCTGCTTCGCGCTCTCCAACCTCGGAGCGGTGCATTTGTGGTCGGGCAACCTCGCCGCGGCCTCGGGCGACCTCGAGGAGGCGCTTGCGCTGGCTACCGAGGACGGGCGCGAGCACCTGATCCTGAGCTGCCTCGCCCAGCTCGGCGTCGTCGATCTCCTGCGTGGAAGGCTGACGAGCGCAGAGGAGCGCAGCAAGCTGGGCGTGGAGCTCGCGGAGCGGTGCGGCTTCACCGACGGATCCGCCTCTGCTTGCGCGTATCTCGTGAGCGGAGCCGTCGCCTACGGACATGGCGAGTTCGACTCCTCCGTCGAGCTCCTCACACATGCCGCCACCGCCGCCGCGACCGCCGAGTGGCCGGTGCGGCTTGCCACGGGCGTGCTCCAGGCTCGCGCGCTCGCCGCGATCGGGCAGCGCTCGGCCTCGAGGGGGCTCCTGAAGCTACGAGCCGTTCGCGCGGAGGTCGCCCGCAACGGCTCGGCGATCGTGCCCCGTTTCCTGGACGTGGCGCTCGCGGACACCGAGGCCCGGGCGCTGCTGGCAGCCGGCGAGACCGAGTCCGCGCGTCAGGCGCTCAGCCGCGCGCTCGGGACCCAGCCGCGCTCGCGCTCGCTGCTCGTCCGAGAGGCCGCCGCGGAGCTCGACGGCGCGAACGCGGACGCCGCGTCGTCCGCGCTCACCGCGGCGCTCGCGGATCGAGACGGCTCGGCTCCGTCTATGGACGAGCCCGACTTCTCATCCTCGTCGACGATCGAGGCCTGGGTCCTGCGAGCCCTGCTCGCGCGCGCGATCGGAGAGCGCAAGGCCTCGACGGACGCGCTCGAGCACGCGCTGTCCCTCGCGGAGCACGAGCCCTATCGCGACGCCTTCCTCCTGCACGGCCGTGCGGTGCGCGAGCTGCTCGAACACCAGGCGCACATCGGAACCGACCATCCCGCGCTTGTCGAGGTGCTACTCGACGCGATGAGCGATC
Organism: Solirubrobacteraceae bacterium; assembly: GCA_036272475.1. Lineage (GTDB taxonomy): Bacteria > Actinomycetota > Thermoleophilia > Solirubrobacterales > Solirubrobacteraceae > Palsa-744. Next base: position 32,343 of record DATAYP010000075.1, on the reverse strand, counting down.
GCAGGACGCCGTCGCTCGAGGCGATAGCAGAGCCCCTCACCGAGCGCGAGCAGCGGATTCTCAGCTATCTCCCGACGATGCTCTCCAACGCGGAGATCGGCGCCGAGACGTTCGTCTCGCTCAACACCGTGAAGACCCATCTGCGGAGCATCTACCGGAAGCTCGACGTGAGCAGCCGCGCGGAAGCCGTCGAGAGGGGCCGCCTGCTCGGCCTGCTTCCCTCGGGGATCAAGCGCCCGCGCCCGCTGCGCCGCGCCTAGCCCGCGCTCTCACGGGCGCGGACACCCCGCCCCGTGAGCTCGCCGCCCCTCCGATCAACTCTCCGTGCGCTCGGAGGAGCCGGGAAGCCGGCGCACCTCCATCAGCTCGAGCCCGAGACCCTGGATGCGGTCGAGCACGCCGCGCAGCGCGGCCTGGTCGAGCTCGCGCGTGCTGACCACCGTCTCGACCGGACCGACCGTCGCGTCGAGTCCTTCGAAGGCTGACATCAGCTGCTTGCTGAGCCTGCCCTTGATGTGAATCTCGTAGCTTGCGGCCGCCATTTTGCGCCGCGTCCGTGGCCCTGTCGCCCGGGTGAGTCGTTCCTCACCGTCTGACCTGATCCGGCCAGCGGACCGTCAGCTGGTAGATGACGATGATGTCGAGCGCGATGATCATCAACGACCACAGCGGGAAGAGGCTGAACGTGCCGAACTGCGCAATGCAGTTCAGGCCGACGAAGAAGACCCCCAGCCAGCGTGCCCAGGTCTGGCCCGCGAACAACCCCAGACCGGTGAGGGCGACGAGCGACCCGGTGATCAGGTGAAACCAACCCCAGGCGGTGACATCCCAGATGACCACGCCGCCGCGTCCGCCGACCGTCACCACTTCGTTGTTGATGATCGCGGCGAGTCCCCACATGGCGTCGAGGATCCCGAGCACCAGCATGATCACGCCGGCGAAGATCACCCAGCCGCCGACTTCGCGGGCGTCCCCGGATTCGTAACGCGTCTGAACTGCAGGTCGATCGGGACTCGTGCTGGACATGTCGGACCCTCCTGGTGACGAGCGTTGTGGCCTCGCCGAGCGGCGGGCCACCCTGTCTGGGTCGAGACGCGTATGCGCCTCCCCGGCACGGAGACCATTACGCGTCCGCGGGTGAGGTTTCATCACCCTCGCGGGATGATGGCCGTCTGGCGCCGGGCGCGCTGGTCATCCACCGGCGCAACGCTCGTGCACCGCAGCCGATCCAACGGTACGAGGCCTCCATGCGTGCGAGATTTCATCCTCGCCGGGTGAGGCGTCGTCACCCAGCCGCGATGGAAGGTCCGGCGGCCGATGCGGAGCACCCCGATCAAGGCGCTCATGATCTTCGTCCTGCTGTTCAGCACGACGGCGCTCGTCGCGTGCGGGGAATCGGCGGAAGAAAAGGCCAAAGCGGAAGTCTGCGCCGCGCGCAGCGAAATCAACAAGCAGATCGCAAAGCTCCAGGGCCTCACTCTCTCGACGAACACGCCCAACGAAGTGAAGACGAGCGTGGAAGCGATCGGCAACTCGCTGACGAAGATCAAGAACGCTGCAAACAAGCTCACGCCTGCCCGTAAGGAACAGGTCGAGGCCGGAGCGAAACAACTCGAAAGCGAAGCAAGCAAGATCGCGTCTGACCTGTCCTCGAGTCTCACTCTCGCCAATCTCGAAGCCGCGGTGCCCAAGCTCAAGTCTGCGCTGAGCACGTTTGCAGCCAACGTCAAGCAGTCCCTCGCTCCCGTCGGCTGCTCCTAGGCGTCAGCGCGCGATCGGCGCTCAGTCGGCTGCTCGCCCGGGGGCTCGGCGTCGGCGCGCGATTGGCGCTCAAGCAGCGGCGGATGCGGCCTTGCCCGGTTCGCGAGCGCCCGCGGCCTTGGAGATCGACAGCGCGGCGTCCACCAGCGTGAGGTGGCTGAACGCCTGGGGGAAGTTGCCCACCTGCCGCTTGCCTTTCACGTCGTACTCCTCCGCGAGCAGCCCGAGGTCGTTGCGCAGCGCGAGCAGCCGCTCGAACAGGGCGCGTGCCTCGTCCACGCGACCGTTGATCGCCAGCGCGCTGACGAGCCAGAAGGAGCAGGCGAGGAACTGACCCTCGTCGCCGGGAAGCCCGTCGTCGGTGTTGGCGGTCGAGTAGCGAGACACGAAGCCGTCGCGACCGAGCTCGCGCGAGACGGCGTCGATCGTGCCCGTCACGCGCTCGTCGGTACCCGGCAGGAAGCCGACCAGCGGGATGTTGAGGGTGCTCGCGTCGAGCTCCTGCGATCCGTAGTACTGGGTGAAGGTCCGCCGCTGCTCGTCGTAACCCTTGGCACAGACCTCGCTGTGGATCTCGTCACGGATCTGCTTCCAGCGCTCCAGCGGCGTGTCCTCGAGCTCGAAGCGCTCTGCGATTCGTACGGCGCGGTCGAACACGACCCAGGCCATGACCTTCGAGTAGGTGTAGTGCCGCCGCGGGCCCCGGCTCTCCCAGATCCCGTCGTCCGGCTCGCTCCAGATCGTCTCGACGTGTTCCACAACCCGCCGCCACCGCGGCCAGAGCCCGCGCTCGATCCTGCCGAGGAGCTCGAGTCCGAGGTAGCTCACCCCCATCACCTCTCCGTAGACGTCGAGCTGAAACTGCTCGGAGGCGGCGTTGCCGACGCGCACCGGCTTCGAGCCCTCGTAGCCGGGGAGTTCGTCGAGCTCGAACTCGGTCAACCTGCGTTCGCCGCCGACGCCGTACATGATCTGGATCTTGGCTGGGTCGCCCGTGGCGACTCGGAGCATGAAGTTGCGAAACGCGAGCGCCTCCTCCGTGTACTCGGCGGCGATCAACGCCTGCAGGGCGAGCACGGAATCGCGCAGCCAGCAATAGCGGTAGTCCCAGTTGCGCACGCCGCCGATCTCCTCGGGCAGGGAGGTCGTGGGAGCCGCGACCACGGCGCCTGTGATCTCGGAGGTCATCGCCTTGATGACCCGCAGAGACGTGTGCACCTCCTCGCGATATTCACCCTTGTACCGGCTGCGTCCGGACCACTCGCCCCACCAGGCCTCCGTGCGCGCGAGCGCCGAGTCGGCGTCCTCCACGGGCGGAGTCGACTCGTATGACGGGTGCCAGAGCAGTGTGAACCTCTCGCGGGCCCCCTCCACCAACGTGAAGCGCGCGGTGACGGTTCCGGTCGCGATCTCGAGTGATCTCGGGGTGCTGAGTCGAAACGCGTCCGGCCCGGCGATCACGGCCGCCCCGTCGGGGGTGGGTTCGACCCAGGGCGTGATCGACGCGTAATCGGGGCGGACGACCAGCTCCATCTGCATCGGCACCTGTCCCCGCACCCCCTCGACGATACGCATCACGCGCGGCGGTCCGCCGGCCCGCAGGGGCATGAAGTCGATCACGCGCACGGCACCGGCGTCCGTCTCGAAATCTGTCTCGAGCACGAGCGTTTCCCCCCGATAGCGTCGCGAGGCCGCCCGTGGCACACCCTCCGGGGCCAACAGCCAGCGGCCGTGCTTCGCTTCTCCGAGAAGCGCGGAGAAGCAGGACGGCGAGTCGAACCGGGGGAGGCAGAGCCAGTCGAGCGACCCGTCCCTCCCAACGATCCCGGCGGACTGCATATCGCCGATCAGTGCGTAATCCTCGATCCGCAGAACGCCCTCCTGTCGCCGTCAGCGAGCTCCAATCGTCGCTTCGCGAGGGGTGAGCTGTGTTCACCCGTGCCGGGTGAACATCGCGGCCTGGGGCGTGGCGAGGGGAGCGGGCGCTCGCGAGGAGATCATCCTGATCGGGTGATGACCGGCGACCCGCTCGGCGGCTACCGTGCAGGCAGGGTCGGCCTCCGCCGCTCGACCGAGACGAGGACCGGGGGCCGGCTGCGATGAGGGTAACCCTGAAAGGCGGTAGCGATGGCTACGAGCAATCTCGAGGTGTTCGTCGCGGCCTTCGACAACGAAGACGAGGCCGCAGGCGCGCTCAAGGACTTCCAGACGATGGACCGCGAGGGATCGATCGATCTGATCGATGCAGCGGTGATCGTGCACGATCAGCAGGACAAGGTGAGCTTCAAGGAGACGGCCGATCCGAGCGGAAAGAAGTGGGCCAAACGCGGTGCGATCGCCGGAGGCCTGGTCGGGGTCATCTTCCCGCCGAGCATCCTCGCCGGCGCGGCGGTCGGCGCCGCCGGCGGTGGCGTCTGGGGAAAGGTCCGCGACAAGGGCTTCCCGGACGAGGAGCTGCGGAAGGTCGGTGAGAGCCTTCCCCCGGGGACCTCGGCCGTCATCGCCGTCGCCGAAGACCGGGTGCTAGAGCGGCTCGAGCGAGGCCTCGAGGGCTACAGCCGGATCTCCAAGCACGCGCTCAGCGCAGACGCCTCGGCGACCCTGATCGCCGAGGTCGAAGACGACGACGGCAGCTCCAAGGACAGCGCCACGACGAGCTAGACCGAGCTGCGTGAACGTTCGGGTGAGCGCGTGGGGCGACTCCCCGTCGATGCGGTCAGTCGCGGGCTCCCAGCACGGCGTCGTCCGCGCTGATGTCCTCGATCGCCGCCTCGAGCGTCGGGTAGAAGTGCTCGCTGTCCAGGGTCTCCATCAGCCCGTAGCTCAGCGTGAGCTGCTGCAGCCGGCTGCGAAGCTCGGCGAACGCCATGTGAACGCCGGCCGCGTTGAGCTCGTTGTCGAGCTGCTCGAGCATCTCGGCGGCGGTGACGTCGACGTCGGTCACGGCCTCGCACTGGACGACCACCCACTGCGGACGGCGGTCGCGCACGAGCTTGCGGATCTGCTGGCGGAACGACCCCGCATTGGCGAAGAAGAGCGGCGCCTCCCAGCGATAGACGACGACGCCCGGGATCTGCTTCGCGTCCGGATGCGTGCGGACGTCGTGCCAGCCCCCCGCGCCCTCGACGCGCCCAAGCACGGCTCCGTGCGGCCACCAGTTGCGCCGGAAGAACAGCAGGATCGCGAGGGTGACGGCGACGACGATCCCCTGCAGGACCCCGAGCAGGATCACGCCGGCGGTGGCGGCTAGGGACACCGCGAAGGCGCTCCTGCGCACCCGCAGGTAGCGGCGCAGGATGCCGAGGTCCATCAGCGAGAGGGCGGCGACGATCACCACCGCAGCCAGCGCCGTCTGCGGGAGGTCGGCCAGCAGCGAGTTGAGAAACAGCAGTAGCACCACGACCAGGGCTGCACCGACGACGCCGGTGACCTGGCTCTTGGCTCCCGACTGTTCGGCGACAGCGGTCCGTGAGCCGCTGGTCGACACCGCAAAGCCGTGGAACAGCCCGGCGGCGATGTTCGCGGCGCCCATCCCGATCATCTCCTGGTTGGGATCGACCTCCTCGCCCCGCCGTGCCGCGAAGCTGGTCGCGGTGGCGATCGTGTCGGTGAGCGACACGAGCGTGATGCCCAGCGCGGCTATGAGAAGCGGGACGACGTCGCCGGCGGTGGTCCATGGGAACGTCGGCGCGGGGATGCCCTGCGGGAGAGCGCCGACCGTTGCGACGCCTTCGTCGGCCAGCCCCAGCGCCGCGGACGCCACGGTCGCTCCGACGACCCCGACCAGGATCGCCGGCAGCCGCGTGGTGATGCGGGGGAGCACCAGCAGCAGGGCCAGCACTGCGACGCCGACGAGGAGCGTCGTCGTCTGCGTCTGGTCGAGGTTGTCGGCGAACGCCCGGAGCTCCGCGAGGAACGAGTCGGCGTGCGTGGAGAAGCCGAAGAGCTTCGGCAGCTGCCCGACGATGATCGTGATCGCGAGGCCGTTCATGTAGCCGACCTGCACCTCCTTCGAGAGGAGATCGGCGACGAACCCGAGCTTGCCGAGCCCGAGGCCGATCTCGGTCAGCCCCACGAGGATCGCCAGCACGCCGGCGAGGGCGATCGCGGTCGCAGGATCTTTCGTCACGAGCAGCGGTGTGATCGCGGCGAGGATCAACGGCGAGATCGAGGAGTCGGGTCCGAGCACCAGCACTCGGGAGGGGCCGAACACGGCGTAGCCGATCAGGCATGCGATCGTCGTGTAGAGGCCGGTGACGGCGGGGAGCCCGGCCAGCTCGGCGTAGGCCATCCCCTGCGGAACGAGAATCGCGGCCAGCACCGCCCCCGCCACCAGATCCGCCCGTATCCACGAGCGCTTGTAGTTGCGCAGGGCGTGAACGCCCGGCACCCAGCGTTCGATTCGGGTGGAGCTGAGCGCGCTCATGCGTCGCTATCCGCACCCAGACACCCGATGTCCCTCCACCGGTGCAGCCACCGCGGCAGGCGTGCCGCGAGAACGCCCGAGCCGATCCCGATCGCGGCACCGGCCGCGACATCGCTCGGGTAGTGAACGCCGATGTACACGCGCGAGTAGGCGACGGTGGCCGCCACCGGTACGAGCACCGGCGCCAGGACCGGTAGCTCGGCGCAGGCGCCGGTGGCGAACGCGAACGCCGCGGCGCTATGACCCGAGGGAAACGAGGTCGAGCGCGGCATGCGGATCAGCGTGGGACGCGAGCTGCGGGCGGGACGGCGCCGGCGCACGAGCAGCTTGGCGGGACCGTTGGACACGGCCGCCGCGACCGCGATCGCGGTGACCCCCTGCACGGCCGCCGTTCGGCCGCGCCGTCCGCCGAACGCGGCGAGGGCGCCCGCGATCAGGAGCCAGAGCCGGGAGTAGTTCGCCGCACGGGTGATCCCCACGAGGGTACGGTCGAGTCCGGAGGAGCGGATACCGGCAGAGCGTCCCATCAGTCGGTGGTCGAGCTCCTGCACCCGCCCGCGCACCCGTCCCCAACGAGACATGCTCATCTGACCGTAGCCTCCCGCATGGAGCGGGCGACGAACGCCGCCCAGCCCGTCCCGAGGAGGATCCCGGCGATCACATCCGCCGGATAGTGGACGCCGAGGTACACGCGCGAGAAGGCGACCGCGAGCACCAGCGCGAGCGCCAGCACGCTCGCCACCCGGGTGAACTGCGGCGTCATCCGCGTCCCATGGAGCGCGAGCACCAGCGAGAACCAGAAAGCGCTCGCCTGCGTGGCATGTCCCGAGGGAAAGCTCGAGCCGCTGACCGCCTGCAGATGCGCGACGGGCGGGCGTGGCCGGGACACGAGCAGCTTGACCAGGTCTGAGATGAGCATCGCGCCCGCGAGGCTCACGGCCACCGCGAACGCCTCTGCGCGCAGGCCGGCGCGGATCAGCACCACGCAGCAGACGACGGCGAGCGGGATCAGCAGCAACGCGCTCCCCGCCCACGTCACCACGCGCGCGGCGGCGGTCAGCCCGGCGGAGCGCTCGCCGGCGACGTCGCGCACCGCTTCCAGATCGATCGAACCGACGATCGCTGTCCATAGAGCCCCCACCGTCCAGCCAACGAGCACGAAGACGGCCAGGCCGAGCAGCAGGCGCGCCGCGGGCAGCCTCACCTGCCGGCGGCCACCCGCATCAGCGCTCCCAGGTTCTCGGTGGTCAGCGCCGCGGCGCGAGCCGCGGGCGCCAGGCCGACTCCGCGGGGCAGGCGCACGCGCAGCGCTCCAGGCACAGAGGAGAAGCGCAACGGCGGCTCCAGCAGGAGCGCCTCGCCGTCGAGGCCCACCTCGACCGGGCCGTTGGACTCGACCTCGAACTCCGACGCCGACCACGAGAGCAGCCCTGGAAAGCGGCCCACCTGGCCGGCCATCTCGAGCGCCACGAGCGTCGACACATGTGCGGGGGTGCGCACTCGCGCTGCCACGACGCCGAGCATGCCCGTGTCGATCCGCGCGCGCGTGCCCGCCCCGGCCAGGCTCGTCAGCTGATACGGGTTGTTCGAGACGAGCACCAGCGGCGCGTCGTCGCAGCGGCTTCCGCCGGGGATCGTGAACTCGAGGTCGATCGGTTCCGCGTCAGGGCCGAGCAGATCGGGCAGCATCCGCGTCCAGGTCTCGAGCTTGGCGTCGCGGTAGGCATCGGATTGGACGACCTTCGCGTAGACGCCGAGCGACGCGTTGTTGACGAACACGCGATCGTTGACACGCGCGAGATCGATCCGCCGCTCCAATCCGTCGGTGAACGCGTCGAGCGCCCCCACGACGTCCTCGCGGTCGAGGCCGAGGTCGAGCGCGAAGTGGTTCCGGGTCCCCGCGGGAATGCACACGTGGGCGATGTCGCGCCGCGCGGCGACCGTCGCCACGAGTGCCTGTGACCCGTCGCCCCCGGCCATCCCCACGACCTCCGCGCCGCGCGCGATCGCGCCCTCTGCCAGCTCGAGCAGGTCATCGCCGGGCTGCAGCACGATCGGCTCGATGCCCCGCCGCCGAGCCTCGCCGGCGAGATCGAAGCGCTCGGCCTTACCGCCACCCGACTTGAGGTTGATGATCAGCACGCCCGAGCCGGCGGCGCCGACGGGCACGAGCGCCGCGGCCGACCTGCCGGCCGCCGCCGCACCGGCCCTCCCCAGCGCGTAGCGCGCGGCCAGCCCGAACACCGAGAGCAACGCGAGCAGCGCCAGGAGCACCAGCAGCCCCTGCCAATGCGTCGCCAGCACCACGATCAGGCCGGCTGCCGCGAGTGTCGCCAGCACTGCGCCGGCGGCTCGACGCGGTCCGCGGCGGGTAAGCGCGAACCAGATGGCGCCGCTCGTCACCAGCACGAGCGCGACCGCCAGCGCGGCGATCGCGAGATTACCCGCCAACGCGACCGCGGCTATCACCGCCATGGCGACCGGCGCGAGGAGCGCGACCACCGCGCAGACGCGCAGCCACCAAGACGGCCGCGTGGCCGGATCGCCTCGCCGGGTCGCTGGGGGCGCGTGCACGATCGGTCCATCTTCCCAGGCGGACAGCAGCCGCGTTATGGCGGGTCCTCCTCAGCCTCGCGCCGCGCCCTCCTCGCGCTCACGGTAGGCAGCGACCGTGATCATCGTCCTCTCGGCGCCCGTGGCCCGGTTCATCGCCGGGCCGAGTCCGGGAAACCGGTCCATGACGAAGCTGGCGCGGCATGTGTGACACGGCAGAGCCGCGGCGAGCCGGCGGCGGAGGCTCGGTCACATCTCCCGCGGCGATTTCGTCATAGGCGTGAACACCGGCGCAGCGGCACTCGCCGCGAAATCGCCCGAAAGGAGTCCTCCGATGGCAACTCAGACCGATGGCCGCGACGACACAGACGTGATCTGCACCGCCGAGCTCCTGGCCGCCCCCGCGGTCGAGGTCGATCGACTGGCGAAGACCTATCCGGGCGGCGTCGAAGCGGTGAAGAGCATCGATTTTCGCCTTCGTGTTGCACGACATGTTCGCCGTGCCGTTTGGCGAGATCGCACCGATCGTCGGCACCACGCCCACGGCCGCGCGCCAGCTGGCCAGCCGAGCGCGGCGACGCGTCCGCGGCGCTGCGCCTGTCGAAGAGGCAGATCTCGCGCAACAGCGCGAACTGGTGGACGCCTTCCTGGCAGCGTCGCGAGGCGGTGACCTCGAGGCTCTGATGATGGTGCTCGACCCCGACGTCGTCTTCCGAATCGACGCAGGCGGCGGCGGACCGCGGGCCAGGGAGCCGGCGGTCGGGGCAGAGGCCGTCGCGCGTCAGGTGCTCGCGCGCGGCCGGCCCTTCGCGCGATTCGCGCGGCCGGCCATCGTCAACGGCAGCGCCGGCTTGGTCGTAGCGCCGGGCGGGGGGACGATGGCAGTCGTCGGGTTCACGACCGCGCGCGGGAGGATCGTGGCGATCGACCTCGTGGCCGACCGCGCCAAGCTGAAGCGGCTGTCGCCGCAGTCGTGAGCATCAGGCGATACCGCGTCACGGCATGAACCCGAGACGCGTGTGAGCTCAACGCACGGCTGATCGGCCGGCGGCGGTGGCGCCGCCCGTCCCAGCAGTGGGGACGGGCGGCGCCGTGCGCCGGCAATCTGCCCCGCCCTCTAGGGGCAGAGCGCGTTCGGCACCGGCACCCCTTCGCAGGGGTTCGGCATCGTTTGCTGCGGCGGCGGCGCTGGCTGGCCGACCGCTTCGCGGTGTTCTGAGACGTACTGCAGTTCGAGCAGGTATTCGACGGCCGCGAAGCCGTTTTGGGGGTTCGGCGTGGTTGCGTTCTGACAGCCCCACGTTTCTTCGATGTTCGCGGGGTAGGTCGCCGCCGTGAACGAGTTGCCGGAGAGGCAGTTCTGCGTGTTGTTGTTGCGGAACAGGCCTCCCTGCAACATCACGTCGCCGGCGAATGTGCCACCGGTCGAGCCGTTGCCGACGAACGTGTTGTTCGCGATCTTGTTACCCGCGAGTTCGAAGTACAACGTCTGCGCGGTCGGCGGATAGGGGTTGGGGTATTCGAAGCCCAGGACCCCGTTTGTCGGGTTGTTCTTGATCAGGTTGCCTTCGACCAGGTCGGCGTAGTCGCCGGGCAGCTGGATGCCCGTACCCCACGGCGCCTTTTCGGAGGACGGATTGGCAGGAGCGCTGAGGTTGTCGTTTTCTTCCACACGGTTGTTGCGGATGATCGTGCAACGCCCGATCGCGGTCGAGCTGAACGTCGGGAGCTTCCCGACGAACATCTGCTTTTCAGGGCTCCAGTGCAGCGGCCTGTGTTCGCAGGCGCCGTTCTGGGGCGGCGGCCCGTCGCCCGGGTTTTCCGAGTTCGGTGCGATCCCGTTGGTGTTGTGGTTGAACACCGAGTTTTCGATGACAAGGTTACCGCCGGAGTTCGAGCCCGAGTAGCCGAGCGCGTTGTTTTCCATGACGGCTTTGTTGATGTGCGCCTCACATTCGGGGCACGCACCGAGGTACATCCCCGAGTCGTTGAAGCCCGACGCGTAGATGTCTTCCCACGCGCCTTCCTTCATGTTGTTGGTGAAGATCCCATAGCCGCCGTCGAGGCCGGTGTCGTAGGCGGTGAGGTAACGGCCCCACCATCCGTGACCGCCGAGTTTGTTCGAGTCGGCGCCTCCGTTCCACCAGATCTCGTTGCCGCCCGGTCCGTCCGCGGTCGCGCGGTCGAAGTTGCGGACCGTGATGTTTTCGATCCAGACGTTGGGGTCCTTGTAGACTTCGATCCCGTTCGACCCTTCCGGCTTCGGTTCGTTTTTGCCGTCGAGGATCACCGTGTTGCGGTCCATGCCCCTGATCCAGATGTGCGTGTGCGGCCGGGTGACCTTGACTTCTTCGTAGTAGACCCCGGGCGCGATCAGGACCCAGTCACCTTCGCGGGTCGCGTTGACCGCGGCCTGGATGGTTTTGAAATAGAGCACTTTCGCCGGGACTTTCGCGGGCGCTTCGCCCTGCGAGACGATCATGACCTTGTGTGCGCTCGCCGTGGCGGCGAAGACGCCGCACGCCGCCGCGACCGCTGCGAAGAGCAGCGCCCTCCACGACCGGCGCGCCGCGCCGGCCCTGCGGGGCCCGCGAGCAATCAGCTTGCATTCCATGATGCGAGTTCCTCCTCTCCCTCGTTTGGACTGGGCATCCGCGATCGAGGGAGTGGAGCGGATCCTGAACGGACATCCCTGTCGGAACCCGGGTCCGCCTCGCCGACGAGGCGCGCTGCCAGTGGCCGGGTTGATTCCGGCGCGGCGGGGAATATACAGCAGTACATATAATCCTGTCAACTGGGTAGAGTTGGGTCCATGACGGTCACCGCAAGCCGTAAACGAAATCCTCGTGGCGCGGGCGAGCGGCTGCGCGCGGGGCTGATGGACGCCACGGTCGAACTGCTCCTCGAGCGGGGCGGCCCGGAGGGCCTCTCGATCCGGGCGATCACGGAGCGGGCAGGCGTATCGCCGATGGCGCTGTACCTTCACTTCCCGGGCAAGGAGGAGCTTCTGTGGGCGGTGTGCGACGCGGCGTTCGAAGAACTCCTCGTGGTCCTTCACGAGGCCGATGCCGCGCACGAGGGCGAACCACGGGAACAGCTGCGTGCGATCGGCGAGGCGTACATCGGCTTTGCGCTCGAGCGCCCGAGCCTCTACCGGATCGCCTTCGAAATGCCGGCGCCGCGCGGCGGCGACCCGGAGGCGCTGCCCTCGGACGACCCAGGGATGAGGGCCTTCGAGGACCTGGTGCATGCAACGGAGCGCTGCCTGCCGGAGGGCCGTGACGCGCGCGCGGTCGCTCTACAGCTGTGGGTGGCGCTGCACGGGTTCATCTCGCTGCGTGCCGTCGTGCCGAAGTTCACGTGGCCCGAGACCTCAGCCTTCTGGGCGGACCTGCTGGACGCGCACCTGGATAGCTGAGGGTGGCGAGCCGTCGCAGGCCGTGCCGCGCCCTCGCGTGCGCGGGGCGCGGCCCCCGTACGGTGCTCTAGCTAGCCGAGAAACGAGTGGAATTCACCCAGCGGCTCAGGCAGGGTCGGCGTGAACGGTTCGAACTTGTAGGCCTTGCTCGTGTCGAACCCCGCTTTCGCGGCTGCGGTCTTGTCCGCGAACGGCGTGAGCGCTTCGACGGCCTTGCCGATCCTCGTCCACCCGAGCGTGCGCTCATAGCCGTTGTTGTTGGGCGGGTCGACGCTCTCGGCCTTCCCCTGGATGCCGGTCACGTGCTCGATCGGTCCGCCGTCGGCGGCTGCGATGCCCGGCGCAACGACACGCGCGAGCGTCCTGTGATCGCTCTCGATGCCCATGATTCGAGCGGCGGTGACGCGTAGGTCTGCGTTGCTGAAGTCGCGCACGCCCACGAGATATGCGGCGATGAACGCGTCCTCGAGTGTCACCAGGACGTTCAGCGTGGTCTGGGCGTCGGCGAACATTTTCGGCGGGTAGTAGAAGGTCGTGAATGCCGATGGCTTCTTCGTCACGCTTTCCTCGAGCAGGTAATGCGACATCTCCTCCTGGCGTGCGGCCCTGAGGTATCCCTGGTCGTCGGATTCGAGATGAGCGAAGAAGGGAGCGGTGTTGATGATGTTGGTGTAGGTCGTCACCGCGAGCGCCTCGGCGATCTGCGCCGCGCCGAGGATTTCCCGGTCGCGCCTGCCGACGCCGGCCTTCTTCGCGGCGGCGATCGACGGGACGAGCGCCTCGATCGCGTTGCCTGCGACGATCACGCCCGCGCCGGCAGCGGCTGCCCGGCCGAGGAACTCGCGGCGATCGGTACCTTGCTCTGTTCGAGTCGCTGACATGAGGTCTCCTTTGCTGGTGGTCGATACGCGTTCCTACGCGCGAGGCACCAGCCCGGATCACCGCCGACCTCGGCCGCTCGGGCGCAGCGCCGATCGAGAGGAAACCGAAACCGCCCGGACGCGGTGCGAGCAGGCCACCCTGACGGCGCCCGCCCGCAGCCGCGATCGATGCCCGTCCCCCGTGTCAGCCGGAGGTGCCCGCCACGAGCGGCGCCTCAGTCGCTGGACTCGTACTTGAAGGAGATCCCCAACCGCACACGGTAGCTCTTGATCTGCCCGTTCTCGATCGCCACGTCCTGCCGGAGCACCTCGGCGATCCGCAGGTCGCGGACGGTCTTGCCCGCCGTCTCGACCGCGCTGCGTGCGGCGGCCTCCCACGACTCGCTGCTGACACCGATCACCTCGGTCACGCGATACACGCCATCAGCCATCACAACCACCCTTCTCGATGTTTGGACCCTGCGACTCTCGCATATCGCAGCCTCGGTGGAGAGGTCGTCTCTCCTACGCGGGGGCGAGGGCATCTCATCCGTGCCAGCTCCAGGGGTGACGATGAATCCATCGCCGGCGCCCCCCGCTCCGCGGCCACCATGGCGCAAGGCCGGTGAGCAGGCCTGCGCCCAGGACGCCGGCGAGGGCGAGCACGATTGTGAGCAGGAGGCCGCCCGCCGCCACCGGAGCGGTGATTCCGAGCAGCCCGCTGCCTCCCGCTGAGAGGGGCGGCGACTGCAGCGGTGAGGGTGGCTTCGCGTAGCGGGCCGCCAGGACTGCTCCTGCCGGGCCGCCCTCTTCGCCGATCGACGGCCCGAGGATGCCCGTGGGCAGCCGGCTCGACGACGGCTGCGTCCCGGAGCCGCACGCGTGCTTTCGGGCCGCGAGGAGCAGCCGCTGCAATCCGAGCTTCTCGAGGTGGGCAAGCTTTCGGGCGGTCAGGTGCAGGCTCGCCGCCACGGCAGCGGGGCTGAGTTGATGTGGCACGTCGATTCCCGTGGTCCTTTCAACCACTCGCCTGAGATCGCTCGGCAGGTTCCCGAGGCACGCTCGGAGTGCCCTGACCGCCACCCGCAGCGCGTGCTGCCAGATCCCAGCCTGCCGTGCGATGCTGACCCCGCGCGCCCTCGACGTCGCTTCCCGAAGGGCGCCCAACGCACCGCTCAGGCCAGTGGTCGGTGAAGACTGCGCGGCGGCCGCGCTCGGGATGCCCGCCGCGGAGTTGGGTGGCGGCCCGGCGTTTGCGGCCGAACCGCGAGCCCCGTTGGATGCCGACCGAGCGCCGCGCCCGGTCGAGATCCCCGGGCCTGCAAGGGAGAGCGCGCCGCTCGGGGAAACCGATGGGGCCGCGTTGCCGAGACCACCGACGATTTTGGCTCCCGCGGGTATCGGCACACGCTGGGGAGCTTTGGGAACCGCCGGTGTCGGGATCGCCGGCACTTTGACCGACGGCGTCGGCGGGGCCGGCGCTTTGACCGGCGCAGGCGGCAGGATCGGCACTTTGAGGGGCGGCGGCGCCGGTGTTTTGCCCGGCGGAGGCGGCGTTTTGACTGGCGGAGGCGGCAGGATCGGCACTTTGACCGGCAGGGGTGCGGGGACGACGGGCACTTTCACCGGCGGCGGAGCCGGGATCAAGGACGCCGTCACCAGCTGAAGCCTCGGGAAGGCCGCCGCGTTCGTCCGGCTGTTGGGGGCAACCTGGGAGGGCCCGAGGGGGCGGGCGTCAGCGTCCGCGCAAGAGAGTGCGACCGAGAGACATAGCAGCGCACCCACACCGCCCGCGAGCGGTCGACGTATGCGGCGGACCATCCTTGTCATCGACTCCACCCCCGGCCTAACAGCGGTTCACCCGGTCAACTACCCAAGGTCGCGCAGATCGAATCACGGCCGCACGATCCTGCCGAGGGTGTGGCACGCTTCGAGGTCCGGTCGCGAGATCACCGCTCTTCTCAGGGGCGATCCGCAGCGACAAGGAGGGCATCATGCGAGGTGTCGGGCGAACGCGCGAGGAACGTCCGATGACTACGACGGGAGGGAGTCCGATGATCAAGCTCGTGTTCATGGTCAAGCGTCGTGAGGGAATGACGCGGGAGGAGTTCCAGCGGTACTGGAGGGAGGAGCACGCCGAGCTCGTGAAGCGCCACGCCGAGCTTCTGCGGATCCGGCGCTACATGCAGACGCATGCGCGTGACACGGATCTCGACCACGCGATCTCCGGATCTCGCGGCAGCGAGCCGCGTGAATACGACGGGGTCGCCGAACTGTGGTGGGACAGCATCGACGATCTCGTGCAGGCCGCCACGAGCGAGGAGGGCCAGGCCGCCCAGCAGGCCCTGCTCGAGGACGAGCGCCGCTTCATCGACGTTGCGAACTCGCCGATCTGGCTGGGAGAGGAGATCCTCGTGATGGGAGCGTCCCAGGGGCGATCGATCTCGCCGAGCCGACCATAACGTCCAGCACACGCGAGAAAGGGCACCATGGAGCACACATCGATCTCACCCGAGGAGGCCGCCGACCGGCTCGCGATACGTGAGCTGATCGACGCATACGCGCAATGCGCCGATCGTCGCGAAGCGGAGGAGCAGAAGGCGCTGTTCACCGAGGACACCCACTTCCTCGTCTACATGAGCGGTTTCGGCACCGATCCCACGGAAGACCTCCGCGGCAGGGAGGCGCTGACTCCCGTGTTCGAGGCCCTCAAACAGTACGAGGTGACCATGCACTTCAATGGGCAGAGCACGGTGAGGCTCGACGCTGAGCGAGCCACCGGCGAGGTCTACTGCGTGGCCCACCACGTGTTCTCTGCCGGCGGCAGGCGCCAGATCATGCTGGCCTACCTGCGCTACCTGGACAGCTATGTCAAGCAATCCGGCGCCTGGCTGTTCGCGGAGCGCAACCTCTATCTCGAATTCAGCGACACGCGGTCGCTCGGCGGGTAGATCCTCGATCCACGACCCGGAGCCGAGGGGCCCGGTTCACATCGTCTTGATGAGGCCGCCGTCGATCACGTAGTTGGAGCCGGTGACGTTCGCCGTCTTTGGCGAGGCCAGCACGGCCACCAGCGTCGCGACTTCCTCCGGGGCCGTGAAGCGGCCGCTGGGCATCCCGGCCGTCGCCTGCTCGCGTACCGCATCCGCGCTGGTCCCGCTGGCTCTGCCGATCGTCGCGGCTACGCCCGCGTCGCCGAGCCACAGGTCGGTCGCGACGGGTCCCGGCGAGACGCTGTTGATGCGGATCCCCTTTGGGCCGAGCTCCTGCGAGAGAGCCTTCGCGACGTTGAGCAGTGCGGCCTTCGCGGCGCCGTAGTCCACGACGAGTCCGTCGGGATGGAAGAAGGCGTTGACCGAGGCGACGTTGACGATCGTTCCCTGGCCGTGCTCGATCATCTGCGAGACCGCTGCGCGAGTCGCACGCAAGGCGGCGAAGAAGTTGAGCTGGAACGAGCGCTCGAAGTCCTCGTCGGTGATCTGCAGGAAGCCGTCTGTCCGGAGGTGCACCCCGCCGACGTTGTTGACCAGGATGTCCACCCGTCCGTGACGCTCGACGGCTTCGGCGACGAGCCGCTCCGAGCCTCCGGGCTCGACCAGGTCGACCTCGACCGCGGTTACGCGCTCGAGCCCCCGCAGGCTGTCGACCGTGAGAGCGCCGGACACGACGTGCGCGCCCTCGGCTGCGAGCAGCTGGGTCACGGCGAGGCCGATGCCCTTGCTGGCGCCGGTGACGACCGCGACCCTGTCTCCGAGCTCAAGCTCCATGATCGTTCGCCTCCGGGGCATCGCCGGTGGCTGCGATGGGCGTGTCCAGCACGCCGTCGAGCCAGCTGTCGATCGCGGCCGCCACCTCCTGCCAGTCCGGGGCGGCCATGTGGAGATGCGGCCGGCCGTCGAACTCGAGGTAGTCGGTCCGCGCCGGAGAGCGCTCGTAGCGCTTGTACTGCGCCTTCGCCAGTGAGGCGGGAACGGTGTGGTCCTCGCTTGCGCCCACGATCAACAGCGGGGCGCGATTCTCGTTCTTGAAGTGGACCTCTGTCGGGGGGTGCAGGTGGAAGTTGGCGAAGCCGGCCTCGTAGAAGATCTGTCCCGTCTCGGGGACCGCGTAGCGCCCGTAGGCCGATGCCGCGTCCTCCTTGGAGAACGTGTTGACGAACGCGTAGGTGAACTCCTCGAGCGTCAGCGTCACGACCCCGTGCCACTTCGACGGATGCGCGAGCGCTGGGGAGGCCGCCTTCAGCGTCGAGAACGGCAGTGCCAGGATCCCCTTCGGCGGGGCTGGGCTCATCACCACACCGGCGCGGCCGAGGCCGCGATCGAGCAGCAGCTCGACGAACAGGCCGCCGTAGGAGTGGCCGATGAGGACCGGTGGACGATCGAGGTCGCGAATCAGCCCCTCGTAGTGGTCGACGATCTCCTTGACCCCGAGGCCGGCCGACGCCTCGGCGGTCTCCCGCAGCTCCTCGACGTCACCCTGCTTGCGTGGCCACTCCGGCGCCGCCACTGCGAATCCCCGCCTGCCGAAGTACTCGACGTAGTTCTCCCAGCTCCGCGCCGAGAGCCAGGCGCCGTGAATCAGGATCAGCGGGATCTGTCCGTGCTGGGTTTGGCTGGCCTCCATCTGGTCCCTCCTCGGTTCGGTTCTCGCGAGTCAGCCTACGCCGCACGGCGCCGCCGACAAAGTCCGATCGGGATCGCATCGAGACCGCTCGCGACTCAATCCCCGCGTAGCTCGCTGCGCGGCGGGCGCTGCGTGAGCCAGCCTTCGGCGTCTCGCGCCCGCTGGGCCGCCATGACGAGCGCCTCCACAGCCTCGGTGGGCGGCCATCTCGAAGCAAGGTCGGTCGGGAAGCTCGGGCTACGGGACGTCGATCCGCCAGCACGGCACGCCGTGACTCAGGCGCCGCCGAGCTTCTGCAGCTCCTCGAGCGCCTCAGCGTCGAGCAGAGCGCTGCACGCCCGCACACACGCGCGGCACGTCTTCTCACAAACGGCGCAGTGAGGATGGTGGTCGGCGTGCCGGGCGCACTCCTCGGCGCAGCTCGTGCATGTGCGGACGCAGGCTCGCAGCAGATGATCAACGGCGAATTGGTCCCACCGGGCGGGCCGCGAGAGGAACCGGGCGGTGACGTCGCACACGTCTGCGCAGTTCAGGCAGAGCGCGATGCAGGTGCGCATCTCCTCGACGTCGGGCTCGGCGAGATCGGCGTCCGCGTCCGCGACGCAGGCCTGGGCACAGTCCAGGCAGGCATCGATTGCGGCGGCGACCTCGGCGATACCGAGTGGGATGTCGCTCGGCGACGCGTCCAACAACTCTCGGGTGGTGGTCATCTTCCGAGCTCCTCGATGGCTGCTCGGGCCAGGATAGTCGCGCGCCGTTCAGAGCGCTGCCGGACCGACCCAACCGGTCCTCACGGGATCGCTTCGTATTCGATTTTCGCCGTCAGTTCTTTGCCGCCGAAGATCGAGGCGAATCTGCTTTCGGCGAGATTCTTGCTTCCGCCCTGGACCGAGGCTGCTTCGACTTTCGCGGTGTTCTGCATGCCACCGGCGATCGAGGTGTAGAAGCCGCTAGCGGTATTGAGGGCGCCCCCGGTGACGGAGGACTCGCGGCCGCTGACGGTGTTGCCATAGCCCGCCAGAAGTCCGCCGAAGCTGCTGAACGATTGTTGTTCGCCGAGGATGAGGTTGTGCGAGCCGGTCTGCGTTCTTCCGGCGTTCTCGTCATACCCGATCACGAGGTTGCCCTCGCCGTTGACCGCTTCCGTCTTCCCTTCGCCGTTCACGACCTGCACGTTGACACCGGAGAACCGGACCGTGGGCTGCCCGCCGACACCGGCTGCGACGTAGTCGAGATGGGGGAGGATCCTGTCCAACGTTTCGAGTTCCGCCGGACCAGGGAGCACCTCTGTCCTGTATTTCGTCGTCGTTTTCGTAGGACATTCGTTTTTGGCGCTCGGCGACAGTACCGGTTTGCTCGCCACTTCCGGCACGCAGATCTTGGTCGGGGCTTCGGCCCCGGCGTCACTGACGAACGTGAGGAACACGACTGCGAGCACGACGCCCGCAAGACCGATACGTCTCATCGGCAGGTTCACCTTCCGACGCGCAAACCGTACGCCGTAGATTCCTTAACTCCGCCACCTCTCCTATTCGGCGGCGGCGTTCTGCGCAAGGCGAACGGACGGATGTGCTAACGGTCGCGGCGCCCGCTGCGGGCGAGTTCAGCCCGAGTGGCCGACGCCCGTCCGCCCGCTGCTGGCGATGGGAACGCCGTTGGCCCAGTCGATCTCGATCATCTTGCGCGTATTGAGGAGCTTCCCGATGTTCGCGACCACCGTGTGCGTCGCCGCTTCGATCACCGCGCCGGAGTCGCCCACGAACACGTAGCGGCCGTCGAGCGTGTTCTGAACCCAGCCGTCGCGGCCGCAGTCGTAGGCGCATCCGGCCTCGCTTCCCGTGAGGCCGTTGACCGGAATCGCCGCCACGAGCTTGGGAGCAACGTGGACGCCGACGCCGTGGACGTCCCACGCCTGGACCTCTTTTTGGACTGCATCGACGACGTACGCTTCGCTGCTGTCCGGCGAGAGCGAGATGCCATGGCTCGCTGTGGAGAAGGGGAAGAGCTGGGGGATCGCGCCGAAGGACTCGGTGTAGAGAACCGAGTTGGCTTCCGAGCTCGACACCTGAAAGCCGTCGAAGCCGGTGGCGGTGGTGAATATCTCGTGGTCGCTGCCGTCGATCGACAGCGGCCGCACGCCTCCGACCAGCGGTCCGATCTGCGGCTGCAAGCTGTTCGTGACGGTGTTGTAGCGGCTGACGTATGGATAGTTGCGGTTCCCCAGCAGGAGAACCTTGCCGTCCGCCGACATCACGCCATCGTGCGGTCCGGTGCCGTTCGGGACGATCGCGCCGACGACCGCGCCGTTGGAGGTGTCGATGACGTTCCAGGTGCCGGTCGAGCACAGCTCGCCGCACGGCATGTAGAGCAGCTTGCCATCGTTGCTGACAGCTCCCGAGTCGATCCCGGAGTTGAGGTTGACCGACCACACGACTTCTTTGGTTACGAGGTCGTACGCGAGCACCGAGCCGTCGCCGTTGCCTCCGCCATCGCCGCCGAAGGACACGAACATCATGTGCGTCGAGGGGGCCACGGCGACGCCCCGCACGCCGCGCGTCGTCCCGGGCAACGAGAAGCTTTCGACCAGTTTGAACGGGTGGTCGATGTCGTAGACCTCGACCGGCCCGTCGTTGAACACGTACTCGAGGTGATGCACCGTGGTGGAGGCCTTGACCACGCTCGTCGGCGCCGAGATCGCCGAGGAGCGGCCCGCCGCGTTGGACGCGGTGACGGTCACGCGGAGCGTCCTTCCGATGTCAGCGCTGCCGAGCAGATAGGCGGCGTGGACGGCCCCCGTGATCGCCACGCAACTGCCTCCCAGCGCGTTGCAGCGCCGCCAGGTATAGGCGTAGGACGTCGGACCGTTCGACCACGAACCACGCGAGGCGCGGAGCTTGAGCCCGGCTTCCGCTATCCCCGAGATCTTCGGGTGCGTCAGGTTGACCGGGGGCAACAGCGCGGCGCGGGTCGCAGGCGCGACAGCGAGACAAGACGCAGCGACCGCCGCGCACGCGGCCAGGATCACGGTCCAGCTCAGGAACTGCGTGGTGTTGCGGTCCTTCGACGACACCCAGACCCTCCTTGTCCGTTCCCTCGCCGCGCTACCGGAGGCCGGTCGACGGGCGCGGGCGCCAAGTCGATGCGGCAGGCAACGAGCTTTCTAGCAGCTTTGAGGAGTTATTGGGAGGTTCCGGCGCGCGCGGTTACGCTCAGGCTAGGGTCCAGCGGTGAGCACGATCGTTCTCGGCCCCGACGGCGAGCCGCGCTGCGCGTGGTCGGCCGCCACGCCCGCGTTCCTCAGCTACCACGACACCGAATGGGGTTTCCCTGTGGGAGACGACGTTCGCCTGTTCGAGAAGCTGAGCCTCGAGGGCTTTCAGTCGGGGTTGAGCTGGCGGACGATCCTCGCCAAGCGCGACAATTTCCGCGCCGCGTTCAAGGGCTTCGACCTCGACCGTGTCGCCAAGTTCGGCGAGCGGGATATCACGCGGCTCCTGCAAGACGAGGGCATCGTGCGCAACCGCGGCAAGATCAAGGCGGTCATCAACAATGCCCGCCGCGCCAAGGAGCTCATCGAGCGCGACGGCAGCCTTGCTGCGTTCATTTGGCGCTTCGAGCCCAGCACCGAGCAGCCGGCATCGCAGCACACCGCCTCCACCTCGCGCGAGTCAGAGGCTCTCTCAAGCGACCTCAAGAAGCAGGGCTGGCAGTTTGTCGGGCCCACCACCGTCTACGCGTTCATGCAGGCGATGGGCCTCGTCAATGACCACGTCGAGGGATGCGTCGTCCGGGCGAGGGCCGAGCGCGAGCGCCAGCTGTTCAAAAGACCCGCTTGAACGTGTCGTGGTGAACGGCGAGGCGCCGATCGCGGCAGCGAGCTCGATGCCCCTGTGGCCCCACTGCCCACCTCGGCCCGCTCACGGGTCCGCCCGCCGGGCCGGCAGCCGGCCGGCGCGGCGGCGGATGTCGATCTTGCGAGGACCGGCCGTCGGTCAGCGGCCTCTCCGCATGAGCTGGCGCCAGCCGCGAACCTCGATGTCCACGCCGTATCTCCGTGCGGCAGCGCGGATGCGCCTCCACGCGGCGTCTCTTTCGCTGTCGCTGACGCCCTTGACCTGGCTGAAGCGCGCGACCGCGTTGCGCACATGCGCGGCGTCGCCGATCGGCTCCTTCTGCTTCGAGGGAAATGCAAATGCTTGAGCTTTTGCTCGGGTCGCGGCCATCGTTGCGCCTTTCGTTGGGGGGGGTCTGCGCGTTACGTTCTCCCCTCGGCATTACCCATTTCGGGCCGCTTCATGTCCGAGTCTGGCCCTGCGCCGAGGATCGGGTGTCATCCGGCGCGCCGGCGGCCGTGCGCTTGGTGCACGAGCACCTTCGCTCAGGCGATGGGGCAGCGAGTGCTTGCCCGCACTCCCCTCACTCCCGATGCGACCTACGAGTCGGCGAGGAGCAAACCGCTCACACCCGTAGGCTCTATGAAGGGACCTCGTCCCGCTATACGTAGGTGAACTGATCAGCCGGCGGGTTTCTCGGGCTGCTGACGCCGGAGACCGTGGCGATCACGTTGACTTTCCCTGTTCTCGCCCTTTTGGGGGAGACGGCGGTACACGAGGTGGTCGAGCTGCAGCTCACCCCGGTCGCGTTCGCGGCCCCAAATTTGAAAGCCGTTTTCCCGGGAGCAAAGCCCGTTCCCGTGATCGTCACCGTCGTGCCGCCCGCTTTGGGGCCTGACGCCGGTTCCAGCTTGGTCACGCTCAGCGCGGCACCCGCCGCGCGGCGCTGCTTGCACTGGCTGCCTTCGTTGCTCCACTCCTGCTGATACCAGTAGAGACCGGAGTTGACCACCTGGTTGTAGCGAGAGCCGTCGGGCGCTTTCCCGAGCGGTGTCCCGTATTCGCTTGCTTCTTCTCCGGTACGACACTTGTCGCCGTTCTCGTTGCCTTCCGAATCGCTCCAGGCGTTGAGTTCCGGGTCGGTGATCGACTCGTTGTGCTCGTGGCTGAGACCACCCTGAAGCGCGCCGTCGGAGGGCTTGTTGTTGGGATGTTCACCGTCGTCGCAGCCGCTGTTGCCCGTCACGTACGGGTCGTTCGAGTAGATGATCACCCCTCCCGGTGTCGGGATGTTTCCGTGATAGGCGCAGTAGATCGGGAGCTTGCTTCCCGCCGAGCACGCCGTCAGTTCGGCGCAGTCTTCGACTTCGGGAGGGGTGAGCAGGAAGTACTCGTGTGTGAGGTCACGAGGCAGACCGTGCGCTTCCACGTAGTGCTTGATCTCCGCGCGCAGCTGTTCGTCGGTGAAGCAGATCGTCGCCGCGCTACAGCCGCTGGCCGGGTACGGGTCGGTGTCGATCAGCGCGCCGCCGAAGTGCGAGTTGTAGTTCGCGAATTCCCCGGCCGCGTCTTTGTACTGAGTGGCCACCGAGTCGACGTTCTGCGAGCCCCCGCTGTCGTGCGCGAGATCTTCGAGGTACTTGTTGATCCCCGACTGGTATTCCGCCGGGTAAGCCGGGGCCCCCGGTGGGTCCCAGTAGATCGTGTAGTTGGTGTTCGACGGCATGATCGGACCGCCGTGGTATTTGAGCGGGCCGGGAGAGGTGCCGAGCGCCGGGGTGGCTGCTCCTCGAAGCGGCTGCACGCTGATCGTTCTGCCGCTGGGCAGGTGCACGATGACGGCGGCGGCGTTCGCAGCGCAGACGGCAAGTATCGCGGTCGCCAGAGCGAGCAGCAGCCCAGTGCGTGTTGTGCGTCGGCGGGCCGTCGAAGGCGTCCGCAAGGTTAGTCGCGTCACGGTCGCTCCCCATCGCGTCGAGATTTCTCGGGAACTTCCGGAGCTTCCCGCCTGAGCCGCCCTCTAAACAGGCATCCCCCGTGGCCGCCTCGGCGAGGTCGACTGACCATGATCGGCGGCAGCTGTTCGACCTGATGGCTCGCCGGCTCACCCTGCAGGTGGCGATCATCTCCGTAGAAGGCGTGGCCGAAAGCCGTAGCGGTCGTGCCGGGGCTCGATCAGGTCATCCCGGGTCGCTCTCGGAGCGCTTCGTCTACGACGCCAGAAGTGGCAGCGATGGGGAGCCCCTGCGAAGCCTGGACGGCATCCCGCACACGAAGATCGACGGACTTCCGACCAGCTAACGCCGCCGTCGGCTGGATGCGTAGTCCTCCGAGCCGGGGATGTGGCCCCTCGCTGATGCGACAGCGTCATCGGGCTGTGACTGTACCTGCGTACCTTTGGCGAGCCAAAGGTCGAAATGTTGAGGCTCAGAGCAGCATCGGCGCTTCTGGGTGTCGTGAAACCTTCAGAGGAGGTTAGAGATGACGATATTGGCTCCATCAGACCAGCTGGCCAAGCTCTCGGTTCGAGCGAAGGAAGCGGAGACGCACGCGAAAGCGGCCCGGGAGGAGACAAAGGCGGATCTCGAACGGGACGTCTCCGCAGCGCGCGCGTCGTCTCAGGCACAAGCCGAGAAGCTGCGCGAGAAGGCCGACGCAAGCAAGGGGAAGATCTCTGCCGGGTGGGCACACATGCAAAGGACGTGGAGCGACCACATCGCCAAGATCCGCGCGGACATCGAGAGCAAAAAAACGGAGCACGGCGCCGACGAGGTCGAGAAGCACGCCGAGCACGCCGAACGCGACGCATCGTTCGCGATCGAATACGCCTTTGCGGCAATCGAGGAGGCCGAGTATGCGGTGCTCGACGCGGCCCTCGCGAGAATGGATGCCAACGAGCTGGCGGGAGCTGGCGCTCGCGGGTGAAATGGCACATCGGTTGCGTGGCAAGCGAGTGACGCGAAAACGGGACGCCACCTGTGCCCCGCGGGTGGCGTCGCTAGTACGGTGCATCGCTGCTTGTGCTCGTGATCTTCGAGCTGATGGCCTTCGGGTGACCGGCACTGCCCGGAGTTGCTAGACGCCCTCGCCAGATGCTCCGCGATCGTGGCGGACTACGGTCAAAGTCGGGTCGTACCACGGATGTGCCCCAGTGCCGAAGGACCTAGCGTCTCACGCATGAGCACGATCATTGCGCTGCGATCTCGTCTGGCGGCGTTCGCGTGAGAGTCGTGCCCCGGGTCGTGATCTGCGGTGGCGGCGTTGCCGCGATCGAGGCGCTGCTCGCACTTCGCGAGATGCTTGTCCTTGCGCCTCACATCAACCTGATCGCGCCGAATCCGAGCTTCGTGTATCAGCCGATGGCTGTGGCAGAGCCATTTGGCCAGGCTCAGAGCCATGTCTTCGACATGAAGCAAGTGGCGAGCGAGCTGGATGCGCACGTCCATCCCGAAACCGTCGCGGCGGTGGATGCCGAGGAGCGGTGCGTCGAACTGGCCAATGGGGTGCGCATGAGCTATGACGCGGCGATCGTCGCGGTTGGAGCGAGGCGCGTCGAGTGGCTCGCAGGCGCACTCTCCTTCGGCGGCGCAGACGACACGGGCGCGTTTTCGGAGTTGCTCGAGCGAGTGGAGCACGGGCAGGTCTCGCGTCTCGCGTTCACCGCACCATCCGGGATGAGCTGGACGCTGCCGCTCTATGAGCTGGCGCTCCTTACCGCCGCCCGGCTCGCTGAGCGAGGCATCGCCGAGGTTGAGCTGACGATCGTGACGCCGGAGAAGCACCCGCTGGCGATCTTCGGGGCAACAGCAGGCGAGATGCTGCGCCAGCAGCTCCTCGATCGAGGGATTCGCATCGCCGTCGGCGTCACGGCTGAGAAGTTCGGTTCGGGCCGTCTCGCGCTCTGCTCCGGCGCCACGCTGGAGGTGGACGAGGTCGTCGCCCTTCCTCGCCTGGCCGGACCGCGGATCAGTGGCCTCCCGCTTGACGCGGATGGCTTCATCGAGATCGACGAGCACTGCCGGGTTGCCGGACTGGAGGCCGTCTACGCCGCGGGCGACGGGACGACATTCCCGATCAAGCAGGGTGGGATCGCCA
The DNA here is from genome assembly GCA_036272475.1 of Solirubrobacteraceae bacterium. Taxonomy (GTDB): domain Bacteria; phylum Actinomycetota; class Thermoleophilia; order Solirubrobacterales; family Solirubrobacteraceae; genus Palsa-744. Next base: position 6,774 of record DATAYP010000075.1, on the reverse strand, counting down.
CGCAGCAGGCGGATGTGGCAGCCGAATGCATTGCGGCCGAACTGGGGGCATCTCGGCAGCTGCCGGTGTTCACACCGACGCTGCGTGGGATGTTGCTGACGGGAGTCGCGCCGATGTTCCTGCGGGCGGCCGTCCACGCCACGGAGGCGGGGAGCGGCGACGTCGCAGGCAACGCCATGTGGTGGCCCCCAACCAAGATCGCCGGACGCTACCTCAGCCCGTACCTCGCGCACCTCGGCACCCTCGGGGGCCGCGCGTCCCTCGAGGACCGCCCCCCCTCGACACAGTCGCTCGCCGCCTCGCGCGAGGCTCACAAGGAAGCTCGCGAGCTGGCCTTGACGTTTGCCCTCGCCGACGCCCGTGCCGGCCACTACCAGTCCGCGCTGAGCTGGCTCGAGGTCATCGAGCGGCTCGAGGGAGTGATGCCCGCCGACTGCCTTCAGATACGCGACGAATGGACCGCGCAAGCTGGAAACTCAGGATCGCACGTCTAGCCGCGCTGGGCTAACCGTAGATGTGTAGCCGCGTTGGTCGGATCGAAGACGTGGATGCCCGCAAGGGGGCGGACGTTCCGGCGCAATGTGGATAGGACTCCGAGGGGCATCGTGAACTGGCCTAGGAGCTCGCAAGCGAGCGGGCGCCCGCGCTTGCCGTGTAGAAGAACTTTGGCGGGCCACCCGCGCATATCTCGCGGCTACGTGAGCTGTGCGTAGCGCGGCATGGCTGAGACCTGACGAACCGCGGGTGGGCCGATTAGCGTCGCCGTCAGCTGCTCGCGGGGGGGGCGGGCAGGGACCGGTAGTGCTCACGCCAGATGAGCTTGTAGATCGGGATCTTGCGCGGGAGCGCGTTGATGCCGGGGATGAAGGGGATGAAGACGAACGCGAGGCTCAGGACGCCCATGATCAGCAGCACCTGGATGTCGGCGTTTGGAGAGGACTTCATCGGTTCGACCTGGTACCAGAGGGCGTAGAGCCACAGCCAGGGCTGGCCCGGATAGCTGCCGGTCTCGTTCATCAGGCCCCACTGCTTGCCGAGCAGGTGCTGCTGTTCGGCGCGTTCCGCCAGCAGCCCGCCGTCGGCCATGAACAGCAGCGGCTTGGTGTAGTCGGTCTGGAAGAACTGCCTGCTCGTGAGCAGGCTGCCGTCGAGGCCGCCGCTCTCGGCCAGGGCGAGCAGGCTCGTCATCATCGCGGGGACCGGGCCGGCGCTCCCGCTGGGCTTCACGCTCACGGTGCCGTTGCTTTCAGTGACGGTGTTGGGCGGCGTCTTCTTTTCTTCTTCGGCGGTCGCGGTTTCTTCGAGCGGCTTTGCGTACGCTTCGGCCCATTCCTTTTTCTGCTTTTCGGGAGCCGCGGTGTACTGAGCGAGCGCGGCCGTCAGCGCGGGATCGTTGGGAATGGTTGCCAGCGGTCTGACGACGAAGTCCTTTTCGGTGTCGATCGGGTGGCTGACGCCGAGCCACCGCTGCGGGTGCAGGAACAGGAAGTGCTGCACGCTGCCCGAGCTGTGGTTGTAGGGCGGGCCATATTCGGCCGTCGGGCTGGTGGCGTCCAGCTCCTTCACGGCCGCGGAGACGAAGTCGATGGGTTTCTGCCGCGACCACTGGGCGATCGTGCTCGGCTTGTCGTCGGGCGAAGAAAGCAGGACAGTGAGCAGGACTGCCAGCACTGTGATGACGCCGACGGCGATGAACAGCTCTTTGATGAGATCGTAGGGCGCGTAGCCGCCGGTCCACCGCTGGGTGTCGTCCTTCGGTCGGAGGAGGCTCATGACATCGCTCCGGTCGACTCACGGCGAGGCCCGTCGCCTTCCCGAGCTGGGCTCGCGGTGCCCTGCAGTTTCTTCTCCAGCTCGAAGGGCGGAACGACGCCGTGGCGGCGCACGAGCAGCACGTGGGCGGCCACGAGCACGACGACCGCGATCGGCAGCAGCAGAATGTGCCAGCTGTACATCTGGCCGAAGTTCGTGACGTTGAAGAACGAGCCGACGCCTACCGAGTTGAGCGAGTCCTTGGCCTGCGTGGAGATCCACTGGGCGTCGAAGTTCTGCTGGGAGACGTAGCCCGTGAGCGCTGCCGGCACGGCGACGAGGAACGTGATCGCGCCGGTCGCCCAAACGCGGGCGCGGCCCCCGCGCCAGGCAGCCATCCAGTACTTGCCCCACAGGTGCACGACCATGGCGAAGAAGAACAGCTCGACGCTCCAAAGGTGGATGCTGTTGAAGAAATGCCCGATGCCTGTGTAGTGCCACCAGGCCGGCCCCTTCAGCGCGAGGATCGAGCCAGACGCGATCAGCACGATCAGAGAGGCGATGCTTGCGACGCCGAACACGTATATCCAGGACGCCACGTAGGTCGGCTGGCCATCGGGCAACAGACGGTCGGGGGGCAGCGCCTCAACGCCTTTGTCGCGGACTTTGACGGTCCACGACTTAGACGGCGGGGGACTTGCGGGTGTGGGAGCCGCGACGTCGCTCATGAGGACCCTTCGTCGTCGCGTGCCTCGTGTCGTCCCGCCGTCCCGGGGAAGGGGAGCAGGATCGCCAGGACGAAGACGACGAACATGAGCCCGATCACCACGACGTTGGCCACCGATAGGTGAATGAAGTGCCAATCCACCGTGTGCGCGGGGTGGTTCAAGTTGAACACGGCGCCCAACACGATCGCGCCTGCGGAACTCAAGGTCGCTCTCCTCCCGCTCGCCAATCAGTCATCGGTGGGGAACCTACGGGAACCACCGATCGTGGCCATCCGTAGTTTTCGGCAAGGTCCGGGGCGGAAACCCGTCGTCATTTCGGCTCACATTCGTGCAGTGCCGGAGGGTCTGCGCCGTCTAGGACGTGCCGGTAGGTTCCGAACGGCTGATTAGGGCATCCGATCTCGCACCGGCGCCCGCGGTAGGAGCCGAGTAGCTCGATCCCTCCGCCACGATCCGACGGCGCCCGCGTGTTGGGCGTAGGCTGCGGTCCGTGAGCGATACGGCCCACTTCACCGCCGAGGAGGCCCGTGCGGCCGGCGAGGGGATCGGCATCGACTGGGTGACATCGCCGTTCGACGTCGAGCAGTTTCGTATGGGGATGGACGTCGAGCTTGAGCACGGCACACAAGATCTCGCCACCAACGTCACCGACGATGATGTGACCCTCACCGCGAAGATCGCGCGAGCGCACCTCAACGAGTTCGCCGACTACTACACCCGCCTGGCCGCCATGGAGGCGGAGGCGAAGGCTTATTGGGCGTCCCAGCGCGAGTAGCGCCCGACTCGTCCGTGGCGATGCGGTCTAACGGCGCGAGGACCATCTTCGAATATCGCGGCTTCCGGCCCGTCTGACGATGACGGCTGGGGGCACCGTGGCCGTCTTGCTCGCGCGGCGAGACGTCTGTGCGAGTCGATTCGAGTTCGATGCGACGATGAGACGCTAGCCCCCGGTGGGGCTGCTGTCGATCAGCCCGCGGTCCAGCGCGTAGCGGACGAGCTCAGCTCGGGTCGAGAGCCGAAGCTTCCGCTGGATGTGCGAGCGATGCGTCTCCACGGTGCGCACCGACAAGTACAGCTGCTCGGCGATCTCGGCGTTGGTGTGACCGAGTGCGATCAGGCGCAGCACCTCGACCTCGCGCTCTGAGAGATCGTCGGGCGGCCCGGGCGGCGGCTCGGAGGCTATTCGTGCCCCCAGGCGCGGGTTCAGATAGCGCTCCCCCGCCGCCGCGTTGCGGACGGCCTCGACGAGCTCCTCGTCGGCGGCCTCCTTCAGGACGTACCCGAGCGCGCCCGCGCCGAGCGCCCCGCGCGCGAAGGCAGGCTCCTGTTGCATCGTCAAGACGACGATCTGCGTCTCGGGTGACTCCGCGCGGATCTGCGGGATCGCTTCGAGGCTCGACCCGCCGGGCATGTTCAGATCGAGCACGAGCACGGCGGGGTGGTGCCCGCGGACACAGCGGCGCGCGCTGTCGACATCGCCGGCCTCGGCGACGACCTCGAACCCTCTCTCGCTCTCCAGCAGGAGGCGCAGCCCGCTGCGCACGACCCGGTGGTCATCGGCGAGCACGATGCGGATCACGCCGTCCTCGGTGCTGGCCCGCTCCGCGCCGTCTGTCATTCGGCTGACGGTACCGCCTTGCTGTGTCTGCATGTGGTCGTCCTCGACCATCGCTAGTCGAGCTGACCGAACTGACCGAACCCGGGCGTTCCGCGGTAGCTCGCCGGCGCCCGGATCTTCGATCGCTGTCGGTATTGCTAAGCCGTGGCGGCCGCCGGGCCGGCTGCGGCCTCACGCCGCAGCGTCGGAATGCGGGCACGCACGACCGTGCCGCCGGCGGGAGTCGAGTCGACGTCGAGCTCGCCGCCGAGTATCGCGGTGCGCTCGCGCATCCCGAGCAGGCCGAAGCCATCGGTCTTTGCCGTGGGGTCAAAGCCCTTGCCGTCATCGCGTACGAGCACGTGCACACATATGTCGTCCTCGTGGATCTCGACGACTGCCCGGCGCGCTTCGCCGTGCTTGTGCGCGTTGGTCAGCGCCTCTTGGACGATCCGGTAGAGCGCGGTCTCGAGGTCGCCGGCGAGCCTGGTGGGCGGGAGACCACGCTCGCGGGCGAGCTCGACGCTGACGTCGACGGCGATGCCGTGGCGACCTGTGCGCTCGGCGAGCGCCTCGAGCGCGGCCTGCAGGCCGAGCTCGTCAAGTGCGGCTGGGCGTAGGTCGGTGATCAGCGCGCGCAGGTTGGCGATCGCCTCCTCGATCTGCTCGACGGCTTGCCCGACGGCCTCTTTGAGCTCGCCGTCGCGGTCGGTTCGCTTTGCGGCCGAGAGGCCGAAGCGCAGTGCGCTGAGGCTCTGCAGCGTGTCGTCGTGAAGCTCCCTGGCCCAGCGCTGACGCTCGCTCTCGGCGGCGGCGAGCCGCTGGCGCTGGCGCTCGGTGGCGACCGACTGCGCCGTGGCCACGGCGGTCGCGGCGCTCGTGGCGAAGGACTGCAGCAGGCGCTCGTCCTCGGCTGAGAAGCTCGGGCCGTCATCCAGGCGATCGAGCGCTACGAGCACACCGTAGCTTCGTCCGCGAAACACCAGCGGCACGACGAGCCCGCCCTTTGACGCTACGCCGAGCCGGCCGATGCCGTGCTCGTCAAAGCGCGCGCGGTTGAGCTCGTCCTCCAGGCGCTGGACCTGGTTGGTGCGGATCGCGTGCGCAGCGACCGTGTCGCTCAGCGCGACGCGATGCCCGACGATTCCCGCGGGCAGCTCGCCGGCGCCCGCGGCGACTTCGAGCTCTGCGCCACGCTCGAGCTCGATCACCAGCGCGCGGGCGGAGACGAGCGCACGCCCGCGCTTGGCAACCAGCTCGAGCACCACCTCGGGATCGGTCTCGCCGCCAACGGCGCGCGCGATCTGTGTCGTCGCCTCGAGCGCGTCGACGGTGCGCTGTAGCTCGTCGCGGTGCTCGCTTGCGCCGGTGTAACGGCTTGCGTGATCGATCGCGACACCGGCGAAGTCGGCGAGCACGACCAAAGCCTGCTCGTCGGCGTCGGTGAACTGCTCGCCATCGGCCTTTTCGGTCAGGTAGAGGTTGCCGAACGAGGTGCCGCCGACGAGGATCGGCACGCCGAGGAACGTGCTCATCGGCGGGTGCCCGTGCGGGAAGCCGTAGGAGCGCGGGTGCTCGGTGACGTCGGCGACGCGCAGCGGCACAGGGTCCTCGATCAGGGCCCCGAGCACCCCGCGCCCGCGCGGCAGGGCGCCGATCGCGGCATGGGTGGCCTCATCGACGCCGCGGGTGAGGAAGCGCACGAGTTCGGTCTTTGACTCGTTGAGCACGCCGAGCGCGGCATAGCGCGCTTCGGTCAGCTCCTGTGCAGCTCGCAGGACACGGTCGAGCACGACCTCGATGTCGAGCTCTGCGAGCACGCTGCGCGCCACCTCGAGGATCCCCTGCGTCGATCGGTCCATCAGTTACTACCCCCGCTGTGTGGTGCTCGCCGGCCCGAACTGCCATCGCGGGGCGAGCCGCAGGGCGAATCGAGCATGCTGACTGCCCAGCAATTGAACCACGTCGCAGGCGCCCCGGCGCGGCGAGCGGTGAGCACCTACGGGTTATCCGCAGCGAGACACGTGCCGGTCACCGATGCACGCCGCCAAGGGTAATGACTAGCGTGAGCGTCGCGAGACGTACGGCTCGCGGGTCGACGAGTCCGACACGCTGCAAGGTCGCATCGACGCGGGCGAGGTAAGGCGCGCAGACCTACGCGCACCGGCAAGACGCCTCGCTGCTCCCGCGTGTGACCGAACGCTGGCGCGAGAACCTCGAGGAGCTCGAGCAGCCTCTCGAGGACCAGCTGGCCCGGCCGACCGAAGCGCTCGACCACCAGCTCGACGCGTGTCCGCAGGCTCGCGATCTACGTAGTCCACCACCGCAAGCGAGCGGCTTTTCTCGGCTGTCACGAGGCGCGGGCCAGCTTAGCCTCACACCATGAACACCCAGGAAGCACACTCAGACAAGTTCCGAGTGCTGATCGCGGGCGGCGGCGTCGCAGCGATCGAGACCGCCCTCGCGCTGACGCACTTCGCCGCCGATCACGTCCAGATGACCGTCCTGGCTCCGAACGACGAGTTCGTCTACCGCCCGATGACCGTCGGCGAACCGTTCTCCTTCGCCGGCGCGCGCCGCTACCCGCTGGCGCCGATCGCCAAGGACGTCGCCGCAGAGCTGATACCGGGAGCGCTCCAGTGGGTCGACCACGAGCGCAGCGTCGCTCACACGGAGGACGGGCAGGAGCTCCCCTAT
>DATAYP010000074.1:0-61259 GCA_036272475.1 Solirubrobacteraceae bacterium | reverse complement strand
CCTCGCGGGTGCGTACGAGCACGTGTTCTTCGGCGTCGGCGAACTCCACCGCCTCGATCACGTGTTCTGCCCAAGCGTCGGTCCATTCGGAGGATGCCTGGCGCAGGCCCGCGAGGCCGTGGAACTCCTGCACGTCGGGCTGGTCCGGGCGCGTTGAGACGCTGACGTTCGGATCACTGAGTTCGCGACTGGTCGTCTCGTCGTCGCGGAGGTACGCCGCGCGAACGCTGCCCGCACGACCTCCACGTTCTCCTGCGTCATCGCCTACCCCCGTTCCTCGGCAAGGCGTTCGGCGGCAGCACGGGCCTCGTCGGTGTCGAGGTAGTTCGTCACGCGCTCGATCAAGCCGTCCTCCCACACGATGACGGACGCGTAGCGCACGGCGACCTCGCCACCGCTGTCAGCCAACCGGCCCTTCTGATTGGCCACGATGAACACGACTCCGCTGCCGAGGTCCACCACGTTCTCGAGGTCAACCTCAAGGCGGTCGTAGGAGCGAAGCCAGTCCTCCATGAACTCTCTGATCGCCGTGTGGCCGCGAAACACCCCCAGCCCCCCCGTCGAGAGGTCCCACACGGCGTCGGGGCCGTAGAAGCGCATGATCCCGTCAACGTCACGACTCGCCAACGGCGCATGGGAGCGCCGCGTAAGCTCAACCAGGTCGGAGGTCGTGGACTCCTCGGACATCGCGGGTCCAGTATCCCGCTAGAGCTTTCGCCGGGGAGTAACGATGGCGACTGATCTGCGCAGCGCGCGCGCCGACCTCGCCACCTTCGCCCGCGCGATCGACCAACCGCTCACCGACTGCAGGCTGACGCGCTGCGCCTCGAGCGCAGGACCACGGTGATCGTCAGGCGGCGCGGCGGCGGACCTGAGGTGTGAACGCGAGTGTGAACATGCCCCACACCGTTCGACGACACTCGAACGGGTCGATCCGGGCGTGAGGCCCCGTTTCTCCGGCTCGGCGACACTCCACGACGCTCACCGAGCGGGCTCATAATCGGTAGGTCCCAGGTTCGAGTCCTGGCGGGCCCACTGAGCGGAAGCCGCTGGGGTGCGCGACGCCTCGCTCGCACGGCCGCTGCGCCCCGCTTCTCGCGCGCCGCTCAGAGAGGCGCCCCGGTGGCACCGACGATCGCGCCGATCAGGCCCGCGGTGAGGAGGACCGGGACTACGCTCCGTCGGAGGAGGAGGAGCGCGACGGCTGCGCCCGAGAGCACACCGAACTGCCAACCGGTGTGCAGCGCTAGCGCGAGGGGGACCGCCGCGCCGATGATTGCGCCAATCGCGGCTGGTCCGGCCCCGTCAAGAAACGATTGCACCTGAGGATTGGCACGTAGGCGGCTGAAGTGCCTCGCGCCGAGGAGGACGAACGCGAACGATGGGGCGAACGCGACCGCGGCTGCGAGTAGCCCTCCGCCGATGCCCCCTGCTGCGTACCCGACGAACGCGATTGTGAGGAGAACCGGGCCGGGAGTTATCTGGCCGAGAGCGACGCCGTTGACGAACTGCACGGAGGTCATCCAGTGGTAGTGGCTGACTGCATCGGCCTGCATCAGCGGCACGATCACGAAGCCCCCGCCGTAGGAGAGCGCGCCTACCTTGAGCGCAACCCAGACCAGCGCCAAGGTCCCGCCAGTAGCCACGGACACGGTTGCCAACAGCGGCCACACGTGAAGCGCCAAGCGTCCTCCTTGGCGCACCCGACCCTGCCAGAGAACCTCCAGGAGCCCGCCAGCGAGGAGCACGACGACAAGCAACGCACCGAGAGTCGCTGCTGCCACGCCGCCAACGAGCACGTAGGCGAGCCAACGGGCGTGAAGGGGCGAGCCTCGCCAACTTGCCGGGAGCAGGCCGACTCCCGCTCGCACGGCCACAGCGGCCACCGCTGCTCCGGCGCCTGCACCCGCGCCGCCCACCCAGAGAGGTGGAGCGCTCGCGAGGAACACGACCGCGAGGGCAAGGATCAACGCCAAGCCGGGGACGATGAACGCGATGCCGCCGACGAGTGCGCCGACGGGGCCTGCGACACGCCACGCGCAGAGGATGGCGAGCTGAGTTGACGCCGGGCCCGGGAGCAGGTTGCACGCGGCTATCGCGTCCTCGAACTCACCCTCGCTCAACCATTGATGGCGCGTGACGCACAGCTCGCGCAGCAGCGAGATGTGCGCGGGTGGGCCACCGAAGCCGATACAGCCGATTCGCCCCCACTCCCGACCCACCTCGGGCAGCCCAACACCCGCGCCCGTCGGGGTGTCTGCGGGACGGGCGGCCATCGTCTCGCAATGAATACAGACCGCCCGAGATTGCTGCTCGATCGCCGGTTACGCGGCTACGGCTGACGCCACGGCTTCAACTCCAGTAGGTTCGGGCACGAGCAGCAACGTTCCTCAAGGAAAGGGGATGGACCTATGCGGATGAAGTCGATGCTCGCGACTGCAGTGTGCACAGTCGCCGTCGTGGGTTTGAGTGGAGGTGTCGTGTTTGCCGGCGAGGTCAAGGGGCCTCCGGGAATTCCGGGTGTTGCCGGCTCAGGCTCAGAAGAAGACACGGCCGCACCCACCCATGCCAACTCGATCTGCGCCTTCTCGGGACTGAACGATCTCCGTGAAGGTTTCGGTGAGCTTGAAACACGCACGCAATCTCCAGGAACCGAACACCGGCTGGGCAACACTCCTCCGGGAGTCCCTGGCACGGCGTGCAACGGCCACCTCAGCCCGCTGAAGTAACAAGTCACGAGGCAGCTCCCAGGTTCGAGTCCGGGCGGTCTCAGTCGTCGTCCACCGCCCAGCAGCGCCGGGGAGCCGCGGCACGGCTCACGTGGAGAAGTCCCGCAGGTGCGGGGCTTCTCCGATGTGAGGGCAAAGGCGTGTGACCTTTCGAGGTCCACGCCGTGGATTTGCCAGTCGAGAACGGTCAGCTACGCGTCGGACCCGACCTCAGGCGAGAACGGCCCGGGTCTGGCGCGCGATCTCGCGATCCTCGCGTGCCGTGAGCACGAGCGTTCGCGCCGCCGCCTCCCCGGCCCCGATCTCGGCGTCGCCCTCGGCGGCGAGGTTGCGGGCCTCGTCCAACGCGACGCCGAGGAAGCCGAGCCCGGCGCAGGCACGCGCGCGCACCGCCGGCGCATGCTCGCCGACACCGCCGGTGAACACGAGTGCGTCGACGCCACCGATCGCCGCCGCCATCGCCCCGATCAGGCCTTGGAGCCGGTGGATGTAGACCTCGAGCGCGAGCTCCGCCTGGTCCTCGCCGCGCTCGCCCCGCGTGAGTATCTCGCGCATGTCGGCGCTCCCCGAAAGCCCGAGGAGACCGGATTCGTGCTCGAGGGCCTGGGCGAGCTCGGCGGGCTGCATCCGCTCGTGCTCGGCAAGCCACAGCAGGAGTCCCGGGTCGACGGTCCCCGACCGTGTAGCCATCACGAGCCCCTCGAGCGGCGTGAAGCCCATCGTCGTGTCGACCGAGACGCCGTCGCGGATCGCGCACAGCGAGGCGCCGGCCCCGAGGTGGCAGCTGATGATCCGCAGGCCCTCCGGCGCATGCCCCAGCAGCTCGGGCGCGCGGCGCGCCACCCAGGCGTGTGAGAGTCCGTGAAAGCCATAGCGGCGAAGGTGCAGGCGCTCACGCCAGTCCGCCGGCAGCGCATAGGTGCTCGCCGCCGGCGCGAGCGTCGTGTGGAACGCCGTGTCGAAGCAGGCGACGGCGGGCAGGTCGGGCAGCCGCTCGCTGACGGCCTCCAGCGCCTGAAGCGACTTCGGCTGGTGCAGGGGCGCCAGCGCGGTCAGCTCCCGAAGGTCGTGCTCCACGCGCGCGTCGATCCGCACCGCTTCGTGGTACCGCTCGCCGCCGTGGACGATGCGGTGGCCCACGGCGTCGGCATCGCCGAGTCCCGAGCGCAGCGCCTCGGAGAGCTCGTCGAGGTCGAACCGCGAGCGCGTGACGCTCAGCTCGCTCGAGGCGATCGTCTCATCCTCGCCGCCGAGCAGCGTCAGCTTCAGGCTGCTCGAGCCGGCGTTGATGACGAGCACGCGCACCCGGCTAGGCGCCGGTGTCCGGCTTGGGGCTGACGGGCCAGCGCCAGTCGGCGATCTCGGGCGGGTCGGCCCCGTGTTCGCGGGTGTAGGCACGATGGCGCAGGCGCTCGTCCTCCATGTCCTGTCGGATGTGCGCCGCGGGCTCGGCCAGTCCGGGCACGCGGTCGATCACGTCCATCACCAGATGAAACCGATCGAGGTTGTTGAGCATCACCATGTCGAACGGCGTCGTCGTCGTGCCCTCCTCGATGTAGCCGCGCACGTGCAGGTTGGAGTGGTTGGAGCGCTTGTAGGTGAGCCGGTGGATCAGCGACGGATAGCCGTGGAAGGCGAAGATCACCGGCCGCGACGTCGTGAAGATCGCGTCGAACTCGCGCTCGGACAGTCCGTGCGGGTGATCCTCCTCCGCCTCGAGGCGCATGAGGTCGACGACGTTGACCACGCGCGCGGTCAGCTGCGGCAGGCGCTCGCCCAGGATCGATGCCGCGGCGAGCGTCTCGAGCGTCGGCACGTCCCCGGCGCACGCGAGCACGACGTCGGGCTCGTCGTCGCCGCAGCTGCTCGCCCACTCCCAGATGCCCAGCCCGCGTGAGCAGTGCGCGATCGCGTCCGGCATCGAGAGGTAGTCGAGCGACGGCTGCTTGCCGGCGACGATCACGTTGACGTAGTCGCGGCTGCGCAGGCAGTGATCGGCGACCGACAGGAGGCAGTTCGCGTCCGGGGGCAGGTAGATCCGCGCGATCTCCGCCTTCTTGGAGGCGACGTGGTCGATGAAGCCCGGGTCCTGGTGGGAGAAGCCGTTGTGGTCCTGGCGCCATACGTGCGAGGAGAGGAGGTAGTTCAGCGAGGCGATCGGCCGGCGCCAGGCGATTCCGCGCGAGACCTTCAGCCACTTGGCGTGCTGGTTGAACATCGAGTCGACGATGTGGATGAACGCCTCGTAGCTGTTGAAGATGCCGTGGCGACCGGTCAGGAGATAGCCCTCGAGCCAGCCCTCGCACAGGTGCTCTGAGAGGACCTCCATCACCTGCCCGTGGCGCGCAAGGTGGTCGTCGGTCGGCTTGGTCTCGGCGTCCCATTGGCGCTCGGTCGCCTCGAGCACGGCCCCGAGGCGATTCGAGACGGTCTCATCCGGCCCGGTGATGCGAAAGCGATCGGCGTTGCGAGCGATGATCTCGCGCAGGAACGCGGCGAGCACGCGCGTCGGCTCGCTGAGGCCGCTTGCCGGCCGCTCCACTGCGACGGCGAACCGGCGGAAGTCCGGCAGCTCGAGGTCGCGCAGCAACAGGCCGCCGTTGGCATGCGGGTTCGCGCCCATCCGCCGCTCACCATCCGGCGCGAGCGCGGCGAGCTCGGCTTTCAGGGCGCCGCCCTCGTCGAACAGCTCCTCTGGGCGGTAGGAGCGCATCCAGCTCTCGAGCTGGGCGAGATGCTCGGGGTTGCCGGCCACGTCCGGGATCGGCACCTGATGGGAGCGGAAGGAGCCCTCCGACGGCAGCCCGTCCACCTCCTTCGGCCCAGTCCAGCCCTTCGGTGTCCGCAGCACGATCATCGGCCAGCTCGGGCGTTCCCCGCCGTGCTCCCGCGCGGCACGCTGGATCTCGGCGATCTCGGACGTGACCTCGTCGAGCGTCGCTGCCATCTGCTGGTGCATCTGCGCCGGCTCGGACCCGGCGACGAAGCGCGGCGCATACCCGTAGCCCTCGAGCAGCGAGCGCAGCTCCCGCTCGGGGATCCGCGCGAGCACCGTCGGGTTGGCGATCTTGTAGCCGTTCAGATGCAGGATCGGCAGGACGGCACCGTCGCGGGCCGGGTCGAGGAACTTGTTCGAGTGCCAGCTCGTCGCCAGCGGCCCGGTCTCGGCCTCGCCGTCGCCCACCACGCAGCAGACGAGCAGATCGGGGTTGTCGAGCGCCGCGCCGTAGGCGTGCGCGAGCGAATAGCCGAGCTCGCCTCCCTCGTGGATCGAGCCGGGCGTCTCCGGTGCGACATGGCTCGGGATCCCGCCGGGGAACGAGAACTGGCGAAACAGCCGGCGCAGGCCGTGCTCGTCGCGGCCGATGTGCGGATAGACCTCGCTGTAGGTGCCCTCCAGGTAGACATTCGCGACTATTCCCGGGCCGCCATGACCCGGGCCGGTGACGTAGATCGCGCTCAACGCGCGCGCCCGGATCACGCGGTTCATGTGCGCGTAGACGAAGTTCAGACCGGGAGTCGTGCCCCAATGGCCGAGTAGGCGCGGCTTGGTGTGCTCGGGCTCGAGCGGCTCGCGCAGCAGCGGGTTCTCCAGCAGGTAGATCTGACCGACGGAGAGGTAGTTGGCCGCGCGCCAGTAGGCGTCGAGCGAAGCGAGCTCATCCTCTGAGAGGGGAGCGCGAACGCCTGCAGAGGCTGCGGTCACCGGTTCTCCATCGTTCTACCCATCATCCCCCGTCGGGGGAGAGCGTGCGATCCGAGCCGCACACACGTCGCTCGCGGTGATTTGTAGCGGACGCGGGTCGAGGCCTGGGCCAAGGGGACCCCTTGCGTGGTGGACGAGCCGCCGGTACCCTTTTGTCAGCCGGCCTTCCTGCCCTGAAACGGCATCGAAGGCGGTCAACGGACGGGGGGGCTCCACGACAGACGCGTCTGTCCGGTCACATGAACGCCGCGGGAGGGGGACCGCAGATGGCTTACTCGGACAGCTGGACCTGGTCACATCGGATGCGCACCGGAGCAGCCGAGCCATTCGAGATCCAGGACGTCGTCTCCGGCGGCACGCACACCCTCATGCTCACCGGCGAACTCGACATGGCCACGGCGCCGGACCTCGAGACGGTCGTCACGGCCTGTGCGGGAAACGCGGGCCGGCTGGCGCTCGACCTGAGCCGCCTCACGTTCATCGACTCCACCGGCTTGAGGCTCGTGCTGCTCACCCAGCAGCTCTGTCGGGAGGCCGGAGCCGAATTCGCCGTGATCCCCGGGCCGACGCTCGTCCAGCGAGTCTTCGAGCTCACGGGAGTCGTGGATCGGCTGCCGTTCAGGGACGGCGTCGACTAGCTCCATGCCCTTCTCCAGCCCGTCCCCGGCGCCGCGGTCGTGCTCCCCTCTCACGGCCCGGTCGGGGACGGGCAGCGCTGTGCGGTCGCTCCGACCACCGAGGCGGGACGGCCGGCGACCCGGCGATCGTGGAGGGCTTGGGGGGCGGCCTCTGTTGCGGTGATCCCGTAGGATCGGCGCAGCCCATTTGGGGGGGAACAGGGATGGAGGAGGGAACGATGAGACGTACAGTTCGGCTGCTGGTGACCGCCGCGGTCGCTCTCGGATGCCTCGCGGGCGCGAGCGCGGCGTCGGCGTCGCCGCTCGTGTGCCCCAGCGGCTGCTTCTTCAACAGCATCCGATCGGCGATCAACGCCGCAGCGCCCGGAGCCACGATCACGATCGGCGCGGGCAGCTACTACGAGAACGTCGTCGTCGACAAGCCCGTGACGCTGAAAGGCGCGGGCCTCAACACGGTCGTCTACCCGGCCACGTCCAAGCCGGTCTGTGGCGGCGGGTCGCTCTGCGGCGGCGAAGCCAGCGACATCTTCCTCGTACAGGCCGACAACGTCACGATCACGAGCCTCTCGCTCAGGGGCGACAACCCCAAACTGACGAGCGGCGTGATCGTCGGCGGAGAAGACATCGACGCGCGCAACGGGATCATCACGAATCACGAAGCGGGCAGGTACAACAGCCTGACCGTCTCGAAAGTGAAGGTCACGGGCGTCTACCTGCGAGGGATCTACGCATCGTCGGGAGGAACGTTCGATTTCACCCACGACACCGTCGAAAACGTGCAGGGCGAAGAAGCCTCGATCGCGATCTTCGACTTCGGTGGCTCGGGCGTGATCTCCTACGACAAAGTGCTGAACGCAAACGACGCGATCTCGGCGAACTGGTCGACCGGAACGCAGTTCCTGAACAACCTCATCTCGAAATCGGGCAGCGGCGTCCACACGGACAACAACGGCGGCTCCGGCGGCTCCCCCGACACGATCAGGGCGAACACCGTCCGGGAATGCAAGACCGACGGCTACGGGATCTTCGTGTTCGTGCCCTACGTCTCGGCGAGCGTCGAATCGAACAAAGTCTCCGGCTGCTCTGTCGGCCTTGCGGCCTTCGGGGGCGCGGTTCCCGGCCAGGGGCCCACGTTCGCGAACAACCGCGCCAACGGCACCGGCGCCGCAACCAGCAACCCAGCGGGAACCTTCGGTGCGTACGTGAGCACGGACCAGCTGCGCTTCGGCTACGGCGACGTCACCGCGACGCTCAGCGGCAACATGCTGTCGCACTTCACCACCGGGCTGTTCGTCACGCAGACGACCCCCACGGCAGGGCAGCCGGCGGGCGGCCAGGCGACCGTGACCGCGTCACCGAACGACTCGTTCGTCGCCAACGGCGCTGGGGCCGAAGGCGGACCGGGTACGAGCGTGAACGCTCAGAACGACTGGTGGGGCTGCGCGAAGGGGCCGAACGCCGGCGGGATGTGCAACACGGCCAGCGGGACCGTCCAGTTCACGCCCTGGCTGACATCGAAACCGTAGAAGGCTCGTCTCGCCGCAGTAACAACGTGAACGCTGCCGCGGGCTACGGTGCCTGCGGCAGCCGGCGAGGTTAGTCCCGACCAAGGAGCCGCTGCCACCCACGGAGGGGTCAGCGCCCGGGGCCGGGCTCACACCGGCCCCGGGCCGCCTTCCGAGATCGCAGCTTTCCTGCCGGGCCGCGATCGCGGCCGCTCCCGCTTGACGGCCCTCGCATGGGTCGCGTCCGGTAGGAGACGACCCCGCGCCGTCGAACTCTCGATGTGTGGCTGCTCGCCTCGATATCCGGCTCGCCGACACCGCCGCGGTCGCCTCGTGCGACCACGACGGGAAGGCGAACGGGCGGCTCGTGCTCGAGCGCGACGCCCTGCGCCGCGAGATCGTCTGCGACTGTGGCCAGCTGCTCGCGGTGCTCGGCCGTCAGGAGTACCACGCCGGCGGCCACGTCGGGCACCTGCGCGGCGCGCGCGATCGCTGGAGGCGCTCCCGGGCCCTGCTCTCCTCGGTCGGCGGCCGCCGCCGGAATCCGCGGCAGCGCTCGAGCGCCCCGCGCCTCATGCGAAGGTCCTGAATTGCTCGCGGGAAGGTCTTGAGGTGCTCGCCGCCGGCGGGTGGCTTCAGGCGATCGCCGCGAGCGTGATCTCGAGCACCTCCCTCCAGTAGCGCTCGCCGTGCTCGGCGCTCGCTCGAGCGGGGTCGCCGATCACGCCGTTCTCCGAGACCGTGTGGACGCCCTCGCCGAAGATCGCTCCGACGGCCGTCTGCGGATCGCCCGTGTAGCCCGCCTCGGCGCGATCGCCGTGGACGAGCTCGGGGTGAATCGCCATCAGCATCGAGGTCTCCCACTCGCCGGCGTGGACGCCGCCCTCGCCGAGCGGCACCCCGTGCTCCTCGGCCCCCAGCTGCGCGATCGCGAACAGCGCGCCCAGGTCTGTCAGCGCGCGGACCTCGATCCCGGGCGCCGGCCCGAGCCGCTCGAGCGCCGCCGCGAGCGGCGCGAAGTTGCCTCCGTGGGTCGGCAGCAGCACGGCCCGTGCGAAGCCGCCCCGCGAGAACGAGCGCAGGAGGTCCTCGACGATGGCGCCGAACGTGCCGTCCGACAGCGACAGCGTCCCGGGGAACGCGAGATGGTGCTCGGAGCACCCGAGCCGCACCGTCGGCGCGAGGAACGCCTGGAGGCGCTCGGCGACGAGCCGCGCGAGGTGGTCGCCGATCAGCGCGTCGGTCCCAAGCGGCATGTGCGGCCCGTGCTGCTCCGTCGCCCCGAACGCGACGACGACCGTGTCGCGTCCCCGCTCCTGCTCGGTCCTGACCTCCGGCCAGGTCATGCGATCCAGCTCGACGGCGCCCACTCGATCGTCCTCTCCTCGGATGTCCGGCGAGTCTAGGGAGCGCCCCGGCAAGAGGAGCGGGCCGGACCGTTTCGACTCCTGAGGCCAGGGGTAGCTGCGTACTCAGGAAAGAGGGTGCGGTGATAGGGTCCGGATCAGCACTCGGAGAAGGAGATCGCATGTGCCTGGCGATCCCAGGCCAGATCGTTGAGATCGTCGACTCGGCCAATCGGCTGGCCAGGGTCGAGGTCGCCGGAGTGCGCAGGACCGTGAACATCGGGCTGCTCGACGAGGGCGGGGTCGAGCAGGGAGATTGGGTGCTGATCCACGTCGGCTTCGCGATGTCGCGCGTCGACGAGCAGGAGGCGCGGGCGACGCTTCGCCTGCTCGAGGACATGGGCGCCGAGTACGAGCAGGAGCTCGAGGAGCTGAAGGGGAGCGTGATCCGGTGAGGAGCGTCTCCTAGATGGCCCTCCGCGGCGCGCCGTCGGCATGCGAGTCGGGCTCGAGCCACTGCGTGACCTGCGGAGACGAGGGCATCCTGATGCGGGTGATCCGCGTCGAGCGGACCCACGGCCTTGCGATCTGCGTGAACAGCTCAGGCGAGCCGCGGGGCGGGGAGGAGGTCGCGACAGATCTCGTCGAACCGGTCGTACGCGGACAGACGCTGCTCGTGCACGCGGGCGTGGCCCTCGCGAACCTCGATCAGAACGCCGCCGCGCCCGCCAGGAGCGGCGCGCCGTGGGAGCAGCCGGCGTGAGGTACGTCGACGAGTTCCGCGACGCCGCGCTCGGCAGAGCGCTCGCGGGCGAGATCCTCGGATCGCTCGAGCCCGGCCGCCACTACAAGATGATGGAGGTCTGCGGCGGGCACACCCACTCGATCTACAAGTACGGCATCGACGACCTGCTGCCCGCCAACGTCGAGCTCGTCCACGGCCCGGGCTGCCCGGTCTGCGTGATCCCGATGGGCCGCGTCGACGACGGCATCGCTCTGGCGCTCGAGGAGGACGTGGTCTTCACGTGCTTCGGCGACATGATGCGCGTGCCGGGCTCGAGGGGAAGCCTGCTCGACGCGAAGGCCGAGGGGGCGGACATCCGCATGGTCTACTCGCCGCTCGACGCCCTGCGCATCGCGCGGGAGAGCCCCGAGCGCCAGGTCGTGTTCTTCGCGATCGGCTTCGAGACGACGGCGCCCTCGACGGCGCTCACCCTGAAGCGCGCCCGGGCCGAGGGGATCGAGAACTTCTCCTGCATGTGCAGCCACGTCACGATCGTCCCGCCGCTGCGCGCGCTGCTCGAGTCGCCGGACCTGCGGCTCGACGGCTTCATCGGTCCGGGCCACGTCTCGACCGTCGTCGGCGCGCGCCCGTTCGAGTTCATCCCCGCCGACTATCGCAAGCCGGTCGTCGTCGCGGGCTTCGAGCCGCTCGACATCCTCCAGGCGATTGTCATGATCCTGCGCCAGCTCGCAGAGGGCCGTTGCGAGGTCGAGAACCAGTACACGCGCGTCGTCCCCTACGAGGGGAACGAGCGCGCTCTCGAGGTGATGGCGGAGGTCTTCGAGCTGCGCCCGCACTTCGAGTGGCGAGGCCTCGGCTTCATCTCGCACAGCGGCCTGAAGATCTCCGAGGCGTACGCCGACCTCGACGCCGAGCGGCGTTACAGCGTCCCCGGCCTGCGCGTGGCGGACCCCAAGGCCTGCCAGTGCGGCGAGGTACTGAAGGGCGTGATCAAGCCGTGGGAGTGCAAGGTCTTCGGCACTGCCTGCACGCCCGAGAGACCGATCGGCACCTGCATGGTCTCCTCCGAGGGGGCCTGCGCCGCCTACTACAACTACGGCCGCTTCGCACGCGAGCGGGAGGTCGTGTGATGCCGCCCCCCGTCCGCAGCGGAACGGAGGGCTGATGGCCTCGCACGCGCCGGTCTCCGATCGCGAGCAGAAGATCCTCGGCATCATCGAGACCGCCCGCGGAAAGCGCGCGAAGTTCCGCGACGAGCACATCAACATGGCGCATGGCGCCGGCGGCAAGGCGACGCAGAGCCTGATCGAGGGGATGCTCCTGCCGACCCTCGCGAGCGGTTCGCTGCTCGAGATGGCCGACGCCGGCTCGGTCGAGGTCGAAGGTGTCGGCCTCGCGCTGAGCACCGACTCATACGTCGTCAGGCCGCTGCGGTTTCCCGGCGGGTCGATCGGCGAGCTCGCGGTCAACGGGACCGTCAACGACCTCGCCGTCTCTGGGGCGCAGCCGCTCGCGCTGAGCCTATCGCTGGTGCTCGAGGAGGGTCTCGATGCCGAGGAGCTGCGCAGCGAGATCGAGGCGATCGCAGCGACCGCCAGGTCGGCGGGAGTCGAGATCGTCGCCGGCGACACGAAGGTCGTCGAGCGAGGGCACGCCGACGGCATGTACATCTGCACGAGCGGCATCGGGCGCCGCGACCCGCGCGCGACCCTGTCTCCGTCTGCGCTGCGGCCCGGCGACCGGATCCTGCTGTCCGGCAGCATCGGCGAACACGGCACCGCGATCATGCTCGCCCGCGGCGAATTCGATCTCGCGGCGCCGATCGAGTCCGACACCCGCTCGCTGTGGCCGGCCGTCGATGCGCTGCTCGGCGCCGCCGGTCCCGAGCTTCGCTGCATGCGCGACGCGACGCGCGGCGGCGTCGCCTCCGTGCTCAACGAGCTCGCGCGGGCCTCGTCCGTCGCGATGGTCGTGCGGGAGGCCGACGTTCCGGTCGATCCGGCCGTCGCGGGCGCTTCGGAGATCCTCGGCATCGACCCCCTGTATGTGGCCAACGAGGGCAAGCTCGTCGCGTTCCTCGCCCCCGACGCCGTCGATCGCGCGCTCGCCGCGCTGCGCTCGGTCGAGGGATGCGAGGCGGCGTGCGAGATCGGCGAGGTGCGCACCGAGCCGCCGGGAATGGTCCTGATGCAGACGGGATTCGGCGGGCGCCGGGTGATCGACCAGCTCGTCGGCGATCCACTACCGAGGATCTGCTGAGCGAATGCACGAGCTCTCGATTGCGGACTCGGTCGTGCAGATCGTCTCGCGCCATGCCGGCGGGCGGCGCGTCGAGCGCGTCGAGCTCTCGGTCGGCCACCTTCGCCAGGTCGTCCCCTCGGCGCTGGACTTCGCCTTCGAGCTGCTCGTCGCCGGGACGTCGCTCGAGGGGGCCGACCTCGTGATCCATCACGTTCCCGCAGCCGGCCGCTGCCGGTCCTGCGGCGGCGAGACGACGTTCGCCGACTTTCCCCTGCAGTGCTCGCACTGCGGGAGCTTCGACCTCGAGCTGCTGGCCGGCGAGGAGCTGCTCGTCGAGGCGCTCGAGCTCGCGGAGGAGCGCGGGGCGCCCGCGAGTGGGGACGACGGCAGAACGGGCGACGCGGCGGCGCGTGGGGACCAAGCGGCGGCGCGCGGGCGGGCAGAGAGCAGTGTGCTGGAGGAACAGCTGATCACCTCGAACTGAAGGGAACGCCGATGGCTGCGGAAGAGAAGGGCTCAGGTGTCGAGAAGGTGCACATCCTCTGGATCTCGGAGGGGATGAGCTGCGACGGAGACTCCGTCTCGATCACCGCGGCGGGACAGCCCAGCATCGAGGACGTGCTGCTCGGCGCGATCCCCGGTCTCCCCGAGGTGGTGCTGCACAACAAAGTCCTGTCCCCGACGCTCGGCGGCGAGGAGTTCCTGCTGCCCTACCGTCAGGCGGCGCGCGAAGAACTCGACGCCCCCTACGTTCTCGTGATCGAGGGGTCGATACCGAACGAGAAGATCAACGGCGACGGCTATTGGACCTCGTTCGGCAACGACGAGGCGACCGGCGAACCGCTGACGCTCAACTGGTGGATCGACCAGCTCGCCCCGAAAGCCTGGGGCGTCGTCGCGATCGGCACCTGCGCGACGTATGGCGGCATCCATGCGATGGCGGGAAACCCGACCGGCTGCATGGGCCTCGCCGACTACCTCGGGTGGGACTTCCGCTCGGCGGGCGGCCTCCCGATCGTGAACGTCCCCGGCTGCCCCGTCCAGCCGGAGAACTTCATGGAGACGCTCACCTGGCTGCTCTACCAGGCGGCCGGGCTCGCGCCCACGATCCCGCTGGACGAGGCGCTGCGCCCGCAGTGGATCTTCGGCAAGACCGTCCACGAGGGCTGCGATCGCGCGGGCTACTACGAGCAGGGCGACTTCGCCGGCGACTACAACTCGCCGAAGTGCCTCGTGAAGATCGGCTGTTGGGGGCCCGTCGTCAACTGCAACGTTCCCAAGCGCGGCTGGATGGCGGGCATCGGGGGCTGCCCCAACGTCGGGGGGATCTGCATCGGTTGCACGATGCCGGGCTTCCCCGACAAGTTCATGCCCTTCATGGACGCGCCGCCCGGAGGTGGGCTGTCCTCGGCGATCAGCGGCACCTACGGGCCCGTGATCCGCAGGCTTCGCGCGATCACCAACAAGACGATGGAGAAGGAGACGAAGTGGCGTCACAACAGGCCTGAACTGACGACCGGCTACGACCCCCGCTGGGGAACAGGAAGGAGCAGCTGAGATGGCCGTACGGGAATCGATCAAGCCGGAGGCCGGGAAGCTCGTCGACATGGCCTGGGACCCGATCACCAGGATCGTCGGCAACCTCGGGATCTACACGAAGATCGACTTCGAGAACAAGGAAGTCGTCTCGTGCAAGAGCACCTCGTCGCTGTTCAGGGGCTACAGCGTGTTCATGAAAGGCAAGGATCCGCGCGACGCGCACTTCATAACCAGCCGCATCTGCGGGATCTGCGGCGACAACCATGCGGTCTGCTCGTGCTACGCGCAGCAGATGGCCTACGGGGTCAAGCCGCCGCCGCTGGGGGAGTGGATCGTCAACCTGGGAGAGGCCGCCGAGTACATCTTCGACCACATCATCTTCCAGGACAACCTCGTGTTCGTGGATTTCTGCGAGCAGATGGTCAAAGAGACCAACCCGAGCGTCCTCGCGAAGGCCGAGAAGACCGACGCGCCCGGGGCGAACGTCCACGGCTACAAGACGATCGCCGACATCATGCGCTCCTACAACCCGTTCACGGGGGAGACCTACAAGGAGGCTCTACACATGAGCCGCATCGGGCGGGAGATGATCTGCCTGATGGAGGGGCGCCACGTGCATCCCTCGACGATCTACCCGGGCGGCGTCGGCACCGTCGCGACGCCGACGCTGTTCACCGACTACCTCAGCCGCCTGCTGCGCTGCCTGGACTTCATCAAGAAGGCCGTGGCGATGAACGACGACGTGTTCGACTTCTTCTACGAGGCGCTTCCCGGATACGAGGAGGTCGGCCGCCGGCGGATCCTGCTCGGCTGCTGGGGCGCCTGGAACAACCCCGATTTCGTCGACTACAGCTACCGCAACATGGACGACTGGGGCAACGAGATGTTCGTCACGCCGGGCGTCGTCGTCGACGGTGAGCTGCTGACGACGAACCTCGTCGAGATCAACCTCGGGATCCGCATCCTGCTGGGCTCCTCCTACTACGAGGACTGGGTCAACGAGGAGACCTTCGTGCCGAGCGACCCGCTCGGCAATCCCGTCGACCGGCGCCACCCGTGGAACCAGACGACGATCCCGAGCCCGCAGAAGCGCGACCTGGACGGCGGCAACTACTCGTGGGTGATGAGCCCGCGCTGGTATGACAAGCGCTCCCAGCAGCACCTCGCGCTCGACACGGGCGGCGGCGCGCTCGCGCGGCTGTGGGTGACGGCGCTCGCCGGCAAGGTCCACACGCCGTACGTCAACGCGACCGGCTCGAGCGTGCTGATCAACCTCCCGAAGACGCCGAACACGCCCGAGCAGACGCTCGAGTGGAAGGTCCCGCAGTGGTCCAACGCGATCGAGCGCGACCGCGCGCGGATCTACTTCGTCGCCTATTCGGCCGCGATGGCGCTGCACTTCCTCGAGCTCGCGATGGGCGAGCTTCGCTCGGGCCGGACGAAGGTCTTCGAGGACTTCGACGTCCCCGACGAGGCCATCGGCTGCGGCTTCCACGAGGCGGTGCGAGGCGTGCTCTCCCACCACCTCGTGATCCGCGACGGCAAGATCGCCAACTACCACCCCTACCCGCCGACGCCGTGGAACGGCAGCCCCACCGACTCCTACGGGACGCCGGGACCGTACGAGGACGCCGTCATGGGGCAGCCGATATTCGAGGAGAACGGTCAAGACAGCTTCCGCGGCATCGACATCATGCGAGCCGTCCGGTCCTTCGACCCCTGCCTGCCGTGCGGCGTGCACATGTACCTCGGCAAGGGCAAGACGCTCAGGACGGTGCACTCGCCGATGTTCGGCGAGCACTCGCAGGCATCGTGATGGAGCGCGAGCAGACGCAGGCGCTCGTGGCGAACGTCGAGCAGCTGCTCGAGCAGCTCGAGCAGCTAGCGGATCCCGCCGCGCGAGCCAAGGCGACCGAGACAGTGCAGGCGCTGCTCGACCTCTACGGCGCAGGGCTCGAGCGGATCGTCGAGGAGGTCGCGCTCCGCGACGACGGCCGGATCGCGCGGGCGCTCGCCGAGGACGAGCTCGTCTCCCACCTCCTGCTGCTCCACGGCCTGCACCCCGAACCACTCGAGGAGCGCGTCCGCGGTGCGCTCGAGGAGGTGCGCCCATACCTCGAATCCCACGGCGGCGACGTCGAGCTGCTGGGGCTCGAGGGAGGCGTCGCACGGCTCTCGCTCGAGGGAAGCTGCAGCGGCTGCCCGTCCTCGACGATGACGCTCAAGCTCGCGATCGAGAACGCGATCGGAAAGGCCGCGCCCGAGATCGAGGAGGTGCTCGCCGAGGGCGCCTCGGCCCCGGCGCAACCCGGCGGCGCGCCGTTGCTGCAGATCGACGGCCCTCAGGCGACCGACGGCCCCCCGCCGGCGGGCGCCGGCGCGGGGCTGCTCCAGATCGAGTTGCCCGCCGCGCCGAGCCCGGGGGGAGAGCAGCGCCCCGGCGAAGCGAGCTGGACGATGGCCGGCGGGATGCCCGAGCTCGCGAACGGCGGCGCGCTCGTCAAGCCGATCGGCGGCCAGCCGATCCTGTTCCTGAAGCTCGACGGGAGGCTGTACGGCTACCGGCCGCGCTGCCCCGCCTGCGAGCAGAGCCTCTCCGGTGCCGCGCTCGAGGGAGTCGAGCTCTCGTGCCCGGGCTGCGGCGTGCGCTACGACGCGATGCGCGCCGGGCGCTGCCTGGACCGGCCCCAGCTGCACCTCGCGCCGGTCCCACTCCTCGTCGGCGACGACGGGCTCGCGAAGGTCGCGCTCGCGGGCGCGGGATAGGCGATGGCGCCGTCGGAGGGAGCCCTCGCCTCGCCGCGGCTCGGACGCCTCGCGCGCCGCGACGCGCGGACGCAGCCGAGCTTCTCGCTCGAGCAGTGCGAGCTGTGCGGTGAGCAGATCGAGCCCGAGCACCGCCACCTGCTCGATCTCGAGACGCGCGAGCTCCTGTGCGCCTGCCGCGCGTGCTCGATCCTGTTCGACCGTCCGGAGGCGCCGAGCGTCCGTTACCGGCTCGTGCCCTCGCGCCGGCTTCGCCTCGAGGAGCTCGTCCTCGACGAGCAGGCCTGGGAGCGCCTGCGGCTGCCGGTCGAGATGGCCTTCTTCTTCCACAACTCGGCGGCGGGCCGCGTGACCGCCTTCTACCCGAGTCCGATGGGCGCGACCGAATCGCGCCTCGAGATCGAGGCGTGGAGCGAGATCGAGGCCGCGAACCCGATCCTCGCCGGCATGGCAAGCGACGTCGAGGCGCTGCTCGTCGATCGTTCGCGCGGTGCGCGCCGGCAGTGGCTCGTGCCGATCGAGGACTGCTACCGCCTCGTCGCCGTGATCCGCACGAGCTGGCGCGGCTTCAGCGGCGGCAAGGAGGTCTGGGTCGAGATCGAACGCTTCTTCGAGCAGCTCGAAGGGCGCGCGCGCCCGCACAGAGAGCCGAGCAACACCAACGCAACGGAAGGGAGCTGACATGGGGAGCCTGAAACTCGGAAAGCCGGACGTCGCGATGGATGCGCCGTCGCACGTCCCGGGGATCCACCAGGGCAACGAACGGGGCAACTACGAGAAGATGCCCGGCCACACGCCCAGCGGGACTTCGACGGCCGAGCGTTCGACCGGCGTCAACGCCGAGATCGAGGAACCGATCGCGCCGGGGATGCCGAACCTCCCACCCGCTTAGGCGTCGCGGTGTCGATCGACAGCAGCGAGTCGCCCGCGCATCTCGGCCTCGGTCCCGAGCTGGCGTTCGACGTGCTCGAGGTCCGTGCCGCAGAGCACACGGCGACGCCCACGCTGCTGTTCGACGTCGAGATCCGGGCGCCCGGACACCGGGTCCGCTCGATCCTGCTCGACGTGCAGATCCAGATCGCCGCCCGCCAGCGGCCCTATGGAGAAGCCGCCCAGGAGCGCCTGCTCGAGCTGTTCGGAACGCCCGAGCGCTGGGGCACGACGCTCCGCACGCTGCCGTGGCTGCGGACCACGGCCGTCGTACCGCCGTTCGAGGAGGCGACAGTGCTCGAGCTGCCGGTGCCGTGCACCTACGACCTCGAGGTCACCGCAGCTCGCTACTTCGCCGCGCTCGAGGACGGCGAGATCCCGCTCGAGCTGCTGTTCAGCGGCTCGGTCTTCTTCGCCGCCCCGAACGGCGGCCTTCAGACCGTCCGCATCGCCTGGGACAGCGACGTCGAGCACCGGCTGCCGGTGGCGCTCTGGCGCGAGGCGATGGAGCGTCACTTCCCCGACAGCGCCTGGCTGCGCCTCCGCAGGGACAGCTACGACCGGCTGTGCGCGTACAAGGCCCGCCACGCACACGAGAGCTGGGAGGCCGCGATCGACTCGCTGCTCGCCGATCGGCAGGCGCCGTGAGCGCGCCCGAGCAGGTCAGGGCGATCGCCGACGCGGTCCTCTACGAGGGCTACATCCTCTGGCCCTACCGCCGTTCCGCGCTCAAGAACCAGCGGCGCTTCACCTTCGGAGGCGTCTATCCGCCGGCGCACTCCCGCGAGCACGAGGACGATCCCAGCACGATGCGAACCGAGATGCTGCTCGAATGCGGGGAGGCGGCGGGAATCGACGTGATGGTGCGCTTCCTGCAGGTCGTCGAGCGCTCGGTCGCCAGGCGCTTCGATGACCGCTTCGAGCCAGTCGACGAGCTGACGATCGCAGGCGAGCGCCATATGAGCTGGGAGGAGGCCGTCGAGCGCGAGATCCGTGCGAGCGGGCTCTCCGTCGACGCGCTCGCGCACGGTCTGCGGGTCCCGATCTCGATCCGCGCGGGTTCCCAGCGCGAGCAGCTACTCGACGAGCGGGGGCGCGCCGTGGGGGCGCTGACGCGCAGCTGGCGGGCGCTCGACGGCGAGGTCCGGATCAGCTGCGAGCGCGAGTCCGGCGCGCTCGCGCGGATCCTCGTCGAGGTCCTCAACAGCACATCCTTCGGCGGGGGATCGCGCCAGCGGGCGCTCACCCTCACGTTCTGTTCGACCCACGCCCTGCTGCACGCCCGCGGCGGCTCGTTCGTGTCGCTCACCGACCCGCCCGAGGCGCTGCGCGGGGCCGCGAAGGCCTGCCGCAACGAAGGAGCCTGGCCGGTGCTCGTCGGCGAGCCGGGGACGCGCACGACGATGCTGTGCTCGCCGATCATCCTCGAGGATCACCCCCGGATCGCGCCCGAGAGCCCCGGGGACCTGTTCGACGGAGGCGAGATCGACCAGTTGCTGATCCTCAACATCCTCAGCCTGACCGATGAGGAGAAGGCGGAGATGCGGGCGACCGACCCGCGCGCGCGAGAGATCCTCGAGCGCACAGAGGCGCTCACGCCCGAGGAGCTGATGCGGCTGCACGGCACGATCCGCGAGTTCGGAATGGAGCGCTGAGCGGTGGACGCCGGCTGGGAGTCGCTCGAGCGTCCCGCACCCGACAGCGTCGAGGTCGGCGAGGCGCGCGTGCGGGCGGGGAGTCGCGTGCGCCTGTGGCCCCGCGGCAGCGGCGATGTCTTCGATCTGGCGCTCGAGGGCAGGGATGCCATCGTCGAGGCGATCGAGCAGGACATGGAGGGCAGGATCTCGGTCGCGGTCGTCGTCGACGACGACCCCGGCCGCGAGCTCGGCTTCGACCGCCGGCCCGGACACCGTTTCTTCTTCTCGCCCGCCGAGATCGAGCCGCTCGAGTCGCAGGCGGCCACGCTCGAGCGGCCGCCGGTGCGCGTCCTGCTCGCCGGCATCGGCAACGTGTTCCTCGGCGACGACGGCTTCGGCGTCGCGCTCGCCGAGCGCCTGGCGCGCCGGGAGCTGCCGCGCGGCACCGACGTCGTCGACTTCGGCATCCGCGGGATGGACCTCGCATACGCGATGCAGGACGACTACGACACGGTCGTGATGCTCGACGCGACGCCGCGCGGCGAGCCGCCCGGGACGTTGTACCTGATCGAGGCCGAGAGCGACGCCGAGCAGGTGGCGCTCGACGCGCACGGCATGGATCCCGTCAAGGTGCTCGGCCTCGTGCGCGCCCTCGGCGGCGCCCCGCCGCGGACGTTCGTCGTCGGCTGCGAGCCGCAGACGCGCATGAGCGCCGAGGACGGCCAGCTGCTCGGCGAGCTCTCAGAGCCGGTGCGGGCCGCGCTCGACGAGGCGGTCGCGCTCGTCGACTCGCTGCTCGAGCGGCTCATCGAAACCCACGAGAAGGAGGTGCCCTGACCATGAAGGAGATCCGCATCGGACCATTCGCGCAGATCGTCGCGCTGCTCGCGTTCCTCGGGTTCGTCGGCTTCGCCGTCCGCTCCCAGCTGCCGGAGATCCAGCGCTACCTGAAGGTCAAGGAGATGTGATGCACAAAACCCGTGTACGGATTGTCGAGGACGCGCTCGACGCAAACAACACGATCGCCCGCGCCAACCGCGCCGACTTCGACCGCGCGGTCGTCACCGTCGTGAACCTGATGAGCGCTCCGGGAGCCGGGAAGACGTCGATCCTCGAGCGCGTGATCCCCGACCTAGGTGTCGCGGTCGGCGTGCTCGAGGGCGACGTGCAGGGTTCGCTCGACGCCGAGAGACTCGCGTCGGTACACGTCCCCGTGACTCAGCTCAACACCGACCCGGGCTTCGGCGGCGAGTGCCACCTCGACGCGAACATGGTCCGCTCGGCGCTCGACGAGCTGCCGCTCGCGGAGATCGAGCTGCTGGTGATCGAGAACGTCGGCAACCTCGTCTGTCCGGCGGAGTTCCGCGTCGGCGAGGACGCACGCGTGATGGTCTCCTCGGTCACCGAGGGCGAGGACAAGCCGCTGAAGTACCCCCTGATGTTCCGCACCGCCGAGCTCGTGCTCGTCAACAAGGTCGATCTGCTGCCGCACCTCGAGTTCGACATGGATCGGTTCCTCTACAACCTCGACCAGGTCAACCCGTCCGTCGAGCGGATACTGCTCAGCGCGCGCACGGGAGAGGGCACGGGCGCCCTCTGCGAATGGCTCACACGGCTGGTCGAGCGGGCCGGCGGCAGGGAGCCGGAGGAGGTCGCGATGTGAGCGGGATGATGCTCGCCGGCGGGGCGCGTGCGCCGGGCCGCGGTGCACGCCATCGGGAGATAGAGCGGATGCTCGACGAGCGCACCGAGGCGAACGCGCGCTTCTTCGCGGCGGAGGCCGAGCGGCTCGCGCGCCTGTGTCACACGATGGCCGAGCGATTCGCGCGCAGCGGGCGTCTCGTCGCGGTCGGCTCGACGCCGGCCGGCCGCTCGGACGCGCGGCACGTCGCCGTCGAGTTCGTCCACCCGGTGATCGTCGGCAAGCGAGCGCTGCCCGCGATCGGGCTGACGGGCGGCGGCGGCACGCCCGCCGAGGAGGTCGACCTGCTGGCGGAGGCCGGCGACATCGTGATCGCCTTCGACGCCGACCGCGACGGGGGCCAGGCCGCGAGGGCGATCGAGCTGGCCAGGCGCCGTGGCTGCCTGACGATCGCCTTCACAGCGGCGGGCGCCGAGCACGAGTTCGCGCCGCCCGCAGCCGCGGTGGAGGTGCGCCAGGAGCTGGTCGAGACGCTCTACCACGTGCTGTGGGAGCTCGTGCACGTGTTCTTCGACCAGCGCGGGCTGCTCGCCGAGCGCGATTCGCGCCCCGTCCACGACGCCGGCGCGGCGCGCTTCCTGTACCCGTTCCTGGGCGAGCAGGAGACACAGCTCGAGCCGGTCGTCGACGACGTGCGCCGCTCGGTGCTGATGAAGTCGCAGGAGATCGGCGCGCTGCGCGCGCAGACGCTGCTCGAGAACAGCGACGCGCTCGCCGCCGCCGCGGCGACGCTCGCGGCGAGCTTCGAGCGCGGTGGCAAGCTGCTCGCGCTCGGCAACGGCGGCTCGGCGACCGACGCGATGGACGTCGTCGCCGACCTGCGCTTCCCGCCCGCGGCGCGGCGCAGCCGCCCCGCGCTCGACCTGAGCGAGGACTCCGCGATCCTCACCGCGATCGCGAACGACATCGGCACCGAGGCGATCTTCTCGCGGCAGGTGATTGCCTACGGCCGTCCCGGCGACACGCTGCTCGCGCTCTCGACATCGGGCGACTCGGCGAACGTCATCGCGGCGCTCGCCGAGGCGCGGCGCCGGGGCCTCGAGACGATCGCGATGGTCGGCTACGACGGTGGGCGCGTGGCCGCGCAGTCGCTCGCCGACCACGTGATCGTCACCCGCTCGGAGCACATCCCGCGGATCCAGGAGGCGCAGGCGAGCGCGTACCACTCGCTGCTCGAGCTGATCGAGCTGGTGGCCATTTGAGCGCTCCCGCGTCCGCCTCCGCCGCGCGGCTCGTCCGCGCCCGCGCGCGCGTCGAGGGGACCGTGCAGGGGGTCGGCTTCCGTCCGTACGTCTACAGGCTCGCCACGGCGCTCTCGCTCGACGGCTTCGTGCTGAACGACTCGCACGGCGTCGAGATCGAGGTGCAGGGCGCCGAGGACGCCGTCGCACGATTCCTGCGGGCGCTCCCGTCGCAGGCGCCACCGCTCGCGCGCATCGAACGCGTCAGCACCGAGCCCCGCCCGCTCGAGGCGCCCGCGGGATTCGAGATCCGTGAGAGCCCGGCCGGGGGCGCGCGGGAGGCGCCCGTGTCGCCCGACACGCCGACCTGCGGCGACTGCCTCGCCGAGCTGAGCGACCCCGCCGATCGTCGCTTCCGTTATCCGTTCATCAACTGCACGAACTGCGGCCCGCGCTTCACGATCGCGCGCGGGATCCCGTATGACCGCCCGCTCACGACGATGGCGGGCTTCACGATGTGCGAGCGCTGCCGCGCCGAGTACGAGGACCCCGCCGATCGTCGCTTCCACGCACAGCCCAACGCGTGCCCCGACTGCGGGCCCACGCTGAGGCTCCTCCAAGGCAGCGACACCCCGCTCGCTGCGTCCACGGGAGCGCCGGACGCCGTCGCCGCCGCCGCAGCGGCGCTGCGCGCGGGGGCGATCGTCGCGGTCAAGGGCATCGGCGGCTTTCACCTCGCGTGCCGCGCAGACGACGAGGCGGCCGTCGCCACGCTGCGCGCCCGCAAGCACCGCGAGGACAAGCCCTTCGCGCTGATGACGGCCGATCTCGAGGCCGCGCGTGAGCTCGTGCAGCTCGGCGAGGGCGAGCTCGCGCTACTCGCCTCACCCGCGCGCCCGATCGTGCTCGCGCAGCGTCTTCCGGCAGCGCCGGTGGCGGCATCGGTTGCCCCGCGCTCGCGCGAGTTCGGGGTGATGCTCGCCTACTCGCCCCTGCATCACCTGCTGCTCGCCGACGCGGCCACGGCGCTCGTGATGACGAGCGGGAACGTCTCCGACGAGCCGATCGCCTACGAGGACGCGGACGCACTCGCCCGGCTTCGCACGATCGCCGACCTGTTCCTCGTGCACGACCGGCCGATCGAGACGCGCACCGACGACTCGGTCGCACGCGTCGCAGCGGGCCGGCCGATGCTGCTGCGCCGCTCGCGGGGCCACGTCCCTGCGAGCATCGAGCTGACCCCCGCCGCGCCCGTGCCGCTGCTCGCGTGCGGGGCGGAGCTGAAGAGCACCTTCTGCCTGGCGCGCGGCCGGCGAGCGTGGGTCTCACACCACATCGGCGACCTCAAGAACCACGAGACGCTGAGCTCCTTCGCCGAGGGGATCGAGCATTTCGAGCGCCTTTTCGGCACCGAGCCGGCCATCGTCGTGCACGACATGCATCCCGACTAT
This sequence comes from Solirubrobacteraceae bacterium, assembly GCA_036272475.1. Classification (GTDB taxonomy): domain Bacteria; phylum Actinomycetota; class Thermoleophilia; order Solirubrobacterales; family Solirubrobacteraceae; genus Palsa-744. The sequence continues at coordinate 37,143 of DATAYP010000074.1, read as the reverse complement.
CTCTCGACCCGCTACGCGCTCGAACGCGAGGGCGTGCAGGCGATCGCCGTCCAGCACCATCACGCGCATCTGGCCGCGTGCCTGGCCGAGCACGGCGAGCGCGGCGCGGCGGTCGCGGCGATCTACGACGGCAGCGGCTTCGGCTGCGACGGAACGGTCTGGGGAGGGGAGCTGCTCGTGGGAGGCCTGCGCGACTTCGAACGGGCCGGCCATCTCCGGGCGGTCCGGCTGCCGGGCGGCGACGCCGCGGTGCTCGAACCCTGGCGGCTCGCGTGCGCGTGGCTGCTCGAGGCAGCAGAAGGCGAAACCCAGCCGCCGCTGCCGCGGACGCTCGCCGGGAGCGTGGACGCCGAGCGCTGGGAGACGATCGCGCGCCTGGCGTGCAGCGAGCTGGCCCCGGCCTGCACGAGCGTCGGGCGGCTGTTCGACGCGCTCGCGGCGCTCTGCGGGCTGCGCTCGAGGATCACCTACGAGGGCCAGGCGGCGATCGAGCTGGAGGGCGCGATCGATCCATCCGAGCGGGGCGCCTACGCGATCGAGGTCGCCGCGCCCGAGGGCTCGCTCGAGCTCGACCCGCGCGGCGCCATCAGGGCGGCGCTGCGCGAGCTCGACGCCGGCACCGATCTCGGGGCGATCGCCGCGCGCTTCCACGCCGGGCTCGCGAACGCCACCGCCGACGCGTGCGAGCGCCTGGCCCGCGCGCGCGGGCTCGAGCTCGTCGTGCTGTCAGGCGGCGTCTTCCAGAACCGGACGCTGCTCGCCCTGACGCTCGCGGCGCTCGAGCGCGCCGGCCTGCGGGCGCTCGTGCCCGAACGGCTTCCGCCCGGCGACGGCGGCATCAGCTTCGGCCAGGCGGCGGTCGCCGCCGCGAGGCTCTCCGAGCGCCAGGCGTAGTTCCTGGATGCAGAAGTCCGAGCACGCAACGGTGTCGGCGGGCGGCCCTCGAGCTAGGCGGCCTTCACGCCGTGCCGCCGGCGGTGGTCCGACTGCCGGTCCGCGTGCTCCAGCGCTCCTCGATGTGGCCGAAGCGCCAGATCGCGGCGGCGAGCGCCCAGGTGGCGACGAACAGTCCGACGATCGCGAGGCCGAGGGCGTTCATGTCGATGCCCGCCAGCCAGCTCCAGAAGCCGCCCTGCGCCCCGAGCCGCTGGGCGAGCAGCGAGCTCAGCTCGATCGTCCCGATCAGCAGCGCGACCGCGACCGAGAGGCCGGTGATGATCAGGTTGTAGAAGAGCTTTCGCACCGGCCGCTCGACCGCCCAGCCGTAGGCGAATTGCATGAACGAGCCGTCGATCGTGTCGAGCAGCGACATGCCCGCCGCGAACAGCACCGGCAGGCAGAGGATCGCGTAGATCGAGAGCCCCGCGCCGGCGGCGCCGGCGGCCAGGAACAGCAGCGCCACCTCGCTCGCGGTATCGAAGCCGAGCCCGAACAGCAGCCCCAGCGGGTAGGCGTGCCACGGCTTGCGGACCAGCCTCGTGAGGCGCCCGAGGAAGCGGTTCATCGGCCCTCCGGCGGCGAGGCCGCGCTCGAGCTCGGCCTCGTCGCAGCGGCCGTCGCGCATTTCCCGCAGGACCCTGACGATCCCCCACAGCACGACGATGTTGACGGCGGCGATCGCGTAGAGGAACGTCCCCGAGACGCCCGTGCCGAGCCATCCGGTGATGCCGTGAAGCTGGGAGTGCGGGTCGCGGACGGGCCCGCTGAGGGTCTTGATACCGGCCGCGAACAGCAGCGCGAGGCCCAGCACGATCGTCGAGTGCCCGAGCGAGAAAAAGAAGCCGACGCTCATCGGACGCCCCCCGTCGGAGACGAGCTTGCGGGTCGTGTTGTCGATCGCCGCGACGTGGTCGGCGTCGAACGCGTGGCGCAGCCCGAGCGTGTAGGCCGTGAGCCCTGTCCCGACGGCGAGCGGGGCCGACGCGCCGAGGTGGTGCGGCGCCGCGACGATCACCAGGAGCCCGAAGCCGACCACGTGCAGGCCGACGACGGCGGCGGACATTCGGGCGACGGTACGTCGCTGCGGGTGCGTGAGCGAGCGCACCGACGGCGATGCGATACGCATGCGCACAAGTTACCCCTCCAGCGCCGCTCGAACCAGGCCGCCCGCAGCTATGATGCGGGGAGCTGGGGACGTCGAGGGAGGGGCGCTCGCCAGGCAGGCGCGACCGGTAAGCACGCTGGCCTCGGGGAGGTCAGTCAAGGGCAGACAGTCGCACACAACCTACAACCGTGTGCGGAGGCGAGGAGATGCCCGATGCGACCGATCCAGATGCAGGCGCCCCCGGTGCGGGCGGCGGCCATGCCTGAGCCGGGGCTGAGACTCGAGTCGCGCGTCGAGGGACGCCGCCACACGATCGCGCTGAGGGGAGAGCTCGACCTCTCGACGGTCGACGAGCTCGAAGCGATGATGGCCGGGGCGTGCTCCAACGGAGCGGGCGAGCTGGTGCTCGACCTCGACGGGCTGTCCTTCATGGACTCGACCGGCGTGCGGGCCGCGCTGATCGCCGCCGAGCGCTGCGAGGAGCACGGCTGCGAGCTGCTCCTCGCGCGCCCCCGGCCGCCCGTGCGGCGCCTGCTCGAGCTCACCGGCGTGCTCCCGCGGCTGCGGCTGATCGAGCTATCTGACTAGCCGACCAGCGCGACGCACCGGTGCCGGGTGCGGGGGCTCAGATGTCGAACCACACGCGGGTGCCGCCGGCGCGGTCGACGCCCCAGCGGGTCGCCGCCTGATCGACGACGTAGAGGCCGTAGCCGCCGATCGTCATCCGTTCCCGGCGCCTGGAGATCCCGTCGGAGGGCGGCGTGAAGCCGTCGCCCCCGTCGGTGACCTCTACGCGGACGTGCTCGCCGTGCATCCCGGCGCTCAGCACGATCGCGGCGTCTTCCGGGGCACGCGAGTGCATCACGGCATTCGTCACGATCTCGGAGACGAGCAGGAGCAGCGTCTCCTGGCGGGAGCGCCCGCCGTCGAGCTCCGGGCACCAGCGATCGATGGCCGCCCTCGCCCTCGCGGGGGCCTCGCGGTCGCGTGCCAGGTCCAGGCGCAGCCTGGCGCCATGCGGCGCGGGAGCCCAGGAATCGCAGGCGGTGGCAGCCGCCGAGCGTTCTCTCATCGGTGTTCCGGCATCGTGGCCACGAGGGTGCACTACCCGCGATCGCCAACCTGGAACTCAGGATCGGCACCAATCGGGCCAGGCGCCAGCCCGCCCGGTGGGGCCGCCCCCGTGCCGAAACCTCGAAAAATCCGAGATCTGGGGTCAAGTGATCGTGCTCTGCGGCCGATGCTTGAACGTGTCCGAATCCCGGAGCACGCGAGTGGAGCAGCTGATCGGCGGCGCCGGCGAGCTCGACGCGGCCGCGCTTCGCGAGCTCCCGGAGGCCCTGATCGTCGCGTTCGACAGGGAGCTGCGCTTCATGCTGGCCGCCGGTCCGGCGCTCACCCGCATGGGAAATCCCGAGGCCTGCCGCGAGGGCCGGCTGCTGGCGGACGCGTTCCCGGCCGAAGTGTGGGGCTCGATCGAGCCGCTCTTCCGTTCGGCGCTCGGCGGTGAGATCCGCTCGCGAGAGGTCTGGACGGCCGGCCAGCGCCACTGCCTGATGGTCGACGTAGGACCGCTGCGCGTCAGCGGGGCGCCCGCCGCGGCCGAGGGCGAGAGCGTCGTGGCGGGCGGCCTGGCCGTGATCCTCGACGTCAGCGCGCGCAGGCGCTCGGATGAGCTCTCGCCGCAGTCGCAGAGCGGCTTCGAGGAGGTCTTCGACCGGGCGCCGATCGGCACCGGCCTGCTCGATCTCGATGGGCGCTGGCTGCTCGTCAACCGCGCCCTCTGCGAGATCACGGGATACACGCTGGACGAGCTGATCGGCAACCGCTTCGACGGGATCGTGCATCCCGGGGACGCATCCAACGACGCCGAGCAGCGCGAGCTGCTGCTCTCCGGCGAGCTGTCGGCGTATCAGGTCGAGAAGCGCTACTTCGACGCCGCCGGTGAGACCGTCTCGGCGATCTTCTCGGTGTCGCTCGTGCGGGACCCCGATGGCGCGCCGATGCACTTCATCGCGCAGCTCCAGGACATCTCGGCGCGCAAGCAGCTCGAGGAGCACCTCCGCCACCTCGCCGACCACGATCCGCTCACGGGCCTGCGCAACCGCCGGCTGTTCGAGCACGACCTGAAGCTGCAGGTCGCCCGCTCGCAGCGCTACGGCGAGCAGGCGGCGCTGATGGTGATCGACCTCGACGACTTCAAGCGCATCAACGACGCGCACGGCCACGCGGTCGGCGACAGGACGCTGCGGGCCGTCGCGCGGGCGCTGACGCGCCGGCTGCGCCAGACCGATCTCGTGGCGCGCCTCGGCGGCGACGAGTTCGCGGTGCTGCTGCCGCACGTCGACGGCGAGGCTGCGAGCGTCGTCGCCGAGGGCGTCTCACGCGTCGTGCCGAGCTGCGGCGTCGAGGTCGGCGACGACGTGGTCCACCCCTCGGCGAGCGTCGGCTACGCGCTGATCGGCCAGAACTGCCAGAGCGCCGAGCAGGTGCTCGTGGAAGCCGACCGCGCGATGTACGCGGCCAAGCGCGCCAAGCAGGCCCAGCCGGCCTGATCGGCCCCGCGGAGGGTCTCGGGAGCCCGCCGGGCGGGTAAATAGGCTGGCAGCATGAAGCCCGGCGAGCGCGTGGCGGTGATCGACCTGGGGTCAAACTCGTTCCGCCTCGTCGTGTTCATGGCGGGAGACCGCTGGTGGAAGCGCACAGATGAGATCTATGAGCCGGTGCGGATCGGCGAAGGGCTCGCCGCGACGGGCCGGCTCGGCGAGGGGCCGATCGAGCGCGCGCTCGCGACGCTCGACGTGTTCTCGCACTTCTGCCGCGCGAGCGGGCTCGGCGAGGACGCCGTCGACGCCGTCGCGACGAGCGCGATCCGCGACGCGGCCAACGCCGAGAGCTTCCTCGCTCGCGCCCGCGAGCGCTTCGGGCTGCCGATCCGGGTGTTGAGCCGCGAGGCGGAGGCCCGCTACGGCTATCTCGCGGCGGTGAACTCGACGACGCTCGAAGACGGCTGCGTGTTCGACCTCGGCGGGGGCTCGATGCAGCTCGTGCGCGTCGAGGATCGGCTCGCTCGCGAGAGCGGCTCGTGGCCGATCGGCACGGTGCGCATGAGCGAGCGCTTCCTGCCCCCGAACGGCCCCGCGAAGCGCAAGCAGCTCGAGGAGCTGCGCGAGCACATCGCCGTGGAGCTCGCCGGAGCCCCGTGGCTCACGGCAGAGGACGGCCGCGGCCGGCGCCTGGTGGGGATCGGGGGCACGGTCCGCAACCTCGCGGCCGCGGCGCAGCGGGCGACCGGGCTGCCGTCGAACGGCGTGCAGGGGACGATGATCGAAGATGACGTGCTCGACGAGCTCGTCCAGCGGCTCGCTGCCCTGCCGGCGTCCGAGCGCGCGAGCGTGCCGGGCGTGAAGCCCGCGCGCGCCGATCTGATCCTCGCCGGCGCTGTCGTCGTGCAGGTGGTGCTGAGGGAGGGCGGCTTCGAGGGCATGGAGACGACCGAAGCGGGTTTGCGAGAGGGAATCTTCTTCGAGCGCCTGCTCGCCGACCGGGATCCTCCGCTGATCGAGAACGTGCGCCACGCGAGCGTGCTGAACGTCGCGGCGCAGTACCGCTCCGACGGCGAGCACACGCGCCACGTCGCGGCGCTCGCGCTCGGCATGTTCGACGAGCTCGCCGAGCTGGGGCTGCACGAGGGCGACCCTTGCGAGCGCGAGCTCCTCTGGGCGGCGAGCATGCTGCATGACATCGGCATGTCAATCGACTACGACGACCACCACAAGCACTCGCGCTACCTGATCCTGAACGGCGGCCTGCCGGGCTACTCGCCCGTGGAGACCGCGATCATCGCCCAGGCGGCGCGCTACCACCGCAAGGGCATGCCCGTGCCCGGGCCGATGGCGCCGCTGTTCAAGGACGGCGACGAGGAGCGACTCGACCGCTGCGCGGTGCTGCTGCGCCTCGCCGAGGATCTCGAGCGCTCACGCGACCAGCTCGTGCGCAGCACGACGATGGAGCTGAACAACGGGGAGGTGGAGCTCCACCTGATCTCCGACGGCGAGGACGCCGTGCCGCGCTGGGCGGCGGGCCGCGAGACGGACCTCTTCGCGCGGGCCTTCCATCGTGGCCTGTCGGTAGCCGCCTGAGTCCCGCGCCCGCGTCACGGCTGGCGCTCGCGCTCGAGCCGCGCTCAGCCGGCGGCCAGCTCGCGCTCGTGTCCGGCGCAGTCGTAGGGCACGAGGCCGAACGGCGAGACCGACGGATCGTGCCAGGCGGGCGGCGGGATCTGGGTGCAGGCGCGGAGCACGGCCGCGGTCGCCGCGTTGCCGCCGCGGCCCGAGAACTCGCCGCCGAGGATCACGTAGCGCGCCTCGCCGCGCGCGACCAGGCGGGCGAGCCCGCGGCCGTCGAGCACGGGGTCGGTGCCGCTGTATCCGGCGAGCGCGCCCGCGTCGTAGCCGAGGAGGATCATCGGGGCCGCGGTGTTCGCCGCGTCCGTCAAGAGCAGCCAGCGCGATCCGCCGCCATGTGTGGTCGCGTATTTCAGGAGCGCCTCGACGATGCGCAGGTGCGCGGGCGTGAAGCCGACGCCACCCGGGCCTGCGGCCTGCCTCGGGCCGGCCGCCGGGAAGGTGCCCTCGACGGGAGCGAGCCAGGTCGTCGATGCGTACGCGGCCGGGGCCGCGAGCAGCAGGCAGAAGGTGGCGGCCATCGCGGCCGGGGCCATGCGGCGCCAGAGCACGATCACTGTCCCGCCAACGGCCGCGCCCACGAGCAGCACCGGGACGAACCACTGGATGTAGTGCTGCTTGTGGAGGATCACGATCTGCGCGGCGACGGTGCCGGCGAGGGCGGCGCCCAGGAGGACGATCGCGGCGAGCCGCCAGTCGAGCCGGCGCGTCCGGGCGAGCTGGACGAAGGAAACCGCCCCGATGCCCGCCATCGCGGCTGCGCCCGGCGCGAGCGCTGAGACGTAGTAGGGGTGGACGATGCCCTTCGAGAAGCTGAGGACGATCGCCTCGACGACGAACCAGCCGCCGAGGACGATCGTCGTCGCGAGCCGGGGGTCGCGACGGATCGTCGAGGGCTCCTCGCGGTGCGCGGCATCCTCCTCGCCCGACGGCTGCGCAGCGGGTCGTGCGAGCAGCAGCAGCAGCAGCGTGGCGAGCAGCCCGAAGAAGGCGATTGGAACGATCCAGCCGCCCTGATCGCCGAGTCCACGGCCGAACAGCCGCAGCGGCCCGGTGGGTCCCGGGAAGGAGACGGGGTTCGCTTCGCGGCCGGCGTGTGCCCTCGGCGTCGCGACGGCCGGCGTCGCGCCGTTGGCGGGCGGGCGTGCTTTCTGCGCCTTCAGGAACTCGCGCTCCTTGCGCGTTTCAGCGGCGTGGTAGCGGGCCAGCGCGCCCTTCCCGTGCGGGATCTCGCCGGGGCCTCCGGCCTGGCCCTGCACGCGCCCGAAGCCGTTGTATTCGAAGGTCAGGCCCAGCTCGGTGTTGTTCGTCGAGCTCCCGACGAAGGGTCGCTTCGAGGCGGGCGTCGCTTCGACGACTGCCATCCACGAGAAGGAGACGGCGACCATGACGGCGCCGGCGACGAGCAGCTGGGCGGTGCGGCGCAGCCACGATCCCGGCGCGCACAGCAGGAAGGCGAGCGCGATGCCGGGCACGACGAGGTAGGCGGCGAGCGTCTTCGTGTTGAAGGCCAGCCCGACGAGGACGGCGGACCAGATCAGGGTCCGCCAGCGCCCCGTTTCCGAGGCACGGACGGCGGCGCCGCAGGCGAGCACCATCAGCAGGATCATCAGCGGGTCGACGCCCGAGTCGCGCGAGACGGCTACGAACGAGGGGAACACCGCGAGCGCGAGCGCGCTTGCGATCCCGGCCACCCAACCGAAGCGTCGCGTGACGATGTAGTAGAGGGCCGCGACGGCGAGCACGCCCATGATCGCCTCGGGCAGCAGCACGCTCAGCGACGAGAACCCGAACAGCTTCGCGCTCGCGGCCTGCACCCACAGGCCAAGCGGCGGCTTGTCGACGGTGACGAGCCCTCCGGGGTCGAACGAGATGAAGAAGAAGTTGTGCCACGAGCGCAGCATCGACTTGACGCCGGCCGAGTAGTAGATGTTGGCGAAGCCGTTCTGCGAGAGCCTGTTGGTGTTGAGCAGCGCCGAGAGTGCGAGCACGCCCGCGAGCATCAGGTGCTGGAGGCCGACGTGCACCGCGGGCAGCCGCGCGCGCAGCCGCGCGGCGCGCTCCGGGACGGTCGGCTCGGCGGTCCCCGTGGCGGGCGCCGGCGGCGTGATCGGTTCGGCCGAGCTCATCTGGCGGATCTGTATTCGGGGGCGATGGCGGAGGTCCTCGGCGGCGCGGCGCGCCCCGGAGGGTAGGTCATGTCGAGAGCGCCCCCAAGAGCCGATCGAGGTCGTCATCGTCATTCCACGCTCCGACGGACGCTCGCAGCCAGGGGCGACCGGGAATGTTACGCACGATCACCCCGTTTTCGGCCAGGTGCTCACGCTCTGCCTCCGGGTCCGTGCTCGAGAACGACACGAGCGTCGTCTCGCCGCGCGGCGCGGGCTCGCGGCCGTGCTCCGGGAGCAGACCGGCCAGGCGGGACGCGAGCTCGCGCGCTCGCTCGTGCAGCTCGCCCCAGCCCGCGCCCTCGAGCACGCGGATCGCGCTCAGCGCGCAGGAGAGCAGCTCGGCACCGAGTGCGAGGCTGTCGAAGCGGCGGGCGTCGGCGTGAAGCTCGGCATCGAGACCGGCGCCGGGGTCGGCGAGGTTGCCGTAGCCGCGACGCGAGACCGCTAGCCGCTCGCGGAGCTCCGGCGTCACGTAGAGCATGCCCGTTCCGTCGGGGCCGCACAGCCACTTCTGCCCGGCGCCGGCGTAGGCGTCGCAGCCGAGCGCGCGGACGTCGACCTCGATCGCGCCGACGCCCTGCGCGCCGTCGAGCAGGACGGGCACGTCGAGCTCGGCGAGCTCCGCAGGCGCGACGAGCCCACTCATCCAGCCGACGTGCGAGCAGGCGACGAGTCGCGTGCGCGGGCCGACGGCTTCGGCGATCTGCGGGAGCGGCACTTCGCGGACCTCGACGCCGTTCAGGCTGCGGGCGGCGCCGAGCGCGCCGAGCAGCCCGGGGTGCTCCTCGTCGCTCGTGAGGATCTCATCGCCGGCGTGGAGGCCGAGGCCGCCGACCGTCACCGCGATGCCCTCGGTGGTGCACGTCGTGATGGCGACGTCGGCGGGGTCGCAGCCGAGCACCGTGGAGTAGGCGCCGCGCAGCTCCTCGGTCAGCTGTTTGCGGCGTTCGAAGTGCGTGCCGGTGCGGCCGTGCTCGAGCTCGCGCTCGAGCTCATGTGCGGCGGCCGCGACGGCTTGCGTCGCGAGCGGCCCGTCGGTGCCCGCGTTCAGGTAGGCGAGCCGGCTCAGAACGGGAAACTCGGCTCGCAGGCCACGGGCGTCCACGAACAGCGAGAATAGCCGCACGATGTCCGGCACAGAGCCTCAGACGCCGCTGTGGACGCCCACCTCCGAGGAAGTCGAGCGCGCGGAGCTGACGCGCTTCATGCGCTGGGCCGGCGAGCGGCGGGGAGCCCCGTTCGGCGCCTACGAGGAGCTGTGGCGGTGGTCGGTGCAGGAGCTCGAGGACTTCTGGGGGGGCATCTGGGAGTTCGCCGGCGTGCGCTCGTCTATTCCGTACGAGCGCGTGCTCGGCTCGCGCTCGATGTCGGGCACGCGGTGGTTCGAGGGCGCCGAGCTGAACTACGCGGAGAACATGCTCCTCGGCCCCGCGGCGGGCGCCGGGCGCGACCCCGATCAGCTCGCCGTGCTGCACGCCTCCGAGCTGCGCGAGCTCGACGGGCTCACGTGGGCACAGCTCTCAGGGCGCGTCGCGGCGGCCGCCGGCGGCCTCCGCTCTTTGGGGGTCGAACGCGGCGATCGCGTCGTCGCGTACATGCCCAACATCCCCGAGACGCTGATCGCGTTCCTCGCGACGGCCAGCATCGGCGCGATCTGGTCGAGCGCCGCGCCCGAGTTCGGCGCGCGCAGCGTGGTCGACCGCTTCTCGCAGATCGAGCCGAAGGTGTTGCTCGCGGTCGACGGCTACCGTCACGGCGGCAAGGACTTCGATCGCACCGCGGTCGTCGACGGGATCCTCGCGGAGCTCCCGACGGTCGAGCAGACGGTCGTGCTGCCCTACCTCAACGAGGGCGACCTGCCCGATCACGCGACGCTGGGCCGGCTCAGCTGGGAGAAGCTGCTGGCGCTCGGCGCGGGCGCGGAGCTCAGCTTCGAGCAACTACCGTTCGACCACCCGCTGTGGGTGCTCTACTCCTCTGGCACGACGGGGCTGCCGAAGGCGATCGTCCAGGGGCACGGTGGCATCCTGCTCGAGCAGCTGAAGAAGCGGCTGCACCTCGATCTGCGGCCGGGCGACCGCATGTTCTGGTTCACGACGACGGGCTGGATGATGTGGAACTTCCTCGTCGGCTGCCTGCTGAGCGATGCGGCGGTGGTGCTGTATGACGGCAGCCCTGGCCACCCCGACCTGGGCGCGCTCTGGGAGCTAGCCGATCGCGCCGGCATCAGCTGCATGGGCGTCAGCGCCGGGCTGCTCGCGAGCTGCGAGAAGGCAGGCATCGAGCCGGCGCGGGACCACGACCTGAAGGCGCTGCGCGCGATCGGCTCGACCGGCTCGCCGCTCGCGCCCGAGAGCTTCAGATGGGTCTACGCGCACGTCGACCCCGAGGTGTGGCTGTTCTCGACGAGCGGCGGCACCGACGTCTGCACGGCGTTCGTCGCGGGATGTCCGCTGCTGCCGGTCTACGAGGGCGAACTCCAGTGCCGCGCGCTGGGCTGCGCGGTCGAGGCCTGGGACGAGCAGGGCGACAGCCTGATCGACGAGGTCGGCGAGCTCGTGATCACCGAGCCGATGCCCTCGATGCCGCTCTTCTTCTGGGGCGACGAGAGCGGCGAGCGGCTGCGCGAGAGCTACTTCTCGATGTACCCCGGTGTCTGGCGCCACGGCGACTGGATACGGATCACGCCGCGGGGGGGAGCGTTCATCTACGGCCGCTCGGACTCGACGATCAACCGTCAGGGCGTGCGCATGGGCACGAGCGAGATCTACCGAGCGGCTGGGGCCGTCGAGGAGGTCGTCGACGCGCTCGTCGTCGACGTGCCCCGCGCGGGGGCCGACGGCGACTCGCCCGAGCTTTCGATGCTGCTGTTCGTGGTCCTGCGCGACGGGGTCACGCTCGACGATCAGCTCGCGGCGGAGATCAAGCGGCGCATCCGCGAGGACTGCTCGCCGCGGCACGTGCCCAACGAGGTGCTCCAGATAGCGCAGGTGCCGCGCACGCTCTCGGGGAAGGTGCTCGAGGTGCCGGTCAAGCGGATCCTGATGGGCACCTCGCCCGAGCAGGCGGCGAGCGTCGAGTCGCTCGCCGACCCGAGCTCGCTCGACTACTTCATCGAGCTGGCAGCGGCGAGGCGCGGGGCCGGGTCGACGGCCGCGACCGGGTAGAGCGCTCAAACGTCTCACCGGCGGACGATCGCGCTCGTCACTCGTCGGACATCGGAAGGCTGCCGGCAGAAGGCGCGTGCCAGACGAACATCGAGGCGCGCGTCTCGCCGGCGAGCTCGAGCTCCTCGACGGCTTCGCGCACGCCGGGGTACTCGGCGTTGGCGTGGTCGTGGAAGACGACGAGCGCGCCCGGCGCGAGGGCGCCGCGCCAGGCGCGGAAGGCGGCGACGGTGGGCTTGCGCTCGTGCGAGGAGTCGACGAAGAGCAGCTCTACGGGCGGGTCGCCGGGTCTCGGGCCGGCGTCGTCCGGCTCGGCGCGAAGCTCGATGCGGGCGCGCACGACGGCGCCGGCGAGCTCGAGGTAGGCCTCGCGCTGGGAGCGCACGATCGGGTCGCAGCTGATGACGCGGCGCTTGGAGTCGTGCAGGGCAAGCGCGATCGAGCTCCAGGCGGTGCCCGTGCCGAGCTCGACGACGGCCGTGCGGCCGCGCGCCAGCGCGAGCAGCTCGGCGAGCTCGGCTGGGCGGGCGGGGGAGAGCAGGCTGAAGTCATCGCCGCTGCGGGCGGCGAGGCGCCTCGCGCGCCAGAAGAAGCGCGCGACACGCGGCGGCAGCGCGCGCAGGGAGAGCGCCAGCCGCAGCTCGCGCCTCGTTCGCGCCGTCGCCTCGCTCAGGCGTCGCACACGGATGGCGCGCTCCTAGAGCCCCATCGAGCGGCCGACGATCTCCTTCATGATCTCGTTCGCGCCGCCGTAGATGCGGGTGACGCGCGCGTCGGCGAAGGCGCGGGCGATGGGGTACTCGAGCACGTAGCCGTAGCCGCCGAAGAGCTGCAGGCAGCGGTCGACGACACGGCCCTGGAGCTCGGTGCACCACCACTTCGCCATCGCGGCGTCCTCGGGCGACAGCTCGCCGGCGTCGAGCGCCTCGGCGCAGCGGTCGACGTAGGCACGCGCGATCTCGGTTTCGGTGCGCAGCTCGGCGAGCGTGAAGCGCGAGCTCTGGAAGGAGCCGATCGGCTGCCCGAAGGCCTGGCGCTCACGCACGTAGTCGAGCGTCCACGCGAGCGCCGCCTCAGCCGCGGCGACGGCCGAGGCGGCGATCGAGAGTCGCTCCTGCGGGAGGTTGGAGACGAGGTAGCGAAAGCCCTCGCCCTCCTCGCCGAGCAGGTTCTCGACCGGCACGTGGACGTCGGAGAAGGAGAGCTCGGCGGTGTCCTGCGCGTGCTGGCCGAGCTTCTCGAGGTTGCGGCCCCGCTCGAAGCCTCGCATCCCTCGCTCGAGGACGATCAGGCTGATGCCGCGGTGGCGCTCGCCGGGATCGGTCTTCACGGCGGTGATCACGAGATCGGCGTTGATGCCGTTGGTGATGAAGGTCTTCGCTCCGTCGACGACGTAGTGATCGCCGTCGCGCAGGGCGCGCGTGGAGAGGCCGGCGAGGTCCGAGCCGATGCCGGGCTCGGTCATCGCGAGCGCCGTGATCAGCTCGCCCGAGGCGATGCCCGGAAGCCAGCGCCGTCGCTGCTCCTCGTTGCAGTAGCTGAGGAAGTAGGGGAGGCAGATGTCGTTGTGGAGCGTGATCCCGAGGCCGAAGCTGCCGACGCCCGCGCGCTGGGTCTCTTCGCCGATGATCAGGTTGAAGCGGAAGTCCTCGGCGCCGGCTCCTCCGCAGTCCTCGGGGACGGCCATCCCGAGGAAGCCCCCACGGCCGGCGCTCGCGAAGACCTCGCGGGGGACGATCCCGGCCCGCTCCCACTCGCCGTAGCGGCCCTCCTCGCCGATCACCTCGCGCTCGAGGAACGTGCGAAAGCTGGCGCGGAAATCCTCGTGGACATCGTCGAACAGGTGGCGCCTCATGCGCCCGCACCCTAGCGACCGACGACGAGCCCCGGCCGGCGCCGGCGAGGGCGGCGTGAAGGAGTGCGAGGCGGGGACGTCGAACAGATGCGCCGATGAAGCGTGCCGCCACCCGGCCCACCGAAGCTCCGCCTGTGAACGGCACCAGCGAGCACCAGAGCCTGTCGAAGTACATCCAGGCTCGCTTCGAGGAGTGCTCTCGCTCGCAGAAGGACGTCGCGCAGTACATCGTCGATCATCTCGACGAGGCGGCGTTCCAGACCGCCGAGGAGCTCGCGCGCCGCGCGAACACCTCGAGCTCGACCGTCGTGCGCTTCTCCCAGGCGCTCGGCTTCGAGGGCTTCCCCGAGCTGCAGGCAGCGGCCCGCGAGGAATACCGCAGGGTCAACGCGAAGGTCGCGAAGAACGGCGCGGAGACGAACTCGACGCCGCTCTTCTCGCTCGACCAGAACGAGTTCGAGTCCGCGCTGACGGCCGACCACCTGAACGTCGAGGACACCGCGCGCAAGGTCTCGCGCAGCTCGGTCGACGCGCTGATCGGCGCGATCGTGAGCGCCGAGAAGGTGCTCGTCGCGGGGACCGACCAGATGGCGTTCTTCGCGAGTTACCTGCGCCATCTGCTGATGCTGCTCGACCTCCGCGTCGACGTCGTCGCGAGCCCATCCCAGGAGGCGCTCAGCCGCCTCGGCCGGATCGACGAGACGACGCTCGTGGTCGGGCTCTCGGCGGGCCGGCCCCACCCTCTCGTGGTGCGCGCGATGAAGCTCGCCCGCCACCGCCACGCGACGACCGGCGCGATCACCGACGCGACCCTCTCCGAGGTCGCGAAGCTCGCCCAGATCAAGCTCTACTACTCCTCCAACAGCCCCGCCTACGTTCGCTCGCACACAGCCCTGCTGAGCATCATCCAGGCTCTCGCCTACGGCGTCTACGCGCAGGACACCGCGCAGTACGACGACCGGATCAAGGCGTTCAGGTTGAAGTAGCGCTGCGCGATCATCCCCGCCGGCTCATGCGCCGGTCGAACTGCAAGGTGCGCGCGGCTGCTCTAGCCTCGCCGTGTGGGCACGTCCTGGGACGCCGAGACCTACGACCGCACGAGCAAGCCGCAGCAGCAGTGGGCCACCGAGGTCATCTCGCGCGTGACCGGCATCGAGCGCGACGCGACCGTGCTCGACGTCGGCTGCGGGACGGGCCGGGTCACCGAGCACCTCGCGCGGCTCGTGCCCGCGGGCCGCGTGCTCGCGATCGATGCCTCAGAGGAGATGGTCGCGCTCGCCGCCGAACGGCTCCGGGACCGCGCCGAGGTCTGGCGCTGCGACGTGCTCGACCTCGAGCTCGACGGCGAGGTGGACCTCGTCTTCTCGACCGCCACGCTCCACTGGGTCACCGACCACGACGCTCTCTGGCCCGTGCTCGCGCGGGCCCTGAAGCCCGCCGGGAGGCTTGAGGCCCAGTGCGGGGGCGAGGGCAACATCGAGAGCGTTCGCCGGGTGATCGACGAAGCGGCGGCCACCGTCACCGCCGAGCTCGACGGCTTCTCGCCCTGGGCCTTCGCGAGCCCCGAGGACACGGAGCGCCGGCTGCAGGCGGCCGGGCTGACCGAGATCAAGTGCTGGCTCGCGGAGGAGCCGGCATTCCCGGACGAGACGGAGGCCTTCGTCCGCACGTCGATCCTCGCCGCGCACCTCGAGCGCCTGCCCGAGGAGGATCGCGAGCCGTTCGTCGCCGCGGTCATGCAGCGCGTGCGGCTTCCGCTCGACTACGTGCGGCTGAACGTCTCGGCGGCGCGTGCCGGCTGAGGAGGCGTCCCGCGGGCGCCGTGTGGGAGGATCATGCACGCGATGCACCGAAGATCCGTGGGTAGCGATGGCCCGGAGCGCCTGGGCCGGATCGAGTTCTTCGTGAGCCTCACCGAGGCGCACCGGCGCATGCTCGCCCGCCACATGGACGAGCTGACCGCCGGTCCCGGCGACCCGTTGATGGACGAGGGGGACTACGGCTACGAGGCGATCTTCATCGAGGACGGCACGGCCGAGGTGAGCCGGCACGGCGAGCTGGTCAACACCGTCGGCCCAGGCGAGATCGTCGGCGAGCTCGCGCTCGTCGACGCCGGCGGCAAGCGGACCGCGAGCGTGACCGTCGCGACGCCGCTGCGTGCGCTGAGCCTCACCTCGCACTCCTTCCACGAAATCCGCAAGGGCATGCCCGATCTCGCCGAAGCGATCGACCGCGCGGCGAGAGAGCACCACGAGCGCGACGAACGCCGCGCCGAACAGGCACTCTGAGCTCCGGCGCCGCACGCGGCGCCGGGCCCTGCGAGAACGCGAGGAGATGCGGCGGACGCACGGCTTTCACCGCCAAAATGGCAGGCGCCTGTCAGACTGGACCTATGCGCGACGAGGCGACATTTCGGGTCAAGAGCGGCCTTGCGGAGATGCTCAAGGGCGGGGTGATCATGGATGTGGTCACGCCCGAGCAGGCGAAGGTCGCGGAGGACGCCGGTGCGGCCGCTGTGATGGCGCTCGAGCGCGTTCCGGCCGACATACGCCGCGACGGGGGCGTCGCGCGGATGTCCGATCCGGAGATGATCGCCGGCATCCAAGAGGCCGTCAGCATCCCCGTGATGGCCAAGGCGCGCATCGGGCACTTCATGGAGGCGCGCGTGCTCGAGGCGCTCGAGGTCGACTACGTCGACGAGTCGGAGGTCCTCACGCCGGCCGACGAGAGCAACCACATCGACAAGTGGGCCTTCAAGGTGCCGTTCGTGTGCGGCGCCACGAACCTCGGCGAGGCGCTTCGCCGAATCGGCGAGGGCGCCGCGATGATCCGCTCGAAGGGCGAGGCTGGCACGGGCGACATCGTCGAGGCCGTCCGCCACATGCGCTCGATCACCGGCGAGATACGCCGACTCGGGACGCTCGCGGCGGAGCAGCTCGCGACCGCCGCCAAGGAGCTGGCCTCGCCGCTCGACGTCGTGCGCGACGTCGCCGAGCACGGTCGGCTGCCCGTTGTGCTCTTCTGCGCCGGTGGCATCGCCACGCCGGCCGACGCGGCGCTGATGATGGCGCTCGGAGCCGAAGGCGTGTTCGTCGGCTCCGGCATCTTCAAGTCCGAGGACCCGCCGACGCGTGCGCGCGCGATCGTCGAGGCCACCACCCACTGGCAGGACGCCGAGCGCGTCGCCGAGGCCTCCCGCGGCCTCGGCACGCCGATGATCAGCCTCGAGAGCTCCAAGCTCGAGGGTGAGCAGCTTCTCGCCCAGCGCGGCTGGTAGCGGTCCGATGGCCTTCGCGTGGCGGCGTCCTCGTTCGCTCGTGTGCTAGAGCACACGTCGCTCTCTGCGTCCTTGCCACGCTCGACCCTCGAACCGCTACCGGCGCCGGCCAGCCGCACGCGCGTGTGGACGTGAACGGGTCTCCGCCGGCGCTTGACGCGCCGCTCATCGGCGTGCTGGCGCTCCAGGGTGGCTTCGAGGCGCATGAGCGGATGCTGAGGGGGCTTGGTGTGCGCGCGCGCGAGGTGCGGGTGCCGGGCGATCTCGAGGGGCTCGGCGGGCTGGTCATCCCGGGCGGTGAGTCGACGACGATGACCCTCGGAATCGAGCGTGAGGGTCTCGCCGAGCCGCTGCGCGCGCTCGCCGCCGCGGAGGTCCCGCTGCTGGGCTCGTGCGCGGGGCTGATCATGCTCGACAGCGAGCATCTCGGCCTGATGGACATCCGCGCCGACCGCAACGCCTTCGGCCGCCAGATCCGAAGCTTCGAGACCGACGTCGAGCTGCGCGGCCTCGAGGGCGGGCCGATCCGCGGGATCTTCATCCGCGCGCCCTGGATCGCCGAGCACGGTCCCGGCGTGGAGATCCTGGCCGAGCTCGAGGGCCATCCCGTCGCGGCCCGGCAGGACGCGATGCTCGCCGTCTCCTTCCACACCGAGCTCGGCGACGACGATCGCCTTCACCGCCTCTTCCTCGAGCTCGTGGCCGCCAGGCCGCGCTGAGCTTCGCGCCGGCCGCCGCCCCGCTCAGCCCGTGGCCGCGCGTGCGGCGGGTGCCGGCGGCGCCGTTCGTTCGAGCGCCTCCCAGCCCTGGTCGAGCTCGGACTCCGCCTCGTCGGCGGCCACACCGCCGCGCAGCCCGAACAGGCGCTTCGCGAAGAGCAGGTAGACGACGACGAGGACGTTGATGACGAACGCGATCACCTTCAGGACGGTCGTGCGGGTCGCGATCTCGTAGATCTCCAGCGGCAGCAGCGAGGACGTCACGAGGAACGTCAGGTACTCCGCCCAGCGACGCTGATACCAGAGGCCCACCGCCTCGATCCCCTCGACCACCGCATAGACGAGCAGCACGGCTCCGAGCTCGTGCAGGTGCGTCGAGGACGTCGTGAAGAGGTTGTCGAGCTCGTGCAGCAGCCCGTGGCGCGCGTGCGACTGGCCGGCGACGACGCCGCCCTGGAGGTCCGCGACGACTTTGTAGAAGGTGTCGCGCAGCGTGCTGCGGTTGGCCGCGAAGACGAGCACGAGCGAGCCGAGCGCGCCGAGCACGAGGAAGTGGAACGCGCGGTTGATCGCGATCAGGCGCAGCACGATCATGTCGCGAAGCGGCTTGCCCCGCAGCGGCAGCTCGATCTCCTCGCGCTCGGGCGGATCGGGCCGGGAGGGATGCTCCGGTGGCGCGAGCGCCAGCCAGCTGTCGCAGCGCAGGCAGCGGTGCCAGCGCGTCCCGGCAGCGTCCTCGCGCGCGAAGATCGCGTCCTGCGGGCGCAGCTCGGCGGCGTCCGTGCCGACCAGCTCGTGGCCGCTCGTCCCGCACAGCACGAGCTCCCAGTGCAGGCGCGGTCGGAAGCGCCGTGGAGGCTGCGTGCCGGGGGGTTTGTGGAGCATCGCGTCACCGTAGCTGCCGCCAGCGACGGTTCTCACCTTCGTGGACGGCCGTGGGCCGCTCAGCAGCGATACTTGCACGGCCATGCTGATCTCGGTCGCAGCCGACGAGCTGACGGGTGTCGCGGGCTCGCTCGTGCAGGAGCTGAGGCGGCGCGGACACGAGACGCTCTCCCACGGGGCCCTCGCCGAGGACGAGCGCGCCGACTGGGCGTGGGCGTCGGAGGCCGCCGCGCGCGACGTCGCGGGAGGCCGCGCAGAGCAGGCGATCGTCTGCTGCTGGACGGGCACGGGGGCCTCGATCGCCGCCAACAAGGTCGAGGGGATCAGGGCCGCTCTGTGCCTCGATGCGGCAACTGCCAGCGGCGCCCGCCGCTGGAACGACGCGAACGTGCTCGCCCTCAGCCTGCGCGCCACCTCCGAGGCCGAGCTGCAGGAGATCCTCGACGGCTGGTTCGCGGGCGAGGCCAGCACCGAGGCCGAGGATCTCGAGAACATCGCCCATCTCGAGGAGATCGGGCGCGAGTAGTCGCCGCGAGGCCCTCAGTCGAGTCCGAGCCGCCCGGGCAGCTCCGCGAGCGAAGGGATGGTCTCGGCGCCGGCCTCGCTCAGCGCCCGCTCGTCGCTGTCGGCGGCCAGGCCGAGAGCGCGCATCCCCGCGGCGACGGCTGCGCTCACACCCGACGGCGTGTCCTCGACGACGACGCATCCGGCCGGCGGCGAGCCCATCGTCGCGGCCGCATGCAGGAACAGGTCCGGCGCGGGCTTGCCGCGTTCGACCGCGTAGGCCGAGAAGCGGGCATCGTCCGCGAAGAAGCCCTCGAGTCCCGTCACCTCCAGCGTCAGCCGCGTCTTCGCGAGCTTGCCCTGCGAGGCCACGCAGACCGCGATCCCAGCTCCCGTGATCCGCTCGACGGCCTGAGCCGCGCCCGCGACCGGCCGCAGCTCGCGGCGGAAGGCCGCGTCGCGCTCGCGCTCGTAGTTCTCGAGGAAGCCCTCCCGCAACGGACGCCCGAGCGAGGCCTCCGCGGCGGCGAGCACCTCGCTGAGCATCAACCCCTGATACGCGCGACGGGACTCGGCGGGCGTGGTCGGGATGCCCTCCGCGCTGAGCAGCTCGGCGAGCACCCTGTTGGAGATCGGCTCGCTGTCGACGAGCACGCCGTCGCAATCGAAGATCACCAGCTGCGGCGCGGCGCGGCTGCGACCTCCGTCCTGCACCTGCAACCCCGCGGCGCTAGCCCTGCACGGCTTCGAAGCGCACCACGCCGTCGCGCTCGACCTCGACGATGCGGCCGTCTTCGAGCAGCAGGTCGACGTGGCCGAGCACCTCCGAGAGCGTCAGATAGGCCTGCGTGACCGCGACGTTGCCCCACAGCTCCTGGGCGATCTCATGAGCCGTGCGTGGCTGCTCGGCGATCAGCCGGCGGATCTTCTCGGCGCGCCGCCGGTGGAGGCGGAAGCGTTCGTCGATCAACGCCACGTGATCGGTGATCGGGCGGCCGTGCCCGGGCAGCACGAGCGAGAGCTCCATCGCGCGCGTCTCTTCGAGCGAGGCGAGATACGTGACGAGCGCCTGAGGGCGAGGGCCCTCGTAGTCGGCGCCCGCGCCGAGCGGTCGCGCGAGCAGCGGGTTCGATGAGATGTGCGCGATCAGATGGTCGGCGGCGAGCAGGATCGCCTCCCGCCCGTGCTCGGATCGGTCGTCGAGGAAGACCGTGTCGGAGGGGCTGTGGCCGGGGCGGTGCATCACGCGCAGCGTGCGGTCGCGGAGCTTCAGCTCGCCCCCGTCGTCCAGCGGCCTGGTCACCTCGACCGTCGAGCCCCACGCGCGGAAGCCCGCCGACACGGCCCGCAGCGCCGTCACTATTTCCGGCGGGATTCCGTGGCGCAGCATCAGCTGCTCGGCGAAATGGTCTTCGAGGTCCGTCTCCCTGCCATAGCTCGCGAGGAACGGCGCGAGCGGCTTGAGCGCCGCGACCTCCGCGCCCGAGCGCCGCGCGAGGATCGCGGCGAGCCCGAAGTGATCCATGTGCTGATGGCTGATGATGAGCAGCTCGATGTCCTCGACAGCGTGGCCGCGCGCGGCGAGCGCCTGCTCGAGCTCGTCGAGCGCCTTCGCCGAGTTCGGCCCCGAGTCGATCAGCGTCAGCGGCGAGTCCTCGATCAGATACGCGTTCACGCGGCCGACCATGAACGGCGTCGGCACCGCGAGACGGACGATGCCCGCGCGCTCGGCGAGCGCCAGCGCCTCACGCTCGAGCTCCTGCTCGGCGGCCTCCTCGGGGGTGCTCACCGCGCGCTCGCCGCGGGCGCGCGGATCAGCGCCAGGACCTCGTCGCGGCGCCGTTCCATGTCCTCGCGCGAGACGAGCGACTCGAGGCACAGCCGCAGCAGCGGCTCGGTGTTCGAGGGACGTACGTTGAAGTGCCAGTCCTCGTAGTCGATCGAGATCCCGTCGAGACGTTTCTGCTCACCGTCGGAGTAGCGCTCGGCGATCTCCTCGATCTTGGCGCCGGGATCGGAGACCTCGGTGTTGATCTCGCCGGAGATGAAGTAGCGCTCGCGGTAGGGCCGCAGGAGCCCGGACAGGCTCTCGCCGCCGGCGCTCAACAGCTCGAGCACCAGCAGCGCGGGGATCGTGCCGGAGTCGGCGCAGTAGAAGTCGCGGAAGTAGTAGTGACCGGAGACCTCGCCTCCGAACAGCGAGCCCTCGGCGCGCATCCGCGTCTTGAAGAACGCGTGGCCCACGCGGTTGACGTACGCGACGCCGCCGGCACGCTCGACCGTGTCGGGCACGGCGCGCGAGGCGCGCACGTCGTAGAGCACCGCTTCGGGATGGGGGGGCTTCGCCTCGTTCGCCTTCACTAGCAGCGACTCGGCCAGCAGCGCGGTCAGGTAGTCGCCGGCGACGAATTCTCCCGTGTCGTCGATGAAGAAGCAGCGGTCAGCGTCGCCGTCCCAGGCGATGCCGAGGTCCGCGCCGGTCTCGCGCACCTTCTCGACGATCAGCCGCCGGTTCTCCTCGAGCAGCGGATTGGGTTCGTGGTCGGGGAAGTGGCCGTCGGGCGTCCAGTAGCTCTCGATCAGATCGAGCTCGAGGCTCTCTAGCAACGGCCCCACCATCGGACCCGCCATCCCGTTGCCCCCGTCGACGACGACCTTCAGCGGCCGCGCCGCCGAGCGGACCGTGTCGGGGTCGATGAAGCGCATCGCCGCAGTCTGGAAATCGCCGTAGAGGTCGATCTCCTCGAGCTCGCCGCGGCCCGCCGTGGGCGGCGCGACGATGCCGCTCTCGATCTCGGCTTCCACGGCGCGGCGCACGTCCTGGATGCCGGAGTCTCCCGATAGCGCGAGCGCCCCCTCGCGCACCAGCTTCGCGCCCGTGTAGGGCTTGGGGTTGTGCGAGGCCGTGCACATCAGGCCGCCGTCGAGCTCGCGCGAGCCGACGAGGTAGTAGAGCATCTCGCTGCCGACCATCCCCGCGTCGATCACGCTCGCGCCGGCCCCGAGCATGCCCTCGCGGTAGCGCGCCGCGAGCTCCGGGGCGGTCAGGCGCATGTCGTGCCCGAGCCCGACGCGAAGCTCCGAGACGCGCTTGCCGGCGAGGCCCGCGAGCACGTTCACGAAGGCGCGGCCGATCCGCTCGGCGAGATCGGCGTCGATCTGCTCGCCGTAGAGCCCGCGTATGTCGTATGCCTTGAAGATCTCCGGCGAGAGAGTCGCGCTCATCAGGGCCATCCTATGGCGAGGCGGCCCCGCGGCGCCGATTCGTAGACTCTGGAGAATGTCCGGGCACTCGAAGTGGGCCAGCATCAAGCACAAGAAGGCGATCGTCGACTCGCGTCGCGGCGCGCACTTCTCCAAGCTCACGCGCGCGATCACCGTCGCCGCGCGCGACGGCGGCGGCGACCCCGTCGGCAACCCGGCGCTCGACCTCGCGATCCGCAAGGCACGCGAGGCCTCGATGCCGAAGGACAACATCGAACGCGCGATCGCGAAGGGCACCGGCGAGGGCGGGGAGGCCGAGGCGATCGAGGCCGTCCTCTATGAGGGATACGGCCCGGGCGGCGTGGCGGTGCTGGTCGAGGCGCTGACCGAGAACCGCAACCGCACGAGCGCCGAGGTCCGCCATGCGTTCACCAAGAACGGCGGCAGCCTCGGGGAGCCAGGGTCGGTGGCCTACCTGTTCGACAAGAAGGGCAGCATCGTGATCGACTCGATGCGTTACTCCGAAGACGACCTGATGGTCGCCGTCGAGGCCGGCGCGGAGGACATCTCGACCGACGACGACGTCTTCGAGGTCGTCACCGAGCCCTCCGACTTCGCGCCCGTCCGCGCCGCGCTCGAGCAGGCCGGCGTCGAGATCGAGAACGCCGAGATGGGCTACCGCCCGTCGAGCCTCGTGCCCGTCGAGGAGCAGCAGGCGGGGCGCCTGATGAGGCTCATCGAGTTGCTCGAAGACCTCGACGACGTCAGCGCGGTGCACGCGAACTTCGACGTCTCCGCCGACGTGCTCGAGCGCGTAGCGGGCTAGCGGGTGGGCCGCCCGCCGGTCGTGATCCTGTGCGGAGGGCGCGGCACGCGCCTGCAGGAGCGCACACAGGAGCTCCCCAAGCCGCTCGTCGAGATCGGCGGCGTGCCGATCCTCTGGCACGTCGTCCAGCTCTACGCCGAGCAGGGCTTCAGCCGCGTGCTGCTCGCGACCGGCTACAAGGGCGAGCTGATCGAGCGCTTCGTCGAGGGCGAGCGCTGGCCGGCGGGAGTCGAGGTGCAGTGCATCGACACCGGCCTCGAGACCCAGACGGGCGGCAGGATCAAGCTGCTCGAGCCGCTGCTCGGCGACGGCGCCTTCTGCGCCACCTACGCCGACGGCCTCGCCGACGTGGACCTCGACGCGCTGCTCGAGTTCCACGCCGGGCACGGCGCGCTCGCCACACTCACCGTCGTGCGACCCGAGCTCCAGTTCGGCGTCACCGAGCTCGACGCCGACGGCCTCGTGCGAGGGTTTCGCGAGAAGCCGCGCTCGGAGCACTGGATCAACGGCGGCTTCTTCTGCTTCGAGCCCCGCGTGCTCGACTACATCGATCCCGACAGCGTCCTCGAGCGCGCGCCGCTCGAGCGCCTCGCCGCCGACGCGCAGCTTCGCGCGTGGCGCCACGAGGGCTTCTGGGACTGCATGGACACCTACAAGGACGCGGTCGCGCTCAACGACATGTGGGCGTCCGGCGAGGCGCCCTGGCGCGCACAGCGCCTCAGGCGGTCGGCAGACGTGCCCTGAACAGCCGCACCGGGCCCCGGATGCCCTTCAGCCGCCGCTCGCCCGCGAACGACCAGCGGTAGGCATCGCCGGCCGACTCGCGAAGCTCCCCGTCGACCAGCAGGCTCCCCGGACGCGCGACCGCGGTGATCCTGCTCGCGAGGTTCACGGGATGCCCGTACCAGTCGCCGGCGCGCGGCAGCGCCTGACCGAACGCGGCCCCCGCGCGCAGCTGCGGGAAGTCCCCGCCCGCGGCGTCGGCGGCGTCGATCAGGGCGAGCGTCGCGGCGAGCAGCGGCTCCGGCTCGGGCGACGCGAGCATCGCCGCGTCGCCGATCGTCTTCACGAGGCGCACCGGCGGTGTCGCCGCCTCGGTGGCGAGCGCTTCCAGGCGCACCGCCAGCCGGCCCAGCTCGTCGGGCGGGACGTCCTCGCCGAGCCGCGTGAAGCCGACGAGATCGGCGAACGCCACGCTGATCTCGCGCGAGCCCGGCAGCTGGCCGCCGCTGCGCTCGAGCTCGCTGACGACGGTGCTCTGCGTCGCGTGGCGCATGTGCAGGGCCAGGACGTTGCTGATCAGCGGGTCGACCAGCGGGTATAGCTGCTCGGCGGCGCGCGCGTAGCTCTGCGCGAGGTCGGCCTCGCTCATGCCGGGCTGGAGCACCAGTTTCAGCGGCACGGCGCGCAGCAGTTCGGCCACCTGCGAGAGGCCCCGGCCGAGCACCCTCATCAGGTCCAGCAGCTCCTCGTCGGTGATGCCCGCGGCGCGCCCGACATGGATCTGGCGGGCGGACTCGAGCTCGCGGTCGGTGTAGATCGCCTCGTCGCCCTCGGGGATCGGAAGGCCCATCGCGCGGCGCACGCGGACGAGGAACTCCTCTTCGATCCCCGTCATCTCGGCGACCTGCGCGGAGGTGTAGCGGTCCCGCGAGCCGACCACGCGGTCCGCCGGCAGGTACATGATCGTTCCTGCGAGCGTCGCGCGGCGCAGCTCCGCGAGCGCCACTCCTTCACCGGCGAGTTCCTGCAGCAGCACCAGGCGCTCCGCGCGTCGCCTTCCCTCGAGCCCCTCCAGCAGGCCCTCTGCGGCGAAGTCGATCGGCTCTGGGGGCACGCGCGTCAGGGTAAGGCAGGCAGGCGTCCGGCGGCACGCGCAGAATCCCGGAGCATGATCGTCCTCGGCATCGATCCCGGGCTCGCGAGCACCGGCTACGGCGTCGTCGCGACCGACAGCGCCTCCGGCGGAGCAGACGGCCGGCTCGTCGCGCTCGACGGCGGCGTGATCCGCACCCCCTCCGGCAGGGCCCACGAGGCGAGGCTCGCCGAGATCCACGGGTCGGTCGCCGCGCTGCTCGACAAGCACCGCCCCGCCGCGGTGGCCCTCGAGGAGCTCTACTTCGGCCAGAACGCGAAAACGGCGTTCGCGGTCGGCCAGGCGCGGGGCGTCGTGATGCTTGCCGCCGGCCAGCGCGCGATCGCCTGCTCGAGCTACACCCCGCAGCAGGTCAAGGGAGCCGTGTGCGGCAGCGGACGCGCCGACAAGGACCAGGTCGCGCGGATGGTGAAGGTGCTGCTCGGCCTCGCCTCGGAGCCTCGATCGGAGCACATGGGCGACGCGCTCGCCGTCGCGATCTGCCATGCCAACCACGCTCCCGTCGCGGCGGCGCTGGCCGGGGTCGGCGCGTGATCGCGCTGCTCCGCGGCGAGGTCGCCGTTCGCCGCAGCGACCACGTCGTCGTTCTCTGCGAGAGCGTCGGATACCGCGCCGCCGTCTCGGCGGAGACGCTCCGCCACGTGCCGGCCGTCGGCGAAGAGGTCACGCTGCACACGCACCTGATCGTCCGCGACGACGCGCTCGCGCTGTTCGGCTTTCACTCCGAGCAGGAGCGAGACCTGTTCCTGATGCTGCTCTCGGTGCAGGCCGTCGGGCCGAAGGTCGCGCTCGCAGTGCTCTCCGGGGGGACGCCGAGGGAGCTGATCGGGGCGCTCGCCGCCAGCGACGTCGCGCGCTTCCAGGCAGTGCCGGGGATCGGCAAGCGCACCGCCGAGCGGATCATCGTCGAGCTGCGCGAGAAGGTCGGCGTCAGCGACGCGCAGGAGCTCGGCGCGTCCTCGGCGATCCTCGCCCGCCGCGGCGAGTCCCAGCACCCGCGCACGCTCGCGCGCGACGGGCTCGTCGAGCTCGGGTTCGGCCCCGCCGAGGCGGAGGAACTGCTCTCGGGCGCCGCCGGCGAGAGCGCCGAGGAGCTGATCTCGCAAGCGCTGCGCGTCGCGCGCGCGACACCGTCATGAGCGAGCTCGCGCCGCGCATCCAGACTCCCTACCTCGTCGCCGAGGACGAGCTCGACCGTTCGCTGCGCCCCCGCCGGCTCGAGGAGTTCGTCGGCCAGCAGGCGCTCCGCGAGCAGCTCGCCGTCGCGATCGAGGCGGCCTGCGCACGAGGCGAGGCGCTCGACCACCTGCTGCTCGCAGGCCCGCCCGGGCTCGGCAAGACGTCGCTCGCCCAGATCGTCGCCGCCGAGCTCGACGTGCCGTTCGTGCAGACCGCCGGCCCCGCGCTCGAGCGCAAGGGCGACATCGCCGCCTTCCTCACCGCGCTCGAGCCACGGAGCGTGTTCTTCGTCGACGAGATCCACAGGCTGCCGAGAACGCTCGAGGAGACCTTCTATCCGGCGATGGAGGACCATCGCCTGCCGATCACCGTCGGCCAGGGAGCGGGCGCGCGCGTCGTCACGCTCGAGCTGCCGCCGTTCACGCTCGTGGGGGCGACGACCCGCACGGGGCTGCTGACGACGCCGCTGCGCGACCGCTTCGGCATCCAGGCGCGCCTCGAGCCCTACTCCACCCGCGAGCTGACGATGATCGTGCGGCGCTCGGCCGGGATCCTCGAGATCGGCCTCGAGCAGGGCGGCGCCGAGGCGATCGCCTCACGCAGCAGGGGCACGCCGCGCGTGGCCAACCGGCTGCTGAAGCGCGTGCGCGACTTCGCCGAGGTGCGGATGGAGGGCGTCGTGACCGCCGAGGCCGCGCAGGCCGCGCTCGAGATGCTCGAGGTCGACGAGCGCGGTCTCGACCGTCTCGACCGGGAGATCCTGCACGCGATCTGCTCCAAGTTCGACGGCGGCCCCGTCGGCCTCTCGACGCTCGCGATCGCCGTCGGCGAGGAGCAGGACACGATCGAGGACGTCTACGAGCCGTACCTCCTGCAGGAGGGGCTGATCAAGCGCACGCCGCGCGGCCGCGCCGCCACGCCGGCGGCCTACGCGCACCTCGGGCTGAACCGTCCGGAAGAGCACGGGCCGTCGCTATTCTGAGTTGCAGGCGCGCTCCGGGGGGTGGGACGCGTATCACGACTCAGGACTGGCAGACGCGGGGTCCTACGCTCCGGCGCTTGCGTAGTCTGTGTGGCAATCAAATGGCCCACCCCTTCATCTGTCCAAACTGCGGTCACCGCACGAGCGAGCTGGATCGCAACATCGGCTTCACGCGCCAGCCGAAGGGCTGCGCGAAGTGCGGCTTCGCGTTCCTGTTCGAACTGCTCGACGACTACTACCCGGCGCCGGACGCGGCGTTCTTCGTCTGCGACGGCGAGGGCCGTGTCGTCGGCTGCGGCAAGAACTCCTTCGCCTTCACCGGCCTCGACGAGGAAGACGTGATCGGCCAGCGCGTCGAGCAGGTCCTCGGCCTGACGTTCCGCAACGGCGACGACCCGGTCGCGACGGTGCTCGAGTGGGGAGTCCGCGCGCTCGAGGTTCCCGTCGAGGTCACAGGCGAACGCGACGTCGCGGCGAACGCGAAGGCGGACATCTTCCCCGCCTACGACGACGACGGCGGCCTGCTGCTCGTGCTCACGCCCGACAAGTAGTCTGAACGGCGATGAACGACCGCCGCCGCAATGCCCTGATCCTGCTGATCGTCTTCGGTCTGATCGCGGCCTCGATCGCGGTGATCGCGGGCAAAAAGACGCGCCTCGGGCTGGACCTGAAGGGCGGCGTCGAGCTCGTCTACCAGGGCAAGCCCACCGCGCAGGCGAAAGTCGACACGGAATCGCTCAACCGCGCGATCGACATCATGCGCAAGCGCGTCGACCAGATCGGCGTCGCGCAGCCCGAAATCCAACGCTCTGGCGCCGACGAAATCACCGTCGCGCTGCCGTCCGTGAGCAACGCCTCGCGCGCCCAGGACCAGGTCGGCAAGACCGCTCAGCTGCTGTTCTACGACTGGGAGCCGAACGTGATCGGCCCCGAAGGCAAGCCGGCGCCGACCGAAACGACCGCGACCGGAGGCCCCAACGCGGGCGCCGCGCAGTTCGGCCTGTTGCAGTACCAGGCGGTGCTGCGCGCGGCCAAACGCCCCGCGATCCTGCGGATCAACGACACGACCTGGACTCCCGGCTGCACCCCCGAACAGAAGAACGGCTGCCTCTACGGCAGCTGGTACCTGATCGACACCAAGCACGAAAAGGTGCTCTGTAAAGGCAACGCGAAGACCTGCCAGCCGGCCGAAACCGAAGCGAACCTCTACGCGGAAGGCTACAAACCACCGCCGGGCACGGTCGTCAAGGCGGTGCGCGTGAACCCCGGAACGGTGCTCTTGCAGGCGCGGCCGGAAGAAAACAAAAACGGCAAGGTCGTCAATCCCTCCCCGAACAGCTTCTACGTGCTCAACGACGACCCCGTGCTGCGCGGCTCGGACGTCACGCATCCGCAGCAGGGCTTCGACGAAGGTGCCGGCGGGACCGGGGCGCCGAACGTCAACTTCGGCTTCACCTCCCACGGTCAGAGCGTCTTCCAGGGCGTCACCAAGAAGATCGCCCAGCGCGGCCAGGAAGCCCAGCTCCCGGGCGTGGGCCGCGAAGCCGCCCAGCAGCACTTCGCCGTGGCGCTCGACGGCCAGCTGATCACGACGCCGTCGATCGACTACACGAAGTACCCCGAAGGGATCGACGCCTCCACCGGCTCGCAGATCTCGGGCGGCTTCACGATCACCTCCGCGCAGAACCTCGCCGACGAGCTCCAGTCCGGCGCGCTGCCGATCAAGCTCGTGCTGATCTCGCGCTCGCAGGTCTCCGCGACCCTCGGCAAACAGGCGCTCAACGAGGGCCTCGTCGCCGGCCTCGCCGGCTTCGCCGTCGTGTGCCTGTTCCTGCTCCTCTTCTACCGCGTCCTCGGCGCGATCGCGGTCGGCGGCCTGATCATCTACGGCATCTACTTCTTCGCGCTGATCAAGCTGATCCCGATCACGCTGACGCTCCCGGGCATCGCCGGCCTGATCCTCACGATCGGCGTCGCAGCCGACGCGAACATCGTGATCTTCGAGCGCGTCAAGGAGGAGATACGCGGCGGCAGATCGATCATCTCCGGCATCGCGACGGGCTACAAGCGCGGCTTCGCGGCGATCGTCGACGCGAACGTCGTCACGTTCATGACGGCCTTCATCCTGTTCGCGCTCGCGACCGCGGAAGTCAAGGGCTTCGCCTTCGTGCTCGGCATCGGCACGCTCGTGTCGCTGTTCACCGCCGTGCTCGCGACGCAGGCGGCGCTGGGCGCGATGAGCCGCTCGCGGCTCGTCTCCCATCCGGCGGCGCTGGGCGCCGGGCGCAGGCGCAGGAGCTGGACGTTCGACTTCATGGGCGCCTCGCGCTGGTTCTTCTCGCTGTCGGGCATCATCCTGCTCGTCGGCGCGCTGGCGATCGGCGGAAAAGGGCTGAACCTCGGGATCGACTTCAAGTCGGGCACGCGCATCCAGACGGCCTTCGTCAGGCCGGCGACCGAGAGCCAGCTCACCGAAGTGATGAAATCCGTCGGCGACCCGACCGCGAAGATCCAGAAAATCTCGAACTCGAACATCGGCGGGCAGGGCTACCAGATCTCCACGCGGACGCTTCAGCCGACCTCGCTGAAAAAGGTCGAAGCGGCGCTCAACACGCGCTTCGGCGTCAGGAACTTCTCATCGAAATCGATCGGCCCGACGTTCGGCAAAACCGTCGCTCGCAGCGCGATCATCGCGATCATCGCCTCGCTGCTCGTGATCTCCGCCTACATCGCGCTGAGGTTCGAGTGGAAGTACGCCGTGCCGGTGCTGATCGCGCTGATGCACGACCTGCTGATCACCGCCGGCGTCTACTCGCTCACGGGGAGGGAAGTGACCGCGGCGACGGTCGCGGCGCTGCTCACGATCCTCGGCTATTCGCTCTACGACACGATCATCGTCTTCGACCGCGTGCGCGAGACCGTGCCGAGGATGCCCCGCGCCGCCTTCTCGCAGATCGTCAATCGCTCCATGTCGGAGGTGCTGACGCGATCGCTGGCGACGACCTTCTGCACGCTGCTCCCGGTCACGGCGCTGCTGTTCTTCGGCGGAGAAACGCTCAAGGACTTCGCCTTCGCGCTGCTGATCGGGATCGCCTCCGGCGCCTACTCCTCGATCTTCATCGCCTCACCTGTGTTGACGCACTGGAAGGAACGCGAGCCCGCCTATCGCCACAGGCGCGAACGGATCACCGGCGAGCTCGGCTACGTCCCCGCCTACGCCACCACGGCGACGGGCGCGCCCGAGGACGTCGAGCCCGAGCAGAAGAAGCGGCGCTCGCGACGCGGCAGCATCACGGCGCCCGAGCAGCCGGGCACGCCGATCTCGCGCGAAGAGTTCCAGGAGCTCGTGCGCGACATCGGGGCCGAGGGCGAGCCGACGGGCGTCGCACAGCGAGCGTCGCGCCAGCCCGACCCCGCGGCCGACCTGTCTCCCGAGGACCTCGTGCTGAAGGACCCCAAACGTCGCGAGAAGACACGCCGGACGGGCGGGCGCCGCAACAAACGCCACGGGAGGTCGCGCTGATGGGCCTTCTCGGCTGGGTGATGATGGGGCTGGCGATCTGGCACTTCACGATCTTCCTCCCCGATCGTTTCTGGGGCGGGATCGTCGGCGCGTTCGTCGGCTCGCTCACCGGCGCGATCCTCGTCGGGCTGATCATCTACAGCGTGAAAGTCTCCTCGCTGACGATCCCCGGCGAAAAGGCGACCGACATCGCGGTCGTCCTCTATGCGGTGCCCGGCGCGCTCATCGGAATCGCCCTCGTCTACTTCGAGGGCATCAGGCGCGAACGCACGCGGGGCGTGGTCGAGCCGGCATAGGGAGGGTTCCGTCGTCGCCTGGCCGTAGTCTCGCGGCCGTGCTCACGGCCCGCTTTCAGATAGCCGCATGCGCCGACTCGGCCGTCGAGCGCCTGCGCCGCGCGCTCGGCGTGAGCGGGGCGCTCGCGCAGGTGCTCGTGCGCCGAGGCCTCGAGGACCCCGCAGCTGCGGACGCGTTCCTGCGCGCGGACGAGCGACATTCCCCGTCCGCGTTCGCCGGCATCGAGGAGGCGGTGCGCGGGATCCTGCGGCACCTTCGAGCGGGCCGGCGGATCACCGTTCACGGCGACTACGACGTCGACGGCGTGTGCGCCACAGCGGTGCTCGTGCGCACGCTGCGGGCGCTCGGCGCGAGCGTCGACTCCTACCTGCCCGACCGTGCGCTCGACGGCTACGGGCTGAGCTCCGAGACCGTCCGGCGCCTCGCGGCCCGCGGCACGAGCCTGCTGATCACCGTCGACTGCGCGATCACCGCCGTCGAGGAGGTCGAGCTGGCGCGCTCGCTCGGGCTCGACGTGGTGGTCACCGACCACCACGCTGCGCGGCCCGACGGCGAGCTGCCGCGGGCGCCGATCGTGCACCCGGCGCTGTGCGGCTATCCATGCCCCGAGCTGTGCGCCACGGCCGTCGCGCACAAGCTCGCGGAGGCGCTCTGGGCGGCGGCGGGCGACGACGGCGTCGCGGAGAACCCGCAGGAGCAGACGTCGCAGGAGCCGACCTCGCGGGATCAGAGCTCGTCGGAGCAGACCTCGTGGGCTGAGACCTTGCCGGAGCGGGGCCGTCGCCTGCTCGAGGCCGACCTCGACCTCGTCGCGCTCGCGACGATCGCCGACGTCGTGCCGCTCGTCGGCGAGAACCGGCGTCTGGCGCGCAGCGGCCTGCGCGCGCTGGCGGGCACGGCGAAGCCCGGGCTGCGGGCGCTGATGGCGGTCTCGGGGGTCGACCCGGCGAAGCTCGACGAGCGCGCCGTGGGCTTCGCGCTCGCACCGCGGCTGAACGCCGCCGGGCGGCTCTACCGCGCCGACGCCGGCCTCGAGCTGATTCTGACCGAGGACCGGGCGCGGGCGGGGGAGATCGCGAGGGAGCTCGACGCCGCCAACCGCGAGCGGCGCGACATCGAGCAGCGGATCCGCTGGGAGGCCGAGGCGCAGATCTCCGAGCAGGGGCCGCTCCCGGCCTACGTGCTGGCAGGCGAGGGCTGGCACCCGGGCGTGATCGGGATCGTCGCCTCGCGCCTGGCCGAACGCGAGTGCGCGCCGGTGGTGATGGTTGCGCTGTCCGGCGAGAGCGGCAGGGGATCGGGACGGAGCATCGAGGCGTTCGACCTGCTCGCCGGCCTCACCGCGTGCTCCGAGCACCTGCGCCGCTTCGGCGGCCACCGCGCGGCCGCCGGCCTCGAGCTCGACGCCGCGCGAGTGGGCGAGTTCGCCGCCGCCTTCGCCGAGCATGCCGCGGCGGTGCTGCGGCCCGAGGACGCGGCCCCGGTCGAGCGCGTCGACGCGGTCCTCGACGGCGCCGAGCTCGGCATGGAGCTCGCCGAGGAGCTTCGGTCGCTCGCGCCGTTCGGCCGCGGCAACCCGACCGTCTCGCTGATGGTCGCGGACGCGAGCTTCGGCGACCAGCGGCCGATGGGGGAAGGCAAGCATGTGCGCTTCACGGTCCGCTCGCGCGGCGCCCGTGCCCGGGCTGTCGCGTTCGGGACGGGCGGGCGGCTGCCGGTCCCGGATGGAGAGCCCGCCGAGGCCACCTTCACGCTCGAGGTCAACGAGTGGAACGGCGTCAGCGAGCCGCGCCTGGTGCTGCGCCGCGCTCAGGCCGTGCCCTGCGCGGCGGCCGAGCCCGGCACGCCGTCCGAGGAGCCTCAGGCGCGCGCCGAGGCACAGCCGCGGGCGGGCGAGGAGCACCTTCCGGCGGTCGAGGAGGCGCTCGTCCTGTTCGCGCTCCCGTAGCGCCGGTTGGATACGGGTAGGGCGTCCCCTACCCTATTGGCATGGCCATCGCCGAGGATCCCAAGAGCTCGCAGGCCACCGAGGTGGTCGATGGCGCGCCGCCGCAGGCTCCGGTCGCCGAGCGCAACCGCACCTCGACGGCGCCGCCGCCCGCTCCGCCGTCACGCCTGGATCTCAGCGAGCCGGAGCGGCGGCTGCTGCGCGACCTGTTCGCGATCGTCTCCGAGCATGGCACCGATGCGACCGTCGAGATCGACCGCGAGCGCGTCCAGGAGGCGTTCGTGTTCGCGTGCGAGCATCACGCGGCTCAGCGGCGCAAGTCGGGCGAGGACTTCATCGTGCACCCCGTCGGCGTCGCGCGCATCTGCGCCGGGATGCGGCTCGACACCGAGACGCTCTGCGCCGCGCTGCTGCACGACACCGTCGAGGACACGTCGGCCTCGATCGAGGAAGTGCGCGAGCGCTTCGGCGAGGAGATCGCCGGGATCGTCGACGGTCTCACGAAGCTGACCGGCATCACCTTCCAGTCGCGCGACGAGGCGCAGGCGAACAACTACCGCAAGATGATGGTCGCGATGGCCACGGACGTGCGGGTCATCCTGATCAAGCTCGCCGACCGGCTCCACAACATGCGCACGATCGACGCGATGCCCAAGCAGAAGCAGCTCGAGAAGGCGCGCGAGACCCTCGAGATCTACGCGCCGCTCGCGCACCGGCTCGGTATCCACGCGATCAAGTGGGAGCTCGAGGATCTCGCGTTCGCGACGCTGCACCCGCGCAAGTACCAGGAGATCAAGGGCCTCGTCGCCCAGCAGCGAGACGAGCGCGAGCGCTACGTGAGCGAAGCCGGCGAGTACCTCACCCGCGAGCTGGCCGAGCTCGGCATCGCGGCGCAGATCGCGGGACGCGCGAAGCACTTCTACTCGATCTACTCGAAGATGACGAAGAAGGGTCGCGAGTTCAACGAGATCTACGACCTCACGGCGATGCGCGTGATCGTCGAGTCGGTGAAGGACTGCTACGGCACCGTGGGAGTGATCCACTCGCTGTGGAAGCCCCTGCCCGGACGCTTCAAGGACTTCATCGCGATGCCGAAGTTCAACATGTACCAGTCGCTGCACACGACGGTCATCGGGCCCGAGGGACGGCCGCTCGAGATCCAGATCCGCACGCACGAGATGCACGAGATGGCCGAGTTCGGCGTCGCCGCGCACTTCGTCTACAAGCCCGAGCGGGGCG
The DNA here is from genome assembly GCA_036272475.1 of Solirubrobacteraceae bacterium. Classification (GTDB taxonomy): domain Bacteria; phylum Actinomycetota; class Thermoleophilia; order Solirubrobacterales; family Solirubrobacteraceae; genus Palsa-744. The sequence goes on along the minus strand of DATAYP010000074.1, from coordinate 3,260 downwards.
ACGCGCCGACGCCTGGCGAGGACGCGAAGCTCCGCTGGCTGCGCTCGATGCTCGACTGGCAGCAGGAGCTCTCCGATCCGCGCGAGTTCATGGAGACGCTCCGCACAGACCTCTTCGAGGAGGAGGTGTACGTCTTCACGCCCAAGGGCGAAGTCAAGTCGCTCGCCTCGGGGGCCACGCCGCTCGACTTCGCCTATGAGGTGCACACCGAGATCGGCCACCGCTGCGTCGGCGCGCGCGTCAACGGCAAGCTCGTGCCGCTGCACTACGAGCTGCGCTCGGGCGACATCGTCGAGATCCTCACGGCCAAGCGCGAGCGCGGCCCGTCGCGCGACTGGCTCGCGATGGTCAAGACCACGCGTGCGCGCAACAAGATCAAGCAGTGGTTCAAGGCCGAGTCGCGCCAGGACACCGAGCACATCGGCCGCGACCTGCTCCAGGAGCACCTGCGCAAGCAGGGGCTGCCGGCGCAGAAGATCACCGGCTCGGCGCTGCTCGCCGACGTGATCCGCGAGGTCGGCTACCGCAAGGCCGACGACTTCTACATCGCGCTCGGCGCCGCGAAGATCTCGCCGAAGCTCGTCGTCAACAAGGTGATGCAGCGGCTGAAGCAGGGCGAGGCCGCCGACGGCGACGGAACGGCCGCCGACCTGCTGCGCGTGGGCCGCGCGCGACGGCGCCCGACGAAGTCCTCGAACCAGTACGGGATCAGAGTCGACGGCGTCGAGGACGTGATGCTGCGCCTGGCGAAGTGCTGCCGCCCCGTGCCCGGCGATGAGATCGTCGGCTACATCTCGCTGGGGCGGGGCATCACGATCCACCGCGAGGACTGCCCGAACACGGCGCTCCTGCGCAAGGACCCCGAACGCTTCACGACCGTCAGCTGGGAAGGCGACCAGTCGACGGGCTTCATCGTCGAGATCCAGGTCGACGCGTGGGATCGCCACCGCCTGCTCGAGGACCTCTCGCGCGTGTTCTCGGAGTCCGGGGCGAACATCGTCGAAGCGCGCTGCCTGTCGACGCCGCCGATGGTCAAGAACCGCTTCGTCGTCGAGGTCGCCGACACCCACTCGCTGAAGGGCGCGATCACGCGCCTGCGCAACACCGAGTCGGTGTTCGACGCCTACCGCGTGACGCCCGGCGGCGGCGCCACCTAGCGCGAGCGCCCGCAGCCGCTCGCGTCTCCGTCGGTGGGGTGCCGGCTAGGAGACGACGTACAGCGCGTCGGGCATGATCGAGTAGCGCGCCTCGGCGACCTCGCCGAGATAGTCACCGTCGACCTGCAGCGGCAGCGCTCGATCGTCGGCGCTCGAGACGGTCAGCTCAGTCAGCTCGGTCAGCCCCGTGATCTGGCGGTGGCGCACGACCCGCGCCCGCGGTGAGAGGGCGCGCCAGGCGATGAATGGCATCGAGACCGGCGTGGCGCGGCGCAGAACGCCGCCCGCGAGCTTGCCCGAGTGCAGCGAGGCGCCCTCGGCGATCTCGATCGGGCGATCCTGGAAGTAGGTGAACGGCGAGCCGTTCTGGACAATCGCCGTGACGCCCTCGAGAGTCTCGCCGGCCGCCTCCACGCGCAGCCTCGGTGGCCGCACCAGATAGCGGCGCACGAACGTCCGGACCGCGACCCACGTGAAGAACCACGCACCGAAGCGGGCCTTCATGTGCGGGTTCGCGTCGACGCGCTCGACGACGCTCGCGTCGAGGCCGAGCCCCGAGGCGAACGTGAAGCAGCGCCCGTTGACGACCCCGAGGTCGACCCTCTGAGGACGCCAGTCGTCGGCCATCGCGAGCAGGTGCTCGGTCGCGTCGACGAGGTCGCCGGGGATCCCGAGCATCTTCCCGAACACGTTGGCCGAGCCGCCCGGCAGGCAGCAGAGCGGAGTGGAGGACCCGAGCAGCCCGTTGGCGGCTTCGTTCACCGTGCCGTCGCCGCCGAAGGCGACGACGACGTCGTACCCCTCGTGCGCGGCCTCGCGGCAGATCTCGGTGGCGTGACCGCGGTCCTCCGTGTCGACCGCGTCGACCTCGAACCGGCCCTGCAGGGCGTAGACGACGAGATGGCGCAGACGGTCTGAGACCGTCGTCGCATACGGGTTCACGATGATCAGCATCCGCCGCTTCTGCGACGGCAACGATGCCTCCAGACCGGCGGGAGCGTCCGCGATCGCCCCGTCGCGCTCGCCGATCTGCTCGCCGCTCGTCTCCCTCGTGGAGGTGCCCATGTGAACGCCCTACACCGAGCGCGGCGCGGCGTTACCCAGCTCGCAGGCGTCTCGCCCGAGGACCGCTCTGCTCTCGCACGGCGTCTCGCCCCGGCGCCACGGATGCCCCCGCTGCGGCTCGCTTCAGCTCGATGCGCGCCGCTGCCCGTAGGCCGCGAGCGCGTCGGCGAGCGTGGGGTGGACGGGGACAATGCTCGGCAGGTCCACGATCTCGGCGACGCGCGTCAGCGGCGAGGAGCCGGGTATCACGACGAGCAGCTCCGAGCGGCGGTGGCGCAGCAGCTCGCTCAGCCGAAGCAGCATGTCGAGGCCGGCGCTGTCGAGATAGCGCACCGCGCTGAGGTCGAGGATCAGGTGGTCTGCGTCGCGATCCAGGCACGCGGCCAGCGTGCGCTGGACGGCGCGAGCGTTCGCCGTGTCGATGTCCTCGGTCGGCCGCGCGATGACCACGTCGCCGGCATGCTCGACCTGTAGCTCGCTCACCGAGGCGCCCGGCTCAATCGCTTGGTGAGCGTCACGCTCGTGCCGCCCTCTCCCTGATCGAGTGCCACGGAGTCGACAAGGCCCCGCATCAATGTCAGCCCGCGGCCGCCGCCGCGCGGTTTCGTCACACGCCAGCGTCCCCTGTCGATCACGGTGACGCGGATCTCCGTGTCGTCGAGTGACGCGCTCACCGAGAAGCGGCCCTCCCTGCCTCCATAGGCATGCTCGATCGCGTTGCTCGCGGCCTCGGAGGTCGCGAGCGAGATGTCGAACACATGGTCATCGGGCACGCCCTCGCCGGCGAGCCACCGCGCGAGCGTACTGCGCAAACCCGTCAGCACGCCGGGCCTCGCGTCGAGCGTCAGCTCGAGCGACGGCCCGATCGGGAGCGACTCGATCGCGACCAGCGCGATGTCGTCGTCGAGGCTCGTCTGACCGACGAGCCGGCCGTAGATCCGGTCGGCGAAGGACCCTTCATGGGACAGCGAGGCCTCTCGTGCCGCGGCCGCGAGGCGCTCGAGGCCCTCGTCGAGAGGCTCGTCTCGCCGCTCGACG
>DATAYP010000073.1:0-62182 GCA_036272475.1 Solirubrobacteraceae bacterium | reverse complement strand
GTCCACTTCGAGGTCGTAGGTCAGGATGCGGACAAGCTGCGGAACTTCTTCGGGGAGCTGTTCGGGTGGGAATGGTCGGATCCGATGGGCCCGACCGACTACTCGACGGTGTCGAACGCCGACGGGATCGGGGGCGGGATCGGCGCCGCGCCCGAGGGCTACCCGGGCCACGTGACGTTCTACGTCCAGGTCCCCGACGTCGAGACGGCGCTCGCTCAGGCCGAGAGCCTGGGCGGCAGCAGGATGATGGGCCCCGACGAGGTTCCGGGAGTCGGGATCGTGATCGGGCTTATGGGTGACCCTGAGGGCCACGTGATCGGGGTCATGTCACAGCCCTCATAGCTCGAGCCTGACCGGCAACGAGTCGAGCCCGTAGATGCCGGAGGCGGAGCCGAACTCGGGCTCGCCGGCGAGCGAGATCGATCGCACCCGCTCGCCGAGGAAGGCGACCGCCTCCTCCATCTCGGCCCGCGCGAGGTTCGCCCCGACGCAGTAGTGGATGCCGGCGCCGAAGGTCAGGACACGCGCCCGCGGCCGGTCCGCGGCGATGTCGAACGCGTCGGGCTCGATCCCGTCGCGGTTGGCGTGCCAGGCTGACACCAGCACGATCGAGTTCGCGGGGAACGTGACGCCGCGGTACTCGATCTCCGCCGTCGTGATGCGAGCGGTGAAAGGGGTGATCGGCTCGTAGCGGAGTGACTCGTCGACCGCCGGGAGTGCAAGCTCGCGCGGGTCGGTGCGCAGCAGCTCCCACTGGTCGGGGTGAAGCGCCAGCAGCCTGACCGCGTGCGCGAGCTGGCTCTGGCTCGTGTCGACGCCGCCGACGAGGATGTTGAGGATCAGGTTGCGGAGCTCGTCGTCAGTGAGACGGGCCCGGCCGGCTTCGCCGGCCTGGTGGTCGCCCTCGTCCTCCGCTTTGATCAGCTCCGAGATCAGGTCATCGCCGGGGTCCGGCCGGCGCGCGGCGATCAGCTCGTCCTCGTAGACGTAGAACTCGGAGACGGCCTCCTCGATCAGCTCGCGCTCGGTCATCAGGCTGGCCGCGTCGAACTGCCGCTGGATCCAGTTCGACCAGTGGTGGAGCCTGGGAGCGTCCTCGAGCGGCGCGCCCATCACGTCGGCGATCACCATCGACGGGTAGGGCTTCGCGAAGGCCTCGACGAAGTCGCAGCTGACGCTCCCGCCGGTCTCGCCCCCGCGTGCTCCGCCGCCGGCGACGCGCTCGAAGAGCTCCTGCAGGAACCGCTTCATCGCCGGCCTGTAGCGCTCGACGGCGCGCGGCGAGAGGGCGGGGTTCACGAGGCTGCGCAGGCGCGTGTGGTCGCCGCCGTTGATGTGAAGGATGTTCCAGCGCATCTCCTCATAGAGCGGCCCCTCGCTGACGCCGAAGATCTCCGCGATCTTCATGCCGGGAAAGATCGCCGAGCGGGTGCGCAGGAAGAACTCCGCCGACTCGCGGTCGAGGACGACGTAGCCGAACGGATCCCTCGCCACCCAGCCCTGCGCGCGCAGCCCGCGCATGACCTCGTGGAAGCGATCGCCGCGGATCGACGGATCGGTCGAGTCGAAGGTCGGGAGCTCGAGCTCGCTGACGAGCCGCGGCTGGGTCATCTGCTTCCTTTCACTCGGATCTCGCCGGCGAGCGCGCAGGGTACCGTGCGAGCTTCTTGCCCGGGTTGAGCAGATCCTTCGGATCGAAGACGCGCTTTATCTGCTCGTGTGCCTCCACCGCTCGCGGCTTCCACTGCGAGGCGAGCAGCCCGCGCTTGATCCACCCGAGCCCATGCTCGCCGGCGACCGAGCCTCCGAGCGCGACGACGAGCGCGAAGAGCTCGCCGCCGGCGGCCTCGGCCGCCTCGAGCTCCTCCTCGCTGGCCGGATCGACGAGCACCGTCGCGTGCACGTTGCCCTCCCCGCCGTGCCCCCAGGCGCACGAGCGCAGGCCGTGGGAGCCGGCGATCTGAGAGAAGCCCTCGAGTCCCTCGCGCAGCCGGTCCACGGGGAAGACGACGTCCTCGCTGACCTTCATCCCGCGCTCAGCCGTGACGACGCCGTTGACTCCGTCCCGCCAACGCCACAGCGCCTCGACGTCAGTCGGCTCGTCGATCGCCACCGCCGTCCCCGAGAGCAGCTCGATGAGCTCATCGCGAGCGGCGAGCGCCTCGGAGCGCCTCCCGTCGAGCTCCACGATCAGCGCGAAGCCCGCCTCGCTCGGGACGGCCGCCGGCCCATGCAAGCGCCCACCGCCGGGATAGCCCCCGCCGACGATCGTGAGCGTCTCGCGGTCGAGGAAGTCGAGCACCGACGGACGCAGGCCCGCGGCGAACACCGCTTCGATCGCGCCGCAGCCCTCCTCGGCGCTGCGCAGGAACGCGACGAGGGGAATCGCCGCCTCCGGCGCGGGCAGCAGCCTCAGCATCACCGCCGTGATCACGCCGAGCGTGCCCTCGGACCCGATCAGGAGGCTCTTCAGGTCATAGCCCGCGACGTCCTTGCCGGCCCAGCCGCCGAGCCGCACGAGCTCGCCGGGCGCGAGCACCGCCTCCAGACCCGCGACCCAGGCGCCGGTCACGCCGTACTTCAGCGCGTGTGGCCCGCCGGCGTTCGTGGCGACGTTGCCGCCGATCTGAGACTGCTCGGCAGCGCCCGGGTCGGGTGCGAACAGGAGGCCGTTCTCGCGCGCGAGCCGCTGCACGTGGCGCGTGCTCACGCCGGCCTCGGGGAAGATGCGCCACAGCGCGGGCTCGAGCTCGCGCACGGCGCGCATCCTCTCGAGCGAGCAGACGACGCCGCCGTCGATCGCCACGGCGCCGCCCGCCAGCCCCGTCCCGCCGCCGCGCGGCACGATCGGCACGTCGTGGGCGTAGCACCACGACACGACCGCCGCCACCTCGCCCGCGCTGCCGGGCAGCACCACCGCATCGGCCCGCCCCGCGATCCCGCGCCGCCCCGTGGCGTCGCGGTTGTAGGGCGACTGCGGCGGCGCCTCGAGCACGTGCTCGGCGCCGACCAGGCGGCTCAGCTCGCTGCGCATCACAGTGGCCGAGGCTACCGCTGCGGGTAGGATTGGGCACGGACATGGCAGTCACCGCGAAGCCCTCCTCGGACACGGACGCTCCGAACTTCCGCTCGCTCTCCGGCGAGCCCGTTCGCGAGCTCTACACGCCCGAGGACCTGCCGCCCGGCATCGGCGCCCCAGGAGATCCGATCGGGCGCCCCGGCGAGTACCCGTTCACGCGCGGCATCTACGAGTCGATGTACCGCGGGCGCCTCTGGACGATGCGCCAGTTCGCCGGCTTCGGGACGAGCGAGGAGACCAACGAGCGCTTCCACTACCTGCTCGACCACGGCCAGACGGGGCTCTCGACCGCCTTCGACATGCCCTCGCTGATGGGCCACGACTCAGACCACTCGCGCTCGCTCGGCGAGGTCGGGCGCGAGGGAGTCGCGGTCGACACGCTCGACGACATGCAGACGCTCTTCTCGGGCATCGACCTGGGGGAGGTCTCCGTGTCGATGACGATCAACGCCCCCGCGGCGATCATGCTCGCGTTCTACGTCGTCGCCGCCGAGACGGACCCCGTGCATCCCGCATCCCCCGAGCGCCTCTCGGGGACGATCCAGGCCGACATCCTCAAGGAGTACATAGCCCAGAAGGAGTGGTGCTTCCCGATCGACCCCGCGATGCGGCTGTGCGGCGACATGATCGAGTGGTGCACGCGGCGCATGCCGCGCTGGCACCCGATCTCGATCTCCGGCTACCACATCCGCGAGGCGGGCTCGACTGCGCAGCAGGAGCTCGCGTTCACGCTCAAGGACGGCCTCACGTACGTCGAGCAGGCGATCGACCGGGGCCTCGACGTCGACGACTTCGCGCCGCGCCTGTCGTTCTTCTTCAACGCGCAGATCGACTTCTTCGAGGAGATCGCCAAGTACCGCGCCGCGCGGCGCATCTGGGCGCGCGAGATGCGTGAGAGCTTCGGAGCGCGCGACCCACGCTCCTGGCAGATGCGCTTCCACTCGCAGACCGCCGGCGTGAGCCTCACCGCGCAGCAGCCGCTGAACAACATCGTCCGCACCGCGATCGAGGCGCTCGCAGGCGTGCTCGGCGGCACGCAGTCGCTGCACACGAACTCATACGACGAGGCGCTGGCGCTGCCGACCGAGGAGGCGGTGACGGTCGCGCTCCGCACGCAGCAGGTGATCGCGCACGAGACCGGCGTGACGAACACCGTCGACCCGCTCGGCGGCTCCTACTACGTCGAGGCGCTCACCGACGAGATGGAGGCGCGGGCGTATGAGTACTTCGGCAAGATCGACGAGCTCGGCGGGATGGTGCAGGCGGTCAAGCGCAACTACCCGCAGCGCGAGATCGCAGACGCCGCCTTCACGCTCCAGCAGGAGATCGACTCGGGCGAGCGCCTGGTCGTCGGCGTCAACAGCTTCGTCGCCGAGGATGAGCAGGCGATCCCGACGCTGCGCGTCGACCCGGCCCTCGAGCGCAAGCAGATCGGCCGCCTTCAGGCATCGCGCGCAAAGCGCGACGGCGCCGCGGTGGAGCGCACGCTCGCGGCGCTCCGCGAGGATGCCGCGCACGAGGGCCGCAACCTGATGGACCCGCTGCTGGCCTGCGCCCGCGCGCACGCCTCCGAGGGCGAGATCGTCGAGTCGCTGCAGCAGGTCTTCGGCGACTACACCGAGACGCCCGTCTTCTGAGCCGTCTCGGGCCGCCGCGGCTCACACGCTTCGCCCCACCCGCCGCGCAACTTGTCGCCGCGCCCGGGTGTCCAAGCCAATAGCATCCGCGAGCCAGCGACCGACCATCGCCCCAGGGGGAGTCTTGATCAAGATCCGCAACCGCACAGCCCTCATCGCCCTGCTCATCTTTGGAGCGCTCGCGCTGCCCGCCGGGGCATCGGCGGCGAGCGCGACGATCTCGCCTCTCCCGGGCAGCACGACGGCGATGCCGGCGACACAGATCAGCTTCCTGGGCCCGGCCGCAAGCACGCTCGGCTCGATCTCCGTCGTCGGCTCCCAGAGCGGCCGCCACGCCGGGCGGCTGCGCGCCTACTCGTCGATGAGGGGCGCGAGCTTCGTTCCGAGCAAGCCGTTCTTCCCGGGCGAGCACGTGACGGTGCGCGCGGCATGGAGGCCGACCCGCGGAACCCGCATCGTGCTCAGCGACGCGTTCACGGTCGGCGTGCCGCAGAGCGTGCCGTTGACTGAATTCCCGCCCGTTCCGGGGAAGCCGAGCGACGTCCAGGGCTTCCAATCCCAGCCCCAGCTGCATCCTCCGGCGGTCACCGTCCATCAGCCGGCGGGACCTGGCAGCGCAGCCGGCTACATCTTCGCCTCGCCCTATCTCGGCCCCGGCCAGTGGGGTCCGATGATCTTCGACAGCGCCGGCAACCTCGTCTGGTTCAGGCCCTCGCCCGCCGGCCAGGACGCGGCCGACTTCCGCACGCAGCTCTACCGGGGCAGGAACCAGCTGACGTGGTGGCAGGGCAAAACGATCACCTTCGGCTACGGCCTCGGCGAAGACGTGATCGCGGACGCGAACTACCACACCGTCGGTGTCGTCAAAGCCGGCAACGGGCTGATGGCCGACGAGCATGAGTTCCTGATCACCTCTCACGGATCGGCCTACGTGCTCGCCTACAGCCCCGTCGCCGCGGACCTGTCCTCGGCGGGAGGTCCCGCGAACGGGATCGCGCTCGACGGGGTCATCCAGCAGATCGACATCCACAGCGGCCTCGTGATGTGGGAGTGGCACAGCCTCGACCACGTCGCGATCACCGAGTCCTACTCGAAGCCTCCCCCGCCGACGGCGACGAACGGCGTGTTCGACTACTTCCACATCAACTCGCTCGACATCGGCCCCCACGGCGACCTGCTGATCTCGGCACGCAACACCTGGACCCTGTACGACCTCAACGCGCACACCGGTGCTCTGCTGTGGCGGCTCGGCGGCAAGCGCAGCTCGTTCACGCTCGGGCCGAATGTGCAGTTCGCCTACCAGCACGACGCGCGCCTGCTGCCCGACGGCGACGTCAGCCTGTTCGACGACGAGGGCGGCCCGCCCGTCAAACCGCCGTCGCGCGGCGAGGTCATCAAGCTCGATCCCAAGACGGGGACGGCGACGCTCGCGCAGCAGCTCGTCCGCACATCCGGCCCGCTGATCACCTTCAGCCAGGGCGACAGCCAGGCGTTGCCGGGCGGCGGCTGGATGGTCGGCTGGGGCGGCCTCCCGAACATGACCGAATTCGACTCGCACGGTCAGATCGTCTACGACGCGCAGCTGCCGACTGGCGAGTTCAGCTATCGCAGCTACCGGCTGCCATGGGCGGGGCAGCCGGCACAACCGCCGGCGCTGCTCGCGAAACACGCCGCCGCGGGCGACGAGGTCTCGGCGAGCTGGAACGGCGCGACGACCGTCGCCTTCTGGCAGGTGCTCGGCGGATCCAGCGCGGCGCACCTGAAACCCGTCGCGAGGAAGCCCAGAAGCGGATTCGAGACGACGATCGGAGTGGCGCCGGCCAATTTCTTCCAGGTCCGCGCCCTCAGCGCGTCGGGCGGCGTGCTGGCGAGCTCGAGAGTCGTCAGGCCCCGTCCCTGAGTCCCGCGCACTCGGGTGCCGCGTCCGAGTGCGCGACACCGTTTGATACCGTCGACTTCGCCCAGGGTCGATGGGAGGTGTCCGAGCATGGCGGCGCGCGATCTCAGTCCCGAGCCGCAGCACCGGGACGCGCAGCAGGCTGAGCGCTACAGGCGGCTGCCGGCAGGCGCCCACGGCCTCGACCCGCAGCTCGTCAGGCGCGACCAGCGCGAGCGGCTGGAGTCGGCGCTGGTCGAGCTGATCGACCGCAAGGGCTACCCGGGCGTTCGCATCGTCGACCTCGTGCGCCTGGCGCGCGTCTCACAGCCGACCTTCTACGGCCTTTACCGCGACAAGGAGGAGCTGTTCATCGCCGCCTACGACCGCGTCGCCGCCCGGGCCGCCACGGCGATGATGGCCGCCTACGAGCGGCCCGGGACTCGAGAGGAGCGGCTGCGCGCCTCGGTGCGCGCCTTCACCGAGCTCGCCGCCGCCGAGCCGCAGGCGATGTCGCTGTTCCTGCTGGGAGCGTTCGGGGCCGGGGCGAAAGTGCTCGAGCATCGCCGTCGCCGGCTCGAGCTGCTCGACGCCCGGATCCGTGCGAGCCGCGACGGCACGGCTGACCCCGCGCGATCGGACCTCAGCGTCGAGTTCATCCTCGGCGGCATCCGTGAGGTCGCAGCCGCGCGATTGCGCCGGGGCCACGCGGCGGAGCTGCCCGATCTCGCCGAGGAGCTTTCGAGTTGGGCCGCGTCGTATCCGTCACAGGCGCCGGTGCAGCTGACGAGGCCCCGCAGCGGGCGCGCGCGGGGACCCACGGACCCTCTGCTCTCAGAGCGCGCGCTGCGCGCCCGCGGGCGGCTCCCTAGCGGCCGAAACGACATACCCCGCCCGCTGATCGCCAAAAGCCAGCGTGAGCGGATCGTCGACGCGACGGCGGCGATCGTCGCGGAGAAGGGGCTCGCGAAGCTCACGATCCCCGAGATCGCGCGTCGCGCGAGCGTCTCCAACCAGACCTTCTACGAGATGTACTCCTCCAAGCACGACGCGTTCCTCGGCGCACAGAGGGTGGGGATGCATCAGGCGCTGCGCGTCACCGACGAGGCCTACACGGCACACGCGAAGGACTGGCCGCTCGCGGTCGCCGCCGGCCTCCGGGCGCTGATCGGCTACCTATCCTCCGAGCCCGCCCATGCTCACCTCACTGTCGTCGACACGCGGCGAGCTCGCCGATGTCGCCTCGCAGCTCACCTACCTGGTGCTCACACCCTTCGTGGGCGAGCACCACGCGACCGAGACCGCGCTGAGGCAGCCGCTCGGCGTGAACGCATAGCGACGTCCCTCAGCGTCGCCGCGCCGCCAGCGCGTATGCGAGCTTTCCTTCGCGCTTGGCCTGCGTGACGGTCCCCGCGGCGACCAGGCGGCGAAGGCTCTGGCGGATGCTCGGGGCCGAGATCGCCGTCACGACGGCGAGCTCGCTGACCGTGTGTGAGCCGTGCTCGAGCGCTGCGACGATCGCCTCCTGGGCGGCGCCGCGCGGCGCGCGCCCGCGAGCCCCCGGGGCGGCGCCGTTGCGCGAGGCCCCGGTGCGCCCCGACGCGGCAGGGCGCGAGGAGCGCGAGCCGGGGCTGCGCGCCGCGCGGATCTCGTGATCGAGGTCCTCGGCGGCCGCGAGCAGGCGCTCGTACTCGTCGAGCGCCGGCCGCAGCTGCCGCAGCCGCTGTTCGATCTCGCCGCGAATCCTGGTCAGCAGGTCGGAGGCCATCTCTACGTTCCCGTCCACCTGCCGGACCTCAGCTAAGCGCGGCTCCGTGCAGCCCGCTGGTCGGGCGCTCGCGTGCCTCCCACCAGTCGCTGACGACGCCGAGCGCGCCGCCGATCATCCCCTCGCGGAACGACTGCGTGTTGTTGAGACGGGGCAGCTCCTCGGCCGGCACGTCCTTCTCGAGGAACTCACAGAGCGGCTCCCAGCCGTCGCTCGGGTTCCACACGAGCAGACGATCGGACGGGACGGCGCGCTTGACGCTCTCGTTCCAGCGCTCCATCACGGCCGCGAGACCGGCGTCGCTGTAGGTCTCCCCCGCCAGCACGCCGGTGTCCTCGTCCCATGTGATCTGCCGCATCAGCGCCATGAAGCGCAGCCACAGAGGGTCGAGTGCCGCGCGCGCCTCACAGATGTGATGCAGCACCGTCTCGCCGTGGAAGACGCCCCACACGGTCTGCCGCATGCTGCGCACCCACTCCTCACTGTCGCGCACGCTGAGCAGGACCTTCGCATCGGGATAGCGCTCCATCAGCTCGCGGTAGTAGCGGGCCGAGGGCCAGTCGACTGCGGAGCGGACATCCCCGAGGATCCGATCCCAATCGGGAGCGCCCTCGGCAGCGCGCTCCCACAGCGGGAGGCCCGTCTCGAGGTCGGCCAGCAGGTCGCGCATGTGGTAGCAAGGCCCGAGATCCAGCCGTTCGAGCGCGAACAGCTGCGTCGTGGTCGCCGTGCGCGGTAGGCCCGCGCCGATGAGTTTGAGATCTGCCACAGCTGCGTCGGGTTTCTATCAGGTCGCGCGTGCCCTGCGCGTCGGCCCGCGTCAGCGCCGGTCGCCCGCGCGTGTCGGCTCGACGCGCTCGCGTGCGACGCGGAGGTAGACGAGCACGGCGAGCACGCGCCTGTGGTCGTCGTCGCAGGCGGGGAGCTCGAGCTTGGCGAAGATGTTCGTGATGTGCTTCTCGACGGCGCCGGGCGTGACGCACAGCGCCTCGGCGATCGCGGTGTTCGAGCGGCCCTCGGCCATCAGCTCGAGCACCTCGCGCTCGCGAGCGGTCAGCCTGCTGAGCGCGTCGCCGGCTCCGTCGCGCGTCGCGAGCAGCTGGGTCACGACCTGCCGGTCGAGCACGGTCCCGCCGGCCGCGACGCGCTGGAGCGCGTCGAGGAAGGCGCGAACGTCGCCGATTCGCTCCTTGAGCAGATAGCCGATGCCGGCTGTGTTCTCGCCGATCAGCTCGTTCGCGTAGGCCGTCTCGACGTATTGGGAGAGGACCAGCACGCCCAGCTGCGGCCGGCGGCGCCGCGCCTCGATCGCCGCGCGCAGGCCCTCGTCGCTGAAGGTCGGCGGCAGGCGTACGTCGACAATCGCGAGGTCGGGCTGATGGCCGGCGATCGCGCGCAGCAGGCCGGGGCCGTCTTCGACCTGGGCGACGACTTCGACGTCGTTCTCGCGGAGCAGCGCCACGAGCCCCTCGCGGAGCAGCGCGAGGTCCTCGGCGATTACGACGCGCAAGGGAGCCCCGCCTCGACGATCGTGCCGCCTCCGAGCGGGCTGAGCACGGTCAGGCTGCCATCGACGGCCTCGACGCGGGCGCGCAGCCCGGCGAGCCCCGAGCCGGCGGGGTCGGCGCCGCCACGGCCGTCGTCGCCGACGACGACGACGAGCGCGCCCGGCTCGTCTCTGAGCTGGACCCAGCTGCTGCTCGCGGCGGCGTGCTTGACGGTGTTCGTGAGGGCCTCGGCGACCACGAAGTAGGCCGTGCGCTCGATCACCGGCGCCAGCCGGCGCTGCGTGTCGCAGCGGATCGCGGTGCCGGTCTCGTAGCGCCCGGCGAGCGACTCGACGGCGGCGACGAGGCCGCGGTCCGCGAGCAGCGGCGGGACGATGCCACGGGCGAGGTCCCTGAGCTCTCTGATCGCGCGATGCGCTTCGCTCTGCGCGTCGTGGATCAGGCGTCTGAGGTCGGGCTCCTGCTCGGCGCGCACCTCGGCACGGCCGAGCTGCATCGTCAGCGCGACGAGCCGCGCCTGCGCGCCGTCGTGGAGGTCGCGCTCGATCCGCCGCAGTTCGGCCGCCTGCGCGTCGACCGCCTGGTGGCGCGTGCGCGTGAGCGCCTCGATCCTCGCTCGCAGCGCGCGGCGGCCGTGCGCGACGAGCACCCTGTCGTGAAGCGCGAACAGCGAGTAGGCGCTGCCGGCGGTCCCCAGGCCGAGCAGCGCCCAGGCCGGCCAGAAGGTCTGCACGCCGGCGAGCAGCCACGTCAACAGCCAGGTGAGCACGAGGATCACGGCGGCGACGCTGACGAGCGCCCATACGCACGCGACCCTGCGCACCGCCCCTGGCGGATGGCGCCAGGCCCAGCTCGCCGTGCGGTCGAGCATCAGCGGCACGCCGAGCCCGAGCCATGCCCACGCCGGCCAGAAGTAGCCCTGCCCGTCGAGCGCCCAGATCGCGCTCAGCAGCACGGCGATCAGCACGGCGAGACGGAACATCACCGAGCGGATGTATTCGCCGACCGACAGGCCCGCCGCGAGCGTCGGCATCCAGCGTCGCGATCTCGCGTCACGATCGCGAGACATCCCTGCGGAGGCTCGAGCCTGCTCGCTCATCCCGACTATCGTCCCACCGGACGACGATCGGGGCGCCCCTCAGGCGGCGATCGACTTCGCAGCCATCCGCTCGCCGCCGACGCGCTGCACGTCCCACACGAGCCCGAGGCGCTCCATTCCCGAGATCAGGAGCCCCGAGATGTCGAGCTCGGCCCGCTTCAGCCCGTGCATCGCCGAGGTCGGGAAGGCGTGGTGGTTGTTGTGCCACGCCTCTCCGAAGGAGAGCGGAGCGAGCCACCGCAGATTGCGCGACTCGTCTCCCGTCGCGAAGCTCTGGCGCCCGAAGAAGTGACACAGCGAGTTGATGCTGTAGGTCACGTGGTGGAGGACGAGGATCCGCACCGCCCCGCCCCACAGCATCCCCTCGAGGCCGGCGCCGACGGTCCCCCCGATCAGGAACCCGAGCCCGAACGGGATCGCGAGTCCGAGCAGCGACCACGCGACGAACGTGCGGTCGACCCAGTCGATCACCGGGTCGGCGACGAGGTCAGGGGCGAAGCGCGAGCGCGCGCCGCGCTGCTGATGGTCGAACAGCCAGCCTACGTGCGCGTGGGCGAGTCCCCGCAGCGCCCCACGGATGCCGACGCCGTGGTCGACGTGCGGGCTGTGTGGGTCGCCGAGGCGATCGGTGTAGGCGTGGTGCTTGCGATGATCGGCCACCCACGAGATGACCGGTCCCTCGACGGACATCGTCCCGAGAATCCCGAGCAGACCCCGCAGCGGGGGCGAGGTCTTGAAGCTCCGGTGGGTGAGCAGGCGATGAAAGCCGACCGTCACGCCGAGCCCCACCGGGATGTACATCACGAGGAAGATCGCCACGTCGCGCCACTGCAGGCCGTGGTGCCACATCTGCCACGCGCCGAGCGCAAGCAGCAGCGGTGGGACGGCGGTTATGAAGGCAGTGATCGCGCGGTTGAGGTTGAGCTGGACAGGGGGCTCGATCTCGTCGGGGAGCGGCCCCTCGGCCGGCGCCGGCAACGCCTCCGCGCCATCCGGGCGCTTCTCGCGCAGCCCGGCTACGCGTCCTTCTCCTGTGCTCATCTCTGTCTGGATCTTGAAGCGCCGCGCTCGCGTTGTCACTGCGGCGGAGCACCGTAGTACCGGGGGCTCCCCACCGAATCGACCCGGGGGATAACCCCCGTGTCAGGCCGGGCGAACGTCGAGCACGACCTTGCCCGTCGCGCGGCGCTCGTCGATCGCGTTCAACGCATCGGCCGCACTCTCGAGCGGAAATCGGCCGCCGACGATCGGACGGATGAAGCCCTCGTCGACCATCCGGTTGACAGCGGCGCCGATCTCGCGGTTCAGGTCGGGCTTACCCATCACGTATGCGCCCCAGCCCGCGCCGACGACCTCCGTGTTGCCAAGCAGCAGGCGATTGACCCTGACCTCGGGGATCGAGCCTCCCGTGAAGCCGACGACGACGAGCCTTCCGTCCTCGCGCAGCGAGCGCAGGCTGTCGGTGAAGCGGTCGCCTCCGACGGGGTCGAGCACAACGTCGACGCCGCCTCCCGAGAGCTCCCTCGCTTCGTCCTTCCAGGGATCGCCCGCGCGCAGCACGTGATCGGCGCCGGCCTGCTCGGCGACGAGCTGCTTCTCGTCGCTCGAGACGACCGCGATGGGGCGCGCGCCGAGACCCCTGGCGACCTGGATCGCGGCGGTGCCCACGCCGCCGGCGGCGCCGTGCACGAGCACCGTCTCACCTGCCTGCAGGCGTCCGCGCAGAGCCAGCGAGAAGTAGGCGGTGTGGTAGTTGAGGATCAGCCCCGCCCCCTGCGCGAAGTCGAGCTCCGGCGAGAGCGCGAAGGTGAAGAACTCCGGGGCGACGGCCGTCTCGGCGAAGCCGCCGAGCGCGCAGAAGGCCGCGACGCGATCGCCGGGCGCGACCTGAGCACTCTCGGGCGCGCTGCGGACGATGCCCGCGACCTCGCTTCCCGGGACGTACGGCAGCGGCGGTTTCATCTGATACTCGCCCCGCGTCTGGAGCACCTCGGGGAATGAGACCCCCGCGCAGTGCACCTCGACGACGACGCCCGAGCCGGGCGTCAGCATGTGCGACTGCTCGGGCTCGGGGAGCTCGCCGAGCGCGAGCGCCTGATCGGGGCCACTGAGCTCGGTGATCTGCAGGGCGCGCATCGCGGGCATTATGTCCGAGCGCGGGCGCGCGAGCTGTGCGGCGCTCCACGCTCGCTCATAATCGAGTGATCCACGTTCGCGGTCAGGGGACCGCGACGGACAACCCGAGGAGGGGCCGGCCATGGCGAATGTCCTCTGCGTGCTCTACGACGACCCCGTCGACGGCTACCCGCCGCGCTATCCGCGCGATCAGATCCCGAGGATCGAGCGCTACCCGGACGGCCAGAGCACGCCCACGCCGGAATCGATCGGGTTCACGCCCGGCGAGCTGCTCGGTTGCGTCTCCGGCGAGCTCGGGCTGCGGGCGTTCCTCGAGGAGCGCGGCCACCGGCTGACGGTGACCGCCGAGAAGGACGGATCGGACTCGGTCTTCGAGCGTGAGCTGCCGGAGGCGGAGGTCGTGATCTCGCAGCCCTTCTGGCCGGCGTACCTGACGGCCGAGCGGATCGCCGCGGCGCCGCGCCTGAAGCTCGCCCTGACCGCGGGCATCGGCTCCGACCACGTCGACCTCCAGGCCGCGATCGACCACGGGGTTACGGTCGCCGAGGTGACCTACTCGAACAGCATCAGCGTCGCCGAGCACGTGGTGATGATGATCCTCGCGCTCGTGCGCAACTACCTCCCCTCGCATCAGTGGGTGCTCGACGGCGGCTGGAACATCGCCGACTGCGCCTCGCGCTCCTATGACCTCGAGGGAATGCAGGTTGGAAGCGTCGCGGCCGGACGCATCGGCTCGGCGGTCCTGCGGCGGCTGAAGCCGTTCGACGTCGGGCTCCACTACACCGATCGACACCGCCTCCCCGAGGAGGTCGAGCGGGAGCTCGCCATCACCTTCCACCCCGACGTCGAGTCGCTCGTCGAGGTCTGCGACGTCGTCACTATCAACGCGCCGCTGCATCCCGAGACCGAGAACATGTTCGACGAGCAGCTGCTCTCGAGGATGAAGCGCGGCTCCTACCTGATCAACACCGCCCGCGGCAAGATCTGCGACCGCGATGCGGTCGCCCGGGCATGCGAGAGCGGCCGCCTCGCGGGCTACGCCGGCGACGTATGGTTCCCGCAGCCGCCGCCGAGGGATCACCCATGGCGCTCGATGCCGCATCACGGGATGACGCCGCACACCTCGGGCACAAGCCTCTCCGCCCAGGCCCGCTACGCCGCCGGCACTCGCGAGATCCTCGAGTGCTGGTTCGACGGGCGGCCGATCCGCGACGAGTACCTGATCGTCGACGGCGGCCGCCTCGCGGGAGCCGGCGCCCACTCCTACAGCGCGGGAGACGCGACGAAAGGCTCAGAGGAGGCGGCCCGCTTCAGCGGCGGCTGAGCGCCGCTCAGACGATGTCCTGCCGTGGCGGCTCCTCCCCCGCCGGCGCCACCGCGACGCCCGTGCTCCGCCCGCGCAGGTCGAAGTACAGCAGCGCGAGCGTGAGCGCAGTGAACGAGGCGGTGACCGTCCGCACGACGATGCCGAGCGCGACGGAGGCGGCGCCCGTGGTGCTACCGAGCGGGATCGCGCTCGCGGCCAGCGTGACACCGCCCGCGAGCAGGCTCGTCACGATCAGCAGCCCGAGGATGTGCCAGTAGTTCCCGCGCGTGAGCTCGCCGCTGCGCCGCAGCGCCGGCAGCCATCCGTCATGCTCGACGGCGGCCGTCTGGGCGACCACCGACCAGCGCAGCGCGAGCAGGATGCCGGGGATGATGAAGGCGAGGAAGCCCAGCCCGATGCCGAGTCCGGCGGCAATCACCGCGGCGGCGACCTCGGGCAGCACGCGCAGCCCCCGTAGCGCCACCTGTCCGAGCAGCGGCCTCCGTCCCTCGCCGATCTGCATCACCGCATGGATGTGCAGGGCCGAGATCAGCGGCTGCACGAGCGCATAGTCGACCAGGAACAGGACGATGCCCACACTCGCGCCGCCGTGTGTCTGGTTGGTGAGCGGGCCGTTGCCGGTCGCGGCCAGGACGACGAGCTCGTACGGCGCGATCACCCCGAGCGCGAGCGCCAGGAACAGCACCGGGAAGCGCTGGTAGATGTCGAGCGCCTCTCCGATGATGTCGGCGACCGAGCGCGGTCGCTCGAACTGCGTCGGCGGCGAGCTCTCCATCGTCAGACGCGCGCGTCGGCGCGCGACCACGCCACGGCGGCCATCGCGGCGGCCACGAGCAGCACCGACGGCCACGCACCGATCGCTGGGGCCAGCAGGTGCGACGCCGCGAATGCGAGCAGCCCGGCGCCGGCGAGCGTCGCCGCCGTGCGAGCGTCGTTACGGCGCGCCCACTCGCGGATGCACCAGATGCCGCCGGCGGCGAGCACGACTCCCCCCAGTGGCCGTGAGCCACTCGCGGAGGCTACCGCGAAGCCCGCGATCAGCGAGGCGGCGGCGACCGGGGCAGTGGGTACGGTGCGCACGTGCGCAGGGTAGCGTGGGCGGCGATGCACGATCGCGCCGGCGCAACGCGGGCTCGCCTGTCCCTCACCGCGGCGCTCGCACTCGTGGCGCTCGTCGTCGTGGCGCTCATAGCATTAATTGCAGCGCTCGGCTGCGGAGCGGCGCGTGCAGGCGGGCCGCTCGGCGTGGGCACGGGTGCGACGCTCCCCCCCTCGAGCTCCCCGCACGTCGTCGTCGTGGCGATGGAGAACGCCGACTATGGGGAAGTGATCGGTAACCCCCAGGCGCCCTACGCGAACCGCCTCGCCCGCAGCTACGGCCTCGCGACGCAGAGCTACGCGATCGCGCATCCGTCGCTCCCGAACTACCTCGCGCTGACGAGCGGCTCGACGCACGGCGTGAGCTCGGACTGCACCGACTGCCACTTCGCGGCCACCAACATCGTCGACCAGCTCGAAGCGGCGCACGTCTCGTGGGGCGCCTACCTCGAGGACATCCCAGCGCCGTGCTTTCGCGGCTCCGCCGCGGGCGGCTATGCGAAGAAGCACAACCCCTTCATCTACTACGACGACGTCGCCCGGTCGAGCTCCCGCTGCCACCGGCTCGTCGGCTTCGGCCGGCTCGCCGCGGACCTGCGCGCCGGCCGCCTTCCGGCGTTCGCCTGGATCACGCCGAACCTCTGCGACGACGGGCATGACTGCGGCGTCGCAGCGGGCGATCGATTCCTCGCACGCACCGTTCCGCTCCTGCTCAGGGAGCTCGGACCCCATGGCTTCGTCGTCGTCACGTGGGACGAGGGCAGCTCTGACAGCGGTTGCTGCGGTGCCGCGCGCGGCGGCCATGTCGCGACGATCCTCGCGGGACCGGACGTTCGCCGGGGCGCGCGCGACGCACAGCCCGTCGACCACTTCGGCGTGCTCGGCACGATCGAGCAGGTGCTCGGGCTACCGCCCCTCGGAGGGGCGGCGAACCCGAGCTCTGGGCGCCTGACGCCGCTGCTGCTCGCCTCCGGCGGCTAACGCCGGCGCGTCGCCTGACGATGGTGAGCGGCCCTGTGGCGCCGCGTGCGACGGGCGGCGTGACGACGGCGCTGGCGGGCCACCCGTCGCCTGACCTTCGCCTTCGCGTGGACGCTCGGGGGAGTGCCCGGGGCCGCTGCGCCGCTGGCCCCGGCCGAGCCGCCGGCGCCCGCGGTTCCGTTCGCGCCCGCCGCGCCGGCGCCGGCGCTCGTGCCGGCGCTCGTGTTCGTGCTGCCGGCTGGCGGTCCGCTCGAGGGGCACGGAAGCGGGTTGGTGACGGGCAGCGAGCTCGAAGACAGGCATGGCTGTGCCGGCAGGGGCGGAAGCGGGCCTTCGGCGGCGGCGAGCGGCGCTCCCGCCAGAGCGGCGACTGCGCACGCGCTCGCACAGGCCGCGAGCCGATGTGCTCGGGTCATGTTCATTCCATCTCCTTGTCGTGTCGCGGCCGCGCGAGGTCGGCGTGGCGGGCGCGGTGGTTGGGGGAGAGCAGCCGCCTCGATCGGGTGAGGCTCGCCGGCTGCTCAGCCCGTTACTTCCTCGCCGGAGCTGCGCGCAACCCGGGCCGGACGTATGTGTGAGCGGCAGCGGCGGCGGCGAGCCGAGACGCTCACCACCCCCGCGCCGACCCTCGAGCCGTCAGGCGTTCGGCTCGATGTTCTGGTTGAGCCGGAACACGTTCGTCGGGTCGTATTCGCGCTTCAGCGCGAGCAGCCGCGCGTAGGTCTCGGCCCCGTATGAGGAGCGGGCCGCGTCCGCATCACCGAGGAAGTTGACGTAGGCGCGCCCCGTCGAGGTGTCCGCCGCGGCGTCGATCACCGCGCGCGCCCACTGCTTGTGCGCGGCGGCCTGCGCGGGGTCCTGCCAGCCGGTCACGCAGTTGAGCACGAACGGCATCGAGCGCTCGGAGAACGCGGTGTCCTGTTCGCCCACCCGCGCCACGGCACCGCCCATCTGGTGCACGTGGATCTCGCACTGGGGTCCCGGCGCCGACTCGTGCAGGCGCGCGAGGCGCCCGATCAGTTCGTCGTCGAGGCGCGCGAGGTTCGTGGCCTTGAAGTAGGCATGGATGCCCTTCGGCCACAGCGGGTCGATCAGCGTCTGCATCGCGTTGTAGGGCATCGGCCCCAGCAGA
Source organism: Solirubrobacteraceae bacterium (assembly GCA_036272475.1). Lineage (GTDB taxonomy): Bacteria > Actinomycetota > Thermoleophilia > Solirubrobacterales > Solirubrobacteraceae > Palsa-744. The sequence goes on along the minus strand of DATAYP010000073.1, from coordinate 44,541 downwards.
TCGGCGACCGGCTCTGCCACCGCGCGGAAGGCGCGGAACTGCTCCTCCGCCTGCTCGACCGGGCCCGCCGAGACGGCGATCAGCGCGATCACCTTCTTGCCGTGCCACTCCTCGGGCACGACCGGAAGCGGCGGCGCGGCCGTGAGGTTCAGAGCCGCCGTTATGTCATCCGGCGCGCCCGGCGCCCAATCGCGGAAGAGGCGCATCAGCTCGACGTCGTGCTCGGCCGGGAAGAAGATCAGGCCGGCGTAGAGGATCGGTCCGACCGGGTGCAGGCCGAGCTCGAACTGCGTGACGATGCCGAAGTTGCCGCCGCCGCCGCGCAGACCCCACAGCAGCTCGGGGTTCTCGCTCTCGCTCGCGTGCACGAGAGACCCGTCGGCGGTGACCACGTCGGCGCCGATCAGGTTGTCGCAGGCGAGCCCGTGCTTGCGCATCAGCCAGCCGATCCCGCCACCGAGCGTGAAACCCGCGACGCCGGTGGTCGACACCAGCCCGCCGGTCGTGGCGAGCGCGTGCGCCTGCGTCTCGTGGTCGACGTCGGCCCAGACGGCCCCCGGGCCGGCGTATGCACGGCGCGCCAGCGGGTCGACGCGCACCGAGTTCATCTCCGACAGGTCGATCACGATCCCGTCGTCACAGCTCGAAAAGCCGGCGATGCTGTGAGCGCCGCCGCGAACGGCGATCGCGAGATCGTTGCTGCGCGCGAAGCCGACCGCGGCGATCACGTCGGCGGCGCCGCTGCAACGGACGATCACCGCGGGGCGCCGCTCGTCGAACTCGCCGTTCCAGATACGGGACGCCTCCAGGTAGCCCTCGTCCTCGGCGCGCAGCACGCTCCCGTGGATCGCGTCTCTCAGCTCTTGCGCCGTTGCCTCCCCGAGGACCGGGGCGATTGTTGCACTCATGACTGCCTCCGTTTGGTTGTCGCTGTGCCCCCAGTCCTAACCGCCGCGACTTTGCGTGGCCTTTGTCGCTGCTTCGCGAGGCTTTGCAGACGAGCGTCGACGGCCGCGGCGCCATCCTCGGCGCCTCCCGCGAGGAAGTGCTCGCGTGCCTGCTCGAACAGGGCCGTTGCTCGTCCCTGCTCGCCTCGCAGCCGCGCCACCTCGCCCTGCGTCGCGACGGTGACCGCGATCCAGCGGCGGCGCTCGGTCGCTCCCACGACCGCCCGCGCCTGCTGCAACGTCGCCTCGGCGTCGTCGAGGCGCCCCTGCGCGATCGCGAGATCGGCGGTCCGCCACAAGGAGCTGACGAGCCCCCAGCGATCTCCCGCGCGGCGGAACAGCTGGAGCGCCTCCGACAACGGCGGCTCGGCGCGCTCGTAGCGGCCTGCGGCCGTCTCGACGATCCCGAGGGCCATCAGTGCCATGCCGACGCCGCGGCGGTCGCGATTGCGACGGCGCAGCTCGAGCGCGCGCTCGAGGCACGCGCGCGCGTCGTCGGGTGACCCCTCGTCGAGCTCGAGATATGCGCGCCGCAGGAGCACATCCGCCTGCCCGCGCTCGTCGCCGGCCTGGCCCAAGCGCGCGTCCGCCTCCTCGAGCAGCTCGCGCGCGCGGCCGAGCTCCCCGCGCACTCGGGCGAGGGTCGCCTGGTTGGCGAGCAGGTAGGAGATCGCTGTCTCGCAGGAGATCTCGACGAAGGGCTGAAGCGTCTCCTCGAAGACGATTCTCAGACCGGGCTGTCCACCACGATCGCCCGGACGCATCTCGGCGATGTTCAGCGGCGACAGGATTCGCTCCGAGGAGGCGGGAAGCCGGCGCAGCGAAGCGACGCTCTCTCTCAGCAGCGACTCGGCGCCGGCGAGGTCGCCAAGCAGCCAGCGAGCGACGGCGAGCGAGTAGGCGGAGACGGCTTCCGATGCGGACAGGCCCTCGCTCGCTGCCAGCGCGCGCGCCGACTCGAGCGCGCGCAGCGCCTCCGGCGCATCGTCATAGCCGACGGCGATCTCTCCCAGCCGCTGGCGTGCCTGCCACTCGGCTCGGGGGTCGGCGAGCTCGGCGGCGATCTCACAGCTCTCGCGGGCATGGACGGCACCGCACGCGAGATCGCCCGATCTGTAATCGATCGCCGACATCGCGAGCAGCCCAGCGGCCCGCAGAGCCGAGCGCCGAGGCGCCGCGTCGAGGGCTTCGCCGAGGCGCCGGTGCCCCTCGCGAAGATCGATGCGGCGCATCCAGAAGGGGAGCAGCGCGACGCAGTAGGCGAGTGCCTCCTCGGGGTCGCGCGCGAGCAGGGCGTCGTGGGCGGCCCGCAGGTTGGCGGCCTCGCGATCGAGGCCCGGAGAGCCCGCTTCGCGCGCTGCGAGCGCCAGCGCCCAGCGCGCATGGCATTCGGCGATCGAGGCCCTTTCCCCCGCCTCCTCGAGCTGCTCGGCCGCATACAGCCGGACCGTCTCGAGCAGGTGGTAGCGGCGGCGGCGACCGAGGTCCTCGGCGCTGACGAGCGATTTCTCGACGAGCGCCGCGAGCACCTCTGCGACCGACGCCTCGTCGAGCCCGTGATCGGCGCAGACGAGCTCCGCCGCGGCGAGATCGAATCCGCCGGCGAAGACGGCGAGCCGCCGCAGCAGCAGCTTCTCCTCGTCGTCGAGCAGCTCGTGGCTCCAATCGAGCGTCGCCGCGAGCGTCTGCTGGCGTGTCGGGCCGACGCGACTGCCGGAGCGCAGCAGCCGGAAGCTGTCATCGAGGCGGTCGGCGAGCGCCGCCGTGCCGAGCGCGCCGATCCGCGCCGCGGCGAGCTCGAGCGCCAGCGGCAGGCCATCGAGCCGGAAGCAGATGCGCGCGATGTCGGTGGCGTTCTCGGAGTCGACCGCGAAGTCCGGCATCGCCGCTCGCGCCCGTTCGCTCAGCAGCCGCACGGCCTCATACCGATCGAGCTCCTCGGGCGTGAGCGGCTGCTCGGGGTCGGGAATCCCCATCGAGGGCACGCGGAAGACCACCTCGCCCGCGACCCGCAGCGGCTCGCGGCTCGTCGTGAGGATCGTGACGTCGGGCGCCGCGCGGAGCAGCGTGTCGGCCAGCTCCGCGGCCGCGAGCAGCACGTGCTCGCAGTTGTCGATGACGAGCAGCAGCGTGCGCGACTCGAGGAAGTCGGCGACGCCCTCGAGCGCCGAGCGTCCCGGCAACGCACCGACGTCGAGCGCGGCGGCGACCGCGGGCGCCACGAGCCGGCCGTCGCTGACCGGGGCCAGCTCGACGAACACGCTTCCATGCTCGTACCCCGGCTCGACCTCGCGCGCGAGCGCGAGCGCGAGCCGGGTCTTACCGGCGCCGCCGGCGCCGGCGAGCGTCAGCAGACGGGTTCTCGCCACCAGCGCGAGCAGCTCGCGCAGCTCGTGGCTTCGACCCACGAACGAGCTGGCCTGCGGCGGCAGCCCGGAGAGGCGCTCAGCCTCGCCACCGTCCGTCTCCGCCTCGAGCGCGCTGCGGAGCTCCTCGATCTCCTCGCGGCGATCGTGCGCCCAGTCGTCGTAGCGGTTCTCGGGGAGCAGCTCGCCGCCGTACAGCGACATGGCAGCGCGCGCGGCCCCGGAGGACCCCGCGCGGCGGGCCTGCCCGGCGGCGAGCTCGAAGTCCTCGACGTCGACGCGAGCTCTGAGGATCAGCAGCTCGTCGCGGAGCTCGATCGCCTCGGCGCCGAGCGCCCGGCGCGCCGCATGGACGACCTGATTGAGGTTGTTGGCGGCGGCCGCCGGCGCGACGTCCGGCCAGAGAGCGTCCATCAGCTGCTCACGGTGCAGCCGGTGACGCGGCGCGAGCGCGAGCAGCTTCACCAGCTCGCGCCCCTTGCGCAGCCGCCACGCCGACGCGGCGACCTCCTCGCCGTCCCGCATAGCGGCGAACCCACCGAGCAGCTTGATCGCGATATCGCCCGCCGACTGCGGGTCCTCCTGCGACTCGGGCTGCAACGTTGGACCCCCGTCTCTTGTGCGCCCCATGCGTGCGCCGGCCTGGGCCGACGCGGGAAACCCTACTGCCTCCCAGCGCCCAAAGCGGTTGCAAAGCCGGTGCCAAGGCGCCCCTGCGACGGTCCGCCAAGCGATGCGAACACCGACGAGACGGGGGTATGGCGATGACTGGACTGCTGAACGAGATGCTCGCCGAGCAGCGCACGCAGGAGCTGCTGCGCGATGCCCGGAACGCACGCGATCGGGCCCCGGCACGCGATCGCCTGCGAACGCCGTCGCGGCTCGCCACGCTGCTCGGGCGCCGCGGGATGCTCGCGCGATGGCTGAGGCTCGCGTGAAGGCTGAGGCGGTCGTCCTGGCGGACGGCCGCAGCGCGTGCATACGGCCGATGCGAGCGCAGGACCGTGCGATGTACATGGATGCCGTGGCCGGCCTCTCCGAGCGCTCGCGCTACCTGCGCTTCGCCGCGCCGGGGGCGCGAATCAGCGACCGCCTGGTGGACGCGATGATGGCCCTCGACGGCGATCGCCACCTCGCGTTCGCGGCGCTGACGCTCGACGAACGCGCCGTGACCGCCGTCGCTCGCTTCGTGAGGCCGCCCGGCGATGCTCGCTCGGCCGAAGTCGCAATCGCTGTCGCGGACGCCTGGCAGCACGCCGGGCTCGGAGCGGTGCTGCTCCAGCGACTCATCGGCCGCGCCCGCGCGACTGACCTGGAGCGCCTGACGGCTGTCACGCTCAGCGAGAATCGCGCCGCCGCGGACCTCGCTCGGGCCGTCGGATTCGCCCGCGTGCGCACAGCGGGCCTCTACGCCGAGTTCGAGCTGCCGCTCGCGGCCGCCAGCTGAGCTCCGCGGCGCCTATCGCCGATCAACCCTCGGGACCGAGCCGCAGCTCGTCGCTTCGGTATTCGATCCCGAGCGGCTCGACCACGACACGGCGCTCGCCGGCCTCGACCCGGCCCGCGACCACCGCGGTCAGCCCTTTGGCGGTCGCGTGGGAGACCACCTTCTCGCCGGCGTCCTTCTCGCAGTAGATCGCGAACCCATGCCCCATGTTGAAGGTCGAGTACGCCGTCTTCGTCGACATCTCGGCCTTCTCGGCGAGGAACGTGAGCACCGCGGGCACCGGAAGCAGCTGCGAGATGCGGTAGGTGAGCTCGTGGGCCGGCCGCATCAGCTTCAGGAAGCCGTGGCCGGTGATGTGGCTCATGTAGGTGACGGGAAGCCCGGCGTCGAGAATGTTGCCCACGAGCTCGGAGTAGATGATGGAAGGTGCGAGCAGCGCGTCGCCCAGCGTCTCGCCGCTCGGCAGCCGCGTGTCGTAGCCGTCCTCGAGATTCGAGGCGATCATCCTCGCCAGCGACGATCCGTTTGCGTGAAGGCCGCTGCTTGCGACCAGGACGATCTCGTTTCCGGCGTCGAGATCCTCGCCGAGAATCGCCTCCTGCCCGCCGGGCACGCGACCGACGGCGCTGCCCGCCAGCTCGATGTCCTCGCCGCTGACGAGTTCCGGCAGCGATGGCGACTCACCCCCTCCCCACGTGCATTGCGCGTCGCCACACGCGCGGAACCAACCCTCGATCAGCCGCTCGTACCATCCCTGGTTCTCGAACCACTCGGGCCGACCCGTCGAGAAGTACGCGTTGACGACCAGTGGCCGGGCGCCGACGCAGCAGAGATCGTTGAGGATCGCCGCCACCGTGTCGTAGGCGACGGCGTCGAAGTGATTGCGGCCTTTTTCCGCCACGGTCCGGGCGATGATCGACTTGGTGCCGAGCCCCTCCATGACCAGCGCCAATGTCTCCTCGCCGGCTCTGAACACGAACGCAGACTCCCCGCGGGAGGCCTCGAGCACCTTCCCTCCGTTGCTCTCCATGTGTGCCGAGGTGGCGAGAGCAGCCTTGATCGCGAGGCGCTTTCCGGCATCGAGAACCTCGTAGTCGACGCCGGCATCACGGTATGCCTGCTCGCCTCGTTTCTCGGTGCTGCTCACGGGCCACGACTCTATCGCCCCCGATCGGGGGCGCCGCGCGGGCCTGGCGCAGCGCCAGAGCCCGCGCACTCGAAGCCGCGCGGTGCCGGACTTATCTGGGATCGCGCCGGTAGGCGACGGAGCGATGCCGGATCGCGACCACGCGATCGACAATGGATAGGCTCGCGAGCATCGTGGTGCACGAGCGCGGGACGCCCAGCGAGGTATCGCACCGCTTTGCTGACGCGATCAACGCCGGGGACGTGGAGAGCGCGCTCGCCTGCTGGTCGCCGGCGGGCGTTCTCGCCGCCGCAGACGAACCGCAGGTCCGAGGACACGCGGCGCTCGGGCAGCGCTTTCGAGAGCTCATCGCGATCGGGGCGCAGCTGGAGATCGCCGTCTCCGACGAGGTGTGTACCGAGCACGGGGCGATGGCCACGACCGAGATGAAGATGACGATCCCCACCGACGGCCGCGCGGCGGTGCTGGAGATCGCGGCCGTGGTGCTCTACGTGCCGGGGCCGGGAGGCCTTCAGATCCTGATCGATCGGCTCACCCGGCAGAAGACGACATGGCGATCGGCGCCTGAAACCGATTCGCCGGCGCAACAGCGGGGAAAGCGGGAGCGACGGGACTCGAACCCGCGACCTCTGCCGTGACAGGGCAGCGCTCTAACCTGCTGAGCTACGCCCCCGCGTGTCGCGCGACGGCGTGTCGCCGGCGCGCTTCACCAGTATGGCAAGGCTTTGCGTCCGGCTCGGCGAGCCCGCGACTGGCCGGCTGGCCAAGAGTGCTCTAGGCTCCGGGAAGTGGCGCTCGTCGGCCCTCCACCGCTTCAGGACGTCAACCCGCTTGCGGTGCTCGTCAGCGACCTGCGCGATGAGCGCTCGGCGGTGCCGTTCCCGCCCGGCGAGACGCGGCTGTCGTTGCCGCGCACGCGCCGGTTCGCGAGCGAACCGCTGCCGATGCTGCTCGACGCCTACGAGCGCTTCGGTCCGGTGTTCACGCTTCGCCTGTTCCACAGCAACGTCGTGTTCATGCTGGGGCCGGCCGCGAACCACTACATCACGGTCTCGCACGCCTCGAACTTCCTCTGGCGCGATGGCCATTTCCGCGACCTGATCGGGCTGATGGGCGACGGGCTGCTGACGATCGACGGCGACTATCACCGCCGCTCGCGGATGATCATGCTGCCCGCGTTCCACCGCGAGCATCTGTCCGCCTCGGTCGAACTGATCATCGAGGAGGGCGAGCGGGCGCTCGAGCAGCTCACGCCCGGCGCGACGGTCGACCTGTACTCCTGGAGCCGCCGGCTGGCGATGCGCGTCGCGATGCGCGCGCTCTTCGGGCTGGACCCCGACGGTGAGACGGCGCGCGCGATCGACGCCGCGAGACTGTTCGAGGAGGCGCTGGCCTTCTACGCCTCCGACTACCTGCTGCGGATCTTCCGCGGGCGCCTCTCGCCGTGGGCGCGGATGCAGGAGGCGGCGCGCAAGCTCGACGGCGTGATCCATGCCGAGATCCGCAGCAGGCGAGCGAGCGGCGAGCGCGGAGTGGACATCCTCAGCCTGCTGCTCGACGCCGAGGACGAGGACGGCGACACGCTGAGCGACGGGCAGATACGCGACGAGGTGATGACGCTGCTGTTCGCCGGCCACGACACCGCCACCTCGACGATCTCGTTCATGTTCTACGAGCTGGCGCGCCACCCGGAGATCGTCGCGCGGCTGATCGACGAGCAGGACCGCGAGCTCACCGGCGGGCGACCCGCGCCGTCGCAGCTCGTCTCGGGCGGCCTGACCGAGCTGGAGCTGGTGCTCGAGGAGACGCTGCGCAAGTACCCGCCGGCGTGGGTCGGCCCGCGGCGCTCGATCGAGCCGTTCGAGTTCGAAGGGCACACGGTGCCCGGCAGGGCGTTCGTCAACTACTGCTCGTGGGCCTCCCATCACCTTCCCGACGTGTTCGCAGAACCCGATGAGTTCCGCCCCGAGCGCTTCGCCCCGGAGGCTCGCGCGACTCTGCCCAAGGGCGCATATGTCCCCTTCGGTGGCGGGTCGCGTACCTGCATCGGCATGCGCTTCGGCCAGCTCGAGGTGCGCACGATCGCGACGCTGATCCTCTCGCACTGCTCGCTCTCGCTCCCGCAGGACTTCGAGCTGTCGATTCGCCAGATGCCGACGATCAGCCCGGCGGCGGGCCTGCCGATGATCATCCACCCGAGAGCGGCTCTAGCGAAGCCGCGCGCGCATCGTGAGACGGTAGCTGGGCGGTGAGCTCGACAGCACGCCCGCGCCGACCGCTTCGACGTACACGCGCGGGTCAGCGAACAGCGTCAGCGAGAAACCCTGCAGCAACGATCCGAGTGGATGCACGACGAGCCGGCCTTCGCTCGCTTCGGCGACGGCCTGGACGGTCGCTCCGACGCCGAACAGACCGCCGCTGGCACTGACCTGGACGGTGCCGCCTTCGCTGCGCACCAGCCCGACGGCGAAGCCCGGCGGCAGCGCGGCCCGCACCGCGGCCCCGTCGATCGAGGCTCCGGCCGTTAGCGAGCTCCCGCGCTTGCGCAGGCGAGCGCCCGTGAGCTGCACGTTGCCGAGGCGGACGCTCGAGCTGTCGAGTTGTATGCGCTGCACGTTGCGCCCTTCCCAGAGCAGCTTCGCCGCCTGCGCGGGCGTGAGGCTCAGGCTATGCGCGCGCACCGTGACCGAGTCGGCGTGTCCCCACAGCAGCTCGACCGCGGGCCACGCGCTGACGCCGACGTGCTCGACCGACCCATAGCGAGCGACGCGCGAGGAGATGCGGCTGGCGGCAAGGCGCGGGAGCAGCAGCTGCGCCAGCGCGAGCAGCAGCAGCGCGGCCAGCGCCACGCCGATCAGCGGCCGGATGATCCTGTGCCCACGACCGACGCGCCGCATCTCCCCCAAGCTTGCCAGGAGATGCGGCGCCGGACTTCGAGTCGGTTCAGGCGAGACCGTTGGCTTTGAGGAACTGCTGCGCGACGCTCGCCGCCGATTGCTTGTCGATGCTGACCGCCTTGTTCATCTGCTGGATCGCGTTGAGCGTCAGCAGCGAGCTGACCTTGTTGAGGGTCTGTTCGAACGCGGGACCCTCGGCCGCCAGCACGCTTTTCTTGACGACCGGTGCCACGTTCTGGAAGCCGAACACGTGCTTCGGGTCGCTCAGCAGCTTGAACTGGCCGCCGAGGAGCTGGCCGTCGGTGCTGAAGACGTTCTGGACCTGCACCTGGTCGCTTTCGAGCGCTTTGTAGGAGAGTTCGATGGCGATCGGGACGAACGTCGGTTTGACGCCGTATTCCCTCATGATCCCGACCAACCCCTCATCGCGGGTCGCGAATTCGGGCGGACCGCCGAGCTTCACCGAAGCCCCGAGCGGCTTCAGGTCGCCGATGCTCGAGAGGCTGTGCTGCGAGGCATAGTGCGGCAGCGTCGCCAGCACGTTCGAGTCGTAGAACGGCGTCGTGTCGAGCAGCGTCGCGCCCGCTTTCGCCAGGAAGGCCTTGGCTTCAGAGGCGGCGGCGCTCGCGCTCGTCGGGTTCTTCGTCTGGCCGGCAACCGCTGAGAGCAGCACGCCCGTGTACTCGGGGTACATGTCGATCTGACCCGATGTCAGCGCCTTGTAGATGATCTCCGAGGAGCCGACGTTGTCCTTGAGGGTCACTTTGAAGCCCTTTGCCGCGAGCGCCTGCGCGTAGAGCGCGCCCAGGATGTTCTCCTCGGCGAAGTTCTTGTCGCCGATCGTGACTGCGGGCTTGCCGACGCCCGGCCCGCTCGTGGCGGCCGGTGTCGCCGGCGTCGTGGCGCTCGAGCTGGTGCTCGTGCTGGCAGAGCTGCTCGTCGACGAGCCGCTGCTGCCGCAGGCCGACAGGCCGACCGCCAGCGCGAGCGCCGCCGTAGCGCTCCCGAGCAGCACCTTCGTCCTGCCCACCGGCGGGACCTTGGTCCCGCCTGTCTTCGTACCTCTCATCCGCCGCCTCCTACTGGTTGGGTTGGTGTGTCAAGTTCGTTTGAGCCGATCACGCGAGCGCCACCTCGGCCTGCGCGCGGGCGAGCTCGCGCTCGGCGAGGCGCAATCCGCGCGGCGTGAGCCCGCGCTGCACGAGCGTCAACACGCCTTCGACGGCCAGCGCGAGCGCCGCGACACAGATCGCGGCGCCGAGGACTCCGGAGAAGTGGTAGCTCGTCTCGTTCGCGATCACGTCTCCGAGGCTCCCGCTGAAGCCGGCGAGCGAGGCGATCGTGGTCGTGCTCACGACGAACACGGCAGCGGTGCGGATCCCCGCGAACAGCGCCGGTACCGCCAGCGGCAGCTCTACCCGCCTGATGATCTCGAAGCCGCTCATGCCCATCCCCCTGGCGGCGTCCACGAGGTCGCGGTCCACGCCATCGACGCCAAGATATGCGTTTGTGATGATCGGCGGCACAGCGAGGACGACAAGCGCGAGCTCGACGACCGTCAGACCGAGGCCGAGGAAGGCGTCGCCGATCGCGAGCACGGCGAGGCTCGGCAGCGCACGGCCGATGTTGCCGACGTTGATCGCGACGAAGGAGCCGCGGTGCAGATGGCCGAGCCAGACGCCGAGGGGAACCGCTATGACCACCGAGATCGCGACACCGATCGCCGCAACCCTCAGCGTTTCGAGCGCCAGGTGGCTGAGCGTTGGAAGCCCCGGCTCGCCCGCGATCGCGCCGTTGTTGGCGATGAACTTGAAGGCCTCGACGAATTCGTGCATGACCGTCCTACGCAGCCCGCGCCCGGGTCCAGGGAGTCAGCAGCCGCTGCAGCAGCACGAGCAGCGCGTCGGCCGCCAGCGCGAGCAGGATCGCGAGACCTCCGGCTGCGATCAGCTCCGTCTTGAAGGGGCCCTCGCCGAGCGCCGTATGGATCGGGACGCCGAGGCCCGCGTTGTAGATCGTGTAGACGATCGTCGCGAGGGCGATGATCGTGACGGCGGCGATCCGCAGCCCGGCGATGATCGCCGGCAGCGCGAGCGGTAGCTCGACCCGCAGGAGCGCCTGTGTGCGTGACATGCCCATCCCCTCTGCCGCGTCGAGCACCTCGGGGGGAACGCCGCGCAGTCCCGTGAGGATGTTGCGGAACAGGATCAGCAGCGTGTAGGAGACGAGCGCGATCTCGGCCGAGTAGACGTTCGGGCCCACGGGCGCGACGAGCAGCTCGAACAGCGCGAGTGACGGGATCGTGTAGAGGATCGTCGTGATGACGATCGTCGGCCGCTCGAGCCACCCGTAGCGGTGTGCGGTCAGCGCGAGGGCGAGCGACAGGACGAAGCCGATCGCCACGGCGACGAGCGCGAGCAGGATGTGGCCGCGCAGCGCGGGCCACAGCACAGGACTCCAGTTGCTGGAGACCCATTCGGGGCAAAACAGGTGGTTGTGCACGACGCAGCTCGAGCTGTGCGCCCCGTAGTTGGGGATCACCGGTTCGCTCGACGCGATCAGCGAGGTGGCGAGCGAGCCTGACGGGGTCGCCATCAGCGCGCCGCCCCTGTGCCCGGCTCGGCTGCCGCCGACGTCGCCCCGTCGGGCGCCGGCGTCGCCCCGTCAGGCACCGGGGCCGCAGCGCCGGTGGCCGGGGCCGCCGCATCCGGCGGAGTGGCGGCCTCGTCTGAGAGCAGCTGCTCGATTGCCTGGAGCGTGACGAGTCCCTCGACGCCGCCGTCGCCGTCGAGCACGGCGACCGGCTCGCCCTTGGCGGTCAGCATCAACGACAGCGCGTTGCGTACGGTGGTGTCTCGTGGCAGACGCAGTGCCCCGTTGGCGAGCGCCTCGCGGTGCGTGGCATCGGGCTCGAGTAGCTCGAGCTCGCCGAGCGTCGTCAGCGCGAGGCGCTTGAGTCCCCTGTCCTCGCCGACGAACTGCGCGACGAAGTCATCGGCGGGGTGGGTGAGGATCTCGCGTGGCGTGTCGTACTGCGCGAGCACGCCGCCCTCGCGCAGGATCGCGATCCGGTCGCCCATCTTGATCGCCTCGTCGATGTCGTGCGTGACGAACACGACGGTCTTCTTGACTTTCTCCTGGAGGCGCAGAAATTCGTCCTGCAGGCGGCTGCGGTTGATCGGGTCGATCGCGCCGAAGGGCTCGTCCATCAGCATCAGCGGCGGGTCGGCGGCGAGCGCACGGGCGACGCCGACCCGTTGACGCTGGCCGCCCGAGAGCTGAGCGGGGTAGCGCCCCTCCATCTCCGCGGGGTCGAGGTCGATCAGCTCGAGCAGCTCTCGGACGCGCGCGCGTATGCGCTCCTTGGGCCATCCGAGCAGCCGCGGGACGGTCGCGATGTTCTCGTCGACCGTCTGGTGCGGGAACAGCCCGATCTGCTGGATCACATAGCCGATCTCACGCCGAAGCTCGCGGGGCTCGCGCTCGAGGACGCTGCGACCGCCGAGCAGGATGTCGCCCGCCGTGATCGGGATCATGCGGTTGATCAACCGCATCGCCGTCGTCTTGCCCGAGCCGGATGGGCCGACGAGCACGCATACCTCACCGGCAGGGACGGTGAAGGAGAGTTCGCCGATCGCGGGCTCCCGCTGTCCGGGATAGCGCTTGCTGACGCCTCGCAGCTCCAGCTCGGCGGCCTGCGCGTATGCCGACGGCCCCTCGCTATGGGCGGTGTCTGCCGTGTTCAACTGAGATCCCGGCCGGGTCGGGAAGATCCTAGCCCACTCGCCGGGGTCGCTAGCCTTGATGCTCCAATGGGCGCGTAGCTCAGCTGGTCAGAGCACCTCGCTTACACCGAGGGGGTCGCCCGTTCGAGTCGGGCCGCGCCCATCGCCCCGCCGACCTCCAACATCGAGCGCCATCCAGGGAGAAATGACCGAGAACCCGATCCGCGTCGCCGTAATCGGCTCCGGCCCAGCCGGCTTCTACGCCGCGGGCCACCTGCTGAAGGAGTCCGGCGGGCGGCTCGAGGTCGACATGCTCGAGCGGCTGCCGACGCCGTGGGGGCTCGTGCGCTCGGGCGTGGCGCCCGATCACCCGAAGATCAAGTCGGTGACGCGCATCTACGAGAAGACGGCCGAGCATCCGCGCTTCCGCTACTTCGGGAACGTGACCTTCGGCGAGCATGTCGGCCGCGAGGACCTGATCGCGCACTACCACGCGATCGTCTACGCGACCGGCTCGCCGTCGGACCGCCCGCTCGGGATCCCCGGTGAAGAGCTCCCCGGCTCGCACGCGGCGACGGACTTCGTCGGCTGGTACAACGGCCATCCCGACCAGTGCGACCTCGAGATCGACCTGCTCTCCGCCGAGCGCGCGGTCGTGGTCGGCAACGGGAACGTCGCGATCGACGTCGCCCGCATGCTCGTGCTGGCTCCGGCAGAGCTGGCGCCGACCGACACGGCCGACCATGCGCTCGAGGTGCTCGCCGCGAGCAAGGTGAGCGAGGTCGTGATCGTCGGCCGCCGCGGGCCTGCGCAGGCCGCCTTCACGAACCCGGAGCTGCTCGAGCTCGGCGAGCTGTCGGAGGCCGACGTGATCGTCGACCCGGTCGAGCTCGAGCACGCGCTCGCTGTGCCCGATGTGGACGCGGAGGCCAACGTCACCTCGCGACGCAACGTCGAGATCCTGCGCGAGTACGCCTCGCGAGCGCCAAAGGGCCACACCAAGCGCGTCGTGCTGCGCTTCCTGCTCTCGCCCACGGAGCTGCGGGCGAATCCCCAGGGCCGCCTCGGCTCTGTCGAGCTCGTCCGCAACGAGCTCGTGCCGGCCGACGGACGGTTGGCGGCGCAGGCCACCGGCGAGCACGAGACGATCGAGGCCGGCCTCGTGTTCCGAGCGATCGGCTACCGCGGCATCCCGCTGCCCGGCGTGCCCTTCGACGAGCGCGGTGGCGTGATCCCGAACGAGGGCGGTCGCGTCGTCGATCTGCAGACCGGCGAGCAGGTGCCGGGCGAGTACGTCGTCGGCTGGATCAAGCGCGGACCCTCGGGCGTGATCGGCACCAACAAGAAGGACGCGCAGGAGACGGTCGACGCGATGCTCGCCGACCTGCTCCCGGACGGAGGCGCTCCGGCACGCCATGAGCCGAGCGAACCGGACGCGGCGGCGGTCGCGAGCCTGCTTCGCGAGCGCCAGCCGGAGCTCGTCACCTACGCGGGCTGGAGCGAGATCGACCGGCACGAGCGGGCGCTCGGCGAACCGGCCGGCCGCCCCCGCGTGAAGCTCACGCGGATCGAGGAGATGCTTCGCGTCGCCGCCTCGCAGAGCCCGTCGGAAGAGAGCCTCGAGCAGGTCGAGGCCGGCTGAGCTCCCGTGCCCGGGCGGAGAGCCCTTCTGCCAGACTGTCGGCCGCAGGCCCCGTTAGCTCATCTGGTAGAGCGCCGGACTTTTAATCCGGTGGGGCGGGTTCGAGTCCCGCACGGGGCACATCGTCGCCCCTCGACGCGGTGCCGGCCTCGAGTCGAGGCGGGACACCGCGGTGCAGCAACGCCCAGTCAGGGCCGCAGCTGGAAGGGTGGGTACTGATCGGTCACAAGGATCAGCGCGTAGGCGACGACGCGGTTGTGCCAGCGCATCACACCTTGCATGTAGTCGAAGATCCCGCGCGGGTAGCGGCCCGTGAACAGGATCGCTATCCACGCGGCGATCACCGCGAAGAAAGCGCCGATGTAGAGGAAGAACAGCACTACGTAGTGGGGAATCGCGAGCAGCCACTTGACCAGCGGCAGCCAGCGGTTCAGGCCGCGGCTCGCGTCCGGATAGTCGAAGTCGAGGTGGACGGCCTGCTGATCCTCGGTCGACGGATAGCGATCGTCCATCAGGGCGAAGTAGACGCCGACGCGGTTCGTGAAGCGAAGCAGCTGCTGGTTCCAGTCGAACCACCAGCGGGGATAACGCCGGCGAAAGAGGATCAGCAGCAGCGGAGGCAGAGCCACCAGCCCCGCGCCCCCAGCGGCCACGGTGCGCGCGGACCCCGAAGCGTCGTAGCGGGCGGTGAAGCCACCGATCGCGGCGAGCACAATCAGGATCGGGATCGCGGTGAAGATCCGAAGCGCAGTCGTGAGGCGGTTGAGTGGGCGCTCGGGATAGTCGACGGAGAACTGCACGGGCTGGTCTGTGTTCATTGCGGCTCCTCTGGTCGCGTACGCGGCCGTGCGTACAATGTAAGCGTACGGTGTAAGGTACACATACAGCGTAAGTCTGTCAAGGAGAGGCCCGAAGATGGAAACCGCCAGAGGAGCCGCACCGACCGGGCAGCCACGGATCCCGCTCAGCAGGGAGCGGGTACTCCGCGCGGCGATGGTGCTCGCCGATCGTGCGGGCGTCGAGTCACTGACGATGCGCAAGCTCGCGCGCGAGCTCGGCGTCGAGGCGATGTCGCTCTACAACCACGTCGCCAACAAGGACGACATCCTCGACGGCATCGTCGAGATCGTCTTCGGCGAGATCGAGCTGCCCGCGAGCGGTACCGACTGGAGGGCCGCCATGCGACTGCGGGCGATCTCGACGCGCGAGGCTCTGGCGCGCCACCGCTGGGCGGTCGGGCTGATGGAGTCGCGGATGAGTCCGGGACCGGCGAACGTCCGACTCCACGACGCCATGCTCGGGTGCCTGCGTCAAGCGGGCTTCTCCGTGGAGATGGCCGTCCACGCGTACTCGGTTCAGGACAGCTACATCTACGGCTTTGCCCTCCAGGAGAAGGGGTTCGCGGGCCAGAAGGACAGGCTGCCGGCCGATGAGGAGAGCCTGTCAGGGACCTTGGTGCGAGAGCTCCCGGCCGATGAGTACCCCTACATCGCCGAGGTTGTCGGCGGCTACGTCACCGGGCCCGACTTCCAGCTCGCCGACGAGTTCGAGTTCGGACTCGATCTGATCCTCGACGCGCTCGAGGGGCTGCGAGGCGGCGACTGAGGAGGACCGGACGCTACGCTCCGCGCGACCACGAACGGGAGGATCGAGAGATGGCCGATAACCCGACGCTGTACGTCTGCCACGGCGACGAAGCCGGGCCGCGGCTGCATCCGTGCCGCCGCGTCCAGGAAGCGCTGCACGCTTCGGGCATCGAGTACGACAAGGTGATCGCCGCCCACGGCAGCCCGATCCCGTTCCTGCGGAAAGGCTCGCGTGAGGAGCTGCGTGCGGCGACGGGGGACACGAAGCTGCCGACGCTGAAGCTCGCCGACGGAACTGTGCTCACCAACTCCCGCGCGATTCTCGGCTGGGTCGATGAGCAGAAGTCCTCGCCGTCTGGTTGACCTGTGAGGTAATCGACAGGGCTCCATGCGCACGGCAACCTCCGCGGCGTAAACGACACAGGAGGCCCACGATGGCTGACATCCAGGAAATCGTCGACCGCTACCTCGCCACGTTCAACGAGCCCGACGCGGATCGCCGGCGCGCCGCGATCTCCTCCCTCTACGCACCAGAGGGTACTTACACCGACCCCCACGTGCAGCTCCAGGGACCGGAGCAGATCGACGCGTTCATCGCATCCACCCAGGAGCGTTTCCCCGGCTACGAGTTCCGGCTCGGCGGTCCGATCGACTCCCATCACAACCAGGCGCGCTTTCACTGGCACGCTGCTCCCGTCGGCGACCCCGAGCCGGTCTACGTCGGCTTCGACGTGATCGTCACCGACGACGGAAGGGTCCGGGACGTGTACGGCTTTCTCGAGGAGAGGGCGACCGCGTAACGCCTCGACCTCCGGTGCGGTCTGCGGGACACTGGCTGCATGCTCGAACCGGGCAGCTCACGCGAGCGGCTGGCTGGGGTCCTTGAGGTCGGCGTTCGCCGAGGGGCTGCTGAGCGAGCAGACGCTCTCCTATCGGCTCGGGCTGCTGTTCGGCCCGCGGCTGATCGAGCCGGCGCGCGTGACCGGCTCGCCGCGCGGCCGCGGCCGACCGTTCGCACGCGACGCGATCGCGTCCGTTCTGTCGGCCGCCTGGAGGAGCCTCGCGCAACGGCCTGACGGTCAACGGCGTGCGTGTCGGCCGCTGCCAGCTTCGCCCGGGCGACCGTCTGGAGATCGGGCTCCAGCTCGTCGAGGTCGACTAGCGGCGTCTCGCAGCGCAACTCGGCAGGATGTCGGGCGTTGCAACGCATCAGCACGCGCCGCGACGGCCGGGAGGACGACTTGACCGAAGCGCAAGCAAACAGCCACCGCCACAGCGCCCGCAGCAGCCTCCGGCACGGAGCCCGCCCGGTGCGGGTGCCGATCGCATCTGCCTGCGTGCTCGCGCTCCTCGCGCTCGCCGCCGCCGGGCTCGCGCCGGCACGAGCACTCGCGGCGCCGCCGCTCAGCTGGTCGCTGAGCGCAATCGACGGCGCGGGCCAGCCGAGCGCCGTCTCCTGCGCCCCGGAAGCCGCATGTGTCGTGGTCGACCGGGCCGGCACCGTGCTGAGCTCCGGTGATCCGATCTCCCCGGAAGCGCACTGGGCGAGCGCGAGCATCGACAAAGGCCAGGCGCTGACGGCCGTCTCCTGTCCATCGGCCGGGCTCTGCGTCGCGGTCGACGCCGCCGGCCGCGCCCTCGTCTCGACGAGCCCGCTCGCAAGTGCTTGGTCCACACCGGTGCCGATCAACGCCGGAAGCGCCATCACCGGCGTCGCATGCATGAGCGCCTCGCTGTGCGTCGCGGTCGATGCGGCCGGCGAGGTGCTCGCGAGCGGCGCCCCCGCGTCGCCGGGGTCCGGCTGGGCGCTCGAGTACAAGGACGCCTCCGCGCTGCGAGGTGTCTCCTGCGATACGACCCAGTGCGTCGCCGTCGACAACGGCGGTGCGGCGCTGGCGAGCACCAACCCGCTCGGCGGGGCGGGATCGTGGCGTGCCCGGGCGATCGATCCCGGCGGCGTGCCGACCGCCACCTCGTGCGCGGGCGCGCGCGGGTGCGCGGCGGTCGATGCGGCAGGCAACGCCCTCGCCAGCGCCGACCCGGCCGCGCCCTCGCCGACGTGGAGCTCCACGACGATCGACTTCACGGGCCTCGCGGCCGTCTCGTGCTCGACCGCCGGCCTGTGCGTCGCCGTCGGCGGCCGCGGCGAGGCGCTCGCGAGCGACAACCCGACCTCGGCTCTCCCGCTGTGGAGCGAATCCGGACCCGGCGGCGTCCTCGCCGGCGTCGCCTGCCTGCCTGCCGGCTTCTGCATCGCCGCCGACTCGACCGGCCGGGTGCTGAGCGGCCACGTCCCCGCGCCGGGTCTCGCGACCACGACACCGGCCGAAGTGACTGCGACGGCCGCGCAGCTCGTGGGAACCGTCGAACCCAACGACGCGAACCTTCTCTCATGCGCCTTCGAATACGGGCCGTCCGCCACGTACGGTCAGAGCGTGCCGTGCCAGTCGCTGCCCGTGGCGGGAGGCGGCGCGCAGGCCGTCAGCGCCCACCTCTCGGGGCTTCAGCCGAACCGCACCTACCACTATCGACTGCTCGCCTCGAGCGCGGCCGGCGCCGCCGCGAGCGCCGACGCGACGTTCACGACCGCGACGTCGACGCAGGTCCCGCTGGTCTTCCCGCACCCCTCGATCTCCGGCACGCCGGCCGTGGGCCAGCGCCTCAGCTGCCACACCGGCCTCCCGGCGGGAGCAAGCGTGCAGGTCGCCTACGGGTGGCTGCGCGACCTGCGTCCGATCCCCGGGGCGAGCTCCTCCACCTACATCGTCAAAGGCGCCGACTCGGGGCACCACCTCCAGTGCCAGGTGAGCGCCACCAACGGGGGAGGCACCGCGACCGCGCGGAGCGCCTTCGTGACGATCCCCTTCCAGGGCGTGCCCGCGTCCACTGGTGAGACGGTCATCGGGCGGGCGCACGCCCGCGGAACGCGCGTGAGCGTCCCCGTGATCTGCTCGCCCCTCGCGCCGAACGGTTGCAGGCTCGCCGTGCGCGTGACCGCCGTCGGGCGGCGCCGGACGCCCACGTTCGCCGCGACGACGGCGCACCTCCGCCGCGGCCAGCGCGCCACGGTCACGCTCAACCTGAACGCGACGGCGCGCCGCCTGCTCGCCCGCACGCACCGCCTCGCAGTACGCATCGCGGTCAGGGGAACCATCGTCGGGGTGCTCGAAACCTCGCTCGGCCAGCAGATCCTCCAACTCGGCGCGGCGCGCAAGGCCTCACGCGCACGGGCCGCCACGCCGCGTGGCTGACCGCCGCCGGCACCCGGCGCCCGTTGCGGCGCTCCCTGCCCTGGTCAGGGTCCTGGCGGCTCTCGCGGCCGTCGCGGCCCTCGCCGCTGTGGCCTCGCCCGCGGCCGGCGCGAGCGGCCCGGAGCGCTCACACCACGCCGGCGCGCTCCGAGCCGGGCGCGCAGCGCACGTGCTCTCGCCGACCCCCTACATGGGGTGGGACACCTACTTCGCGTTCGGCGCCCACTACAGCGAGGCGACGGTGCTCAGTCAGGCGAGCCAGCTGCTGTCCCTCGGGATGGCGCGCGAGGGATACCGCTACGTGTGGCTGGACGTCGGCTGGTGGCAGGGGGCACGAGACCCGGCAGGTCAAATCCACGTCGGCCACGCCCAGTGGCCGCACGGCCTCGCATGGCTGGCGCGCACGCTGCACGCGGCCGGCCTGCTGGTCGGCCTCTACACCGACGCCGGGCTCGACGGGTGCGGCGGCGCGGGGCAGGGCAGCTACGGCCACTACCAGCAGGACGTGAACACGTTCGCGGCGTGGGGCTTCGACGCGGTCAAGGTCGACTTCTGCGGCGGCGCCGAAGATCACCTCAACCCCGCCGCTTCCTACGCGGCCTTCCATGCCGCGATCGAAGCGAATGCGAGCCGCCGGCCGATGCTGCTGTCGGTCTGCAACTTCCTCCAGCCGGGGCAGTACGCGGAAGGCCAGCCGACGCTCGGCGACTCGGCGTTCTCCTCCTACACCTTCGGCCCGAGCGTCGGGACGAGCTGGCGCACCGACACCGACGTCGGCGCGCCCGGCCGGGTGTCCTTCCCCGAGGTGCTTCGGAACATGGATGCAGACGCGGCGCAGCCACAGGCGGCCGGGCCGGGACACTGGAACGACCCCGACTACCTCGGCCCCGACCAGGGTCTCTCGGCGGCGCAGTTCCGCACGCAGATGAGCATGTGGGCGATGCTCGCCGCGCCGCTGATGATCAGCGCCGACCTGAACCGCATCAAACCCTCGAGCCGCGCAGCCGTGTCGAACGGTGACGTGGTAGCGCTCGACCAGGATCCCGCCGGAGCGCAGGGCACGCTGGTGTCCTCGAGCGGGCAGGGACAGGTGTGGGTGCGAGCGCTGGCCGACGGCTCGCGCGCCGTCGCGCTGCTCAACCGCGGCTCGAGCGCACTGAGGATCCGCACCAGCGCTGTGACGGTCGGCATGCCGGCCGGCGCTCGCTACCTCGTGCGTGATCTCTGGCAGCATTCGACGCACTCGAGCGGCCCGGGGATCTCGGCCTACGTCGGGCCGCAGTCGACGACGTTGCTCCGCCTCTACCTCGCTGGCTAGCGCGCGACGAGCCCGGCAGAGCGAACCGCCGCGTCGCCGCGGCGCGCCGTCGGCGCAGCGGGAGATCTCAGGCGGCGCCGGCGAGCGAGGGCTGGCGCTGTGCCCAGGGCATCGCCTGCTCGAGCTGCGAGGAGAGCGAGATCAGCAGCGCCTCCTGCCACGGTCCGCCGGTGAGCTCCACGCCGACCGGCAGCTCGGCGTCGGTCCAATGCAGCGGCAGGCTGACGGACGGCAGGCCCGTCACGTTGCCGAAGGCGGTGAAGGAGACGCTCGCGACGACCTCGGCGTTCGGCTGCTCGGGAGCGGCGTGCGTGGCCTCGAGGATCGAGCCGGCGCGCGGCGGCAGGATCGCCGAGGTGGGTGTGAGCAGCACGTCGAAGTCGCGCCCCCAGCGAACGACCTCGCGACGGCTCAACAGCTCGAGCGTTCGCCCGGCGAGCACGTAGTCGTACGCGCCGAGCTCGCTCGCGGCCTTGCGCTGATGGGCGATGTGCGGCTCGACGGCAGACCAGTCGACGCCCTCGTAGTCGGCGAAGCCGCCCTGCGTCAGGGCGATGAACGGCGGGACCATCTCTTCGGAGATCGTCGGCACCTCGACCTCCTCGATCAGATGTCCGAGGTCTTCGAGCGTGGATGCGGCGGAGCGAGCCGCCTCGACGCATGCGTCGTCGGTCGGGATGCCGAGCGGCGCCTGCGCCATCAGGCCGATGCGCAGCGATCCGGGCGGGGTGTCGGTCTCCTCGGCGAACGGCCGTGCCGGGGCGGGTGCGTTGTACCACGCCCTCGGGTCCTGCCAGCTGATCGCGTCGAGCACCGTCGCGGAGTCCGCGACGGTGCGCGCGACGACCCCCTCGACGACCGCACCCAGCCAGCTCTGCGCGAGGCGCGGCACGCGTCCCCGGCTCGGCTTCAGGCCGACGAGGCCGCAGTAGGAGGCAGGGATCCGGATCGAGCCGCCGCCGTCGTTGGCGTGGGCGATCGGGAACATGCCCCCGGCCACGGCAGCGGCCGCGCCGCCGCTCGAGCCTCCGGGCGAGCGCTCGGTGTCCCAGGGGTTGCGGCTGATTCCGTAGCGAAGGTTCTCGGCGACGGTGATGACGCCGAACTCCGGTGTGTTCGTGCGTCCGCAGAGCACGAAGCCGGCCCGCACGAGGGCGTCGACGACGAGCTCGCTCTCGGCGCTGGGCTGCTCGGAGGCTCCGCGCGAGCCGAACGTGACGGGCCAGCCCGCGACCGGCGTCAGGTCCTTGATCGGCAACGGCACACCGAGGAACGGCGCCTCCTCTCCGGCCGCGAGCCGGCGGTCGGCCTCGGCGGCCGCGGCCCGTGCTTCCTCGTCGTTGCGCCACGTCACAGCGTTCAGCTGCGGATTGCGCTCGTCGACTGCGGCCAGGCATTGGTCGAGCAGCTCGACGGCCGACAGCTCGCGCCGGCGGAGCGCCCCGGCGAGCTCCAGCGCGGTGGAGGACGGTCCGAGGGAAGCCATGCGGCGACCCTACCAGGGTAGGCTTGTGCGATGCCGTCCTCGAGCCGAGCGAACGAGCCGCCGTACGACGTGAGCGGACGCACCGTGTTCATCACGGGCGCCGCGCGCGGGATCGGCGCCGCGAGCGCCGAGCGCCTGCACGCGAAGGGAGCGAACGTCGCGCTCGTCGGGCTCGAGCCCGAGCGCCTCGAGCAGAACGCGGCGCGTCTGGGCGATCGCGCGATCGCGCTCGAGGCCGACGTCACCGAGCTCGACTCGCTCGAGCGTGCCGTGTCAGCGACCGTCGAGCGCTTCGGCGGCATCGACGTGGCGATCGCGAACGCGGGAATCGCGTTCACCGGCACGCTCGCGAGCGCACCCGTCGAGCAGGTCGAGCGGACGCTCGCCGTGAACCTGCTCGGCGTGTGGCGCACCGACCGCGCAGTGATCGGGCAGATCACCGAGCGCCGCGGCTACCTGCTGAACATCGCCTCGCTGGCCGCTGTCGGCCACGCGCCGCTGATGGGCCCGTACACGACCGCGAAGGCCGGCGTCGAGGCGCTCTCCGATGCGCTGCGGATGGAGACGGCGCCGACGGGTGCGCGCGTCGGCTGCGCCTACTTCGGCTACCTCGACACCGATCTCGTTCGCGCCGGCTTCTCACAGCCCTCCGCCCAGGGGCTCACCGAACAACTGCCCTCCTTCATGCGCAACCCCGCACCTCTCGCCAAGGCGATCGACGCGATCGAGCGCGGCATCGAACGCCGCTCCGCGCGTGTCTGCTACCCGCGCTGGGTCGCTCCGCTGCTGCTCCTGCGCGGCGTGCTCCAGCCGCTCACCGAACGCCGCACGCTGAGGGACGACTCATCGCTGCGCGAGGCGATCCGGATCGCCGAGAGCTCGGGCGAGACCCAGGCGCAGGATCCCGTCCTCGGCGTCTCGGCGCAGGCGATCGAGCAGGCGCCAGTCTCGTTGCTCACTCCGCGCGACTGAACTGGACGATCGCCACGGCGAGCATCACGAGGCCGATCACAGCCACGACCGCCGCCTCGACGAGGCTCGGCACGCGCCAGCCCCACCACGTGACGCCGGGATCGAGCGCGCGGCGCGCCGCGGAGCTGATGTCGATGTGCGCGAACACGGCGCTGCGCATCGGGTCGACCGCGTAGGTCAACGGGTCGATGCGGTTCAGCACCGTCAGCCACTGGGGCAGGCCGGAGACCGGGAACAGCGCGCCCGAGAGGAAGAACATCGGCATCACCGCCATCTGCATCAACGCCATGAACGACTGCATCTGCGTGACCCGTGCGGCGACCATCACGCCGAAGCAGGTGATCGTGAAGGCGAGCAGCAGCTGCAGCGCGAACACCTCGATGACCAGCGACGGCGCGTAGGGGACACCGACGAGCGGGGCGAGGGCCAGCACGATCACGCCCTGGAAGCCCGCCACGGTGGCGCCGCCGAAGCACTTGCCGAGCACGAGCGAGCTGCGGCGCACCGGGGCGACCATCATCTCGCGCAGGAAACCGAACTCGCGGTCCCAGACGAGCGACGCGGCGGAGAACATCGCCGTGAACATGACCGCCAGGCAGAGCACCCCCGGGTAGACGAACGTCCTCAGGTTGACGCCGTGGGTGCCGGCCGAGGCGATCCGCGAGAGGCCGGTCCCTAGCACGAACAGGAACAGGAACGGCTGCACCAGCGCGGTGAGGATGCGCAGGCGGTCGCGGCTGAAGCGGATCAGCTCGCGCCTCCACACGACCTTGATCGCCCGCAGCTCGCTGCGCAGGCTGCGGGTCGGGACGCGCACGCGCGCGATCTCGGGGACCGGCGGCGCGCTCGGCGGCGGCCGCTCGACCGTGGTGGGTGTCGTCTCGGTCGCCATCAGCGGCTCATCATCCTCGCGAGGTTGCGCCGCGTTTCGGTCTGCGAGGACTCGGCGTCGCGGATAGTCGTTCCGGTGTAGGACATGAAGACGTCGTCGAGCGAGGGACGCGAGACGCTGACCGCCCTGATCGGCAGCCCGAGCTCGGCGAACAGGCGCGGGACGAAGTGCTCTCCCTCGGGCACGCCGAAGATCACGGCTCCCTCGGCGACGGTGGCCTCGATCCCGAACCGCTCCCCGAGCGCCTCGATCGCAGCCTGCGCGTCGTCGGTCTCGATCTCGACGCGGTCCTTGCCGACGCTCGCCTTCAGCGCCTCGGGGGTGTCGAGCACGATGATCCGTCCCTGATCCATGATCGCGATGCGGTCGCAGTACTCGGCCTCGTCCATGTAGTGCGTCGTCAGGAAGATCGTGATGTCCTCGCGCGCCTTCAGTTCGCGGATGTAGCTCCAGATCGAGCTGCGCGTCTGGGGGTCGAGCCCGACGGTGGGCTCGTCGAGGAACAGCACGCGGGGGGAGTGCAGCAGCCCGCGCGCGATCTCCAGCCGTCGCTTCATCCCGCCCGAGAAGGTGTTCACGAGGCTCTTCCGCCGCTCCCACAGCCCCACCATCTCCATCACCTGGCGCATGCGCGCGGGCACCGCCTCCCTGGCGACGCCGTAGAGCTCGGCGTGCAGGCTCAGGTTCTGCTCGGCGGTGAGATAGCCGTCGAGCGTCGTGTCCTGGAAGACGAGACCGATGTTGCGACGCACCTCGTCGCGTTCGCTGACGACGTCATGCCCCGCCACCCGTGCGGTCCCGGCGCTTGGCCGCACGAGCGTGCAGAGCATGTTGATCGTCGTCGACTTACCCGCGCCGTTGGGCCCGAGGAAGCCGAACGTCTCGCGAACGCCCACCTCGAGCTCGATCCCGCGTACGGCTTCGATATCGCCATAGCGCTTTACGAGGCCGTCGACGCAGACGGCAGGTGCGGAGCTTGACATCGGGTCTGGGTCGGGCGCCTCTCAGCTGTCCTCCTTCACCGTAGCGTCCCCTCCACCCTGCTCGTCGGCGTCGCCGTCGGCGAGGATCCTGTAGAGGTCGCGACGCGCTGCGGTGAGCAGCTCGCTCGCCCGCTGCAGCTGGCCGTCGCTGCCGGTCCTGATGACCTGGACCGACGCTGCCACGACCTCACGCATCAGCCTCGCCAGCTCGACGGTCTGCTCGCCGGACTCGCCGCCCTGCTGCTCCCAGGGCGCGGGCTTGTCGGCGCCGCGCTCCTGCACGAGCTCGCGCCCGGCGTCGGTGAGCGCGAACAGCTTGCGCCCCTCGACCTCCTCCGAGCGGATCAGGCCCTCGTCCTCGAGCTGCGAGAGCGCCGGGTACACCGACCCCGGACTCGGGCGCCACCAGCCCTCGCTGCGATCCTCGACCTCCTGCATGATCTGGTAGCCGTTGCGTGGCTCCTCGGCCAGCAGCAGCAGCGACGCGGTGCGGATGTCGCCGCGGCGCGCCTTGCGCCCGCGTCCCCGCGGGCCCCGGCCGAAGCCGCCCCACGGACCGCCCCCGAACTCGCCGAACGGACCCGGCCCGAAGCCGTGGCGCCGATGGCGGTGGGGACCTGGCCGGCAGCGGCCCCGGCCTGGCTCTGTTTCGTGAGAGAACATCATTCACTCCTATCGTGGAATACCAAAGTGCTTTCACGATATATCGCAGATAGTCTCGAACCTCAACCCTTCGCGCCCGATCGATGAGAATTCCTCTGCCGCCGGGTGCAGCTACAACAGCTCGAGGTCCCCGCCCGTCAGCGCCCATGAGGACAGGCGGGTGGGATCTGGCTCGATCCGCTCGCGAAGCGGGGTCGAGACCAGCGCCGTGCGGCCCGGGTACTGGATGAATCCGTGGCGTGCCGCCACGGCACGCGAGGGGAAGCTGCAGCGGACGAAGTCCGCCGGCGCCGCCCTGCTGACCTCGCCGAGCAGGCTGCTCGTGAGCCGCGCGTCTCCGCGCTCGACGATCAGCTCACAGACATCCAGGCCCCAGAGCCGCCCCCAGCGCCGCGCTCGGAAGATCGCGATGCCCTCCTCGCCGCCGCGCGTCCGGCCGCGAACGGCACGGTAGTCGGGGAAGGCGTAGCGCCAGCCCAGGTAGTCGCCGTCCCGGTCGGTGCTCAGGCGCCGCGCGGCGCCGCCTGCCCCGCGCACCGGCAGCGGCAGCGGCAGCGGAGCGCCGTCCGCGAGCGTCTCGCGAGCCGGCGGCGCGTCGATCGGCAGCTGTTCGGGGGCGGCGAACTCCTGTCCCGCGGCACGCAGGATCGTCGATCGCAGGCGGCCGCCGGGGCGCACGAAACGCGGCACCGAACCGACGAGCCTCCGTCCGAAGTTCAGGGCGCCGGGCAGGCTCTCGCGGTTGGGGTTGCTCCAGGTGAACGCCATTTCGGGGCCGAACACCGCGGCGCGGCGAAGCGCGAGCGAGATGCCCCTGCCCTGGTATGACGGATGGACCGCGAGGTCGGTCCCGCGGCTTGCGAGGAGGGTTCCTGCACCCGCGACGAAGCGCCAGGGAATCCGCCCCTCGAAGCCGACGACGCGCCCGTCCACCTCGGCGACGTACATCGCAGAGGCTCCGAAGGGGCACTCGAGGTGCTTCCAGCGGAAGAACTCGCCGGGGTCTGCGGAGGCCATTTCGCGGGGCCATTCGCGGAACGCGAGCTGCAGGATCTCGAGCACGGCCGGCTCGTCCTCGGGCTCGAAGTCCCGGACGACCAGCCCCTGGCGTTCGGTCGTGGTTTGGGTGAGGGCGATCATCAAAGGATTCTGAGAAGAACCTTAGTTTCCCCTGACTCGGATCATTTATTCGCTGATCGTGCGGCGCGCAGCGGGCGCGCGGCAGCTCCTGGGCGCAGCCCGCGTCCGCTGCTAATGGCGGAAGTGGCGACGCCCGGTCGCGACCATCGCGACATCCGCCGCGTCGACCGCGGCGACGACATCCTCGTCGCGGACTGAGCCTCCAGGCTGGATGATCGCCGTTACGCCCGCGTCGATCGCCAGCTGGGGACCGTCGGCGAACGGGAAGAACGCGTCCGAGGCGAGCACCGCGCCGGCGAGGCGTAGCGGCTGGGCGTCCTGAGCCTTCTCGACAGCGATCCGGACAGCGTCGACGCGGCTCATCTGGCCCGCTCCGATGCCGACCGTGGCGCACGCCGAGGCGCCGTCGCCCGCGGCGATCACTATCGCGTTCGAGCGCACGTGCCGGCAGACCCTCCAGGCGAACAGCATGGCCTCCCACTCCGCGTCCGTGGGCTCGCGCGAGCTGACCACGCCCATGTCCTCGCGGGTCTCCGAGACGACATCGTGCGTCTGGACGAGCTCACCGCCGATCACCGGCTTGCCTTCGACCTCGCGCAGCGGCGGCGGCCAGTGCGGGAGCTCGAGCAGCCGCACGTTCTTCTTCCCCCGGAGGACCTCGAGCGCATCCTCGTCATAGCCGGGTGCGAGTAGCACCTCGATGAACTGCTCGGCCAGCCGTTCGGCGCACGCCCGGTCAACACGCCGGTTGAGCGCGATCACCCCGCCGTAGGCGCTCTGCGGATCGCAAGCGAAGGCCTGCTCGTAGGCGACCTGGACGCTGGCCGCGAGCGCGCACCCACACGGGTTGTTGTGCTTGACGATCGCGCATGCCGGCTCGCCGAACTCCTCGACGAGCTCTCGCGCGGAGCTCAGGTCGAGCAGGTTGTTGAACGACAGCTCCTTGCCGTGCAGCTGGGAGACGCCGTCGAGCAGGTGCGTCGGCGAGCCGGCGCGCGCGTAGTAGGCGGCCTGCTGGTGGGGGTTCTCGCCGTAGCGGAGATCCGAGACCTTCTCGAAGGCGTCGGTCCACGTCGGTGGAAAGCCCTCGTAGACGTGGCGGGCGAACCACGCAGAGATCGCCGCGTCATAGCGCGCGGTGCAGGCGAAGGCCTTCGCCGCGAGGCGCCTGCGGGTCTCCGCGGACAGCCTGCCGCCGGACTCGCGCAGCTCGCCGAGCACGGGCTCGTAGTCGGCCGGATCGACGACGACGGCGGCAAACGCGTGGTTCTTGGCCGCGGCGCGGATCATCGTGGGGCCCCCGATGTCGATGTTCTCGATCGCCTCATCCGCCCCGGCGTCGTCGCGGGCGACCGTCTGCTCGAACGGATAGAGGTTCACGCAGACGAGGTCCACGGCCTCGATCTGCTGATCGGCGGCCGCCCGCAGGTGCGCGTCGTCGTCACGGCGCGCGAGCAGCCCCGCATAGAGGCGCGGGTGCAGCGTCTTGACACGCCCGTCCATGATCTCGGGAAAGCCCGTGAAGTCCTCGATCGAGCGCACGGCGATACCGGCGGCGGCCAGCTCGCGTGCGGTGCCGCCCGTCGAGACGATCTCCGCGCCGAGCTGCTCGAGGCCCCTCGCGAAATCGACCACGCCCTGCTTGTCCGAGACCGACAGCAGCGCCCGGCGCACGCGCACCTCGCCCGGCGCGGCATGCTCGATGCCGGGGGCGCCGGTGGTCGCCAGATCGCTGTCCGTGGCCATGCTCAGAGCCTATCCCTCGGGTACCTCGACCGCCGGATGCTCCACGAGCGTGCGGCGGGGGCTCTCCGGATCTGTCCGCACGGCGCCTCGGGCGATCAGGCGCACTGCTTCGGGGAGCAGGGTGTGCTCCAGCGGGCGCAGCGCGGCGAGCACCTGGTCGGCGTCGCGCGCCCGCGGCAGCTCGACGGCCCGCTGCAGGATCACCGGCCCGGTGTCGACGCCGCTGTCGACGAAGTGGACCGTCACCCCGAAGACCTTCACCCCGTAGGCGACCGCCTGCTCGACCGCGCCGATCCCGGCGAAGGCCGGCAGCAGCGAGGGGTGCACGTTGATGACGGCGCCGGGGAAGCGCGCGAGGAAGTCCTCGCCGAGCAGCTCCATATAGCCGGCGAGCACGACGAGGCGCGCGCCCCGCGCGAGCAGCCAGCCCGCGAGCGCCTGATCGCGCGCGGCGCGGTCGGCGTAGTCGGCGCGCGCGAACACCTCGGCGGCCACGCCGGCCGCGCGCGCTCGCTCGAGCGCCTGGACGTCGGGGAGGCTCGAGGCGACGGCGACGACTTCCGCCTCGTGACCGTGGACGCTGTCGAGCAGCGCCTGCAGGTTCGTGCCGGTGCCCGATACCAGCACGGCGATGGGAAGGCGCTCGGACACTCGAGCGGGACGATATCCGGGCCGCCAGCGACCCGGCGAACAGACGATCCGTGCTCATTCAGCAGATGACCAGATGTGACCTTCCTCACGAACCACCTGTGACCGAGGTCACAGAGACGGGGCCCGGCGGCCTCTTCAATGGAGGGTGCGAGGGAGGCACGCAGTTTCACACCAGGAGGTAGCAGCAATGCTCACAGCAGTCATCGTCACCCTCATCGTCACCGCCGCGCTGCTGTACTCGCTGCGCTCCGGACGGGACGGCAACCTGATCATGCGCCGCCCGTACAACAACCGCTACAACGACGCGTCCGGCGCCCGCGACGACCACCTCGGCTAGCGCGGGCGGCAGCGGCGCGAGCACGCACGCCGCGCGCCACACCTGGATCCCGGCTGCGAGAGCCGGGGGCTCGGCGCTGGGCTAGGCGCGCACGAGCGGCAGCGGCTGGGCTGGGCCGTCGCCGTCCTGGCTCTGCTCGAGCGAGTACTTGCCGGCGGCCTCTTCGGAGCCGGCGAGCGGATAGGAGCCGGTGAAGCACGCATCGCAGTGGGTCGCTCGCGTCCCGCGGACGGCTTCATAAACACCGTCGAGTGACAGGTAGTGCAGCGAGTCGCAGCCGAGCTCGGCGGCGATCTCGTCCGTGCTGCGGCCGTGCGCGATCATCTCCTCGCGCGTTGACATGTCGATCCCGTAGTGACAGGGGTGCTTGATCGGCGGCGCGGAGATCCGCATGTGGACCTCCTTCGCGCCTGCGTCGCGCAGCATCTGGACGATCTGCCGCGTCGTGTTGCCACGCACGATCGAGTCGTCCACGACGACGAGGCGCTTGCCGGCGATCACCTCGGGCAGCGGGTTGAACTTGAGGCGCAGCCCGTGCTTGCGCAGCTCCTGGCCCGGCTGGATGAAGGTCCGCGCCACGTAACGGTTCTTGACGAAGCCGTCGTCCTGCGGCAGCCCCGCGGCGCGCGCCAGGCCGCGCGCGGCGGCATTGCCCGAGTCGGGCACCGCGATCACGAGGTCGGCCTCGACGGGAGCCTCACGCCAGAGGATCTCGACCATGCGCCCGCGCGCGACCTGGAGCACCTGATCGTTCATGCGCGAGTCCGGCCGCGCGAAGTAGATGTACTCGAAGACGCAGAAGGCGCGCCGCTGCCCCGGGGCGACCATCCGGCTCTGAAGGCCCTCCGCGCCGAGCGTGACCATCTCGCCCGGCTCGACCTCGCGCATGAACCGGGCGCCGATGATGTCGAACGCGCACGACTCGCTCGCGACGCAGTATCGAGGCTCGCCGTCGGCCTCCTCCGCGCGGGAGCGGTCGGGGTCGAGCACGCCGATCGCGAGCGGGCGCAGCCCATGCGGGTCGCGGAAGGCGACGACGCGATCCTTGGTCATCGCGACGATCGAGAAGGCGCCCTGCAGCCGCGGGAGCACCGCGGCGATCGCGTCCTCGATCGACTCGGACGGCTGCGTGGCGATCATCGCGGCGACGATCTCCGAGTCGGAGGTCGAGCTGAAGGTCACGCCCCGCTCGAGCAGCTCGGCGTGGAGCTCGAGCGCGTTGATCAGGTTCCCGTTGTGGGCGAGCGCCAGCTCGCGGCGCGAGCCGTTGGTCCCCTCCGAGCGCTGCACCGGCTGGGAGTTCTCCCACGCGTTCGAGCCGGTCGTCGAGTAGCGCACGTGCCCGATCGCGAGCTCGCCCGCGAGCGTGCGCAGGTCGTTCTCGCTGAATACCTGGCTGACGAGCCCGAGCTCGCGGCGCGTGACAATGTGTCCACCGCGGTCGGCTGCGGCGATGCCGGCCGACTCCTGGCCCCGGTGCTGCAGTGCGTACAGCGCGAAGTACGACAGACGCGACACCTCGTGACCGGGCGCATACAGTCCAAACACTCCGCACTCGTCGCGCGGTCCCTCACGCATTGTCTTGACACGCTATCAGGAGAAGAACTCGCTCAGGCCGCGAGAATGGGCGCTGGACAGCTCTTCGACGCCGGCCTCGAGGGCCATCTCGCCGGCGATCTCGATCGTCAGGTGCGGCCCCCCGACGCTGCCGATCGCCGTGACCGGGACGCGCTCGGCGAGCGCCGCCAGGGCCGCCGCGGACCCGCTCACGAGGAAGCCGCCGGGGCCCTCGCCGAAGAGCGACGCAGCGAGCTCTGCGCCGGCCGCGAGCTCGACGCGCGCGCCGATTGCGCCCGCGATGCAGCACTCGGCGAGCGCGACGGCGAGTCCTCCCTCCGCGATGTCGTGGGCGCTCGAGAGCACGCCTGCGCGCACCGCCTCGCGGACGGCCGCCGCAGCCGCGGCCGCCGCGCCGATGTCGACCTCCGGCAGGCCGTCGGGGAGCGCCCGGCCGTGGAGCTTCTCGAGCTCGCCCGCCCCGAGCGAGGGCGCGAAGGCGCCGACGAGGGCGATCCGATCGCCCGCTGCGAGGAAGCCGAGACGCCCGGCCGTGGCGGCGTCCGGCAGGCGGCCGACCATGCCGATCACCGGGGTCGGGTAGATCGGCCCGGTCGAGCCCTCGTTGTAGAGGGAGACGTTCCCTCCGACGATCGGGGCGCCGATCGCGCGACACGCGTCGCCGAGCCCGAGCACGGACTCGCTCAGCTGCCAGGCGATGTGCGGCTTCTCGGGGTTGCCGAAGTTGAGGTTGTTCGTGGCTCCCAGCGGCTCCGCGCCGGCGCAGGCGAGGTTGGCGGCGCACTCGAGCACCGCCTCGACGGTGCCGCGGTAGGGGTCGGCGGCGACGCGCCTGCCGTTGCAGTCGATACTCACCGCCAGCGCGCTGCCGTCCGGGAGCGCCAGCACCGCGGCGTCGGCCTGCTCGGGACGGCGGACCGTGCGCGACTGGACGATCGCGTCGTAGTGCTCGAACAGCGGCCTGCGGGAGGCGATGTTGGGCGAGCCCAGCAGCGCGAGCAGCGTCTCGCGCGGGCCGGCGTCGACGGCGAGCGTCGCCGCGGGCGGCCCATACAGCGCCTCCGCGGGGCGCTCCGGCGCGAGGTCGTAGAGAGGGCACTCGTCGACGAGCGCCCTGACCGGCATGTCGCCGACGAGCTCGCCGTCGCGCAGTACGCGCATCCGTCCCGTGTCGGTGACGGCCCCGATCTCGGCGCCGCTCACCTCCCACTTCTCGCACACGCTCAGCACCGCCGCGACGTCGTGCGGCTCGACCACGCACAGCATCCGCTCCTGCGACTCGCTGACCATGATCTCGAACGGCTCCATGCCGGGCTCGCGCAGGGGCACGCGCGCGACATCGAGGTCGATGCCGACCTCGCCCTTGGAGGCCATCTCGGCGGCGGAGGAGGTTAGCCCGGCTGCGCCGAGGTCCTGCAACGATACGAGCAGCCCGCGCTCGAGCAGCTCGAGCGAGCACTCGAGCAGCTTCTTCTCCTCGAACGGGTCTCCGACCTGGACCGTCGGCCGGCGGTCCTCGCCCTCGCCGTCGCCCGCGAGCTCGGCCGAGGCCAGCACCGAGGCGCCGCCGATCCCGTCGCGGCCGGTCGACGCGCCGAACAGGACGAGGACGTTCCCGGGCCCCGCCGCCGCGCTGCGCACGAGCCGCTCGCGCCGCGCGAGCCCGAGCGCCATCGCGTTGACGAGGCAGTTCTGCTCGTAGGGGCCCTCGAAGTAGACCTCGCCGCCGACCGTCGGCACCCCGATCGAGTTGCCGTAGTGGGCGATGCCCGAGACGGCCCCGTCGAGCAGGTAGCGCACGCGCTCGCTGGCGCCCGCGCCCGCGAGCTCGCCGAAGCGCAGCGAGTCGAGCACGGCGATCGGGCGAGCGCCGATCGCGAAGATGTCGCGCAGGATGCCGCCGACGCCGGTGGCGGCCCCCTGGAACGGCTCGACGGCGCTCGGATGGTTGTGGGACTCGACCTTGAACGCGCACACGAGGCCGCCACCGACGTCGACCGCCCCCGCGTTCTCGCCCGGGCCCATGACGACGTGCGGCCCCTCCGTGGGCAGCGTCCGCAGGAGCTTCTTCGAATGCTTGTAGGCACAGTGCTCGCTCCACAGCAGCGAGTACATCGCGAGCTCGACCTGGTTCGGCGAACGGCCCTGCTTCTCGCAGACGAGCTCGTACTCCTCCCGTGTCAGACCGAGCGCGAGCGCGTCCTCGACCGACGGCGTCGGCCCGGTCGGAGGGAGGGTCACCGCCTCAGGCACGGCTCGACCCGCCGGCCAGTGCGCCCTCGACGGCCAGGCGCATCGACTCGAAGATCTTCAGGCCGTCGGCGGAGCCGCCGGTGAGCTCCTCGACTGCGTGCTCGGGGTGGGGCATCAGCCCGAAGACGTTGCCGGCCTCGTTGCGAACGCCGGCGATGTCCTGCACGGATCCGTTGAAGTTGTGGCCGGTCGCGTAGCGCAGCACGACCTGGCCGGCGTCGTCCATCGCCCGCAGCGTCGGCTCGTCGGCGTGGTAGCGGCCCCAGGAGTGCTTCGCGGGAATGCTCAGCGTGCCTCCCGCTTCGCAGGCCTGCGTGAAGGACGTGTCCGCCCGCACGACATCGAGCTCGACCTGACGGAAGGTGAACCGCAGGTTGGCGTTGGGCAGCAGCGCCCCCGGCAGCAGATGCGCCTCGCAGAGCACCTGAAAGCCGTTGCAGATCCCGAGCACGAGGCCGCCCTCGCGGGCGAAGGCGATGACCGACTCCATGGCCGGGGAGAAGCGCGCGATGGCACCGGCGCGCAGGTAGTCGCCGTAGGAGAAGCCACCGGGGACGATGATCGCGTCGGCCCCGCACAGGCCGCTGTCGCGATGCCAGATCAGCTCGGCGTCGCCTACGAGCCGGGCCGCGTGCAACGCGTCGATCTCATCGCACGAGCCCGGGAACTGGAGCACGCCGAACTTCATCACGCACTTCCGGACGCGGCGCAGCTCGGCGTCCTCGTGCTTGGTTCGGATGCCCGTGCACGCGTCATCGACCGACTATCTCGATCTCGTAATCCTCGACGAGCGGGTTCGCGAGGAGCTTCTCGCACATCGGCTCGAGCTGCTCGGCGTCCTCGACGTCGAGCTCGACGAGCCTGCCGACGTGGACGCCCGAGACTCCTTCGAAGCCGAGCGCCGGCAGCGCCCGCTCGACGGCGTCGCCCTGCGGATCGAGGATGCCGGCCTTCGGGCGGATCAGCACCCGCGCCCTCAAGCGCCTTCCTCGCCCGAGCCGGTGCGGCGCAGCCACGCCCCGAACGGCTCGCCGACGATCCGCTCGTAGGCCTCGACGTAGCGCGCGCGTGTGCCCGCGACGACGTCGTCGGGGATCGCGGGGGCGGGCGGCTTCTTGTCCCAGCCGCTCGCGGACGCCCAGTCGCGGACGTACTGCTTGTCGAAGCTCGGCTGCCCGTGCCCGACCTCGAAGCCGTCCGCGGGCCAGTAGCGCGAGGAGTCGGGCGTCAGCACCTCGTCTCCGACGACGAGCTCGCCGTCCCCGTCGAGCCCGAACTCGAACTTCGTGTCGGCGAGGATCACGCCGTTCTCGCGAGCGTGGTCGGCGGCGAACGAATAGAGCTCGATCGAGACGTCGGCGACACGCTGCATCAGGGCGCGGTCGCCGACGAGCTCGGCTGCCCGGTCGAAGTCGATCGCCTCGTCGTGCCCCTCGAGCGCCTTGGTGCTCGGCGTGAAGATCGGCTCGGGCAGCCGCTCGGACTCGCGCAGCCCCTCCGGGAGCGCGATCCCCGAGACGCTTCCCGTCGCCTGGTAGTCCTTCCAGCCCGAGCCGGTGAGGTGGCCGCGCACGACGCACTCGACCGGGAGCATCTGCAGGCGGCGCACGGCGAGCGCCCGGCCGCGTGCCTCCTCGGGGACCCCCTCGGTCGCCGAGAGCATGTGATTGGCCACAATCTGTTCGGTCCTCGCAAACCAGAACGCGGAGAGGCCCGTCAGCACCTTTCCCTTGGCCGGGATCGGCGTCGGATGCACGACGTCGTAGGTGGAGATCCGGTCGCTCGCGACCATCAGCAGGCCCGGGCCCGTCTCGGCTGCATCTCCGAGCTCGTACATCTCGCGGACCTTCCCGCTGGCGATGAGGGGCAGGTCGGCGAGGGTGCTCACGTGAGGCGATGCTACCAGCGCCGCCGGGCGATCTGAGCGCTGCTCAAGCGATCGCGTCGAGCCGCCCGACGATCTCGCCGGCGTAGCGGATGTAGTGACCGTAGTCGAAGATTTCCTCGAGGTCGAGCTCGCCGCCCCGGGGGTCCTCGGCGAGCAGCGCGCGCAGCTCGATGCCCTCGTCCCAGGCGCGCTGGGCGAGCGTCTGCACCAGCCGGTAGGCGTCGTCGCGCGTGGCCCCCCGCTCGACGAGCGCGAGCAGCACGCGCTGGGAGAACAGCGCGCCGTGCGTCAGCTCGAGGTTCTCCCGCATCCTGCGCTCGTCGACGGTCATCCCCTCGACGAGCGCGACGGCGCGCCGCTGGAGGTAGTCGAGCAGGATCGTCGAGTCGGGGAGGATGACGCGCTCGACCGAAGAGTGGGAGATGTCGCGCTCGTGCCACAGGGCGACATCCTCGAGCGCCGCCTGGGCGTTGCCTCGCAGCACCCGGGCGAGGCCCGAGATCTGCTCGGCCTTGATCGGGTTGCGCTTGTGGGGCATCGCCGAGGAGCCCTTCTGGCCGGCGCGGAACGGCTCCTGCACCTCGCGAACCTCGGTGCGCTGCAGATGGCGGATCTCGGTCGCGAAGCGCTCGAGGCCGGCACCGGCGATGGCGATCGCCGTGAGCAGCTCGGCGTGGCGGTCCCGCGCCACGACCTGCGTCGAGACGTTCTCAGCCGCGAGCCCGAGTCGCGAGAGCACGCGCGCCTCGTAGGCGGGGCTCGTGGCGGCGTAGGTGCCGACGGCGCCTGAGACGGCGCCGACCGCCGCCTGTGCGAAGGCGCGATCCAGGCGCTCTGCGTTGCGGTGGGCCTCGAAGGCGAAGCCGGCGAGCTTGACGCCGAAGGTGGTCGGCTCGGCGTGCACCCCATGCGTGCGGCCCACGCACAGCGTGCCGGCGTGCTCGCGCGCCCGCGCGGCGAGTGCGTCGACGAGCGCGTGGGCGCCCGCCGCGATCTCCGCCCCGGCCTGGCCGAGCTGGAGCGCGAGCGCCGTATCGAGCACATCGGAGGAGGTCAGGCCGAAGTGGATCCAGCGGCCCGCCTCGCCGGCCGATTCGGCCAGCACGTCGACGAACGCCGCGACGTCGTGCTCGGTGACGCGCTCACGCTCCTGGACGGCCTCGACCGTGAAGCCGGCGGCGCGGATCGCGTCGAGCTCACCGGGCGTGGGTCCCGCCTCGCC
The DNA here is from genome assembly GCA_036272475.1 of Solirubrobacteraceae bacterium. Taxonomy (GTDB): domain Bacteria; phylum Actinomycetota; class Thermoleophilia; order Solirubrobacterales; family Solirubrobacteraceae; genus Palsa-744. The sequence goes on along the minus strand of DATAYP010000073.1, from coordinate 8,404 downwards.
GAGGAGCCCCGGCAGCTCCTCGCATGCCGCGACCTCTACCCGTCGCCAGCTCTCCATACGCGCCTCGTCCGTCCACAGACGGCCGAGCTCGGGGCGGGTGTAGCGGGCGATCACTTCGCCTGATTATCGCCGCGCCGGGGCGGCGCCGCTCAGCACCCGAGGATCTGTGCGGCGAGGATCGCGGCGTTGCGTGCGTTGTCGAGCCCGACGCAGGCGACCGGCACGCCGGGCGGCATCTGCACGATCGAGAGGATCGCGTCGAGCCCGCCCGCCGCGCTGAGCCGTCCGGACAGCGGCACGCCGATCACGGGCAGGTCGGTGTGGGCCGCCACCGCCCCCGGCAACGCCGCCGAGATTCCGGCGCCCGCGATGATCACGCGCAGACCGCGCATGTGCGCGTTCTTGGCATAGTCGGCGACAGTGTCGGGTTCGCGGTGGGCCGACATCACGCGCATCTCATGCAGGATCCCGCGCTCTTCGAGCTCCCGAGCGGCCTTCTCCATCGCCTCCATGTCGCTCTTGGACCCCATCACGATGCCGACGCGCGGCGCGTCGACGTCGATGTCGTCCAGCTGGGCCTGCACTTCTGACTCCTCCATCGGCGCCGGCACGAGCGAGATCCCGGTGGATCCACCCGGCTGGCCCTCGCCCGAGGGAGCGTTCTGCTCCGGGCCGGGCCCGTCGGCTCGAGGTTCGTTCATCGTGCTCCTTCTGCTCGCTTCCGTCGGAGAATGCGGCCTACGTTACAGGCGCACAGGGACACCTACAGCGAGGCGATGAACTCCTCGACCGGGATCGCCGCGAGCGTCTCGTAGCGCCCGGTGCCGCGCGATCCGAGCTCGAGCGATACGCGTGCCATCGTGCGCTCGTCGGGCGCCTCGATCACCGAGATGAAGTCGACGTGCCCGAGTGTGGCCCACTGCGCCTTCACGGTCGCGCCGAGCTGCTCGACCTCTTTGTTCACCTCCTGGATCCGCTGCGGATTGTTCTTGACGGTCTGCACGCCCTCCGGGGTGAGGGTGGAGAGCATGATGTAGGTGGGCATGGTGGCTCCTCCGTCGGGTTGGGGCGGGTCGGCCGGAGCGTCCAGTCGACGCGCGGCCTCATCCGACTTCAGCGAGAGACTATCTCCGGCTCTGCTGCGATCGCCGGGCGGGAGCGTCAGCCGACACGTCCCGCCCGGCGTCAGAGCTCAGCGCAGCCGAGCGCTCAACGCGCTGCTGACCTGAGAGCTGCCCGCTTTCGCCTGCACCGAGAGCTTGTACGTGCCTCGGGCCGCCTTCTTCCCACGCAACTTCCGATTCCAGGTCAACGTGTTCACGCCCGTGAGGCCCGTGCCGTTCGCGACCTTCACGCTCGATCCGTGGGGAGGTTTCACCACGAGCGAGACGCTCGCGGGGCCCGTGAGCACGTAGCGGACCGTCACCGACGATTTCGAGACGGAGGCCTGAAAGGCCACGAGGGTGATCGGCGCCGCTTTGCCCGCCGCTCCCGCCGGACCCGCCGGACCGGGCGGGCCAGGTGCGCCCGCCGTCCCCGCCGGACCCGTCGGGCCGATCGGACCCGTCGGCAGGGGCGGCAGGACGATCCGCCCGATCTTGTTCGCCGCCTTCTCGGTGAACCAGATCGCGCCGTCGGGCCCGGCGGTGATGCCGAACGGTTCGCTCGACGCCGTCGGCGTGGTGGTGCTATCGGTCTCGACGCCACCGACCGTCATGCGCGCGACGCGACTTTGCGCCGGCTCGGTGAACCACAGGGCGCCATCGGACCCGGACGCGATGCCGGCCGGATTGCCGTCGATGTTGTATTCCGAGCAACAGCCGAACAGTTCGGAAATGCGCCCGATCTTGAACGTGGCGCTCTCCGTGAACCACGCGGCACCGTCGGAGCCCTGGGTGATCGCGAGCGGCGCGCTCGAGGCGGTTTTGATGGTCGTCTCGCCCCCGCTGCCGCCAGGACCGGCGTACCCGACATGGTTGCCGCCGGTGCTCACGTACCAGGTGGTTTCTTCGCCGCTGCCCAGGGGTCCGTGGCCGATCCCGGCCGGAGTGTCGGCGAACAACGTCGAGGTCTCGGTGACGACCCCTGCGGGCGTGATCTTGCCGATCTTGCTCGACGCTTTCTCGGTGAACCAGACGTTGCCGTCGGGCCCCGCGGTGATCCCCGAGGGGATGCTGGCGGCCGTGGGTATCGCGAACTGGGCGTAGCCACCCGCGGGGGTGAATCGCCCGATCAGGTTGGCCGCGGACTCGGTGAACCAGATGTTGCCGTCGGGGCCCGCCGCGATCGCCGTGGGTTCGCTGCCCGCTGTCGGAATCGTGAACTCGGTGACCGCTCCGGCCACGGTGATCCGTCCGACCTTGTTCGCGGCCTTCTCTGTGAACCAGACTGCGCCGTCGGGGCCCGCGGCGATACCGGTTGGCTGACTTGCAGCAGTGGGTATGGAAAACTCTTCGATCGACCGCGGCGAAGCGCTTGCGCCCACCGCGACGATCAGCCCGGCGGTCAGCGCAGCGAGACTGCCCCCCAGGCAGAGAAACGTCCGGCGGCCCGTTTCGCGTGTGCGAAACACGATGCTCACCTCCCCGTTGGGCGGGCCGCGAGGCCCGCCGGATTGCATTGCGCGGGAGCATAGGAGAGGCGGCGGACCTGCTCACGCGCTGGTCGTCCTTATGTCCAGCGCCGCTGCGCCGGCGGCGCGCCGGCTGCCGACGGAGTTCCGGCTGGGCCGGCGGTCGCGACTCTCCTGGCTGGATGTACCGTCCCCCCGGGCGCGGCCAGGCCGATCAGCCGCTGACGGCGGCGGTCTCGCCGGCCTTCTCGAGCACCAGCTCGCCGTCGGCCACGTCGACGCGGACCGAGTCGCCTTCCTGGATCTCGCCCTTGAGCAGGGCGAGCGCGAGGCGGTCGGTGAGCTGCTTCTGGATCACGCGCCGCAGCGGGCGTGCGCCGTAGGCGGGGTCGTAGCCCATGTTGCCGAGCAGCTGCTTGGCCTCGTCGGTGAGCGTCAGCTCGACGCCGCGCTCGGCGACGCGCTCGACGACGCGGCGCACCTGCAGCTCGACGATCTCCGAGAGCTGCTCGCGGGTGAGCGCGTGGAAGCGGACGATGTCGTCGAGGCGGTTGATGAACTCGGGCTTGAAACGCTGGAGCAGCTGCTCGCGGATCTCCGCTTCGGAGAGCTCATCGCCGACGGGGATGTTCGACGTCATTATCAGGACGGTGTTCTTGAAATCGACGGTGCGTCCCTGCCCGTCGGTCAGGCGCCCGTCGTCCATCACCTGCAGCAGCGTGTTGAAGACGTCGGGGTGGGCCTTCTCGATCTCGTCGAGCAGCACCACCGAATACGGCCGGCGCCGCACTGCCTCCGTCAGCTGGCCGCCCTCTTCGTATCCGACGTAGCCGGGGGGCGCTCCGACGAGGCGCGATACGGCGTGTTTCTCCATGTACTCGGACATGTCGATTCGCACCATCGCGTCCTGGGAGTCGAACATGAACTCGGCGAGCGCTCGCGCGAGCTCGGTCTTTCCGACGCCTGTCGGTCCGAGGAACAGGAACGTGCCGATCGGGCGGTCTGGGTCCTGCAGGCCGGCACGCGAGCGCCGCAGCGCGGTGGCGACGGCGTCGATCGCCTCGTCCTGCCCGACGACGCGTTCGTGCAGCCGGTCCTCCATGTGGATCAGCTTCTCGGTTTCGCCCTCGAGCAGGCGACTGACGGGGATGCCGGTCCAGCGGGCGACGACCTCGGCGACGTCGTCGGCGTCGACCTCCTCCTTGAGGAAGATCGGGCCTTCGCGCTCGCGTTCGCTGGATTCGAGCTCGGCGAGCTGGCGCTCGAGCTCGGGGATCTCGCCGTAGCGCAGCGTCGCGGCACGCTCGAGGTCCGCCTCGCGCTCGGCGCGCTCGGCCTCGCCGCGAGCCTGCTCGAGGCGCTCCTTGAGGTCTGAGATCTGCTGGATCGCGTGCTTCTCGTTCTGCCACTGCGCCTTCATCGCCGAGGAGCGCTCGCGCAGCTCCGCGAGCTCGCGCTCGAGCGAGGCGCGTCGCTCCGCGCTCGCGGGGTCGGTCTCCTTCTCGAGCGACGTCAGCTCGATCTCGAGCTGCATGATCCGGCGGTCGACCTCGTCGATCTCGGTCGGGACGGAGTCGATCTCGATCCGCAGGCGCGAGGCGGCCTCGTCGATCAGGTCGATCGCCTTGTCGGGAAGGAAGCGGTCGGCGATGTAGCGGTGGGAGAGCGTCGCCGCCGCGATCAGCGCGCTGTCCTGGATTCGCACGTGATGGTGGTTCTCGTAGCGCTCCTTGAGCCCGCGCAGGATCGCGATCGTGTCGGCAACGGACGGCTCGCCGACCATCACCGGCTGGAAGCGGCGCTCGAGGGCGGCGTCCTTCTCGATGTACTTGCGGTACTCGTCGAGCGTCGTCGCGCCGACGCAGCGCAGTTCGCCGCGCGCGAGCATCGGCTTGAGCAGGTTGGCCGCGTCGACGGCGCCTTCGGCGGCGCCCGCGCCGACGATCGTGTGGAGCTCGTCGAGGAACAGGATCACGGTGCCCTGCGCCTCCGAGACCTCGGCCAGCACCGCCTTCAGGCGGTCCTCGAACTCCCCGCGGTACTTCGCGCCGGCGACCAGCGACCCGATGTCCAGCGCGATCACACGGCGGTCGCGCAGCGACTCGGGCACGTCGCCGGAGACGATCCGCCGGGCGAGCCCCTCCACGATCGCGGTCTTGCCGACGCCGGGCTCGCCGATCAGCACGGGGTTGTTCTTGGTGCGACGCGAGAGCACCTGGATGACGCGCCGGATCTCCTCGTCACGGCCGATGACCGGGTCGAGCTTGTCTTCCTCCGCGAGTTTCGTGAGGTCCTGGCCGAAGCGCTCGAGCGCCTCGAGCTTCTCCTCGGGGTTCTGGTCGGTGACGCGATGCGAGCCGCGGATCTCGGTGAGCGCCTGCAGCAGCCGCTCGCGGGTCGCGCCCGCACCCCTCAGCGCCTCGGAGGCACGGCCCTTCTCGTCGGCGAGCGCGAGCAGCAGGTGCTCGGTCGAGACGTACTGGTCGCCGAGTTTCCCGGCCTCCCGCTCGGCCGCCCGCAGCACCGCCAGGAGCTCCGAACCCGGCTGTGCGAGCGCGTCCGCGGAGGAGCCGCTGCCCGCTACAGGGAGCTCGCCGAGCGCCCGCTCGACCTGCGAGCGCAGCCCGGCGGCGTCTACTCCGAGCTTCGCGAGCACCGGGAGCACGACGCCTCCGGGGGAGTCGGCGCTCGGAGCGGGCCCCGCTGCCGTGCGCTCACCCTCGGAGAGCAGCGCGGCGAGCAGGTGCAGCGGCGTGACCTGGGGGTTGCGGCGCTCCTCGGCGAGCCGCCCAGCTGCTGCCAGCGCCTCCTGCGACTTGATCGTGAAGCGGTCTGCCTGCATCGCTAGGACCTCGGACCGCGTTCGGGGAAAGGCGACTTGGCGTCCACGGCGCGCACCAGCCCGACGCCGCCGCGGTAGGGGACCGCGAGTTCCGCGCGGAAGGAGCGGCGCACCTGCTCGAGCTCTTCGGCCAGCCGTACCTGCGCCTTCAGCGCCTGGCGCTCGATCTCCTCGATGCGCGCATGCATCTCGTCGATCTGCTGCTCGAGGTGCAGCACGCGCTCGACCCCCGCGAGGTTCAGCCCGAGCTCGGCGGTCATCTCCTGGATGCGCTTCAGCTTCTCGATGTCCTCGTGCGAGTAGAGGCGCGTCCCCTTCGGCGATCGCTGGGGCTCGATCAGGCCGCGGGCCTCATAGACGCGCAGCGTCTGAGGGTGCATGTTCGCGAGCCTCGCAGCCACGGAGATCATGAACACGCCGCGGTCGGTCTCGACCTGCAGCCGCGTCACCGGGCGCCGGCGGGTCTCGGCGGCGGTCGCGGTGCGCGTCCTGCGCATCAGCGCTCGCCTCCACCGTCCGCCGCGTGCGAGCCCGTGGCCTCGCGCGGGGCGCTCCCGTTCGGGAAGAGTCCCCCGCGCGGGTCGGCGTGCATCGTCTTCGAGAGCGCGTCGACCGCCGCCTGCTGCTCCTCGGTGAGCTCCTTCGGGACGTCGATCACGAAGCGATAGTGGATGTCGCCGCGGTCGGATCGGCTGCCGAGCTTCGGCGGGCCCTCGCCGCGCAGGCGCTGCACGGTTCCGGACGTCGTGCCGGGACGCACCCGCAGCGTCTTCGTGCCGCTCAGCGTCGGCACCTGCACCTCGGCGCCCTGGAGCGCCTCGGGGATGCTCAGCGGCACCTCGACCTCGAGGTTCACGCCCTTGCGCTTGAAGATCGGCGAGGCGGAGACGTGCGTGATCAGGTAGAGGTCTCCGGGGGGGCCGCCGTTGCGCCCCGGCTCGCCCTTGCCCGCGAGCCGGATGCGGCTGCCGTCGCGCACTCCCGCGGGGATGTTCACCCGCATCCGCTTGACGGTACGCACGGCGCCCGATCCATGGCAGGTGGGGCAGGGGTCCTCGATCACGGTGCCGGCGCCGCCGCACAGCGAGCAGGGTTGGGAGATCGAGAACATGCCCTGGCCCTGGGTCTCGATTCCGCGGCCCTCGCAACGCGGGCACACCGTCGGCGTGGTGCCGGGCTTGGCGCCCGTGCCGCGGCACGTCTCGCAGGTCGTCTGCATCGGCACCTGCAACGGGATCTGCGCGCCGGCGACCGCCTGGTCGAAGCTGATCGACACCTGCGCTTCGACGTCGCCGCCGCGTTCGGGGCGCTGCGTGGCGCGCCCGCGCCGCGCGCCGCCCTGCGCTCCGAACAGGTTGGAGAGGATGTCGCCCATCGAGGACGCGTCGAAGTCGAAGTTGCCGAAGCCGCCGAAGCCGCCGCCGGGGCCCGCGCCGGTCGCGAAGGGCCCGCTGCCGCTGTCGTACTGCTTGCGCTTGTCGGGATCGCCGAGGACGTCGTATGCCTGGGAGATCTCCTTGAAACGCGACTCGGCGTCCTTGTCGTCGGGGTTGCGGTCGGGGTGGTAGTTACGCGCGAGCTTCCGGTAGGCCTTCTTGATCTCCTCGGCGGAGGCCTTCTTCTCGACACCCAGCGTCTTGTAGTAGTCGGGACGCGTCGCCATCTGCTCCTCCGCCTTACGCGGCCACGACGACGCGCGCGGGACGGATGATCGTCTCGGCGAGCCGGTAGCCGGGCTGGTAGACCTCGACGACGGTCCCGCTCGGGGCGCCATCCGCAGGCTGCTCGCTCGTTGCGACCGCCTCGTGGACGGACGGGTCGAAGACCTCGCCGGCGGGCGAGAAGGACTCGATCCCGCTGCGCGCCAGGGCGGCGCTCAGTTCCGCGCGCACGAGGCGCACCCCGTCGAGCAGCGGATCGTCCTTCGCGGCCGCCTCCAGCGCGCGGTCGAGGTTGTCGAGCGCCGGGAGCAGCTCCTTCGCGAGCATGATGCAGCCGCGGGCCTGCGCCGAAGCGGACTCGCGTGCGACACGCTTGCGATAGTTCTCGAAGTCCGCCTGTGTGCGCTGGGCGAGCGCCAGGTACTCATCGCGCTCGGCGGAGGTCTTCACGAGCTGGTCGAGGTCGCCCTGGACCTCGGCGGCATCGCCGTTCAGCTCGACCGCCCCGCCGTGCCCGCCGTGCCCGCGACCGTCGCCGGCGGGCTCGCGGCCCCCGGCTCCCTTCGCGCCGGATGCGGCCTGCTCGCCGGCGTGCGGCTTCGTCTCCCCCGGTGCCTTCGCACCGGGGGAGGTCCGTGCCTGCTCGTCGGAATGCTCTCGGGCGGTCCGCTCGCTGTCGGTCATCGCGCCTATGCCTTCGGCTCGTCGACGACTTCGGCATCGACGACGTCCTCGCTGTCCGAGGACTCGCCGTCGTCGGAGGCGCCGCCGTTCGGTGACGCGGCCGACTCCTGCGCGCGCTGGTACATCGCCTCGGAGACCGCGTGGAAGGCCGTCTGCAGCGCCTCGGCCTTGGCGTTGATCGCCGCCGCGTCCTCGCTGTCGAGCGCCTCGCGCACCTCCTTGATGGCCTCCTCGATCCGGCCCTTGGAGTCTGCATCGACCTGGTCGCCGAGGTCCGCCAGCTGGCGCTCGGCCTGGTAGGCGGCGTTCTCGCCGTTGTTGCGGGCCTCTGCGAGGTCGCGCGCCCGGCGGTCCTCCTCGGCGTGGGACTCGGCGTCGGAGACCATGTTCTTGATCTCGTCCTCAGAGAGCCCCGAGCCGGCCTTGATCTCGATCTTCTGCTCCTTGCCGGTGCCGAGATCCTTCGCGGACACGTTGAGGATGCCGTTGGCGTCGATGTCGAATGCGACCTCGATCTGCGGGATCCCTCGCGGCGCCGGCGGGATGCCGGTCAGCTGGAACTTGCCGAGCGACTTGTTGTACTGCGCCATCTCGCGCTCGCCCTGCAGCACGTGGATCTCGACGGACGGCTGGTTGTCCTCGGCG
>DATAYP010000072.1:0-19258 GCA_036272475.1 Solirubrobacteraceae bacterium | reverse complement strand
CACCGCATCGTCGGGCGCGCCAAGGCGAGTGGATTTCCCGTCGACCAGTCCATCGGGATCGTCTGGACGCTCCGCAATGGCCTCATTTGGCGCGGGCAGGCATTTCTGACCCACAGGGAGGCCCTCAAAGCCGTGGGGCTGACCGACTTCGCGTAGCGGTCGATCCTGAGCGGGCGCTGCCTCGAGCCCAACTGCTGCAGAGAGGCCGACCGGCCGCGGTGCGTGGGGCAGGCGGGACCGCCAACGGCCCGTGTGTTGCTCGGCTCACTCGATGCAGGATGAGTTCCACAAGCGCCAGGTCCGCCGCTTGCTGACGTTCACCGCGACGGTCGTGGAGCGCGCCGCCGGAAACCCACCGCTCGCGATGCCGTCCGGCCTACAACCCGCGAGCCCCCGGCGGCGAGCACATCCGGGCGTGCCAATGAGCGGCGACGAGCGGCCTACGGTCGTAGTCGAAGCCGTCAGGCCGTTCCGAGAGCTGTTCGACGAGCTCGAGCGAGCGGGGTTCGATCCGCAGCACCGAGCACCCCTCGAGCAGCGATCGGTGCCGGTTGCGGAAGGGCTCGCGATCTATCTCTTGGAGAAGCTCACGGAGCCCGAGATAGAGCGAGTGGTCGGGGTAGTCCGAGGATGGGCGTCGCGGCTGCGCCGTTCCTCGGGTCCGGGAAGGTCGGCCCCCAGTGCCACCATCCCGATCTATGGACCGAGCGGAGAAGTCCTGGCACGGGTCGAGGTCGACCAAGACTAAGCGGGCGGGGCTGCCGGGTCTAGCAGGACTGGCACGAATCCTGGCACAGGGCGTGCTCTGGGCCGCGATTCATGGCTTGCTAGAGCCATTGAGCGGGGCGCTCACACGTACGCGGCCCAGATGTAGTAGCCGGCGACGGCGGCGAACAGGACGCCGTCGAGGCGGTCGAGCGCGCCGCCGTGCGGTCCGAACAGGCCACCCGAGTCCTTCGTGGCGGCCTGGCGCTTGATGAAGGACTCGAACAGGTCTCCCATCGGCGCGAACAGCGCCACGCCGAGCCCCAGGACGAGCGCGTGGGTGCCCGGCAGCCATTCCTGATAGCGCCCCGCGATCCACACGCCGAGCACCGAGAACAGCATCCCGATCACCAGGCCCTCGACGGTCTTGTTGGGCGAGATGCGCGGCGCCAGCGGACGGCGCCCGAGCAGCCTCCCCCCGAAGTACGCGCCGGTGTCGCCGAGGAAGACGCCGACGAGCACGTCGATCACGATGCCCGTGCCGTGCGGCAGCCCGCGCAGCAGTACGGCGTGCGCGAGCGCGAAGCCGATCCAGTAGATCCCCAGCAGCGTGATCGCCAAGCCGATCGCACTCGGCTGGCGCTGCACGAGCGCGAGGCCGAACAGCAGCGGCAGCGCCGCGACCGCAACCAGCAGGATCTGGAACTGGCCCCCGTATTGGGCCGCGAGCAGCAGTCCCGCGAGCGCGAGCAGGCCCGCGAGGCGCACCGGGCGGGCGCGGTCGTACATCGCGTAGAGCTCGTGCATGCAGACGCCGCCCAGCACGAGCAGCCCGAGCGTGAAGACGAGGCCCCCCTCGATCACGAGGAACAGCGCGAGGGCGATCGCCGGGATCGCCGTCAGCACGCGGCTGCGGACCTCCGAGGGCTCCCGGCGCCGGCGGCGCGGCCGCGGTCGGCGCGGCGGGCGACCGCCTCCGCCACGGCGGCGCGAAGGGGACTCCCGCTGGGCGTCGGGGCGCGGGCGGCCCGCGGAGCGGGCACCGGAAGGCGTGTGCGGGCGGCCGGCCACCAGCGGAGCCTTCAGCGGCCGCCGAAGCGTCGGCGTCTCGCTGCGAACTCGGCGAGCGCCTCCTCGAGCGCCTCGCGCGTGAAGTCGGGCCACAGCTCCTCGCGGAACACGAGCTCCGAGTACGCCGACTGCCACAGCAGGTAGTTCGACAGGCGACGCTCGCCGCTCGTGCGGATGATGATGTCGGGGTCGTGCATCTCGGGCGCGTAGAGACACGCTCGGAACTCCTCGTCGGTGCTCCCCGTGAAGCGGCGCGCGGCATCGACGATCTCGGCGCGGCCGCCGTAGTTGAAGGCGACGTACATCGTTATCCGCTCGTTGGCCGCGGTCAGCTCTTCGGCCCAGTCCATCTGGCGCTCGAGCTCCGGCCCGATGCCCTCGCGGCGGCCGATGAAGCGCATCCGCACGCCCTCCCCGTGGAGCTCGGGCGTCTCGTCCGCGATCCGCCGCGAGAACATCTCCATCAGCCCGTGGACCTCCTCCGGAGGCCGCGACCAGTTCTCGGTCGAGAACGAGTAGACCGTGAACTCGCGGATGCCGAGCTCGGCGGCGTCGCGCAGGCGCGCCTTGACGACGTCCGCGCCGGCGCTGTGGCCGTCGTTGACCGAGAGCCCGCGCGCACGCGCCCAGCGGCCGTTGCCGTCGGTGATGATCGCGACGTACCGGGCCCCCTGGCCGGCCGAGTCCCGATTGCTCGCCGTCTCGCCGGCCGATGCGCGGCCGGCGGGCGACGCCCGTTCCCCGGCGGCCGCCATCAGACCTCGAGGATCTCCTCTTCCTTGGCCTTCAGCAGGCTCTCGAGATCGGCGATGCGGCTGTCCGTCAGCTTCTGGAGCTCCACCTCGGCGCGATGCTCGTCGTCGGAGGAGGCCTCGCCCTCGGACTTCAGCTCGCGCAGGTGCTGCATCGTGTCGCGGCGCACGTTGCGGATCGCGACGCGGCCCTCCTCTGCGAGGTTGCGAACGACCTTGACGAGCTCGCGGCGGCGCTCTTCGGTCAGCTCGGGCACGACGAGGCGCACGACGTTGCCGTCGTTGGAGGGGTTCAGGCCGACGTCGGACTCGTTGATCGCCTTCTCGATCGCCTTGATCGAGGACTTGTCGTACGGCTGCACGGTGATCAGCCGGGCTTCCGGCGCGGAGATCGTCGAGAGCTGGTTCAGCGGCGTCATCGCGCCGTAGTAGTCGACGACCACGCGGTCGAGCAGCGCGGGGCTGGCGCGCCCGGTGCGCACCGTCGAGAACTCGTGCTGAGCAGATTCGACCGACTTCACCATGCGCTCGCCCGCGTCGTCAAGCAGTTCGTCGATCAGGTTCTCAGCCATCGTCGCTCTCTCCTCGGGGCGTCGTCACGAGCGTGCCGACGCGGACGCCTGAGATTATCCGCGCGAGGCTCGTGTCGTCGTCCATGTTGAAGACGTTCAGCGGCATCGCGTTCTCCATGCACAGCGCCAGCGCCGTCGAGTCCATCACCCGCAGGCGCCGCTCGATCGCCTCCATGTGGGTGATCTCGGGGATGAACGTCGCCGTCGGGTCGAGCGCCGGGTCGGCGCTGTAGACGCCCTCCACCCCGTTCTTCGCCATCAGGATGATCTCGGCGTGGATCTCCGCGGCGCGCAGCGCCGCGGCCGTGTCGGTCGTGAAGAACGGATTGCCGGTGCCGGCGGCGAAGATCACGACGCGACCCTTCTCCAGGTGGCGCATCGCGCGGCGGCGCAGGTAGGGCTCGGCCACCTCGGAGACGCCGAGCGCCGACTGCACCCGCGTGTCGGTCCCCATCTTCTCGAGCGCATCCTGCAGCGGGAGCGCGTTCAGGACCGTCGCGAGCATCCCCATGTAGTCGGCCGTCGCACGGTCCATGCCGGCCGCGGCGCCCTGCATGCCCCGGTAGATGTTGCCCGCCCCGACGACGATCGCGACCTCCACCCCCTGGTCGCGCACGTCGCTCACCTGCCGTGCGACCGCGGTCACCCGCTGCGGGTCGGTCCCGAAGTCGAGCTCGCCCATCAGCGCCTCTCCGGACAGCTTCAGCAGGATGCGTTTGAAGACGGGGGCCATCCGACGCGAGAGCCTACTCAGAGAGGGCCCAGCGGAGTGCCGCCGCCACGCCCTACTGGCCGATGGCGAAGCGCACGAAGCGGCGGATCACGACGTTCTCGCCGGTGGTCGCCGTGAGCTCGTCGCGCAGCTGCTGGACCGTCTTGCCCTCGAACTTGGGGTTGTGCATCTCCTGGTCGAGCAGCACGATCGTCTTGAGCCACGCGTCGAGCTTGCCCGCGACGATTTTCTCGCGGACGTTCTCGGGCTTGTCGGCCGCTTCCTGCTCGTAGATCCGTGCCTCTGCATCGCGCAGCTCCTCGGGCACGTCCTCCCGTGAGACGAACGCGACCGTCGGCGTGGCGGCGATCTGCAGAGCGACGTCGCGCGCGAAGTTGACGAAGTCCTCGTTGCTCGCGACGAAGTCGGTGTTGCAGTCGACCTCGATCAGCACGCCGACCTTCGCGCCGGCGTGGATGTAGGACTGGATCGTGCCCTCGGTGGCGGCGCGCTCGCCGAGATCCTGGATCTTCTTGCCCTGCCTCACGCGCAGGATCTCGATTGCCTTCTCGATGTCGCCCTGCGCCTCGGTGAGCGCCTTCTTGCAATCCATCATGCCGGCGCCCGTGCGCTCGCGCAGCGCCTTCACGTCCTTCGCCGCAACCTCAGCGGTGCTCATTTCGCGCCCGCCTCGGTCGTCTCCTCGGCGCTCTGCGGCTGAGCGTCCTCCGCCGAGCCCTCCCCGGGACGGCCGTCGCCCTCCGCGCTTTCGGCGACGGTCTCGGCCGGCGCCGACTGCGGGTTCGCCGGCTGGCGCGCGTCGTGACCGGCGCTGGTCGGCGTGACGGTCTCGCTGCCGGGCTCGAGGCTCGCGGGGTCGGCCGGCGCCGCCGGCACCGGCGTCGACTCGGGCGAGGGCTGCTGCGCGGCTGCTGCAGCCGCCGCGCGTTCGGCCGCCGATTTGTCATCGGCCTCTTGCTTGGCCTGCTCCTCGGCCTCGCGCTTGGCCTGCTCCTCGGCCTCGCGCTTGGCGCGCGCCTCGGCCTCGATCCGGGCACGCTCCTCGGCTTCCTGGCGCGCGCGTTCCTCCTCGGCGCGGAACACCGAGTGCCCCTCGGAGACGACCTGCCCGATCGCCTGCGTGATCAGCGCGCAGGAGCGGATCGCGTCGTCGTTGCCGGGGATCACGAAGTCGATCCCGTCTGGGTCGCAGTTGGTGTCGACCAGGCCGATGATCGGGATCCGCAGGCGCTGGGCCTCTTTTACCGCGATCACCTCGGTTTTCAGGTCGATCACGAACATCGCGTCGGGCACCCGCTGCATGTTCTTGACGCCGCCCAGGTTCGCCCTCAGCTTCTCGAGATCGGCCTGTGCGGCCATTCGCTCGCGTGTCGGCAGCAGCTCGAGCTGCCCCTCGGTCTCGAACCTTTCGAGGTCGTGCAAGCGCCGGATGCGCTGGCTGATCGTCTCGAAGTTCGTCAGCAGCCCACCGAGCCAGCGATGGTTGACGTACGGCATGCCCGCCGCCTCGGCGACGTCGTGCACCGTGTCGCGCGCCTGCTTCTTGGTCCCGACGAACAGAACCGTGCCGCCCCGGTGGGCGAGCGTCGAGGCGAACTCCTGCGCCTGCTCCAGCAACGCCGAGGTCTTCAGCAGGTCGATTATGTAGATGCCGCCGCGCTCGCCGTAGATGAAACGGCGCATCTTTGGGTTCCAGCGGCGCGTCTGGTGGCCGAAATGGACGCCGGCCTCCAGCAGCTCCGCAATGCTCACATCGGCCACGGGCTACTCCCTTTATGTGTTTTGAGCGCTTGCCGTGCGAACGGTGCGGACCCGGAGCGACGGCCTTCGAGAGGCCACTTCTCCGGGCAGGGCCGCCAACCGCGGCCGCACGGGTAGAAAGATCGAAATTGAACGTTCGAGGATAGCCGAAGGCGAGCCGCCCCGGCACCCGGCGAGCGCCCGGCGCCCTATCCGCCGCCGCCGTGCTCGGCTCGCGCGAGCGCCTGCTCGAGGTCCGCGGGGAGCGGCGAGCGGACCTCGACACGCTCGCCGCTGATCGGGTGATCGAAGGCGAGACGCGCCGCGTGGAGGAACTGGCGCTCGAGACCGAGCAGACCCGGCGTGCCGTAATCGGGATCGCCCGCCACGGGATGGCCGATCGCCTGGAGGTGCACGCGGATCTGATGCGTGCGGCCCGTCTCGAGCCGCAGCCGTAGCAGCGAGGTGCCCGGCAGCGCGCGCTCGAGCGTGAAGTGGGTGCGCGCCTCGCGCGCGCCCGCCCCACCGACCGCCATCCGCGTGCGGACCCGGGGGTCGCGACCGACCGGCGCCTCGATCGTGCCCGTGCGCGCCGGCGGCCGCCCCTCGACCAGCGCCAGGTACTCGCGCTCGATCCTCCGGCCGGCGAGCGCCGTCTGCAGCCCGCGATGCGCCTCCTGCGAGCGCGAGACGACGAGCAGGCCCGAGGTGTCGCGGTCGAGCCTGTGGACGATGCCCGCGCGCTCGGGCTCGCCGCCGGCTGCAAGCGGCGCGAGCAGCTGCGCGAGCGTGTCCTCGCGGTGGCCCCGCGCCGGGTGCACGACCAGTCCCGGGCCCTTGTCGACGACGAGCAGGTGCTCGTCTTCGAAGACGATCTCCAGAGGCGGCGCGCCGCTCATCGGACGCCGCGCCGCGAGCGGTCGACCACGACGAACAGGATCAGGATCCCCAGCGTGATCGACGCGTCGGCGAGGTTGAAGGGCGGCCACCCGAGAGGCAGCTTGATGAAATCGGTGACCGACCCGTGACGCAGGCGATCGGCGATGTTCCCGATCGCGCCGCCCACGAGCATCCCGGTCGGAAGCCAGATCAGCGGCAGGTCCCGGTGGCGGGCGAAGTACACGAGCAGCACAGCGAGCGCCGCGCCGATCAGGATCGTGACCACGACGTGGCTTCCCGGGAGAAACCCGAAGGCGACGCCCTTGTTGCGCGTGTTGACGAGCTCCACACCGGGCAGCAGCCCGCGTTCCTCGCCGGGGACGACCGAGCCCTCGATCGCGCTCTTGCTGAGCTGATCGACGGTCACGACGACGATCGCCACCAGCACGACGCGTGCCCACGCCAGCGTCGCCCGCGGCACGGGGCGCTTCCGATCGATGACCGGCTGCATCGGACCTTCAGCCGTGAAGCAGGCCTGCGACGAGCACGCTGTTGACGATCTGCAGGGTGATGATCGCGAGGATCGGGCTGAAGTCCCACCCACCGAAGGACGGGATCACGCTCCGGAAGATGCGCAGGAAGGGTTCGCAGATGTCGCGCAGGAACCCCAGGATCATGTCCAGCATGCGCGAGTAGGGCGGTCGCAGCCCCACCGAGAACAGCAGCTGCAGGACGATGTAGACGATGATCAGCAACGTGTAGACGTAGATCAGCGTCGAGAGGAAGTCGGCGATCTGGGTGCGCGCGGTGGCGAGCACGAGCGTCATCTCGAGCCCTCCTCGAGCACCGCGTCGAGCGCGTCGCTGAAGGCCGCCCGCAGGCCGCCCTGCTCGAGCGCCGCGACGCCCCGCGCCGTCAGCCCCCCCGGCGAGCTCACCTCACGGCGCACCGCGAGCGTGTCGTTGCCGCGGCTGCGCAGCAGCTCGGCCGTGCCCGCGAGCGTCTGCACGACGAGCTGCGCCCCCTGCGCGGCCGGGATGCCGCGCCGCACGCCGGCGTCGATCTGCGCCTCGGCGACGAGGGCGACGTAGGCGGGCGCGCAGGACATCAGCCCCATCGCCACGTCCAGCAGCCGCTCTTCGAGCACGACCAGCGTCCCGAGCTCGGCGAACAGCTCGGCGACGGCCGCGTCGAGCGCCTCCTGCTGAGCGGGCCCCGCCGCCTGCACCACCGCCCCCTCGCGCACCTCGACGGGCAGCGACGGGATGAAGCGGTAGACGGGGACCCCCGGGTAGGCCTCGCCGAGCGCCGCGAGCGGCGTGATCGCGAGGATCGACGCGACCGCCTTCGCGTGCGGCGCGACCTCCTGCGCGACCTCCTCGAGCTGCGAGGGCTTGTGGCAGAGCACCACGAGGTCCGCGCGCCGTGCGACCTCCGTGTTCGTGGCGAGCGCCTCACCGCCGAGCTCGGCTGCGAGACTGCCGGCGCGCTCCTCGACGGGATCGGCGCAGAGCACCGGCCGCCCCCAGCCGCGCGCGAGCGCCCGTGCCATGTTGCCCGCGCCTATGAGACCGATTTGCATGTTGGCTCCAGATTATGCGTGCAGCGCGGGTCGGTTCGCGGACCTGAGGTGCCAGCCTCGAGACTGACCAGGACGAAGCGAGCGTGGCGTGGCCCCTGGCACGCGAGCGACCGAGGACGCCGTCAGGCGCAGGAGATGGCGCCTCAGGTCAGGACTGGTTGAAGAAGCCCTTCTCGATCAACCGCGCGCGCTCCTCGGCCGAGATCTCGACGTTGCGGGGCGTGAGCATGAAGACCTTGTCGGCGATCCGCTGCATGCCACCGTCGAGCGCGTACGTCAGGCCGGAGGCGAAGTCGATCAGCCGCTTGGAGAGATCCGTTTCGGTGCCCTGCAGGTTGAGGATCACCGGGATCGAGTCCTTGAACTTGTCGGCGATCTGCTGCGCGTCGTTGAACGACTTCGGCACGACGAGGTGCACGCGCACGTCGCCGTTGCCGCGGCCACTCACGGGTTTCAGCACGGCAGTGCGCCCGCGGGCGCCACGACCGGCTTCGGGTTCGTCGTCCTCGGCGAAGATGTCGTCGAACTCGTCGCGCCTGCGACGTAGGCGGCGGACGTTCGGCCGTTCGCGGTAGCGGTCCTCGATCTCGGCCTCGGGGGCGGGCTCGTCGTCGTAGCCGTCGTGATACTCCTCGGCCAAGCCGAAGTAGACGAGCGCTCGGTGCCAGGAGTCGCGGAAAGCCATCGGTGTAGTGCGTTTTCGCCCGGCGAACCGGATTCCCTGCTGATGCTAGCCACTGGCCGCCGGGCCCGCTGAGCGCACATGCGTGTCAAACGCCCGTCAATCATATAGTTTCGTGCCGATTCGCACGATAGTCGCGCCCTCCTCGGCCGCGACGGCGTAGTCCTGGGAGGTGCCCATCGAGAGCTGCTCGAGGCCACGCTCGTCCGCGAGCTGGCGCAGCGCGGCGAACCAGCGCCGGCTCTGCTCGGGCTCGGCCGCCAGCGGCGGCATCGTCATCAACCCCGCGACCGGGACGGGAGAGCTCTCGATGAACGCGTCGAGCCGCTCGGGCGAGACCCCCGCCTTCCCATCCTCGCCCGCGACGTTCACCTCGACGAGGATCCGCAGCCCCGCCCGCGCGAGCGAAGCGTGTCGAGCGAGCTCGCGCAGCGCCGACTCCGAGGCGACCGAGTGGATCAGCCGCACGTGCGGCACGATCGATCGCACGCGCCTGCTCTGCAGCTGCCCGATGAAGTCCCAGTCGAACAGCTCCCCGTGCTCGGCGACCTTCGCCTCGAGCTCCTGCGCCCGGTTCTCGCCGACCACGCGGATGCCCGCCGCAGCGAGCTTCGGCAGCTCCGCTGCACGGACGTACTTGACGGCCGCGAGCACCTCGGGCTTGCGACGCGGCGACCCTCCGGGGCCGGCCGGCGCGCGCGACGCCGCGACGGCGAGCTCCTCCTCGATCCGCTCGAGGTTCGCCCGCACGCGTCCGGCGTCGAGGTCGGCGATCAGCTGCGCCACGCGACACCGCCCTGGCGCCCGGCGCGCGCGCCTTCGCGACGGTGCGAGAAGAAGCGCTCGTCGCAGATCGTGCAGTGGCGAGCGTCACGCACCTCCGCGACTCTGGCCTCCAGCAGCCGTTCTCGGGCGATCCCCCGAAGGTCGATTCGCCTGCCGTCGCGATGCGCTCCACCGAACGCCGCGTGGACCTCGGGGCCCACCTCGTAGCAGCAGACCCCCGCGCCCGGGCCGATCACGGCGACGATCGCGTCGTCGCCACCGCCGGCGAGCTCCCGCAGGGCGGCGACACCGTTCTCGAGCACGCCCCCCGCGAGGCCCCGCCAGCCGGCATGGAGCATCGCCACGGCGCCCGCGCCGCCCAGCGCGACGGGTAGGCAGTCGGCGCTCAGCACGAGCGCACCGACGCCGCCGAGCGCCGTCGCCTGGCCGTCGGCGTGGCGTCCCTCGGCGCCGTCCGCCGGGTGGCCCTCGATCCGCTCGACCACTGCCCCGTGGACCTGATGGCCGCGGGCCAGGCGCTCGAGGTCGAGCCCGGCGCGCAGCCGCTCCCGCGCAGCGCCTCCATCGGCCGCGCCCTCGCCCGACACGCTCGAGAGGTTGCCGGCGTCTCGCGTGGTGAACAGCGCGTGAGCGCCCCCGGGGAGCTCGAAGAGCAGCTCGAGCTCGCTCACGCGCCGTCCTCGAGCGCCGCCTCGAGCTCCGCCGCGCGCCCGCCATCGAGCTCACCGTCGAGCTTGCGCTCGAGCGTGCGCGCGAGGCGCCTGCCGACCTCGGGACCCTGCCGCACCCCCGCGCCGATCAGGTCGTCACCGTCGATCTCGAGCGCGACATGGCGGAGCTCGGACAGCCACGCCGCCGTGTGCTCGGCCGCCTGCGGCGAGCGCCTCCCGGCGATCGCGCCGGCGATCGCGATCGCCTCGACCGGGCGGCCGGCGAGCAGCTCGCGCAGCTGCGAAGGACGCTCTGCGCGCTCCAGGCCGGCGGCGAGCGCGGCCGAGTCGAATGCGGCGGCGAGCACCCGCTCGCGCGTCTCCGAGGGGAACTCGAAGGCGTCCATCTGCGCCGCGGCTGCCCGGCGGGCGCCCTCGGCGGGCTCGCCGGCGGGGTGGAAGAGGACCGCCATCTCGATCAGGTTCGGGTGCCCGTCGGGTGGCGAGTGCCGCGATGCGTCGAGCAGCAGCCGCTCGTCGAAGGCCGGGGGCAGCGACAGCGCCTCCAGCAGGCCGAGCTCTCCCATCGAGGTAAAGGGGGCGCCCGCCGCGCGTTCGCCGGTGGCCAGCCACAGCTCGGCTCCGATCCGCGCGCCGGAGACCGTCTCGAGGGCCTTCGCGGCGAGCGCGCTCCGCGCCAGGCGAGCAGTGGCGTCCTCCACCTCGAACCCGAGCCTCGCGCGGTAGCGCGCGAGGCGCAGCAGGCGGATCGGGTCGTCGAGGAAGCTCCGCTCGTGCAGCACGCGAAGGCGCCCGGCAAGGAGATCTTCGAGGCCGTGGTCGACCGATTCGATCGCGCCCTGACGCGGCCCTCCCAGGGGCACCGCGATCGCGTTGACGGTGAAGTCGCGCCGTGCCAGATCCTCCTCGACGCTCCCGGCGCGGACCTCCGGCAGCGCACCGGGACGCGGGTAGGACTCCGAGCGGCGCTCGGCGATGTCGATGCGCCCGTCGATCCACTCGATGACCGCCGTGCCGAAGCGCTCGTGCAGCTCCACCTGGGGCATCCCTCCGTCGTTCCCCGGGAGCCGTGATGCGAGCTCCGATGCGAGCTGCGCGGAGCTCCCGGGCTCCACCGCGATGTCGAGCTCGCGTGGCGTGCCGCCCAGCAGCAGGTCTCGCACGGCTCCGCCGACGAGCGCGATGCCGTCCCGCTCGCCCGCGAGCTCGAGCAGCTCGCTGCCCCCGGGACGCCGGCCCAGCGCCTCGATCACCGACGTGCCCCGGGCGGACGCATCCGCGGCGCCGGCGCTCACGTCGATCTCGCTCTCATCCGCCGGCGCGCACGGGGATCCCCGCCGCGGCGAGGTGTGCCTTGGCCTCGGCGATCGTGTAGCGGCCGTAGTGGAAGATCGACGCGCAGAGCACCGCGTCGGCACCCGCCTCGAGCGCCTCGGTCAGGTGCTCGAGCTCGCCCGCCCCGCCGCTGGCGATCACCGGCACGCTCACCGCCGCGCTCACAGCGCTCGTCAGCGCGAGGTCGTAGCCGTCGCTCGTGCCGTCGCGATCCATGCTCGTGAGCAGGATCTCCCCCGCTCCCCGCTCGACTCCCTCGCGCGCCCACTCCACCACATCGCGCCCCGTCGGCGTGCGCCCGCCGGCGAGATACGCCTCCCACGCGAGCGCCTCGCCATCATCGGAGGCGGCGCTCGCCTTGGCGTCGATCGCGAGCACGACGCACTGCGCGCCGAAGACCCCCGCCAGCTCGTCGAGCAGCTCCGGGCGCTCCAATGCCGCGGAGTTGACCGACACCTTGTCGGCCCCCGCGTCGAGGACCGCCTGCGCGTCCTCGACCGAGCGGATGCCGCCGCCGATCGTGAACGGCACGAACACGTCGTCGGCCGTGCTGCGTGCGAGCGTCGCGATCGTGTCGCGACGCTCGTGCGTCGCGGTGATGTCGAGGAACACGAGCTCGTCTGCGCCCTCGCGATCGTAGTGGGCCGCGAGCTCCACGGGATCGCCCGCGTCGCGGATGTCGAGGAATTCGACGCCCTTGACGACGCGCCCCGCGTCGACGTCCAGGCAGGGGATCACGCGCTTGAAGTGCACCCGCCCACCGTAGCTGCTGTCCCGCCGATCGAGGTCGTCGACGCCGGCTGAGCGGAAGCGGTCAGCCGGCCAGCGCCTCGTGCGCGTCCGCGATCGTGAAGCGGCCCTCGTACAGCGCCTTTCCCACGATCACCCCCGCGAGGTTCTCGATCTGCGCCTCGCTGCGAAGCCGCGCCAGCCGCCGGAGGTCCTCGAGCTCACCGATCCCGCCCGAGTACAGCAGCCTGCCCCCCTGCGCCCCACGCGCGACCCCGATCAGATCATCGAAGTTCACGCCCCCGAGCATCCCGTCGCGATCGACGTTCGTGTACGCGAGCTCTGATACGCCCTGCCCGATCAGCGTGGCGATCACCTCGCCGACGTCGCTGCCCGAGGCCCTGGTCCACCCCTCGACCGACACCTCGCCGTCGCGAACGTCGACCGAGACGACGATCCGCGCCTGGCCGTGGCGCTCCAGCGCGCGATCGAGCAGCTCCGGATCGCCGAGCGCGGCGGTGCCGAGGATCACGCGCTCGGCGCCCGCCGCGAGCGCCTGCTCGACGGCCTCCGGCGAGCGCAGGCCGCCGCCGTACTGGACGGGCACTCCGAGGCCGGCGATCCGGCGCAGGTGCTCGATGTTCACCGGTGTGCCCCCCTTCGCGCCGTCGAGATCGACGACGTGCAGGAAGCGGGCCCCGGCCTGCACCCAGGCCCGAGCGGCGGCGAGCGGGTCGCGCTCGTAGACGGTCTTCGCGTCGAAGTCGCCCTTGACGAGGCGCACAGCGCTGCCGTCGAGGATGTCGATCGCCGGGTAGAGCCTCAACGCGCGAGGGGCGGCGCGCCGAGCGCCTGGCCGGAGCGGACCTCGATGCAGATCGTCGCGAAGTTGGCGAGCAGCCGCAGGCCCGCCGCGGAGGACTTCTCGGGGTGGAACTGCACGCCGTAGAAGCTCCCCCTGCACACCGCCGTTGTGAACGGCGATCCGTACTCCGAGGTCGCGAGCACGTCGCGCTGCTCGCCGGGGACCGGAGCGAAGGAGTGCACGTGGTAGAAGGCGCAGCGGTCCGGGAGCGAAGCCACGAGCGGCGAGTCGAGCGCCGTGAAGCGGACCTCGTTCCAGCCGATGTGCGGCAGCTTCAGCGTGCCGGCCTGCAGCCGGCGCACCTCGCCGGCGATGATGCCGAGGCCGTCGCTGCCGCACTGCTCGCTCGAGTGCTCGAAGGCGAGCTGCATCCCGAGGCAAACGCCCAGCACGGGCGTGCCGCTCGCCACCCGCTCGCGCAGCAGCGCGTCGAGCCCCAGCTCGCGCAGGCGCTCCATCGCGCGCGGGAAGGCGCCCACGCCGGGTACGACCAGGCCCGCCGCCGAGCGCAGCCGCGCGGGGTCGCTCGAGATCGTCGCGCTCGCGCCGACGTGCTCGAGCGCCTTCTCGACCGAGCGACGGTTGCCCATACCGTAGTCGACGATCGCGATCTCGACGGGCTCCTCGACGAGCGGCGTCATGCCGTCAGCGTGCCCTTGGTGCTCGGCACGCCCGTCTCCGTCGGGTCGATCGACGCGGCCTCGCGCAGCGCGCGGGCGAACGCCTTGAAGGCCGCCTCGATCATGTGGTGGGCGTTCGTTCCCGCTTCGACGCGCAGGTGGAGCGTGAGCTTGGCCGCGTTTGCGAGCGCCCGGAAGAACTCCTCCGTGAGCTCGTGCTCGAACCCGCCCGTGGAGCCCGGCGGCAGGTCGGCCTCGAACAGCGTGAACGGGCGCCCCGAGATGTCGATCGCGCAGCTTGCCCGCGCCTCGTCCATCGGGATCGTCGCCGCGCCGTAGCGGACGATCCCGGCGCGCTCGCCGAGCGCGCTGTCGAGCGCCTGGCCCAGCACGATCGCGGTGTCCTCGGCAGTGTGGTGGGCGCCCGTCTGCAGGTCGCCGGAGACGCTCAGCTCGAGGTCCATGCGCCCGTGGCGCGCGAGCAGGTCGAGCATGTGGTCGAGGAAGCCGACGCCGGTCTCGCGCGCGCCCGCCCCCGTCCCCTCGAGCGTCAGCACGAGGCGCACGTCCGTCTCTGCGGTCCTGCGTTCGATCGTCGCCGAGCGGCTCATAGCTGCTGATTCTCCCGCACGCGCTCCTCCATCGACTCCGCGTGCACCTCGAAGCCCTCGGCGCGCGCGATCGGCGCCCCCGCGGCCGCGAGTTTCGCGGCGCCCTCGCGGACGCGCACCTCGCCCATCCGCCGGCGGAAGTGCCGCGGCGAGAGCATCGAGGCGAAGCGCGCCGAGCCCCCCGTCGGGAGCACGTGGTTGGAGCCCGCGACGTAGTCGCCGAACGCCGTCGCGCTCTCGGCGCCCACGAACACGCAGCCGGCGCAGCGTACGAGCGGTGCGAGGCCCTCGACCTCGGCCCCGATCAGCTCGAGGTGCTCCGGCGCGAATGCATTGGCGAGCTCGAGCGCCTGGCGCGCATCCGTCACATCGACGATCGCGAGCACCGCCTCGCCGACCGTCGGGCGTTCGACGACGAGCTCCTCGAGCGTCGCCGCCAGCGCGCCGGCGATCGCCGCGTCGGTCGCCACGCCGACGACGAGGCTCCCCTCGCCGTGCTCGCCCTGCGCGAGCATGTCGAGCGCGGCGAGCCGCACGTCGCGCTCGTCCGCGTCGCGCCCGAGCAGCACGAGCAGGTCGCTGGGCCCGGCGAAGCCGTCGATCCCGACCGTCGCCGAGAGCTGGCGCTTGGCCTCCTGCACGTAGAGGTTGCCGGGGCCGACCACCACGTCGACGCGCTCGACGCTCTCCGTGCCGTAGGCCAGCGCGGCGATCGCCTGCGCGCCGCCCATCCTGTAGACGCGCTCGACGCCGCACAGCCGGCAGGCGCCGAGGATCACCGGGTCGACCTCGCCGTCGGAGCCCGGCGGCGCGCACACCGAGACATCGAGTACCCCCGCCGAGCGCGCCGTGACCACGCCCATCACGACGGTGCTCGCGTACGGCGCGCGCCCCCCCGGTACGTAGATCGCAGCCGAGCCGACGGGCACCTCGCGCAGGACGACGCGCTGGCCCTGCGGAAGCTCGACGCCCACGTCCTCGCTGACGCCCGACTGCGCTACGACGGCGACGTTCCTGATCGCCACTTGGAGCCCCGCGACGAGCTCGAGCGGGAGCCGGCGGATCGCATCGTCGAGCTCGTCCTCGCGGACGAGCAGCGGCAAGGGCTCGGCGCCGCCGGTGTCGAAGCTGCGCGTGTAGTCGAGCACCGCCGCGTCTCCAGCCGCGCGCACGCGCGCGAGGATCTCCTTCACCGGCTCCTCCACCGACGTGCCTTCGGGAATCAGACCGCGCAGGTGCTCGCTCGTGCCCGCGACGCCACCGCGGCGCGCCAGCTCACCGGCGTCGATGCGGCTGAGCTGCATCGCCTCAGCCCAGGCTCGCGGCCGGAAGCGCCCGCAGCTGCTCCAGGAAGTCGTCGATCTGAGCCGCCTTCAGCTTGTGCGCGACCGGGTTCGCGATCAGCCTCGCGGTGCACACGACAATCTCCTCGCGCACGACGAGGTTGTTCTCGGCGAGCGTCGTGCCGGTCGCCGTCAGATCGACGATCGCCTCGACCACACCCGTCAGCGGGGCGAGCTCGACCGAGCCCTTGACCTCGACGATCTCCGCCTGGCGCCCGGTCTCCTCGAGGTGGCGCGCCGCGATCCGCGGGTACTTGGTCGCGACGCGCATCACGCCCAGCCGTCGCAGCGCCTCGAGCGCCGGGTCCGGGCCCGCCTTGCTCGCCAGCACCATCGTGCAGCGGCCGTAGCCGAGGTCGAGCAGCTCGTAGACGTCGCGACCGCTCTCACCCGGTTCCTGCGCCGCCTGCTCGAGCAGCACGTCCTTGCCGGTCACCCCCAGGTCTGCCGCGCCCGCCTCGACGTAGGTGGGGACGTCCGAGGGGCGCATCGTGATCACGCCGATGTCCTCGAACAGCAGCTTGCGATCGTTCGATCGCAGCTCGCCCGTCTCGAGGCCGAGAGCCGAGAGCAGCTCGACCGTGTCCTCGAACAGCGCACCGCGCGGCACGGCGATCGTGAGACCGTTCGTGGGGCCGTTCGTCGTGCTCATCTGCCCGGACCGCTGCCTGCCGGGGTCGGCGGCGCCGCTGCTCCCACGCCGGGCGCGCCGCCGTCGCCGTCGCCGTCGCCGTCGCCCGAGGGGGCGCTCGCGCCGGCGGAGTGCGTGTTCGCGCCGGCTGAGGTGGTTGTGGCGCCGGCCGGCGGCGGGCCGGCTTGGCCCGGGGGCGCGGTGGCGTCGCCTCGCGCGAGGAGAGCCCCCGTTCCCCGCTCCTCGCCCGCGAGCGCTATGTGCAGGCGGTCGACGCCGAGCGCGAAGCCGACGGCGGGCAGCGAGCGACCGAAGCGACCGAGGAGCTCGTCGTAGCGGCCGCCGCCGCCGATCGGAGCGCCGAGCGCGGGGTCGTAGACGTCGAAGACGGCTCCGGTGTAGTAGCCGATGTTGCGGATCAGGCCGAGGTCGAAGATCACGCGCGCGGCTACGGCCGGCTCGAGCAGGTCGAGGATCTCGCGGAGTCCCGTCACCGCGTTGTGCGCCTGGGCGGGCATGTCCGCCAGCACGGACGGGTCGCCGCGGCGCTGGGGCACGTCGAGCAGGAGCTCGCTCGCCTCGCCCGATATGCCGGCGTCGGCGAGACCCTGCTCGAGGCCGACGAAGTCTCGCAGGACGAGCTGCTCGAGCAGCGCCGGGCGCGCCGCCTCGGGCACGTCGAGGCTCGCCATCAGCGCGGGGAACAGCGAGGCGTCGCCGACGCCGACGCGGTAGTCCTTCAGCCCCACGGCGTCGAGCGCGTGGCAGAGGACGGTGAGCGCCTCGGCGGTGCCCTCGGGGGCGGGCGAGCCGATCAGCTCGATGCCGGCCTGGAGCAGCTCGCGGGGCTGGCCGCGCTGCGGGCGAACGCCGCGGTAGCAGTGGGCGAAGTAGCAGAAGCGCATCGGCGGCTCGCTCGACGCGTAGCGCGTCGCGACGACGCGCGCGATCGGCACCGTCATGTCCGAGCGCAGCGCGAGCACCGCGCCGGACTCGTCGAAGACGCGGTAGGCCGGCCGCGCTTCGGCCATGTCGGCGCGGGCGAGCACCGACTCGTACTCGAGCGCCGGGGTGTAGATCTCGCCGTAGCCGTGGCGCTCGAAGACGCCGCGCAGCGTGTCGGTGATCGCGCGCACCTCGCGCGTCTCGTCCGGAAGCACGTCGCGCGTGCCGCTGGGGATCGGGTGGATCATTACGACCCCGAGGTTACGCGTGAACGGGCTCCGTGGCCACGCGCTCGATGCGAGCGCCCAGCTCGCGCAGGCGCTCGTCGATGCGCTCGTAGCCACGGTCTATCTGACGGATGTTGCCGATCTCGCTGCGCCCGTCGGCGCAGAGCGCCGCGAGCAGCATCGCCATCCCGGCGCGGATGTCGGGCGACTCGACGCGCTCGCCGCGCAGGCGGCGGGGGCCGGTGATGATCGCGCGGTGGGGGTCGCACATGACGATGTCCGCGCCCATCAGGATCAGCTTGTCCGTGAAGATCAGGCGGTTCTCGAACATCCACTCGTGCACGAGTATCGAGCCCTCAGCCTGCGTCGCGAGGGCGACGGCGATCGAGGTGAGGTCCGCGGGGAAGGCCGGCCAGGGACCGTCCTGGATCTTGCCCTTGTAGTCGCCGTCGTCCGACTGGGCTACGAGCTTCTGGCCTCCGGGCACGAAGACGTCGTTGCCGCGCAGCTCCGAGCTCAGCCCGAGGCGTTCGAACACGAGCCGGATCATGCGCAGGTCGCCCGGGACGGTGTCCTTGATGTGCAGCTCGCCGCCGGTGACTCCGGCGAGCGCCATGAAGCTGCCGATCTCTATGTGGTCGGGCGCGACGTCGTGTTCGCAGCCGTGCAGCCGCTCGGCTCCGTTGACCGTGATCAGGTTCGAGCCGATGCCCTGGATGTCGGCGCCCATCTTCACGAGCATCCGCGCGAGGTCCTGGACGTGGGGCTCGCACGCGGCGTTTCCGATCACGGTCGTGCCGGGGATCAACGCGGCGGCCATCAGCGCGTTCTCGGTCGCCATGACCGACGGCTCGTCCATGAAGACATCGCTCGGCTTCAGGCCGTCGGGGGCGCTCAGCACGATCTCGCCGTCCGACTCGGTCAGCGCACCCATCGCACGGAACGCGTCGAGGTGCGGGTCCAGCCGGCGGCGCCCGATCACATCGCCGCCCGGCGGCGGCATCACGGCCCGGCGAAAACGAGCCAGGAGCGGTCCGGCGAGCAGGAACGAGGCGCGGATCAGCTCGGCGAGCTCCCGCTCGATCGCGAACTCGTGCACGCCGGCGGCACAGAGCGCGACCTCGTTAGGCCCGCGCCAGCCCACCTGCACGCCGATCTCGCGGAGGATCGAGAGCATCGCCTCGACGTCGCGGATGCGTGGCACGTTGCGCACGACGACCTCGTCGTCTGTGAGGACGGCGCTGGCCAGGATCGGCAGGGCCCCGTTCTTGTTACCTGCCGGCACCATGGTGCCGGACAACGGGACGCCGCCTTCGATGACGAACTTCTCCATGAGCTGTGCTCGGGGCCGTCGGCCCCAGAGAGGAGTACCGGTGGCGCGCCGTTGACGAAGCGTAACAGCCATCTCTGCACCGGAGTTCGAGGCGGCCGCCCCCGGCCCTGCTTCTGCGGCCCGCAGGGCTCGTCGGGGGCCTGTGGGGGCGCTCGCACGGTCTGCGCGCTGCTTCTGCGGCCCGCGCAGGCCCTTGCGGCGGGCTCGGAAGGAGACGGCTCCCTGCAAGTTCTCTTGCACGGACGACCCCGGAAAAGCGCATGGGAAAGCCGATTGCGGCGCGCGCGTGGCGACGCGCACACATGTTCGCCACGGTCCGTCCGACGGGCTTCATATCTTGCGAACACATGTTCCCCCCAGCGAGAACATCCACGCTTGCCCAGCGGGCGCTCGATGCCCTTCGCCTGACCCGCTCGTTCCTGTTGCTCGAGGACGGCCATGACGTC
>DATAYP010000071.1:0-5446 GCA_036272475.1 Solirubrobacteraceae bacterium | reverse complement strand
CTCATCCGCCGAGGAGTTCGCGGCGCTGATCGAGGCTTGCGACGCGCGTCCTGAGATCTCCGCGCTCGAGCTGAACGTCTCTTGCCCGAATGTCAAGACCGGGCTCGACATCGGCGCCGACCCGCGCCAGCTCGAGCAGCTCCTGGGCGCCGTGCGGCCGCTCACGCGCAAGCCGCTGATCGTGAAGCTCACCCCCAACACCGCCGACGTCGCGACATGTGCGGCGGGCGCGCAGGAGGGCGGCGCCGACGCGGTTTCGCTGATCAACACGCTGCGCGCGATGGCGCTGACGCCGCCGGCGCCGGGCGGCGAGGACGAGCGCGGCGCCTGGCTCGGCGGGCGAACCGGCGGCCTCTCGGGCCCGGCGATCCGTGCGGTGGCGCTCGCCCAGGTGGCCGCCGTCGCGGCGCGCGTCGCGATCCCCGTGATCGGCATGGGCGGCGTCCAGAGCGCGCACCACGCCCGGGACCTGCTCGACGTCGGCGCGACGCTCGTTGCGATCGGGACCGAGAGCTTCCGCGACCCGGGGGTCGGCGCCAGGATCGCGCGCGAGCTCTCGCGGACGCCCGCACGCCGAGCCCGCAATTTCGGAGAATAGCGGTTCTCGAGGGGCTCGCGAGCCCGCGCTGTGGCCTGTGAGACGCCCGATCGAGTGCCTCGTAAACCCCTGTAAATGCTAGCGCCACCGTCCATTAGCCTCGATGTCGATGAAGCTCAGGTTGAGGTAGAGATGAATTCGGCAAGTTAGGGTTGATCGCCCGCCTCGGGTGTGTAGACTCGCCGCCCATGGTGACGGCCACCAGCACGACGTCCTCGAACACCTCGACCGCGCCGGAGCGGTCCTTGAACCAGAGGATGGACGCGCTGGCGAGGGCGAACCAGATCCGCATCGAGCGCGCGCAGCTCAAGCGCGATCTGAAGTCGGGGCGCCGCTCGATCCACTCGCTGCTGCTCGAGCCGCCCGAGTATGTGGAGACGGCAAAGGTCTTCGACATGCTGCTCGCCGTCCCGAAGTACGGGCGCGTGAAGGTCAACAAGATCCTCTCGCACTGCCGGATCGCCCCCAGCAAGACGATCGGCGGGCTCTCCGAGCGCCAGCGCAGCGAGCTGATCTCGCTTCTGCACCACTAGCGACGGCCGGTTCCCACCGGACCCGCCAATAGGGTCCCGGGCGTGGCGCGCGTGTTCGTCATAACCGGACCTTCGGGGGTCGGCAAGGGGACGCTTATCCGTGGGCTGATGGATCGGCTTCCGCGGCTCGAGCTGTCCGTCTCGGCGACCACGCGCGCCCCCCGCGCGGGCGAGCGCGACGGCGCCGACTACCACTTTCTCACGCGCGACGAGTTCGACCGGCGCGTCTCCCAGGGCGATTTCGTCGAGCACGCCGATTACGCAGGGCGCAGCTACGGCACGCTCCGCTCCGAGCTCGAGGATCGGGTGCGCGCCGGGGCGCCGGTCGTGCTCGAGATCGAGGTGCAGGGTGCACGGCAGGTGCGCGAGGCGTTGCCGGAGGCGGTGCAGGTGTTCATCGCGCCACCCTCCCGTCAGGCGCTGCGCGAGCGTCTGACCGGCCGCGGCACCGACGACTCCGAAGAGGTCGAGCGGCGCCTGCGGGTCGCCGAGGAGGAGCTCGCGGCCCAGCCGGAGTTCGGCTACGTCGTCGTCAACGACGACCTCGGCACCGCGCTCGAGGAGCTGACCGGGATCGTCTCGCGCGAGCTCGGCTGAGCGCCGCGGCCGTGCGCCGGGGGGTCGGTGCGCCGCGGCGCACTACACTGGGAGGCCAACAAGGAAAGGGCAACAGCACGTGATCTCCCCCCGTATCGACCGCCTGCTGGAGCAGGTCGACTCAAACTACGCCGGCGTCGTCGTCGCAGCCAAGCGCGCGCGGCAGATCAACAGCTACTACCACAACCTCGGAGAGGGTACCTTCGACGAGTTCCCCCCGCCGATGGTCGAGACGTCCTCGAAAAACTACCTCACGATGGCCCTCGAGGAGGTAGCCGAGGGGAAGATCAAGTACCACTACCGCTAGGCGCCGGCGCAAGCGCCCCACCACGGCTTGCCGGCGGGGCGCGCTACCTCTAAACCTCAAGGATCATGGCCCGTATCCTGCTCGGCGTCAGCGGCGGCATCGCCGCGTACAAGGCGCTCGAGCTGGTGCGCCTGGCGACCGCCGCCGGTCATGCGGTGCGCGTCGTGCAGACGCTGGCCAGCAGGCGCTTCGTGGGCGAGGCCTCGTTCGCCGCGCTGACCGGCGCGCCGGTGCTCGTCAGCGAGTTCGAGCGCGACCCCGCGCGCGGCGCCTTCCCCGGCCAGCGACCGCCCGAGCACGAGCCGCTGAGCCATCTCGAGCTCGTCGCCAACGCCGACGTGTACCTGATCGCGCCGGCGACGGCGAACACGATCGCCAAGCTCGCAGGCGGATTCGCCGACAACCTGCTGGGCAGCTGCGCGCTCGCCGCTCGCTGCCCGCTGATCGTCGCGCCCGCGATGAACGCCCACATGTACGAGCACCCGGCGACCCGCGCCAACCTCGAGACGCTGCGCGCGCGGGGCGTTCGAATCGTCGACCCCGATAGGGGCAGGCTCGCCTCGAAGGGCGAGGAGGGTGTCGGACGACTCGCGGAGCCGGCGCGGCTGCTCGAGGCGTGCGAGATGGCGCTCGCCGTCGGGCCTGCCGGGCACGGCAGCCTCGGCGGCGTCAACGTGCTCATCACCGCGGGTGGCACGCGCGAGGCCATCGACAGCGTGCGCTTTCTCGGCAACAGCTCCTCCGGCCGCATGGGCCTCGCGCTCGCGCAGGCCGCCCGCGCGCGAGGGGCGAGCGTGACGCTCGTCGCCGCGAACGTCTCGCTCCCGGCCCCCGACGGCGTGCGCGTCCGCGAGGTCGTCAGCGCGGCCGAGCTGAAGGACGCCTGCGAGGAGGAGTTCGCCGCCTGCGAGATCCTGCTGATGGCCGCCGCCGTCGCCGACTTCCGGCCGGTCGCCCCCCAGAACGGGAAGATCAAGAAGTCCGGGCGGGAGCTCTTGGAGCTGCGGCTCGAGCCGACGGCCGACGTGCTGAGCGGCCTTGCCGCCGGGCGCAGCCCCGCGCAGACGCTCGTCGGCTTTGCCGCCGAGCACGGCCCCGAGGCGGTGCGCGCCGCGGGCGAGAAGCTCGTCGCGAAGGGGCTCGATGCGATCGTCGTCAACGACATCTCGCGGAAGGACATCGGCTTCGACAGCGACGCCAACGAGGTGACGATCCTCAGCGCTCGGCACGGGGCCGGGGAGGTCGAGGAGCTGCACGTCCCGCGCGCCGGCAAGGGAGAGGTGGCCGAGGCGATCCTCGACGCCGCCGAACGGCTGAGGACGAGACGTTAAACTCGTCCGATGGAGAGCGTCTATGACCTCTATCAGCGGGGCTGCGAGCTGCTCGAGCACGGCGACCATCAGGCTGCGATCGTGCCGCTCAGCAAAGCCCGCGATCTCGAGCCCGACAAGGCGTCGATCCGCGAGGCACTCGGGCGCGCGCTGTTCCACGCCCGGCTGTATGCAGGCGCCGCCGAGGAGTTCGACGCGGTGGCGCGCAAGACGCCGACCAACGACTACGCGCTGTTCTGCCTCGGCCGCTCGATGCAGCTGCTGGGCCGTCATCGCGAGGCGTGCAAGCCGCTCGCGCTCGCCTGCTCGTTGCGCCCCGAACGCGCCGACTACCGGCTCTATCGGGACCGCGCGCGGCGCGACGCCCAGCGGGCCTGAGGGGTCGATGGGCGCATATCCCGATGCTATGCTCGACGCACAGCTTTCGTGCCGGCGTGCAGACGCCGGTAGCAGGATCGAGAGTGGGCGCACGCCCGCTTTTTTTGCGTGAGGAGACAGTTGATGACACCCCTTCAGACAGATATCGAGAGGCGCTTGGCCCAGAGCGAGCCTGACGTCGAGGTGCTGCTCGCCGAGGTCGTCGGCGGAAGGTGCCTGCGCGTGTTCATCGACCATCCAGACGGTGTCACGCTCGCGCTCTGCGAGCGGGTCACGACGCACCTCAACGACCTCCGCGAGCGCTACTCGCTGGAGGTCTCCTCGCCCGGCACCGAGCGCCCCCTGACCAAGCCGGCGCACTTCCGCCGCTTCGTCGGGCGCCGCGCGCGCGTGCGTACGCGACACGCGCGGGGCGCCGGCGCGATGTCCTCCGCAGACGCGACCCCCGTTCGCAGCTTCACCGGCGAGCTCGTCGGCGCCTCCGACGAGGAGGTCACGCTCGCGGCGGACGGCGGCATGATCGCGATCCCCTATGCGGAGATCCGACGTTCGAACCTGATCGAGGACTAGAGGAGAGCCGCAGCCCATGTCACGCGAAATCCTTGACGCGATGCACGCACTCGCGCGCGAGAAGGGCATAGAGCCCGAGAAGCTGATGATCGCGCTCGAGGACGCGCTCCTGTCCGCCTACAAGAAGCAGCCCGGCTCGGCGAAGTACGCGCGGGTCGAAATGGACCGCGAGACGGCTGACTTCCGTGTGATCGAACTGATCATTCCTGAGCGCCTCGAGGCGCATCTGATCGTCGAGACGATCGACGAGGAAACGACGATCGACCCCGAGACGGGGGAGATGCGCGAACCGGAGGAACCGGAAATCGATCCGAAGAAGTTCGCCGAATATCGCGACCAGATCGACGAGCGCGACGTCACGCCCGACGACTTCGGCCGGATCGCCGCGCAGACCGCCAAGCAGGTGATCTTGCAGCGCATCCGCGAGGCCGAGCGCGACATGATGTACGAGGAATACCGCGACCGCGTGGGCGAGCTGATAACCGGCATCGTGCAGCAGTCGGACTCGCGCTACACGCTCGTCCAGCTGCGCGAACGCGTCGAGGCGCTGCTGCCCAAGTCCGAGCAGGTCGAGGGCGAGCGCTACGACCACTCGCAGCGGATCAAGGCGGTCATCAAGGAGGTCTCGCCCTCGACGAAGGGCCCGGCGATCATCGTCTCGCGACGCGATCCCGAGCTGATCAAGAAGCTGTTCGAGCTCGAGGTCCCCGAGATCGCCGACGGGCTCGTCGAGATCGCCAACGTCGCCCGCGAGCCCGGCTACCGCTCGAAGATCGCCGTGGTCTCCCACACCGACGGCGTCGACCCCGTCGGCGCGTGCGTCGGCCCACGCGGGTCGCGCGTTCGGATGGTCGTCTCGGAGCTCCGCGGCGAGAAGATCGACATCATCCCGTTCAACGACGAGCCCGCCCGCTTCGTGGCCAAGGCGCTCTCGCCCGCGCGCGTGCGGGAGGTGCTCGTCGACGACGACGCCAAGCAGGCGACGGTGATCGTGCCCGACGACCAGCTCTCGCTGGCGATCGGACGCGAGGGCCAGAACGCCAGCCTGGCGGCGAGGCTCACCGGCTGGCGTGTCGACATCCGGTCGGAGACCGAGTTCGCCGCCGAGGAGGCCGAGCACGGCTACGAGGAG
>DATAYP010000070.1:0-4259 GCA_036272475.1 Solirubrobacteraceae bacterium | reverse complement strand
CACCGCATCGTCGGGCGCGCCAAGGCGAGTGGATTTCCCGTCGACCAGTCCATCGGGATCGTCTGGACGCTCCGCAATGGCCTCATTTGGCGCGGGCAGGCATTTCTGACCCACAGGGAGGCCCTCAAAGCCGTGGGGCTGGAGGACTAGCGCAAGCTCAACCATCGCTCTGCTCCTGCCAATGGCGGGCGAGGTCGAACGACTGCGCCGCACGCCCGAGGTCGAGCCGGAGCCGTGCCCTTGATCGTGGCGTCATGCCCATCGACTCGGCGAAGTCGAGTGCCTGCGTGACGGGATCGAGGAAGGCTACGCGCTCGTCGTCGAGTATCCGGCGAAAGGCACGCACGGCCATCGCCAACCCGCTCGCGTGACATCGCCCGGCGAGGGCCGTGTTCACACTTTCGTTCACACCTCCGCCTCAGACGGCGACACGGGCGACTCCTGAACCAGCGAATCGCCCGTGTTACGGGCCGGATTGGAGTGGGCCCGCCAGGACTCGAACCTGGGACCTACCGATTATGAGTCGGCAGCTCTGACCAACTGAGCTACGGGCCCTCCACGCCCCGCCCGACCGAGGGCTGGGAGGCGCGGGGCAGACGCTACCAGCGCGATATGGAATGCTCCGAGCCGCCGCCCTGGGATCGGCCGGCGGTCATCAGGGTCACCCACGGGAAGGAGCGGCACATGGCAGGAGCGCGCGCAGCGATTGTCACGGGAGCATCGAGCGGGATCGGTTTGGCGATCGCGAGGGTGCTCGCCGAGGAGGGCTTCGGGGTCACGATGGCGGCGCGCAGGCCCGAGAAGCTCGAGGGAGCAGCGCAGGGTCTCGCGACCGAGGGCTACGACGTGCAGCAGGTCGCCGCGAACGTGGCCGACGAGGCGGAGATCAAGAAGGTCGTCGACGCGCATCGCGATCGCTACGGACGCCTCGACGTGCTCGTCAACAACGCCGGCGTCGGCGTCGGCGCCGCCGTCGGCGAGATCGAGACGAAGCGCCTCGACATGCAACTGAACATCAACCTCCGCTCGATCATCCTCTTCTACCGCGAATGCATGGGCCTCCTGAAGGAGGCCGCTGCCGAGCACAAGAACGTGCTCGTCGTCAACACGTCCTCGATCTCGGGCAAGCACGGCGAGCCCTGGCTGTCCGTCTACTCGGCGACGAAGCACGGCGTCGTCGGCTGGACCGAATCGATGAACAAGGAGCTGGGCGGCGAGGGCATCAAGTCGACTGCCCTCTGCCCCGCCTTCGTCGACACGCCGATGACCGACTTCGTCAAGGGCCAGGTCCCCCCCGAGGAGATGATCCGCCCGGAGGACGTCGCCGAGTCGGTGCGCTACATGCTCAAGGTCTCCCCCGCCTGCGTGATCCCCGAGATGATGTTCGTGCGGCCCGGCGACGCGCTCTAGCCGCGATCACCGACGAGGCGGCGCACAGCCGGCCGCCGCAGGCGCCGGGCGATGATCCGGCCGGACGGGTCGGCTGCGTCGGGCAGCCTGCGACGGGTGCGGAGGCGGCGGCTTCGCAGCTCGCGGTGCTGGGAGATCGCGAGGTCGAGCTCGAGGCCGCTCGTTCCGGCAAGGCTCGCTTCGAGGTGGGAGACGAGGATCTGCAGCTCGCGCGGTGTCGCGGCCCGCGACTTGCCGTTCGTGCGCGTGAAGCGGTCCCATGAGCGCGCGAAGGAGATGAAGTCCGTGCGTCCGCCTCGCCGATGGGCGGCGAGCATCGGACAGACGCCTCCGTTGCGGTCGACGTAGGCACCGGCGATGATCCGCTGGTTCGCGCGGATGCCCTCGACCATCGCTTCCCGTGTCGCCACGGGCATGCAGTCGATCGCGAGGCGCAGGCGCTCGATCGGGCTGTTCTGGTGGCGGGGCTTTCGCATAGTCTGTGCCGCGCCGCTCCTGTTGCGGCCGGATGCGCGCAAGGGTACGTCGCTCGTCTGCGCGCCGCAACGAATTCCCCCCGCTGAAAGGAAACCTGCAGATGAAGCTCGGCGTGCACATCGGCTACTGGGGCCTCGGCCTCGGCTCCGAGGACCAGCTCAACATCGTCCAGGAGGCCGAGCGGCTGGGCTACGACTCGGTGTGGGCCGCCGAGGCCTACGGCTCGGACACCGCCACCGTCCTCGGCTGGCTGGCCGGGCAGACGTCGAAGATCCGCCTCGGGTCGGGGATCTTCCAGATGCCGGGCCGCTCGCCGGCGATGACCGCGATGACCGCGGCCACGATCGACCAGCTGTCGGGCGGACGGATGCTGCTCGGCATCGGCTCCTCCGGCCCGCAGGTCGCGGAGGGGTGGCACGGACAGCGCTTCGCAAAACAGCTTCAGCGGACGCGCGAGTACGTCGCGGTCGTGCGGATGGCGCTCGCGCGGGAGCGCGTCGAGTTCCACGGGGAGACGCTCGAGCTGCCGCTTCCAGACGGCCCGGGCAAGGCGCTGAAGCTCACGATCTCACCCGTCCAGGAGCAGATCCCGATCTACCTCGCGGCGATCGGCCCGAAGAACACCGCGCTCGCGGGCGAGATCGCCGACGGCTGGATCCCCACGCTGTTCTCCCCGGAGCACGTCTCCGAGCTCCGGCCGCTGCTTCAGGAAGGCGCCGACCGCTCGGGCAAATCGCTCGAGGACTTCGACATCGCCCCGACCGTGAACGTCTTCGTCACCGACGACCTGGAGAGCGCGCGAAACGCGATGCGCCCGTTCATCGCGCTCTACGTCGGCGGCATGGGCTCGCGCGAGCAGAACTTCTACAACCAGGTCGTCCAGCGCTACGGCTATGAGAGGGAGGCGAAGGACATCCAGGACCTCTACCTCGAAGGCAAGCGCGAGGAGGCGATGGCCGCGATCCCCGACTCGCTGATCGACACGGTCTCGCTGTGCGGCCCGCCGGACGTCGTGCGCGAGCGCCTCGCCGTGTACCGCGACGCAGGCGTGGGAACCCTCGGCGTGACGCCGACCGCCTTCACCGCAGACGAGCGCCTCGAGCAGCTGCGGCTGGTTGCCGAGCTCGCCGCCTGATCCGCCGCCCGCGCGCGAGCAAGCGCCGGCGAAGCCCAGGCGGATGCTGCTGGGCGCGTTCGGCGACCCGGGGCACGCCTTCCCGATGATCGCCCTCGGCGGCGCGCTCGCAGCGCGAGGGCACGACGTCACGGTCCAGACGTGGCGCCGCTGGCAGGCGCACGTCGAGGCGCAGGGATTGGCCTTCGCGCCCGCGCCCGAGTACCGGGTCTTCCCGTCGGGGCCAGAGCCGCTGGACTTCTACGAGGCGGTCGTCCACGCGACCGCCGACACGTTGCCGCTCGTGCGCGAGCTGCGGCCGGATGTCGTCGTCGCCGACATCCTCACGCTCGCCCCGGCGCTGGCGGCCGAGCTGCAGCGCGTGCCGTGCGCGACGCTGATCCCCCATGTCTACCCGCACGGCGAGCCCGACTTTCCGATCTACTCGCTCGGCGCCCGCCTGCCGCGAACCGCAGCGGGGCGCTGGATGTGGCGCCGCGCACAGCGCCCGGTGTCGAGCGGCCTCGAGCGCGGCCGCAGAGAGCTGAACGGGACGCGCGCCCGCCTCGGGCTCCCACCCCTCACCCGTGTCCACGGCGGCATCAGCCGCGAGCTCGCCCTGGTGGCGACGTTCCCGCAGCTCGAGTACCCGCGGCAATGGCCCGAGCACGTCCACGTGGTCGGTCCCCTGATGTGGGAGCCGCCCGCCGAGGACGTCGAGCTGCCACCGGGCGCCGAGCCGCTCGTGCTCGTCGCCCCCTCGACCGCCCAGGACTCAGAGCACCGTCTGCTCACGGCCGCGCTGCGCGGGCTCGCCCACGCCTCGGTGCGGGTCCTAGCCACGTGGAACCGGCGGCTGCCGCCGCGAGCGCTACCGGTGCCGACGAACGCTCGCGTCGTCGAGTGGGTCTCCTACTCGCGCACGATGCCCCGCTGTGATGTCGTCGTCTGCCACGCGGGCCACGGCACGCTCGTTCGCGCGCTCAGCTCGGGGTGCGCCGTCGTGGCCTGCCCCGCCGTCGGCGATATGAACGAGAACGCCGCGCGCGTCGACTGGGCGGGCGCGGGAGTGCGGCTGCCGCGACGCTTCGCCTCGCCGCGAGGACTTCGCCTGGCCGTCGAACGCGCGCTGGAGGAGCCCTCGATCCGGTCGCGCTCCCGCGAGCTGGCGGCGTGGGCCGCGACGCACGACGCGGGCGCGACGGCGGCGCGATTGGTCGAGCGGCTCGCCGCCGGATCGCGGCTCGGAGACTTGAAG
>DATAYP010000069.1:0-24387 GCA_036272475.1 Solirubrobacteraceae bacterium | reverse complement strand
CGGCCGCCAGGGCGACCCCGGCGAGTCGCGCTTCTTCCTCTCCGCCGAGGACGATCTCGTCAGGCTGTTCGCGGGCGATCGCATCTATCGCATCCTCGACAAACTCGGCGGCGTCGATGAGGAGGGCAACGAGGAACCGATCGAGGCGGGCATGCTCTCGAAACAGATCGAGAAAGCGCAGAAGAAGGTGGAGGAGCAGAACTTCCTGATCCGCAAACGCGTGCTCGAGTACGACGACGTGATGAACGAGCAGCGGCGCGTGATCTACGCATACCGCGACGACGTGCTTGAGGGCAACAGCATCGGCGAGGAGGCCCGCGAGGAAGTCGTCAAGGTGATCGAGCGGACGATCGACGACTACACGCCCGGCGACTACCTCGAGGACTGGGACCTCGACGGCCTCTTCACGGCGCTCGGGCAGTTCTTCCCGGTGGACCTCGAGCCCGACGATCTCGATCCTGAGCGAGTCGACCGCAGCTCGCTGACAGAGCGCATCACCGAGATGGCGATGGAGCGCTACGAGGCCCGCCAGCAGGAGCTCGGCGACGAGCTGATGGGCGCGCTCGAGCGATTCCTGCTCCTGCAGATCATCGACGAGCGCTGGCAGGAGCACCTGTTCGACATGGATTACCTGCGCGAGGGGATCCACCTGCGCGGCTTCGCGCAGATCGACCCGCTCGTCGCCTACAAGAATGAGGCCTTCACCTTGTTCGGCGACTTGATGAACAGCGTCTGGACCGACTACACGCGCATGATCTTCAACGTCCAGGTGAACGTCGAGGGGCAGAACGGAGGCGGCGCGCCGCCTCCATCGTTCACGCCCGCCGGCAGCTCGACGCGGGCTGGGCGCGTGTCGTACTCGGGCGGTCAGAGCGTCGCCGGCGCCGGCGCACTCGCCGCAGCCGCCGCGGCCGCCGGCGGCGGGGAAGCGCAGGCTTATGCCGCCGAACAGGAAGGTGAAGCCTTCCCCGTCGTCGAGCAGCGGGTCGTCGATGAGGAGCACCAGGTGGGCCGCAACGACCCGTGCTGGTGCGGGAGTGGCAAGAAGTTCAAGAAGTGCCACGGCGCCTAGGACGGCCGTGGGCGCTGCGCGAGCCTGTGTCCTCGGCCGCTCGTTCGGTCGCGGCTGATAGCGTGGGCAGATGGCCACGAGCGCCCCAAGCGAGTCGATTCCCCAGCGGCTCGCCGTCATCCGTGAGCAGCTGAAGCTGCTCTCGGACTATCTTTGACCCGGCTGGGCTGGCCGAGCGCGTGCAGGCGCTCGAGGGGGAGATGGGCGAGCCGGGCTTCTGGGACGACTCGGAGCGGGCGGCCGCCGTCAGCTCGGAGCACTCCCGCGCGACGCGGCGGCTGGAGATGTTCACGAAGCTCGCAGCCGATGTGGAGGATCTCGACGGCCTCGTCGAGATGGCGAGCGAGGACGAGTCGCTGCTGGCCGAGGTCGAGGAGCAGATCGTGTCCGTCGAGGGGCGGCTTGCCGAGCTCGAGGAGCAGCGGCTCTTCTCGGGCCGGTACGACACGGGCGATGCGCTCGTCACCGTGAACGCCGGGGCGGGGGGGACCGATGCGCAGGACTGGGCCGAGATGGTGCTGCGAATGGAGATGCGATGGGCGGAGCGCCGGGGCTTTCAGATCGAGCTGCTCGAGGCGAGCCCGGGGGAGGAAGCGGGGATCAAGTCGGCGACGTTCCGCGTGTCCGGCGAGAACGCATACGGGCTGTTCGGCGCCGAGCGCGGTGTGCACCGGCTGGTGCGCCTCTCGCCGTTCGACTCGGCGCATCGCCGCCAGACGAGCTTCGCCGGTGTCGAGGTGGCGCCCGTGGTCAAGGACACGGGCGAGGTGGAGCTCAGCGAGGACGACCTGCAGGTCGACACCTACCGCGCCTCGGGCGCGGGCGGTCAGCACGTCAACAAGACCGACTCGGCGGTGCGCATCACGCACCGGCCGAGCGGGATCGTCGTGCAGTGCCAGAACGAGCGCTCGCAGTCGTCGAACCGGGCGACCGCGATGGCGATGCTGCGCGCGAAGCTGCTCGAAAGGCAGGAGCGCGAGCGCCAGGAGGAGATCGCCAGGGAGAAGGGCGATGCGCAGGACGTCAACTTCGGCTCGCAGATCCGCTCCTACGTCTTGCATCCATACACGATGGTCAAGGACCACCGCACCGGCCACGAGATGGGCGACGTCCAGCGTGTGCTCGATGGAGATCTTGACGGGTTCGTGCGTGCGTTCCTGCTCTCGACGGCCGACTCGGGCGGATAGAGGTGGACGAGCTCGACGGGCTCGTCACCCGAGCGCTCGAGGAGGACGTCGGCGCTGGCGACATCACGACGCGCGCGATCGTTGCTCCCGGGATGCGTGCGCGCGGTGTGATCACGCAGAAGGCCCCGGGTGTCATCTACGGCTTCGAGGTGGCGGAACGGACGTTCGCGGCGCTCGACCCGCATGTGCACAGCGAACGTCTCGTCGACGAGGGCGTCTGGCGCGAGGACGGCGGCCCGGTGATGTCCGTCGAAGGTCTCGCGGGGCCGCTGCTGAGCGCCGAGCGGACAGCTCTGAACTTCCTGGCGCACCTCTCGGGCGTGGCGACGATCGCCGCGCGCGCGGCGCGTGCCGTGGAGGGCACGGGGGCCCGCGTGCTCGACACGCGCAAGACGACGCCCGGCCTACGCGCGCTCGAGAAGCAGGCCGTCGCGGCGGGCGGCGCGAGCAATCACCGCGCCGGCCTCTACGACGCGATCCTGATCAAGGAGAACCACATCGCGGCGGCGGGCGGGATCGCCCAGGCGATCGCCGCCGCGCGGGCCGCGTCACCCGGCGCGGCGGCGACGCTCGAGGTCGAGGTCTCCTCGCCCGAGGAGATCGACGAGGCGCTCGCAGCCGGAGCGCCGCGCCTGCTGCTCGACAACATGGACGAGTCGCAGCTGCGTGCCGCGGTCGCCCGGGTCGGCGGTCGCGCGCAGCTCGAGTCGAGTGGTGGGGTCACGCTCGAGACGCTCCGGTCGCGCGCGGAGACGGGGGTAGAATGGATCTCGATGGGCGCCCTGACGCATTCAGCGCCCGCGCTGGATCTGTCCCTCATCCTGGAGGTCTCCCCGTGACCCGCCACCCGGCGACACCAGCCAACGTCCGCCGACGCCCGGAGCAGAGGAGCCCGCGATGAACCTGCCGATGGCGCCCACGCTGCCGATGGCCCCGACACGCACGACGCTCTCGGCTGAAGAGATCGGCGCGCTCTCAGCCGAGGTCCGAGCGCTCGCCGAGCAGCGCGGCGCGGTGATCCTCGCGCACAACTACCAGCTACCCGAGGTGCAGGACGTCGCCGACTACGTCGGCGACTCGCTCGGCCTCTCGCGCAAGGCGGCCGCGGCCGAAGGCGAGACGATCGTCTTCTGCGGCGTGCACTTCATGGCCGAGACCGCCTCGGTCCTGTGCCCCGAGAAGACCGTCCTGATCCCAGACCTCGACGCCGGCTGCTCGCTGGCCGCATCGATCGACGCCGAGCAGCTCGCCGATTGGCGCGCGCGGTACCCGGAGGGAGTCGTCGTGATGTACGTCAACACGACCGCCGAGGTGAAGGCGCTGACCGACTACTGCTGCACCTCGGCGAACGCGGTCGACGTCGTGCGCCACATCTACGAGACGCACGGTGAGGACACGGAGATCCTGTTCGGCCCCGACATGTGGCTGGGGTCCTACGTCGAGAAGGAGCTCGGCCGGCGAATGCACGTGTGGGACGGCGAGTGTCACGTCCACGCCGGGATCCGTCCCGCAGACATCGAAGCGACCCGCGCCGCGCACCCGGGAGCGGATTTCCTGATCCACCCCGAGTGCGGCTGCTCGACGAGCGTAATGGAGTACGTCGCCTCCGGGGACGTCTCGCCGGAGGGCGTGCACATGCTCTCGACGGGTGGGATGCTGAGGTTCGCCGAGTCGGCAGACCGCGGGCCGACGAACGAGCCGGCGAGCCAGGTCAGCGAACCGGGCGTCGAGCAGTCGGCTGAGCGGACGACCGTCGATGTCCCGGGCGAGATCCGCGAGGCTGTCGTCGCGACCGAGACGGGCATGCTCTACCCGCTGCGGATGGCGGCCCCGCACATCGAGTTCATCCCGGCGAACCCGGTAGCCGAGTGCGTGTACATGAAGATGATCACGCTGCCGAAGGTCCGAGATGCGCTGCGCGATATGAAGTTCGAGGTGCGCGTGCCGGAGGGGATCGCCGAGCGCGCGCGCGTTCCGATCGACCGCATGGTCGCGATCGGGTGACGTAGCGAATTCGCTAATACATATGGCTGATTGTTAGCGGAAATGCTATGATGAAGCCATGCCGGGCAGCAATGACCGGGTCGCGGGCGAGCTGATCGCCCAGATCCGGCGCACCTCGGGCCTCACCCAGGCCGAGCTCGCGCGCCGCTCCGGGGTGCAGTCGTCGGTGCTGAGCGCCTACGAGCACGGTCGCCGCCAGCCGTCGGTATCGGCGCTCGCGCGGATCGCGCGCGCCGCAGGGTTGGAGCTCGAGATCTCGCCGCTCACCGATGCAGATGCGCTGAAGCGCTCCGGCGAGGTCCTGATGCAGGTGCTCGAGCTCGCCGATCGGATGCCTTCGAGGCAGCGCGGCGAGTTGACCTACCCGCCGCTGATTCGGTTGGCATCGTGATCGGCCTCGCCGACCGCATGCTCGCGGTTCACGACGCTCTGCGGGCGGCGGGCGTGCCGCATGCCATCGGCGGGGCCATCGCTCTCGGCTACTGCACGCTCGAGGCGCGCGGCACCCAGGACGTCGACATCAACGTCTTCCTCGCGCCGAGCCGGACGCGGGAAGTGCTCGCGGCGATGCCGGACGGCGTCCGCGTGACGGCGAGGGACCTCGAGGTCGCCGAACGTGACGGGCAGGTCCGGCTGCTGTGGGACGCGACGCCGATCGACGTCTTCTTCAGCGTGCTGCCCTTCCACGACGAGGTCGAGCGCAACGTCCGCCAGGTCGCCTTCGGCGATCGCACGATCCCCGTTCTCGACTGCACGGGCCTCGCCGTGTTCAAGGCGATGTTCGCGCGCCCGCGCGACTGGGTCGACATCGAAGCGATGGTCGAGGCGCGATCGTTCGACGTCGACGAGGCGGTCCGCTGGGTCCGCGAGATGGCCGGCGACGATCCGCGCGCCGAGCGTCTCGCCGAGCTCGGAGCCGCGCGTCGCTCTCAGGGCGAGCCGCCGCCCCTTGCCGTCGAGCCCGAGCAGTCCGAGCAGTCCGACGGCGCGGCGGACGCCGGCGCCTAGAATTCGTCGGCGGTGTGCGGCCCCACGACGCCGACCGCGAGCCGGTCGGCGACCCCGGCGGCGACCTCGCGAACCTCGTCGAAGGTGACGGCGTCGAGGGCGGCGATCGCCGCGTCGGGGTCGATCTCCTCCCTGAAGACGATCGCCTGGTTGGCGGCGTAGCGGGTCACGGCGTTGGTGTTCTCGAACGCGAGCACGCGCCGGCCGGCGGCGTAGGCACGCGCGCGCTCGACCTCCTCCTGCGTGGGGCCCGCGTCCCGCAGCTCGTCGACGATCTCGCGCATGCGCGTGTACGCCTCGATCGTCTTCGCGGACTCGAGCCCCGAGCCGAGCTGGAGGATCGGCACGTCCGCGAAGGCGTGGTCGGCGGCATAGACCGAGTAGCAGAGGCCGCGCTTCTCGCGGATCTCCTCGAACAGCCGCGAGCCCATCGATCCGCCGAGCAGCGTCGCGTAGATCGACAGCGCTGCGCGTTCGCGCACGTCGCCGACCTCGATCTCCGGCCGGTAGATCATGCGCAGGTGCGACTGGTTGGTGTCGCGGGTCTCGGCGAGCTTCTCGGGGACGAACTCCGGAACAGGCTTGTAGGCCTCGGGCTCGGGCAGCGCGGGGAAGCGCGAGAAGCGCTCGAGCAGCTCAGCTTCGGGAGGGAGGTGCTCGAGGTTGCCCGCGAGGAACGCGCCGCCGCGCGAGCCGGCCCAGCGACGCTCGCGGAAGGCGACGATACCCTCGCGTGTGAAGCTCCTGAGGTTCTCCTCGGGGCCAAGCACGGTGCGTCCGAGCGGATGCTCGCCGAAGGCTGCACGGTCGATCAGGTACTCGGCCACGACCGACGGCTGGTCGAAGGCGCGGTTGATCTCCTGGATCACGACGCCGCGCTCGCGGTCGAGCTCCTCGGCGTCGATCCGCGGGCGCCCGACGAAGTCCGTCAGCAGGTCGATCGCCTGCGGAGCGCTCTCCGCGCGAACCGTGATGTGGAAGGCGACGAGGTCGTGGCTCGTGTACGCGTTGAGCATCCCGCCGAGGCGCTCGGCGGTCTCGTTGACGTCCTTGTAGGTGGGGTAGGACTCGCCTCCCTTGAAGACGAGATGCTCGAGGAAATGCGCCATGCCGTTCTCCTCGGGACGCTCGTTGCGAGCGCCGGCGTCGAACGCCCCGAGGATCGTCAGCGCACGCGTCCCGGGAAGCTCGATGCGGTGCAGCGGCAGCCCGTTGGAGGGGACGACGCTGGAGCTGATCCGGGCCATCGCCTCACAGTAGAAGGTTCCTCAGCGTCCCGTTGCTAGGCTGAGCGCAGAGCCGCCCGAAGCTCGGGGTGAGCCCGCGCGCGGTGCATGCGCGTACGCTTGCCTGCAAGTCCATGTCTTCCTCCCGACGACCTCCGCTGACAGTCGTGCTCGCCGCGCTGCTGCCGATCCTGCTCGTGGCCGGCATCTGGCTCGGCGGCCATCCAGACCGCCTGCCGGGCTTCGCTCGCAACGCGCTCGTCGCCGACCAGCAGACACGCGTGGTCGACGAAGCGATCCAGCGAGTCACCCGCGACTACTACCGTCCGGTCTCGACGAGCAGCCTCTCGGACGCTTCGCTCGCCGGCGTCGTCAAGAGCCTCGGCGACCGCTTCTCCCACTACCTCACGCCGAGCGAATTCCGCCAGTTCAACTCGCCGCCGAGCTTCACCGGGATCGGTGTCGCGGTCGGACCGGAACGGCGGGGGCTCCTCATCGGCCGCGTGTTCGACTCCTCGCCGGCGGCGAGGGCGGGGCTGCAGCCGGGAGAGCTGATCGTCGCGGTCAACGGGCGGCGTCTCGAGGGGCTCTCGTCCGACGCTGCGATCGCGCTGATCAAGGGCGTTCCGGGCACCGACGTGAGCATCGGAATCGAACGCAAGCCGGCCTCGAGCTCGGCCCACAGCAGCACCCGGACGGTCAAGATCACCCGCGCCACGATCTCCGAGCCGGTCGTGGCCTCGGTCGTGAAGACCGTTCGCGGACACAAGCTCGGCGTCGTCGCGCTCGCGACGTTCAGCCCCGGAGCGCACGGCGAAGTACGCGAAGCGGTCGAGCACCTGCTGCACCAGGGAGCGCAGGGGATCGTCTTCGACATGCGCTCCAACGGCGGCGGCCTGGTCGAGGAGGCGCAGCTGATCGCGAGCATCTTCATCCCGAAGGGAACGATCGTCACCACGCGCGGACGCAACCAGCCGACGCAGACCCTCACGGCGACGGGGGACGCGATCCCGAGCTCGATCCCCGTCGTGGTGCTCGTCGACTCGAACACGGCCTCGGCGTCTGAGATCGTCACCGCAGCGCTCCA
The DNA here is from genome assembly GCA_036272475.1 of Solirubrobacteraceae bacterium. Taxonomy (GTDB): domain Bacteria; phylum Actinomycetota; class Thermoleophilia; order Solirubrobacterales; family Solirubrobacteraceae; genus Palsa-744. Next base: position 16,803 of record DATAYP010000069.1, on the reverse strand, counting down.
GGACCATCGCCGTGCGACCGTCGTCGGGACGCACACGTTCGGCAAGGGCGTCTTCCAGGAGGAGGAGCCGCTTTCCAACGGCGGCGCGCTGGACATCACAGTTGGCGAGTACTTCACGCCCAACGGTCGCAACCTCGGCGGCGGCGGCGTCAAGCAGGGCGCCGGCATCACGCCCGAAGTGCCGGTCGCGCACGGAGTCGACGGCAACACGGGGCTGAACATCGCGCTGGGCACCCTCGCGGCAAAGGCCAAGTGAGCGGAGTCCCTGCGCGGCGCCGGGCGGGCTCCCGCACAGCCGAGCCGGCCCCCGCGGATGCGTTCGTCGCGCTGCTCGAGCGCCGGGGACGCTTCCTTACAGCCGAGCCCCTGTTCCCGCGCCGCGACGCCCCCGGCGGAGCGCCGTCGCGCAGGGGCGGCGCCGCGCGGGTGGTCGTGAGCCCGGCGAGCTCTCGCGACGGCGGCGCGCGCGCCAGCGCGGGGGACATCGCGCTCGTCCAGCGCTCGACGCGCGCGTCGGCGGCGCGCGTGATCCGCACGATCGGGCGCCCCGATGTCGCACGCGACGCGATCGAGGCGCTGATGCTCGATCGCCATCTCTCTCGCGCCTTCCCCGAGGCGGTCGAGCGCGAGGCTCGCGAGGCGGCTCGGCGCGCAGCCGGCAGCGACGAGGGGCGTCGTGACCTCCGCGGGCTTGCGACGTTCACAATCGATCCGATCACCGCCAAGGATTTCGACGATGCGATCTCGGCCGAGGCGCTCGAGGGCGGGGCGGCGCGCGTGTGGGTGCACATCGCCGACGTCGCCGCCCACGTGGCCGAGGAGTCGCTGCTCGATCGCGAGGCGCGCAGGCGCGCGACGAGCGTCTACGTGCCGGGCGCGGTCGAGCCGATGCTGCCGCACGCGCTTTCGAGCGACGCCTGCTCGCTGCGCGCCGGGCTCGAGCGCCGCGCCGTCACGGTCGAGCTGGAGCTCGAGGGCCCCGAGGTCGTGCGAACGGCCTTCTACCGCTCGCTGATCCGCTCCGACGAATCGCTCGACTACGACCGGGTCGACCGCATCTTCGCCGGGCAGGAGTCGGCGACCGAGCCTTGGGGAGAGCCGTTGCGCGTGGCCCGCGCAACGGCTGCGGAGCTCGAGCGCAAGCGCGAGCAGCGCGGCGCCCTCGAGATCGACTCCGTGGAGCCCGAGGTCGCCTTCGACGAGCAGGGCAACGTGAGCGAGATCCGCGCACGCGTGCAGACCGAGTCACACCGCCTGATCGAGCACCTGATGATTGCCGCCAATGAGGCCGTCGCCGGCCTGCTCGCCCAGCGCAGCGTGCCCTGCCTGTATCGCGTGCACGAGCGCCCGGCCCCCGAGAGCGTCGCACGTCTCGCGGACCAGCTCGCGTCGCTGGGAGTCGCGACACCGCCGCTGCCCGAGCCGATGTCCTCGACGCAGGCGACGGAGCTGCTCGGCGTGATCTCGCGGATGGTCGAGCAGCACGTGCGGCGCACCGGCTTCGGACGCCAGGCGCTCGGCTCGCTCGTGCTGCGTGCTCTCAAGCAGGCCTACTACTCGCCGCGCAACCTCGGGCATGCGGGCCTGCGCTCGACGAGCTACTGCCACTTCACCTCGCCGATCCGCCGCTACCCCGACGTCGTGTGCCACCGCGCGCTGCTCTCCGCGGTCGGTCACGGTGAGCGGGCCCCCGAGGCCGGGGGACTCGTCGAGCTCGGAGCATGGACCTCCGAACGCGAGCGCGAGGCGATGACGATCGAGCGGGACGCCGACGACATCGCGAGCTGCTTCGCGCTCGAGCGACTGCTCTTCGAGCGCGGCCACGATCAGCAGTTCGCGGGTGAGGTCGGCGGTCTGATCAGCGCCGGTGCGTTCGTCAGCTTCGGTCCCGAGGACCCGGGCGAGGACCTCCCGCAGGCGCCGCCCTTCCGCGGGATGCTCCCGGTGCGCTCGCTCGGCCGCCTCGCGCAGGCGGCCGCTCGCAGCGCTCGCGGCGCGCGGGGCGAGCAGAACGGGCGGAGGGACTGGTGGGAGCTCAACGAGCAAGGCACGATCCTGAGCGGTGAGCGGACCGGCGCCACGCTGCGGCTCGGCGACGAGGTCGAGGTGCGCGTCGCGCGGGTGGAAGCGCTCCGCGGCCGCGTCGACCTGACGCCCGCCGGTTAGGCTCGCCGGAATGGCGAAGAGCAGGAAGCGCAAGATCGGGGCCGGCGATGTCGCATCGAACCGCTACGCCTCGCACCGATACGAGCTGCTCGAGCGGCTCGAGTGCGGCATCGTGCTCGAGGGGACGGAGGTCAAGGCGCTGCGCGCATCGGGCGCTCAGCTGAAGGACGGCTATGCGGCGGTGCAGGACGGGGAGATGTGGCTGCATTCGGTCCACATCCCGCCCTACGCGCCCGCCTCGCGCGAGAACCACGATCCCGAGCGCCCGCGCAAGCTGCTGCTGCACCGACGCGAGATCGACAGGCTCGCGGCGCGGGCGCAGGAGCGCGGGCTGACGCTCGTCCCGACACGCGTGTACTTCGCGGGTTCGCACGCGAAGGTAGAGATCGCGCTCGGTCGCGGCAAGGACCTCTACGACAAGCGCCAGTCGATCCGCGAGCGCGAGACCAAGCGCGACATGGAACGGGCGGTCAGGGAGGCCAGACGCTAGCGGCGCTGGTCGCGGAGTCCGCGGCCGCCTAAAGCGAGCGGAAGCTGTGTCCTGCGGTCGAGAGGACGTGCGCCTGGTGCATCCCGAAGGCGAGCAGCACGATCAGGCCGATGTAGGCGCATGCGACCAGGAGCCGGTTGCGTGGAGACACGCGGTAATAGGCGGCCTGCTCGAGCGAGCGCGTCCCGCGCAGCTTCCAGCGCCGCCACGTCTCCATGCCTCCGAGCAGTAGGAAGATCAGGAGGAACGGGTTTTCGGTGACGAACACGAGCGCGACCATGGCGCCGAGGCCGAGGAACCACATCCACGGAGCCATCGCAGCCATTGCACGGCCCCCGTCGAACGGGACCACGGGGATCAGGTTGATGAGGTTGAGGAAGAACCCGATGTAGGCCAGCGCTCTGAAGAAGTCGCTGTTGGTGGCTTCGCCGACGACGAGACACGCGGCAGCGCCGGCCGTCCCGAGGATCGGGCCGGCGAGCCCGACACGCGCCTCTGCCACGGCATCCTCCCCGAGGCTCTTCGCGGTGACGACTGCTCCGAAGAAGGGGATGAACATCGGCGCGCTCGCCTTGATTCCCTCGCGCCGCAACTGGATCACGTGACCCATCTCGTGAACGAACAGCAGGATCACGAAGCCTGCGGCGAACGTCCAGCCGAAGAACAGCGAGTAGGCGGCGACCGACACGAGCGCTGTCCCCCCGGTCGTCAGCAGCTTGAGCTTCGGCAGCAGCAGCAGCACGCCTTTGATCGCGGCCCAGAACTTCGCGCCGAGCGCGACGATCGCGGCAAGCAGACCGCCGAGCCGCTTGCGCAACCGCTGTGCCACCGCCGGTCCACGGTGCGGCTCGCCGAAGGGGTCCTCGCTCTGGTGCGCCGGCGGCGACGGCGGGGGGAGCAGCGGAGCGGGTGCGGACAGGGAACCCTCGGGATTGTCCATATGCCCATTGTGGCAGCAGGCATAAGCGGCACCTAACGCTCGCTCGGCGGCCGCCTCTGCCGGTGCCGGATCGTTTTCCTCGCAAGATGCGAGATGGGCCGCTCATCGGGTCTTGCAATGGGCCAGGGGCAGAGTTACGTTGCATCCAGACGCGGAACCGAGCCGCAAAGAGCGAGGCCACTGAGGTGTGAGGCCGCGCCACCCAAAACGAAAGGCCTTCGGGCCGGACGAAAATGGGTTCCTCGAGCGGCTTGGGACCGCGTCGATTTACGTTCCGGGGGGCCTTCGACGTTCGGTAGCCGGCCGTCATGGCGGCCCGATGCAGAGGCGCCCGGCTAGACTGTGGGAGACAGCACTCCCGGGGACGACAGGCTTCGACGTGGTCGGTTCGTGGGAGTGGTCGCGAGTCGAGGTCCCGGGCGGCCTCGTAAAACACCCGGGAAAACAATAAGTGCGGACTCTCACGAGTACGCCCTCGCCGCTTAGTCAATAGCTAAGCCGTGAGGTCTCGGGCCCCGCTCGCCTGCGGCGGGGAAGGCCGGGATCAGAAAGCAGGCTCACCCGGTGCGGCCCGCCTCCGCCAAGCCGGGGAAACTCAAGGAGGCTGGTCTCCTGCAACCCCGCCGGCGAGGCGAGCAGGAGACGAGATCAGAGCGCCGGATACGCTCGTAGACGCCACTCTCATGCGATCTCGGACGTGGGTTCGATTCCCACCGTCTCCACTTTTTGGCTCCATAGAGCCAATATTCCGGCACCCGGTGCGAACGGGATCGGAGCACGGACGATCGTGCGGGCCGAGCTCTCGCTTGAAGCTGGCGGTGCGGAAGCGCAAGCCGCCGATCAAGACGGCTGAGCTTCGTCCGAGGCGGACCTGTGCGGCTCGGCCGCGAACTCGCCCGCATCCACACGAACACGGAGCTTGGTCCGACAGCGGAACCCGCGTGGTGCGCCGGCTCGCTAGGCTCCGAACATGGTGGAGTCGGTGGCGCTCCCGGTGCTTTTCGTGGTTGATCACGACCCGAATTCGCTCGATGCGATGGTCTCCGACCTCTCCGGGCGGTTCGGCAACGACTTCGCCGTGCGCGGGAAGACCTCGCCGGACGCGGCGCTTGTCGCGCTGGAAGAGCTCGCGGCTGCAGACGAGCCGGTGGCGCTGCTTCTGGTCGACCACCTTGCTTCCAACTTCCTCGCGCGTGCCCACGAGTTGCATCCACGGGCCAAGCGCGTGCTGCTGATCGATCGCGACTATACCCACACGAGTCCGGCCTTGCAGGCCATGACGCTCGGGCGCGCCGACTATCACATCGTGCGGCCGTGGTCGGACGACGAGGTGATGTACGGCGCGGTTACGGAGTACCTCTCATCGTGGGAGACGGAGCAGACACCGAACTTCGCGCAGTTTCGGATCGTCGCCAAGGGCGGTGACAGCAGGCTGCTGGAGTTGCGCGACGTGATGACGCGGTTCAGCATGCCGTTCGCGTTCTATACGGTCGAGAGTGAGGCAGGTCGGCGCTTGCTCGACGAGGCCGGGCTCGACGCGACGCGCCTTCCTGCCGTGATTCGCTACGACGGTCAGGTCATGATCGACCCGGGCCTGCCAGAGCTCGCCCGCGCCGTCGGCGTCAGCGTCAAGAACGACGTTGGCACATGCGATCTCGCCATCGTCGGCGCGGGACCGGCGGGGCTGACGGCAGCCCTCTATGCCGCGTCGGAGGGACTCGAGACGGTGCTGCTCGAGCGGTGGGTCTCGGGCGGACAGGCCGGCTCGAGCCCGTTAATCAGGAATTACCCCGGCTTTCCCCACGGCATCAAGGGCGGCCTGCTGATGGAACGGACGTGCGAGCAAGCGTGGCTAATGGGATCGCACACCGTCTTTGCGCAGCACGTGGCGGGGCTCGAGCGCTGCGGCGACGATCGTCTCGTTCGCCTGCACGACGGCACCGAGCTACGGGCGAGGGCCGTCGTGATCGCGACCGGCATCGACTGGCGGCGGCTCGGCGTGCCGCGACTGGAGGCGCTCGCGGGCTCGGGGGTCTTCTATGGCGCAGCGGTCAGCGAGAGTCGCGCTATGCAGGATCAGGACGTGTTCATCGTCGGCGCCGGCAACTCGGCCGGGCAGGCGGCGTTGCATCTCTCCAAGTACGCTCGCGCCGTGACGCTGCTCGTTCGGGGCGACAGCTTCGCGGAGTCGATGTCGAGCTACCTGGTACGCGGGATCGAGGCGACTCCGAACGTCCTCGTTCGCCACGGCACGGAGGTCATCGACGGTACCGGGAACGGGTCGCTCGAGTCCATCAAGCTTGCCGATCGCGCAAACGACACGGTTGAGGAGGTGCCCGCGGCCGCGCTGTTCATCATGATCGGCGGCGAGCCGCACACGCAGTGGCTCCCCGATGAGATCGCGCGCGACGAGCACGGTTACGTGATCACGGGTCGTGACCTTCTCCAGGAGCCTGGGGTGCATTGGGAGTGCGACCGCGAACCCTTGATGCTCGAGACGAGCATCCCCGGCGTATTCGCCGCCGGCGACGTCCGGCAGGGCTCGATCAAGCGCGTCGCCTCGGCGGTCGGCGAGGGCGCGACGGTCGTGCGCTTGGTGCACGAGCACCTGCGCGAACCCGAGCCCGAGCGCGCGGCGAATTAGCCAGTGCTCGCGACGGACAACCCAGAGGAGCTCACGCTCGAGGTCAAGCGCGCTCTCCCGGCGGCTACTTCGGTCGTGTTCCGGGCCTTCGCTGATGCGAACGAGCTCGCGAAGTGGTGGGGGCCGGCGGGCTTCATCATTCCGAGCCTGGAGTTTGACCCGAACGTCGGCGAAAGCTACCGGATCGAGATGCAGCCGCCGGAGGGCGATCACTTCTATCTGACCGGGGAGTTCCGCGAGGTCGCCCCGCCGGCCCGCCTCGTCTACACGTTCATCTACGAGGATCCCGATCCCGACGACGTCGAAACCCTGGTCAAGCTGTCGTTCCGGGATCTCGGCGAATCGACGGAGGTTGCTCTTACCCAGGGCCCGTTCAAGACCGAGTTCCGCCGTTCGCTCCACCGGCACGGTTGGACGGACAGCTTCGACAAGCTCGAGCGCCTCGTCTCTGCCCAGGCATAGGCAACTGCGACCCGTATGCCCAGCGTTCGCAAGGCGCTTGTCGCAGATTGGAGGCGCTCGCCCGGGCCTTGCTCAACGATCCCCCCGCTGGAGGGCGAGTGTGACGACGAGCTCCCAAGCGGGACCGCGAGGCGCAGCCGGTTGAGGCCCGAGCCCGGCCTTGCGGCTCTCGCCGAAGTGTGCAAGTGTGGATCTCGCTCCGCAGAGCGTCTCGGGAGGAGGAGTTCGAGATTCGTCGTCATCGCAGACGTCAACCACGCCCGGCGCTGATCGCCGGCCTGCTCGGGGTCGGTGCGCTGTTCCTGGCCGCGATGACTGCCGGGCCGGCGAGCGCGACGGGCTCATACCCGGGCGAGACCCTGTCGTTGAGTCAGTCGAGCCCTGCCACTGTCGGCCAAGTCGTCAACTTCGCGGCGAGCGGTCAGCAGAGCGACTTCGAAAACTACGCGGGCGGCTTCAACCTGGACATATTCCAGAAGCCCCTGAGTGTCGACCCGACTTGCTCGGCGAGCGATGCCGGAGAGAACAACACGTGGAAAGCCGACATCGCAAACGAGTTCCACCCTGTCGTGGGCCTGTGGCAAGGCCCGGGCCAGTCGTTCAGCGTGCCGTTCAAGATAGTGCCCGAACATGCCGGGCAGATGCTTCTGTGCGGCTACAGCGAGTGGGGTGGAGACACCGCGGCGGCGGGCCAGCTGACGGTGAATGTGACGACGGCTGGTTCTGGCTCGGGATCGACGGCGACACCCACCGCCACGAAGCCGCGCGTGTCGCGATCGGGCAAGACGCTGACCTGCAAAGCCGGCGCCTTCTCGGGCAACCCGACCCACATCACCTACGGCTGGCTGGTGAACGGGCGTCGCCAGGGAGCCGATCACGGCCGAACCCTCGCTGTGAGCGGCAAGCTGCGCGGTCGCAACGTGCAGTGCAGCGTGAGTGCGGCCAACGCCGCTGGGAAGGTCACGGCCGTGAGCTCGCCGTACCATGTGCACTGAAAATGGTGCGCCGCTAGAGCCGCAGCCGCGAGCAAGACACACAGAGCTCGCGCTGGAGCAGCAGCAGCTGCCCGCGAGCGCGTTCCACCCGACGCCGTCTTCATCTACACCGCCGCGCTCGCCAGCACGCCGCCCGCGCGCTCGAGCTCTCGGAGGAGCACGGCTTCGGCCTCTTCGAGGAGCGCGCAGCCGCGCTCGTCGAAGAGGCGCACTCAACGGCGTGAATCCCGGTTAGCGTCCTGAGTCGTGATCGAGCCGCTGGAGGACATGCCGAACGGGACGATCGGCTTTCGGGCGACTGGGCGCGTGACGCGGGAGGAGTACCGCGACGTCTTGCTCCCGCCCATGCGGGATGCCGCCGAGCGCGGCGACGTGCGGATGGTGTTTGCGATCGGGCCCGGTTTCGAGAAGTTCGAGCTCGGGGCGCTCGCCCAGGACACCAAGAGCGGGATCACGCTCGGCCTCGGTCATCCGCACGCCTGGAAGCGAACGGCGGTTGTCACGGACGTCGACTGGATCGCGAAGGCCCTCCACATGTTCTCCTGGCTGATGCCGGGTGAAGTCAGGCTCTACGAGCTCGACGGGCTCGAGGACGCAAAGAAGTGGGTCGCGGCGTAGCACGCGCTTGACGGCGGCGCACCCGCCTCACGGTCGCCCGAACCATCGCGCCCTGCGGACCGCGCCGAACTCCTCCTTCTCGGCGGCGTACTCGAGCGAGGGGTCGTAGCGCTTGGCCGCCGGCGCATCGCCGCGGAGGAAGTTGACCTCGACCTTGCTGACGAGCCCGCCGCCGAACTCGGCGTAGCAGACGCCCGTGCCCTCGTACGGCGCAGGCGGCTCGGCGCCGGCGACCGTCGCCGCGATGTCCTGAGCGACCACGCGCGCGGCCGCCTCGGCGAAGATCCCGGCCTTGGGAACGGTCCGCGGGCCGCTGCAGACATCGCCGAGCGCGTAGACCCCGGGGAACCGGGTCCTGAGGCGCGACTGGTCGACGGGCACCCAGTTGTTCTCCACGAGTCCCGAGTCCGCGAGCACGGCGGGCGCCCGGTGGATCGGGATGCCGACGAACAGGTCGTAGCGCAGCGTCTCGCCGCTCGCGAGCTGTGCCGTTCGGGTCGCGGGATCGATCCCGGCGACGAGCTGCTCCGGCATCTCCTTGATGCCGCGGGACGCAAGGCCATCGCGGAACATCTGGGCGACCTCGCCCGTCACCGGCACCGGGCGCGCCATCGGGAACGTCGTCGTCATCTCCACCGACTCCCGCATCTGGAGCTGGGTGAAGTGCTCGTGCAGCAGGAACGAACCCTCGAACGGCGCGGGCGGGCACTTGAACGGCTGCCCGAGGACCGAGACGAGCACACTGCCGCCTTTGAAGTCGGTGAGCGCGTCACGAAGCCGCTCGGCGCCGGCGAGCGAGTAGTACTCGTGGCCGCCCTGCTCGAAGCCCGGCGTGGCCGCGTAGTCGTAGTCGGCGCCGAGTGCCACGACCACGAAGTCGGCATCGTAGGAGCCTGCGTCGGTGGTGACGCGGCGCGCGCCGGGGTCGACGCCCGTGACGGTCTCCCGCCGGAACTCGACGCCATCCTTCTCGAAGTCACGGTAGGGGAGCCTGATGTCGCCTGCCGACTGGCGTCCGAGCATCACCTCGAGCTTCGAGAAGCCGAAGAAGAACGAGTCATTGCGATCGATCAGCGTGACGCGTACCGCGTCCGAGATCGTCTCCGAGAGCCGCGTCGCGAGCTCCAGGCCGCCGAACCCCGCCCCCAGGATCAAGACGTGCTTGCTCACCGGCGGCACACTACTCACTGCGGTCCCAGCTGAGCATCGCGGCGCCCCGAACACAGCTCGCCCCGTGCTTCGCTCACATCCGCGCCCACCCAAACCGCGCCCGCACGTTTGTCCGCACCTTGGAATTGGTTACCCCGTACGGAGTCTCCGAAACCCCGCGCTCTGCTCTCGGCGTGTGTGTCCATGTCATCGTCCCCGGCCGCGAAGGTCAGTCAGGTGAACTCGGTCAGGCCCGACGATCGTCCGTCCGGCGTCGCGATCAGTGGCGCTGAGGGCCCGAGGGGGAGTGTCGGGCATCATCGCGGCCGAGAGCTTGACTTCCGCTCCGCTCGGAACGAGAGTGTGCGTCAAGTCCGGTGGGCCCCCCCCCGGTCGAAGCGTCGCTCGGGGGGCGCCAGGAAAGGGGGGACCGATCAGCCGCGCAGCGCAGTCCCGCAATCGAGGAGGCCCTGATGGCCGACTATGACGTGATCGTGCTCGGCGGCGGCTCGCCGGGCGAGCATTGTGCGGGCGCGCTCGCGGAGGGTGGACTTCGCGTGGCCGTCGTCGAGCGTGAGCTGCTCGGCGGGGAGTGCTCCTACTGGGCATGCATTCCCTCGAAGGCCCTGCTGCGGCCGGGCGAGGCTGTGCACGGGGCGCGCGAGGCAGCCGCGAGCGCCGACGTCGACGTCGAGGCGGCGCTCGCCTGGCGCGACTTCATGGTCTCCGACTGGTCCGATGCTGGACAGGAGCGCTGGCTGGCCGATCACGGCATCGACGTGCTGCGCGGCAACGGACGGCTCGCGGGACCCCGAGCCGTCGAGGTTGACGGGGTGCGCCACACCGCCGACCACGTCGTGCTCGCCAACGGCGCCGACCCCATCGTCCCGCCCATACCCGGCCTGCGCGAGCTCGACGGCGTGTGGACGAGCCGCGAGGCGACCTCGATGAAGGTCGTGCCACGCCGCCTGCTGATCCTCGGCGGCGGGCCGGTGGGGGTCGAGATGGCGCAGGCCGTCCGGCGGTTCGGTGGCGAGGCGGTCATTATCGACAGGTCCGAGCATCTGCTCGGGCGGGAGCCTGCTCCGCTCGGCGAGGCGCTCGGCGAGGCTCTACGAGGCGACGGCATCGAGCTCGTCCTGTCCGCGAGTGCGATCGCCGCGCGGCGTGAGGGCGAGGACTTCGTCCTCGAGATCGACGAGGGAGGAACGCTTCGCGGCGACCGGATCCTCGTCGCCACGGGGCGGCGGCCGCGCGTCGGCGGGATCGGCCTCGAGACGGTGGGCGTCGAGTCGGACATGCGAGGGGTGCCGGTCGACGCGCACCTGCGCGCGGCGGAGGGGCTGTGGGCCATCGGCGACGTCAACGGGTTGTGGCCGCTCACGCACGTGGGGAAGTACCAGGGCGAGGTCGTCGCGGCGAACATCCTCGGTGAACCCCGCCGGGCCGACTACGAGGCTGTCCCGCGCGTCACCTACACCGACCCGCAAGCGGCGGCGGTCGGCGCCTCGGCCGGCCGCTTCAGCGCCATGGCTTTCCTGTCGGAGCTGCCGAAGACCGCGACGTACACGCACGCCTACGCTGAACAGAACGGGTTTCTGACGCTCCTCAGCGACGGCGAGCGGCTGACGGGCGCCTGCGCGCTCGGCCCCGAGGCCGGCGAGTGGCTCCAGCAGGCGACGCTCGCGATCCGCGCCCACGTCCCGCTCGACGTCCTGTCGGACACGATCCAACCGTTCCCGACGTTCTCGGAGATCTACAGCACAGCGCTGAAGACGCTCCGCCGCGAGATCGCCGCGTCGTCAAGGACGCTCGGCACCGGACCCCCGATGGCGAGCTGAAGCACGGGCGGCAGAACAGCAGGCGAGCGGTCGCCGCGGCAGGACAGCGTGAGCCGGAGCGCGTCGTCGCCCCCGCGGCGGGGTAGAGTCGCAGGAGCATGCGCTCCGACATAGCCCCCGGCGGCACGTTTCCCGACTACGAGCTCCCGGATCACAACAAATCCCCGCGCAAGCTCAGCGAGCTGCAGGGTGACGACCCGCTGATCCTGACGCTCGCGCGCGGCCACTACTGTCCAAAGGAGCACCGCCAGCACCGCGAACTCGTGGACAGCTATCCGAGCATTGCCGTGGCATACACGCAGGTGGCGACGATCAGCACCGACGAGGACCACGAGCTCAAAGAGTTCCGCGCGACGCTCGGCGCGCAATGGACCTTCCTATCGGATCCCGGCCGCATCGTGCAGAAGGACCTGGACATCCAGGAGTACACCGATCCCGAGAACGACCCGATGATCCCGCACACGCTGGTGCTCAAGCCGGGCCTGGTGATCTACAGCATCTACAACGGCTACTGGTTCTGGGGGCGCCCTTCGGTCGTCGACCTGTGGCACGACCTGCGGGTCCTCAGCAGCGAGATCCGCCCGGACTGGGATCTCAGCGCGCCCGGGCTGCGCGAGGCCTGGGAGGCCGGCGACCGCTCGCAGTTCCACGGCTTCGACGACTAGAGGCCCCGGGCCCGGTCAATCGCGGTATTCGTCTTTGCGCGTCGCTCGCGGCTCGTCCGATCCGGGCTTGGGCGTCCGCTCGAGCAGGAATGAGTGGAAGGGCGCGACGAATGGATCCGGCGCCATCACCGAGTAGGTGCGGAACACGCTTCCGTTCTCGCGCGCGAAGGCGATGTAACCGGGCCCCTCTCGCAGGCCATCCTCGAGCCTCGCGCCGACCTGGCGGCCCCAGTCCTCGAGCCAGGCGGGCGGGCTCTCGACCATCTCTCGCACCTGCGGGATCTCGCGCGCCTGCTCCGGCGTGAGCGCGAGGCCGAAGTCGAACGGGAACTCCGTCCCATAGGTCGAGACGTACGGGAACTCCCAGCCCATGCGCTCCTTGTAGGCGATCAGCCGCTCGATCGGCGCGCGCGAGAAGCAGATGAGCGTCACGTCGCGGTGGTTCAGATGCACGCGCGTCGCGTCGAGCTCGTCGCCGAGGTTCGAGCATCCGGGGCACGCTCCGAGCTCGTAGTCGGGCCCGAACATGATGTTGTACGCGAGCAGCTGGGAACGCCCGTCGAACAGCTCGCCGAGCGTCTTCTTGCCCGTCTCGGTGTCGAACACGTACTCCTTCTCGACCCGCACCCAGGGGAGCCGGCGACGGTCCTCGACGACCCGCTGGCCCAGCTTCGCGTGCTCGGCCTCGAGCTTCGCCAGCTCGTCGCGCGCCGCCTGCCATTCCTCCTGCGTTCCAGTCGTGTGCTCGGGCATCGCTACCTCCTTCGGCGTGGGTTGCGTCGGCATGTGGGGGTCGCCTCTCGCCTCTCTCCTTATGACCGGCGCGTCACGCCGAACTCATCTCTCGAGCGGCCTTCCACGCTAGCGCGACGCTGCTCAGGAGTACACGCCGTCGAGCCACGCCTTGAGCGCGGCTTCGCGCTCCGCCGCGTCCACGCCCTCGACGAACAGGTGCGCGCTCATCCCGACGACGCCGCCGTAGTGGTTCCGACCGAAGAAGCGATACAGGCCGTCGGCGGTGCGCACCCCGAGGAACTCGGGCGTCGAGTAGTCGATCACTCCCTCGAGCCTCCCCGCGCCTCCCAGCGAAGCGTCGACCGCGTCGCCGACGCCGGAGTCGGGGGAGATCCCGAGCGCGGCGCGCAAAGCCTGCATCGCGTCGGGCGTCCCGGCCGCTTCGGGGCCGGCGATGCCGTCCGAGGGCTGCCCGACATAGGTCACCGGCCGGCCGTTGAAGTGCTCGAGGTACTCCGCCAGCGTGTGCAGGTAGAAGTCCGTGTGGCCGCCGATCGCGTCGTACTGCTCCTCCCACCCGTCGGCGAGGATCCCGCTGTGGACGTACCGCAGATGCGCGGTCCCGCCGTCCCGGGCCTCGATCGCGTAGTCGAGCGCGTTGAAGGTCCCGTCCGGCGACTCCATGCGGATCACGAGCCGGCGCGGGGGGTCCCAGGTGGTGACCGGAGCGCCCTCGGGCGGCTCGGCGCCGGCGGGGATCTCCATGCCCGTCGGGAACATCCAAGCCGCGCCATCCGCTGTGATCGCGGTCCAAACGTCCTCCGGCGCGGCGGGCAGGTCGACCTCGCGGCTGATCTCGAATGCGCGGCTCATGGCTGGGACTCCTTGTCTTTGGTGATGGTGGGGTGGAGCACGACGACGAACCGGTGCCGGCGTCCGCCGGGGGCGCCCTCGTGGTGGTACTTCGCAACCAGGCCGTTGACGGCGCCGGCCAGCTCCGCGGCGAACGCGGCGCGATCCTTCGCCGAGGCGAACCGCACCTCGCTGTCGATCCCGAGCGTCGCGAGCGGCTTGCCCGCTGCGCTTGCGCCCGTGATCAGCTCCCCGACCTCGCGCACCATGCGGCCTGCGAGGGCGAGCAGCCATCGCGCCGAGCGCCTGTCCGGCTCGCGCGAGGGGTCCGGCGCGACCGCCGCGAGTGCGCTCGGCGAGATCACGTAGGAGGCCGCAGTCGCCTGCAGCACCCGCTCGGTGCAGTTGCCTCGGCGGCGCTCTTCCACGAGTTCGAGCAGCCCATGGCGCTCGAGCTCCCGCAGGTGATAGTTGGCCTTCTGACGTGTGAGTCCGACGCGCGCGGCGAGCGTGCTCGCCGACCCGGGCTCGGCGAGCTCGGCGAGCAGCCGAGACCGAATCGGGTCGAGCGAGGCTTCGGCGGCGGCGGGGTCTTCGATGACGGCTGTGTCGTGCATTGCCGCAGCATCCCGCCGACAAGTAATTTTGTCAAGCACTTTTTTTTAGTCGGCCATCGCGAGCTCGCTTGCTGATGCGCCCAGGGGATCGTGCGGCCCCGTCGGATACGCTCGTGCGACGGCGATCGGAGCAGGGCTACGGAGGAGGAATCAAGCGTGAAGGTCGCGATGCTGAACGTCGGATGGCTGTCCTCGCAGGCGGCGATCTGGCGGCAGGGGGAGGACCCCGAGCTTCGCATCCGCTTCCCGATACCCGCATATCTGATCGAGACGGGCGATGAGCGGATCCTCGTCGACACGGGATTGAACCCGTCGGCTGTGGAGGATCCCGGTTCCTTTTACGGCCGCCCCGATGCCCTCGCGCCGTTCGAGCTCGAGCTCGAAGAGGACATCTCGGAGCAGCTCGACGCCGGCACGCTGACGCGGATCGTCCTCACGCACCTCCACTTCGATCATGCGGGGGGCCTCTCGCGGCTGCCCGCGTCGATCCCGATCGTCGTGCAGCGGCGCGAATGGGAGGCCGGGCACGACCACGCGGTCTCGGAGCGCAACTTCCTCAACCCCCGCGACTATGCCGGCGCCGAGCGCGAGGTGCAGCTCGTGGACGGTGACCACGACCTCCTCGGCGACGGCTCGATCGAGCTGCTGCTGACGCCGGGCCACACGCCGGGCCACCAGTCGGTCCGCATCGGCCAGGCGCTGATCCTCGGAGCCGACGTCGCGCACTTCATGAGCACCTACGAGGACCACCGCTTCCCGGTGTTCGCCGACGACCACGCCGCGCAGGCAGACTCTGCGGATCGCCTGCGCCGCCGGCGCGAAGACGGCGCGCGCCTGCTGCCGGGACACGACCCCGACGTGCTGCGCCCTGGCCCGGTGGCCCTCTAGTAGCGTCCGCGCACGCCGGCCGCGCCCACCTCGTCGCGCTGGGAAAATGCATCCACGCCGGGCGAGCCGCGTCAACACGCCCGGCGCTACGCTGCGAAAGTGGCGAGCTGGGAAGACGTGCGTCGCCTGGCGCTCGCGCTGCCCGAGACGAGCGAGCGGCGCTCGCGCGATCGGCTCCAGTGGCGCGTGAAGGACAAGCTCTTCGTGTGGGAGCGCCCGCTGCGCCCGAAGGAAATCGAGGCGCTCGGCGCCGGCGCGCCCGAGGGGCCGATTCTCGGCGCCCGCGTCGAGCATCTGGGCGCAAAGGAGGCGCTGCTCGCCGACGACCCGAGCGTGTTCTTCACGACGCCGCATTTCGACGGGTACTCGGCGATCCTCGTGCGGCTCGAGCGGATCGGCGGCGCGGAGCTCGAGGAGGTCGTCACCGAGGCGTGGCTCGTGCGCGCGCCCACGCGGCTCGCGGCTGCCTATCTCGACGGTTCTCGCTGATCGGCTGCCTGCCCGGCGCCCCGCGGCCCTCTCGGCGAGCTCGCCGGCCGCGGGTTCCGCCTGGTTATCGACCGCCTGTGAGCTCTGCGAGGTCGACGGTGCGCTCGACCGTATGGAACTTGACGTCGGGGCGCTCGGCGACCGCAGCCGGCACCGCACGCATGAACTCGGCGATGTGAGACGTGGCGAAATGCCGCTCGAGTGCCTCCTGGCTCTCCCACTCCTCGACGAACACGAACTCGTTCTCGTTCTCCGTGTCCTCGTAGAGCCTGTAGCCCAGGCAGCCCTGCTCCTGCCGCGACGCTCGCGCGAGAGCCTTTCCGATGCGCTTGAGCTCCTCGCGCCGTCCTGCGTCGGTGACTACTCGTCCCACGACCACGATCATCTGAAAGCTCCGTTCCCTCGTCGCTGGGCCCGCGGCCGCGGGCCCTGGCGGGCACGACTCCATCACACCGACGGCTCCGGCCGGCTCGCGGGCTGACCGCTTTTCAGGAAATCCTTATGAAGCGTTGAGGTATGCATGAACGGCGTTGTGTCTGATGTCGTGCATGACGCCCGAGACGCTGATCCGCTCCATCCACGACCAGCAGACCGAGAGGGTCGACCCGGTCGAGTGCCTCGACGACACCATGCGCCACCGCGCGACGCCTGTGCAGCTCGTCGAGCCGGGCCGCTACCTCGAGGTGCAGGGACGCGACCAGACACTGGTGATACCGCTCGGCGACGAGGTGCTTCGCATCGGCCGTGGTCTCGCCGCCGACCTGCGTCTCGACGAGAGCTCCGTCTCCCGGCGGCACGCGATCCTCGTGCCGCGCCCGGCGGGCGCCCGCGTCCTCGACGACCGCAGCTCCTACGGCACTTTCGTCAACGGGCGACGGGTCCAGCAGGCCGATCTATGTGACGGCGACGTGATCGTGCTGGGCCGCGTGATGCTGCGCTATCTGGAGGTCTGACGGACGGCGCGCCGTCGATCCGCCGCGGCGGCTTCGGCCAACGCGGTCCGCCGGAGAGGGTTGACAAGCGGCGCCAGACTGCTGATGCTTGCAGCGCGTGAGCGAACTCCAGTCATACCGGCAGGCCGGCGCCTTCCATCGCGCGATGCGGCGGTTCGCCGCGAGCGGTCCCGGCTCGTGGCTGTTCGCGCGCGTGCTGCATCGCATCGACCGCCCGATCTACCGCCTCAGCGGCGGGCGCTACACGCTCGCGAGCCTCGTCTCCGGGCTCCCGGTGGTGATGCTCACGACGACCGGAG
>DATAYP010000068.1:0-47323 GCA_036272475.1 Solirubrobacteraceae bacterium | reverse complement strand
CCCGTTGCCGCGTCGAAACCGCAGCGCAGCGCGTCCCCCTTGCCGCGCCGGGTCTGGTGCACGACGCGGACATCCGGACGAAGCCGCCGTGCAACGTCGGCGGTCCCGTCCACCGAGTAGCCGTCGACGACGATCACCTCGTGCAGCCCCTGCGGAAGCTCCGCGAACACGTGCGGGAGGTTCTCGGCCTCGTTCAAGGTCGGAATCACCACGCTGATGAGCGGCGTCAGTGTGGCTGCTGCGCAGCGGTCATGGCCGGCGTTGCCACGCCCGCCAGTGATCCGTTCACGAGCGTGGAGGTCAACGATCGCTGAGGATGCCGGTGCGCCACTAATGACGTTTATCGCGGCAGCCGACTGGGTAGGAACGTCTGTGTCCTCCCTCCAGTTGTGCGCTGGTGGTCTGGCGAGAACCGCTGCCGTCTCGCGCGCATTGCTTGCGTCGTCCATGCACCCTCCGTGGTCCCGAGATCAGAAGTCGGCGGAGTAAAACGGGGAGGGGTTTCGCCGCTGTTACCAGCGGATTTCACGCGCGAATTACAAGCCAGTTACAACGGGCCCAGCGGTCGGTCATCGCCGTGAGTCAGACGCGCGGGACTGACGCCGCGGCTCTCACAGAAACCCCGTGGCCCGGACTCCGAGTGCCGGGCGAGCGGCGCTGCGGCGTTCAGGCCTGCGGACGAGCGAGCTCGGCGAGTGTGAACTGTGGACCGTGCCCGAACGCCTCGGTCATCATCCGGCGAAGCCGCTCGTAACGCCGATTCGCCGCGGTGCCCCGACCCTGGAGGATCTCGAGCTCGATCAGCTCACGGCAGAGCCCTTCGTCGAGGGGCTGCAAGACCGCGAGGCGGTCGAGCGAGCGCCGTGCCGCGTCGCCGAGCCGTTGCTGTCGGTAGAGCTCGGCCAGGCTTCGTAGCGCGTGGCACGCCAGCTCGTGAAGGCGGGCGCGCTCGGACATCGCCCATTCCGCGAATGGAACGTCCGCCAGGAATTCGCCCTTGTAGAGCCCGAGGCCCTGCTCGACTACCTGTGCAGCGTGCCCCGGGTTGACGTTTGCAACGTCGAGACCGGTGGTGAGCTGCCGCTCGAACTCGTCGGCGTCGACCTCGACGAGATCCATGTTCAGGCCGTAGCTACCGCCGCGCGAGACGAGCAACGCTGGAGCCTCGTGGTTGCCGCGATCCGGTTCGAGCTCCCGGCGCAGGCGATGCACGCACGTGCGGACGGTTCTCGTGACCGAGTAGTCCGCGCCGCGCCACAGGTGCTCGCCGACCTCATCGGCGCTCACGGCTCGCCCGCGCCGCACGACGAGATAGCGCAGGAGCTGGCCCGTGCGCTTGTCCAGCCAGTCTCCGTCGATGCTCATCGTCGCCGACTCCACAGAGGTCCGCCCGAGCGTGATGATCCGCAGCCGCGGACGCGCCAGGCGGTCGGGGTCCGCGCGACGCCGGCGGTCGCAAACGAGCCCCGGGCGTAGTTGCAGCACGATGCGGGATGTGTCGTCACTGAGGGTTGCCGCCCCGACCCAGATCGCTCGGGGCCCAGTGGGAGTCGCCATGTCAACCCGCACCTCAGTCGGCGCGCCGTTCTGTGTGATCGCAAGCTCGGTCAGGCAGCCGTCCGCGAGCACGCTGTCTCGCTGACGACATCCGAAGAGCTCACAACACGTTAGGTCTGTGTTCAGCGGCCCGGTGCGGTCGAGAATTCGCGCCGCCTCGACGTTGTGACAGAGAAGGCGTCCATGGTGGTCGAGCAGGAGTAGGCCGTGCGGAAAGCGCTGAAAGGCTTCACGCTCGAGGAACTTGTGCGGCGCGGCGGTGCCCGAACGGGCGTTTGCGATCCCCGTGGGGGGTGCTCCCGGGGTGCTCGCGGCACGACGGCCTCGATCGCGCGGCGTTGCAGCCCGTCCGGAGGGTGCCTGCGCGGCGCGGCGCTGCGGCGGCGATGTGTGCGGAGTCTCGCTCTTGGTGGCTTCCATGCACCGCCCCCCATGGTGATCTCAACCGTACGGCCGGGATAAACAGCGGCGCGCAACGCTATTGCATCGCCGTCAGGAGTGTCAACACCCCCGTTTTGCGCGCGCCCGAGGGCCAGTAGCCGCTTCGGGACCAGGTTGGAGCATAGCCGGTCGTGCCGTCATAAACGACAACGACGTATTTCAAGGGGCAGCGCGCTCCGCTCCCGCGGACCGACTGCGCCGTCGCGTCAGAGCCAGCGGCTCGCACGTCTACGAACTCGTCGAGCTCACCCGCGTTTCAGCCGATAACCCCGCCGCGCCACTCGAGGAACCCCTCGGTGTCTTTGGGGTACGCGAACGGGAAGCCCAGTCCGCCGTCACGGTCTCTCCTTCCGCAGGAGGGTCAGCCTCATTCTGTTGCTCGATCCCTCCGCGGTCCTCTCAATCGATAGAACCTTGCCGAGCGGGACGAGTGCGTGGCTCGGCCTCTCGCGCCGCGCGGCGGCCTGCCAACCTGCGGCCGTTTATCGCGCCTTACGTCGTCGCCTGCGGAGGCTCGCTCCGCCACGGTCGAATCGGCTAGCAGAGCCGTGTTTCCAGTGATGCAAACATTCGGTTGCCAAGTTGTTGATCTTTCGCTAAGCTCCAACGACGGCGTTTATTTGGCGCCATTGCCTCATGAGCGACCTGTCGTCCGGAGATCTTTCTGTCCGGCAAGGGAACGGAAGGGGGGGAAGTCAATGCGGTCACTAACGTGGCGCACGCTGCCGTCGGTCCGAGCACGGCTTCTCGCCGCATGGCGGGACGCTGTCCGTGGCTCGTCCCTCTCGGAGGTTGCTCGAGCGACGTCGCTTGCTTTCGACTCGCTCGAGGAAGGCCGGGCTGGGGTTCATCCTCCTCGGGCGCTCCCGGCAGGGCGTGGCGGTCGCTCATTCTCCCGAACCGCGGCGCCCGCCGTTGCGGCAGTCGTGCCCGACGGCGGATGAGCTCCTACCGTAGACGCGATCGGCGGCGGGTGAAGCGGTGCCTGGGCGCAACGCTCGTGCCGCGCATGCGACCGGACCGCTCGCTGCGCGCGGTCTCGATCGCGCGGCGGTGGGGTTTGACGCCGGCGGGCGCGTACGCTCTCGCGGCGCTCCGCTGGCCCGACCGGCTTGCGATCATCGACGAGCGCGGGCCGCTGACGTTCGCCGAGGTCGATCGTCGCACCGGCTCGCTCGCCCGGGCGTTCGATGCGGCCGGCGTCGATCGCTCCGCGACGGTCGCGATCATGTGCCGCAACCACCGCGGCCTTGTCGAGTCAGTGGTGGCTGCCTCAAAGCTCGGCGCCGATCTTCTCCTGCTGGATGCCGGTGGCGACCCGGAGGCGATCGCCGAGGCGGTCGACCGCGCGGCTCCGGCCGCGCTCGTCTACGACGAGGAGTTCGGCGGAGCGCTCCCCGCGTCGCGCCGCGCGCCGGCGCACTTCATCGCGTGGCCCGAGCCGGACCGACCGTGTGGGCATCCGCGCCTTGAGGATCTGATCGCGCGTGAGGATGCGCTTGCGCCGTGGCCGCCACGCGCGAGGCATCCGGGGACGGTCACCCTCGCGCCCGGGACGCCGGGCGATCGTGTCGGGCCGGCGCTCCCGTGCTCGCTTGAGATCCCGGGGGCTGTGATCTCGCAGATTCCACTGCGTGCCAGCGAGCCGACGGTGATCGCCGCGCCAATGTCCGGCACCTGGGGGTACCTGCACCTGATGCTCGCGATGCGGCTCGCCTCGACGCTCATCCTGCGCCGGCGGTTCGATCCGCTGGAGGCCCTCGTGGCGGCGGATGAGCACCGCGCCACAGCTCTGGCTTTGCTCCCCGAGATGCTCGCCGAGATCGTGCGCCTGCCGGCCGTGACGGTCCGGTGCTACGCACGCGATGCCCTGCGCGTTCTCGCAGTTCAGGGCGCAGAGCTCGACAGTGACTTGGCGATCCCCGCGATGGAGGTCTTCGGTGACGTCCTCTACAACCTGTACGGACCGTCGATCGTGCGCCTCACCGCCAGCTGGGCGAGCAGCGTGTCAATGTCCGAATCAGCTCCGGTCGGGCAGCTCGCCCTCACCTGAGCCCTCCGGCGGATGGCGGCAATCGGCCCGCTCGCCCCGGGCCCCGCGGCGAAACCTACGGTTCGGCTGTGATCCTGCCGCGTGACGGGACCGAGCGGCCGACGGGCGCGCCGCACGTCGACGGGCGACTGTCATAAACGCTCGTGCTGGTGTTGACTTCCGCCGCGGCGGCGGCTACGCTCCGCGAGCTATCGGGGTAGCGTGACAGCCCTGCCGACCGCGCCCGAATCCCTAGTCGAGCGGTTCTCTCCCCCCGTGAGATGGCGTGCTGTCGCGCACCCCCGGTAGCTTTGAGCATGGGAGTGGTGTGCGGACGGAGCGGAGGATCATGGGACTCGCTTATCGCGCCGCCGGGATTTGCGTTCGCGCGCCGGCAGCACTGACTGTGGCTGTGTTCGGCCTGATGGCTCCCTTCGCCGCTCTATCTGCCTAGAGGGCTTCTCCCCGGCCGGCCCCGGTGACAGCCCTGCGGTGGACAGGCTCAGGGCCGCGTCATGAGAGCTTCGAGATCGGCGCGGCATAGGACCCCAGCGAGCATCTGGGCGACGCTCATGGTGCGCTGGGCGGCCCCCGCCGCGAACGGCACGCGCACCTCCAAGATGGCAACATCGATAAACGCCAGCACTGATATTGACTTACGGTTCGCCCGCCGCTAGTCTGCCGCCCCTATCGGGACGCGCGCAGCGCGCCATGCCGCGCTACCAACGCGGCCTTCTCCTCCTCTCCCTGTGAGATGGCGCCCTGCTGCGTGTTCCGATAGCGACAGGCATGTCACTGGCTGGAGAACGGAGATAGGGATGAGACGAGTTGCGTTCCCGACGTCGCGTAGGGCTGTTGGCGTGCCGGCGGCGCTGTCGATCGCGGTGCTTGGGCTGACGGTGCAGGTAGCCGCCGCGCACGCCCGTGAACCTCGAGGCGTCTCGCTGCATCTGCCGCCGCCGGTCGCGGAACCGACGAGCTTGGCCGCGTCTCTGGCGACCCCCTCGACGTCCGGCTCGAGCCTCACCGTGACCGAAGGCACACCGGTCAGGGCCACAGCGGCCCTGACCGCCACCTACCCAACGACGGCACATGGCCGGCTCACCTACCGCCTGTTCTCCGACAGCTCATGCACCCAGGAAGTCACCTCGAGCGCCACTCACGTCGAGTATGGGCTGATCAGGCCCTCGCGGACCGTTCGACTACCAGCCGGCAGCTACTACTGGCAGGCCTCCTACACAGGTGACGCCCACCATGAAGCCTCGACGACGGCCTGCGGCTCGACCGTCCAGACCGTCGAGCCGTTCATTGCGCATCCGTGCTCGCACGTTACCGGCGAGGCCCGCGACACAAACGAAGGCGAACGCGCCCGGGCGACCTTCAACCTCTCCACCGATCTCTCCTCAAGGGAGCGTTTCTTCTTCCATTGGCCTGTCCGCCATCGGGTTCGCCTGCTTCATCTGCAAGCCGCCTCGTGTTGGGTCCTGATGCGTCGCGCCGTCTTTCAAGGGACGGGCACCGCCGTCGTCGATGGTGCCCATGGCTATCTGGCGCGATTTCAGATAGCCGTCTCCCACGCAGGGCAGGTTCGCGTGGAGGTCGCGACCTGGGCCGGGCGCGAGTTCATCGATCGTGTGTCCGCCCGCGGGAGCGCGAATGAGACGACGGTGTGGGAAGGCCTCGTGCCGCTCGTGCTTGGGCCCGACACGTTTCCGCCGCCAGAACCCTCCTGAGCACCCACGGGCGCGACGGACCGGCGCGGAGGCCGGGGCGCGCCCGCCGGCCTTGGCGGCCGGGCACTTGGGAGGGCCTCACCGCCGCCCGAGCATCGTCCCCACCCGCCGCGTTCGACCTCGCCGGCGTTGAGCACCGCCGCGAGGCGGACGCCGACCCGCGCGAGGCGCTCCGCGCCGCCCTGCTCGCCGTCGACTGCGCACGCGACGGTCGCGACGTGCGCCCCGGCGAGGTTGAACGTCTGGCATACGGCGGCCTCGACCTCGCCGTCGCGCCGACCATGTCGCCGATCAGGATGGGCGCAGCCCGAGGACGCTCCCGCCCCGGAACAGGCTTCGGCTGCATTCAGGAGCGTCGTGCCGGCGGACGAGTCGCATCGGCCGGAACGTCAACTGCGAGCACATGACCGCGAACGCGACACCGCCGAGGCCGAGCCGGGCGTTCCCGTCCAGCCCATCCGGCAGGAGCTCCACGATCGCCCGGGCGAAGCGCTCGAGCATCATCGGCTCGGCCAGCAGCGGCGCGTGGGCATCGCGCTCCAGGAGCGTCTAGCGAAACTCGCTAGAGCAGTTGTGGTGCGGGATTGCGATCGTGCCTGGACCGGCGACACCTCGCTCCCAGCTTGAAGCTACCCCACCGAAGTCGACAAACCCGCCTAGTTGCGGGAGCCGCGGCTAGCTACCGGCCGGACCGAACAACGCTTTCCCGCCCCGCCGCCCGACGGGATCAGAGACCGTGATGCCGCCCCGTCGGCGACCGTGGTCGTCTTCGTAGCGATGCTGCATGGCATAAAGGCGAGGGCCGAGGCGTTCGGCGAGAACTCCGAAGCCCGGATCGACGTGGACATTTTTGACGTGTCCGGTGCAGTACGCATGCGTCGCCATTGGAAACAACATCGCTGAGCAAACGAGATCGGCTACCTGAAGCCCAGCGTGATTCTGGCTGTGTCCGAACGTCGGCATCTCAAGGATGCGGGGATACCGATCGCCCGCCGTCTTGAACTTCTGCGTGAAGATGGAGTGGGCTACTGCCGCGTTTGGGGTTGGAGATCTGCTGTCAGCGATCACCAGACCGTCATCCCCTGCGCTCTCAAGAAGGTTCTGGAAGTCCCCACAGACGGCCTGGACAGAGAAGGTGTAGATCGAGCGATCGTCGCAGTCGCCGCCGATCACCTTTACCCACACTCGGCCAAACAGCTTGGCATCGTGGTGCTCAAGCATGTCCATAAAGGCGTCGAGGAAGAACATTGTCTGGCGCCGGTGCTTGCGGCGCGCCCCCTGGCGCAGCGACCGACGAAGATCGGCGCCCTTGATCTCCGGCAGGATGCGCCCGAGACGGTGCGAACTGTGGCGCACGAGGCCCGGATAGAACCCGGTCTTCAGTTTGATGAACTCGCGCGTCACGCTCTCGAGCAGGCGCTGGTCGATGACGACGCCGGCCACTACAAGCACGGGCGTAATACCCCCGTGTGGAGGCGTTGTTGGCAGGTCGCGCGTGTCTCCCGACTCGTCTACGTAGCAGAGCCGCACAGACCCCCCCAGACGCGACTACGGCCACTCGAGGGTGGCCGTAGGTTGTGCCGCGTGACCAGTGGCCAGGCGACGACGAAACACTGGTTCGTACGCGCAGTATCGCCATGGGACCCGCGGAAATCAACCCCCCAAGCGCGATTGTTGGCCATCCGTTCCCAGCCGGTCTGGCTATGATATTGGGCGGCCGCATTACGAGTAGCATCATATCGCCTCTGGCCATGATATGTTGTGCCTCGATCGCATATGAGCCAGATCCTCCCGACGCCCCGCATTTCCTTCCCCAAACAGCTGGATCTGCTGCGCGCGTACGCGGCGGCGAGCGGCGCGGCGATCAAGCCCGTCGCGCTCAACGACGTTGCGCCCATCGTCGGCATGACGTCGAGCACCATCTCGCTCGCCAGCCCCTTCTTCAACAGTGTGGGGCTGGTGACCCGGACCGGGGGCGGGTTCGTTCCGGCGGATGCGGTCCTGTCGTTTGCCCAGATGCATCAGTGGGACGCCGACAAAGCCGGACGGGAGCTGAAAGGGCTCTTGCGTGGCAGCTGGTTTGCGGAAGCGCTAATGCCGCGCCTGGAATTCGGGCCTCTGCCCGAGGAAGAGGCCTTGGCGCACATCGCCAAGGCTGCGGACGCGACTCCGAAGGCACGCGCGCAGCTACAGACGGTCCTCGAATACATGCAGGTGGCAGGCCTGATCGAGCGCGACGGCGAACTCGTCCGGGCGGCTGACGGCACGGCAGAAGCTGCGCCGCGCCGCAAGTCCCCGGAGCCGCCGACCGCCACGGACGATCCTCCCGCTGTGCGGCCAGTGGGAGGAGGTCAGACGCCGCTCCTGATCCAGGGTCTGCTCCAGCAGCTGCCGACCGATGGTCGCTGGACCCGCGGACAAGCCCAGAAGTGGCTCAAACTCGCCGAGATGACGTTCGAGCTTGTCTACGACCTTGGCCCTGACGACGGCTCGTTTCAGCCGAGCGACCAGGGCAACCCAGAATGAGCCCGGACGCCGCCTCCAAAACGGTGATCCAGCCGGGCCTCAGAGCCGGACGGAGGAGGCAGTGGGTACCGCTCCGTCGCGGTGTCTCCGATGGACGTGAGGGCGGCCGTTGACGCGGCCGTCCTCACGGGAGATTCTATCCGTATATCGGCTGGAAAACCAGCAAAAGCGACCCCGCGCAGTTAGAGCTGCCGGGGCTCCCAGGCGGCGGCGTAGAGCAGGTTCGCGGCTTGCGCAGCCGCGGGGTACAGCTCATTTGGCTCGGGTTGCTCGCGGAGACGCGCGCTGGGCTCGCGGGCTCGACACTCATCGGCTCTGCGCGCCGATCGCGACCTGCACGGTGCCCTCCTGCGAGCGCAATCGACGCCCGGGATTGCGAGCCGATCGGTTGCGAGCGGCCCTGTTGAGGTGGTCGGTTGCGCTCATCGCCAGGACGGTGTCTGCCGCCGCCGCAGGGTACGCGCGCCGGAGTGTCTCAGTTTGGGTGGTGTCCTGCACGTGGCGCATTCCAGGGCCGATTGGTATATATAACCGTGAGAGACGTGGAGGTGGCCGGATTCGGACCGGCACCGACGTGCATCGGGAGACCTTTCGCTTGGCGGCTCGGGTTCCTTGGCACACACGGCTTGAAAGACCGCCGCTCTACCAGTTGAGCTACACCCCCATGTGTTCTCGGGGAAGGGCAGTCAGTCGCCAGCCCCCAAGCGTTGTGTGCGCGAGCAGAGCCACGCGACGAAGTAATCCTCGCTGTGATGACGGGCAGCGACGGCGCGGAAGATCCGGTCGATCTCGTCCGGGCTGGCTACTAGTTCGAAGCCGTGTTCTTCCAGGTAGAGCGACATCAGGATGAACGCGACGCGCTTGTTGCCATCGGGAAGCGGATGGTTGCGGATGATCCGCGAGGCGAGGATCGCAGCCTGCTGCACGGGATGCTCGTAGAACTGCTGATCAGCGACGCCAGCGAATGGCGCGCCGAGCGCCGACTCGGCGAGGGGCAGCTTCGTGATCCGCGTCAGCCGGTCGGCGTCGATGCCGAGCACGCTCTCGGCGACCAGCAGAAAATGCTCGATCTCGAACACATGGACCAATATACCACGGTGCACCGGTTCATGTAAAGGGGGTTGACGGGTATGCCGACTTGTGCAAGGATGGACAAGCAACCAAACTAACCCGAGGAGTGAGCAATGACCACGATGAGCCTCCGCCTGGATGATGACCAGGCCCGCGCGCTCAACGCGCTGGCGATGGCCGAGGAGACGAGCGTCTCCGATGTCATCCGTGAGGCTGTTGCCGATCGCATCGAGAAGCGCCGGAACGACAAGGAGTTCCAGGCTCGCCTCAAGCGTGCGGTCGAGCGAAATCAGGAGACGCTCGGGCTACTCGCCAAGTAGCTCCAATCACCCACCCAAAGTCAACGTCAACGGGCCCTCCGACCATCGCGTTGGAGGGCCCTTGCTTTGGCGCTTCGACGACTTCCAGTGGTACGCTCAACGGTATGCCTGACCGCTCACGCAAGCGCCCGCGCGATCCCAACCAGCTCGGCAAGCTGATCGTGGACATCGCCACCGGCAAGGTCGAGGACCAGGCACCCGACAAGGGGAAGAACCCCGCTGCCGTCGAACTTGGCCGCAAAGGCGGACTGAAGGGCGGGAAAGCGCGCGCCGCGAAGATGACGCCCGAGCAGCGGCGGGCCTCCGCTAAAAAAGCGTCTCAGACTCGATGGGCTCGGGATCGGGACTAGCTGGGCGCGCGTTGAGAAGCGCGTTCATCTCGAAGTCCTTGATCATCCCGTTCGCCAAGCCGTTCTCGGCGGCCGCTCATGCTCGCCGCGGGTGCGCGCAATCAGCCTCTCGAGCGTGAGCGTTCGCAAGCCGGGGACCTGTTCGCAGCGGCGGATCATCCGCCCGGCCGGTTCCCGTCCGCTGCTGGCACCCCGATCTGCGCGAGGACCGCCTCGCCCTCCGGTGTGAGCCGCCACGCGTTCCTCTGTCCTCTCGGCCGCCCGGCGCCCGTGTTCTGGAGGAGCCCCAACGCGGCGAGCCGCTTCAGGAGCGTTGAGATCTGTCCCGGGTCAGTGACCCCGGCCGCTTCGGCGACCTCACGATTGCTCATCCCTTTGCGGGTGGCGATCGCGGCGAGCACGAGCGCCGTCCTGTAGGTGTTCCGAATCTGCACCTGCGGTTTGCGGGTACATGGTCCGTGGCCGATCGGCGTGCTCGGTGTCGGCGGCCTTCTCCTCAGCTCGCGCCGGGCGCCGTCGACCCCGGCGTAGGGGAGCACGATGAAGCTCATCAGCGGGCCGAG
Source organism: Solirubrobacteraceae bacterium (assembly GCA_036272475.1). GTDB lineage: Bacteria > Actinomycetota > Thermoleophilia > Solirubrobacterales > Solirubrobacteraceae > Palsa-744. The sequence goes on along the minus strand of DATAYP010000068.1, from coordinate 36,730 downwards.
CAGGTCGGTGAGAGGTACCGCGCTGCTCGAGCCGAGGCTCGCCTCGAGGATCCCGAGCACTCCGTGGACGGTGCCCTCGGCGGCGAGCGGGCCGGGGCTTCGGGCCCCTCGCCGCCGTCCCTGCGCCACGAACGCGACGAGCTCCTCGAGCGTTCGTTTGCGCAGCGCGACGGTCGCCGGGTCGCGGTGGCGGGAGTGGATGACACACAGGCGCGCGAGATCCGGGTCGGCCTCGAACAGTTCGAGCATCGCGCTGAGCCCGGCCCTCGCCTGCGCGCCCCAGCTCTCGTGCGCGATGGCGGCGGCCGTCGTGTGCTCACGGGCGCGCCCTAGCGCGGTCGCGATGACCGACCGGACGCAGTCTTCGCGGCCCTCGAACAGGGCATAGAACGCGGCTCGAGGGATCTTTGACTGCGTGAGCACGCGCGTGACGGTGGTGTGCTCGATGCCTCCCTCGATGAGGGTGGCGCCCATCGCCTTGAGGATCCGCGCGCGCTTGATCTCGGTTCGGCTGGGTGCTCCGTAGCCGTTGATCTGTGGATCGGGGGGTTGGTGCTGCGCGCGGTCAGGCTCGCTCAGTCCTTCTTGCGCGCGCCCTCCCATCAGGCGGCTCCTCGCCGGGGCGCCGGCCCTGCCCGGCGCTGCTCGCAGGGTGCGAGGGTTCGGGGAGGCCCAGGCGTGCGATGGGGGGGCACGTCGAGGCTCCCGTCCTTCACGCTGCCCGGGTCCTTGTGAGCCGCGGCCAAGCTCTGACGTTCGCGGGCGGAGCGCCAGCTTGCGCGGGCTGCGCGCGCCTCACTGTGGCGGGGGTGTTTCTCTCTCATCGCTCTCACGGTAAACGCAGGCGCTGAGATTAGACCAAACGACCTGGGCACGAGGCTGCTCCGCACGCAGCTCCGTCATGGAGTCCCCTGTTTGCGTCGAACGAGCGCCGCCAGCTCCAACACGCGGGCTGTCCGTAAACGCCGCAAAGCGGTTATCATCCGGCGCCATCGGCTCGCGAGGAGACAGTGCATGGAGCATCGCGTTCTGTGTGTGGAAGTCGAGCATTGCCAGCTCGTGGCGCTCGGGACCGGCGATGAGGACGCCGGCGCCCACCGTCGCTGGACGGTCGCCGAGGTTCGTCGCGCGATCACCGAAGGCCAGCGGTTCTTCCTGCTCAGCTCGACCCTCGGGTCAAGGCTCTACCTCGAGTGCTTCGCTGACGAGCTGCGCCCGGTGGGAGGCATCCTCCCGCATGAGCTGCTGGGCCTGCGCTCCTGCCGCTGGCGTTAGGCGCGACGCATGAGACGGCGGCCGCCCCCGCCGTGCCTGGCTTCGGTGAGCGTGGCCGTCACGCCGCGCTCACGCGACCGCCTCCTCGCGCGTGGAGTCCGGCTCGCGCCCTCCGAAGCGCCGCCGCCGCGCCGCGTACTCCACCAGACACTCCTCCAGCGCGGCGCGCCCGAAGTCCGGCCACAGCTCCGCCCTGAAAACAAGCTCGGAGTAGGCGGCCTGCCACAGCAGGAAGTTCGACAGCCGCTGCTCGCCGCTCGTGCGGATCACGAGGTCCGGGTCGTGCATCTCGCCGCAGCTCAGGAGCTTCGCGAACTCCGCTTCGCCGCCTCCCCCATAGCGCGCGGCGGCCGTCAGGATCTCATCGCGACCCCCGTAGTCGAAGGCGACGTACACCCGCAGCCGTTCGTTGCCCGCGGTGCGCCGTTCGCTGGCCTGCATGACGCCAGCCAGCTCATCTCCGGCGCGGTCGCGCCGCCCGATGAACCTGACCCGGACGCCGCGCTCCTCGAGTCTCGGAGTGTCCGCGGTGATCCGGCGCGCGAGCATCCCGAGCAGCGCGCCCACCTCTTCTGCCGGTCGCGACCAGTTCTCGGTCGAGAACGCGAACAGCGTGAGCTCCTCGACGCCCAGCTCGATCGCGTCCGCGATGCGCGCGATCACCGTGTCCGCAGCCGCGTCGTGGCCCTCGCTGATACTCAACCCGCGCGCCTGCGCCCAGCGTGCGCTTCCGTCGCTGACGATCGCCACGTGGTGCGCCGCGCCCCCCGGCGACGTGTTCCCGTTGCGCGCGGCGGGCCGGCTCGCGGATGACTCCTCGGCGCGCATCGTCCTGTGATGCTAGCCCGGTCGGGGCGCTCCCCGGCGAGGACACTTTCTATCCCTTGACTGTTCGCGGACCGGCGAGGGCTCGATGATCGGCCTCGATGGGCGGCCGGCTGCAGATCGGATCACGCCCCGCGGCTCTCGCCGCGGCCCCCCGGCCGTCTACCGGCGCAGCGGCGTGCGCGGTCGCCGCCATCTCGCGCTGGGACGCGCACCGTTCGGATGCCGGGTGAGACCATGACCGCTCCGGGTGTGAGGATGCTGGCGCGCGTACCCGCACCCTCGACGCGCGCGGCCCGCCGCGGCGAGCGCGGCGATCAGCAGCGCGCCGGCATCCTTCGAGCGGCCGAGGAGCTTCTGTGTGTGCGGGGCGTGCAGGGCCTGAGCGTGAGCGGCGTGTGCGCCGCCGCCGGCGTCTCGGACGCGAGCTTCCACGAGGCGTTCACCGACCTCACCGACTGTATGCTCGCGACGTTCGACATGATCAGCGACCGTCTGGCCACGGAGCTGCTCGCCGCCTACGCGACGCAGAGCAGCTGGGTCGACGGTGTTCGCGCAGGGCTGCTCGTGGTGCTCGACTTTCTGCAGGCGAGCCCTCACCGCGCCCGTTTCCTTCTCGGCAGGAGCGTCCCGGCCGACGCACCGATGCTCGCCCGCCGCGAGCGTCTGCTCGCCGACCTGGCACGGGCTTTCGACGCAGATCGCCCACAGCTGCCCGCCGATGCCCTGCCGGCGCCGTTCGGCGCGGACGCGGTGATCGCGGCGGCCGCTTCGATCATTGACGCCCGGCTGCTCGAGGAGCCCGTGCCGGCGCTGCGCGAGCTGACGGGCTCCCTGATGGCGGTGCTCGTGATGCCGACACTCGGCGAGCACGCCGCACGCCTCGAGCTCTCAATGCCGCTGCCGGCGCCCGCCAAACCTCCGACGGACCACAGCATCCAGGCGCTGTCGTTCATCGCGGCATTCCCCGGCGCGAGCAACCGCGCCGTCGCGCTCGCCCTGGGCGGTCTGGGCGACCGCCAGATCTCAAGGCTCCTCTCAAGGCTCGCGCGCCACGACCTGATCGCCAACGCCGCCGGCGAGCGTCGCGGTGCCGCCAACGCGTGGCGGCTCACCGACGCCGGCTCGCTGCTTCTCGCCGAGGGCGGGAAGGACGCCTCTACGCCTGCCCGCGGCGCGCGCCCAGCCGAGCGCCGCTGAAGCGCGCTGGTCGAGCGCCGCGCACGGCCCTGGAGCTCGCGCCCGCCGCGGCGCGATGCTCACGCCAAAAGGCCGCGACAGCGCCGCTTCACGCTCAGGCGCCCCGCGCTGGGCGCCTGCGCGCCGGGCACGCGATCACGTCCTGCGCGTGGCTCTGACCTCCACCCATGAACGCGAGGGTGGCCCCGAGCCGCCATCCGCCGCGCGGGCAGCTCGCGGGCAGCCCGATTCCCTTGGGTCGGTAGGAGATGAGCCTGCCGCGCACGCGTTCGTGGTAGGTGAGCGCTCCGCCGAGCGTCGCCTGGATCTGGGTGAGCGCGACGGCCGGGGCCCCTGGCAGTCCCGGTACCGGTGGCACCGTGATCTGAAGGTGCCCTGGCAGCAAGACGCCCGCCATCACGATCCGTGCTTCGACGGGTTCCCCGCCGCTCGCGAGGATCAGCAGGTGCAGATAGCCGTCCGCTGAGGGCCCGGCGAACAGTGCGAGGCTTACCTGCTCCTGGACGATGTCCGGGCCGAACACGACCTGGACCACAGCGTGCCCGGCGCCCATCATCGAGTTTGCCGGGCACGCCGCGGCTCCCTCGCCTTCCAGGCGCGCGGGGTCACAGGAGGCGAGGCCGAGCCCGCTGGTCGCGAAACCGAGCCCGCTGGGGTAGCTGAAGTCGATCGCGGAAAGGGGGGGAGGCTCGCCGAGCGCCGGGGGGTCGATGTTGACCGTGAAGCTGATCGAGCTGGCGGCGCCGAGGCGCTTGGGGATGAACGCAGCGTGCAGCCGGGTCGGCGGCCCAGTCAGCGAGCTTGGAGATCCCACCCTCCCGATCCGCGTCCCGGTCGAGGCTTCGCAGACCTCGACGGTGCCCGCCAGCACGGCCAGCGTCAGGCCCGCCGTCCGCAAGACCCTGCGGGCGCTCAGTAGTAGACGGTGCCCTGGACCTGCACGACGAGTGCGTAGCTTCGCCGGTAGAAGACGCCGTAGAGCTGGCCGCCTCCGTGCGCGTGCGCGTAGCGGCCGCTGCCCCCGATGATCGTGACATTGCCCTTGAAGCTCGGGCTCGGGTTGGTTGGGCTCGAGAGCGTCCCGCTCGCCCGTACCCTGATGCTGCCCTCCGAGCGGTATATCGTGAACTGGGCGCCGACGTTCGGGCTCCCGTTGTAGGTGAAGGTGATCTTCACGTACCCCGGGAACGTGCCGGTCGCGTGTCCTTCGTCGATCAGCGTCGAGCCGGATGCGTGCACGAAGTGCAGTTTGGCTTCGTCCTTCGCGTTCACGCGCGCTGCCGCCCGCGCCACCGGCCCGGCGGCGTTCGCGATCGCGCTCACGCCGAGTAGCGCCGCTCCCATGACGATCAGGCTCGCGAGCAACCGGACCCGGGCCTTCCGAATCGTTGCGGGACCCGTCTCTCCACGTCTGGCTCTTCGGATGTCGCTCATGCTGTGAGGTGTCCGCCCACACGCTCTCTCTCCACACGCTCATTCTATGCCTGTCCTGCCCGGCGTTCGCCACCAGGCTTCAGATGGCGCGGGAGCCGTGCGAGTCCTTCGCGTGCCGCCTTGGCTGCCCGCCACGATCGCATCACCGCGAGCGTGGGCCAGATCGTCGCGCTGAGCGCCCGGCGCACCGCCCGAACCACTGGTCGCGCCGGGCCGTGTCGAGCGCCCGGATGGGTCGTGTAGTAGGCGATGACGCCGGCGAGCGTCATCGCGTGATGCGCGCCGTCGGGCGCTCTGCTGGCTCGGGCGAGCGCCTCGCGCGCGAGCGCCCGGGCAGCACCGGCGCGCTCGCCCGCCGCAAACAGCCGCACGTATCCGGCATGCCCCACGGACGTATCCTTCGCCTCGTCCACGACGCTGTCGAGCATCGTGATCAGCGCGCCGGTCGCGAGGTAGGCGGCATCGGTCGCCTGCGCCTCTGCGAGTGTCAGTGTGCGCTTCGCGGCGGCGGCGATCAGCGCGTGGATAGCGAGCACCGACGATGCGCAGCCGCCGATGTACTCCCGCCACTGAAGGCCGCTGTCGGCGCAATGCTCCCGCGCCCATTCCTCGAGCTGGCGGTCGCCGATCAGCGCGGCGGCGTGGAGCCTGCTCTGCGCCTGCGCGCAGCGGCGTGCCGCTGCGAGCGCGGTCTCCCGGACGACGGGGAAGGATGGGAGCTCCGCCACGTGCTCTGCGACGCAGCAGCCGAGCGCGGCGAGGTAGCGCCCGTCCGCGTCGCCCATGAACGGCTGCCATGCGTCCGCGTCGCACACGAGGGAGCGGGGGAGTGCCTCCAGGAGCCCCAGTGCCTGAGCGGCCGGGTCGCTTGCGCCGGCGAGGTCCTCGGTGCGTCCATCGAGGTAGTCGAACAGCACCTCGAGCGCGACGATCGCCCGGACCGTCCGTGTCCGTGCATGCCGCGGCGCGAGTGTCGCGAGCGTCGCCGCGACCTCGGCGTTGAACGCCTCGCCGCTCAGCTTCTCCAGCGCGAGCGCGCGCAGCTCCTGCTCGCCGATCTGCTCCGCCGCGGTCCGCCAGCGTGCGAGCTCGTGCCACATCACCGGCGCGACGGTCGGCCAGAACCGGAGGTTCGCGACCACGAGCGTCCGGGTCGCCGCGCTCGCGCTGACCCGGCCCACCGGCTACTCCTCCGCGAGCGCGAGTGACGGCGGCACGATCGACGCCCGCCAGCCGGGCAGCGCGACGATCAACAGCGCGGCGGCGAGGACGATCGCGAAGATCGCGATCGGCCGTGCGCTTGCGCCGGCGCTCGCGACCGGGAACCCGGTGACGTGGCGCAGGTAGGCGTCGATCACGAACTGCCCGTAGACACCGGCGAGCGCGCCGGTGACGCAGCCGGCGCCGAGCATCAGGCTCCCTTCGAGCAGCAGGATCCGCCGCAGCCGTGAGGGTGGCGCGCCGGCGAGTCGCAGCGACGCGAGCGCGGTCCGCCGCTGGTGGATGCTCGATGCGAGTGCCGCGGCCAGCGCGAGGATCGCGGCGAGGATCAAGAGCGTCGAGATCAGCCCGAGCTGGCTCAGCCCTTCGCTCGTCAGCGTGTCGATCCGGGCCTGTCGTGTGCGGGCGCTGACGGCGGCGAGGCCGCTCGCGGGCCCGAGCGCCGCCTCGATCTCCCGGGTGACCGTGCTCAAGCTCGCGCCTGGCGCCGGGTGCACGGCGAGCGCGCTGGGTGCGCTGGCGCCCCATGCTTTCGTGTAGTCGGCGGCGCTCATGAACACGACGCCCGGGCTCCACGCGAGGTTGGTCGTGAGCGCGGCGACCCGGTATGCGACGTTGCCGGTCGGCGTCGGCAGCGTGATCGTCCCGCCGACGCTCGAGTGGTGCTCAGCCGCGATCTGGCGTGAGACGGCCACCCACCCTCCCTCGGCAAGCCGCGCCTGTGCCGTGGCCGCCGCGCCCGCTCCCCCGATCGTCTGTGACTCGAGCACATGGTTCGCCGCCCCGGGGGGCCTGGCGAGGATCCACACGCGCCGGTCACCGACCGTCAAGAACGATCCCTGGAACGATTGCACGCTGCCGACGCCGGGCACCCTGGCGATCCGCTGCGCCTGCCCGCCCCCGGCGAGTGCTTCGATCGCCTGGTTATCGCCCGGTTCGCCCACCCAGATCGGCGCGTCGGCGGCGTAGGCGTGCGCGAACCCCTGGATCCCCGAGAGCAGGTTCGCGCGCGCGCCGCCGAGCGCGACGCTGCCGAACAAGGCGACCGCGCCGGTCGCGGCCAGCGCGAGCGAGCGGACGGTCGTGCCGCGCACGCCGCCGAGCGCGATCGCCAGCGTCGACAGGCGCGGTGCGCGCTCGCTGAGCATACGCGCGGCGCCGAGCACCCCGGCGAACATCACGGGGATCACGAGCACGGTCGCCAGGGCGAGCGCCGCGCTCGCGGCGAGCGCCGCCGACGGCGCCGCCGCGTACAGGACGCTCGCGCCGGCGAGCAGCGCGAGCCCGAGCGCGAACAGCCACACGGCCGGACCGCGTGCGAGCGCGTTGCCGGGCACCCCGTCGTGCATGTAGATCGCGTCGGGGGGGCGTCCGTGCCTGAGGTCGAGCAGCGGAAGCGCGGAGGCCAGGCAGGTCACGACGATGCCGCCGACGGCCGCCTCCAGCACGCTGCCCGCGCTCAGCACGGTCGCGCCGCTGAGCGTGAACGCCTCCTGCAGGTAGCCCGTGGACTGGTGGAACACCCACCGCGAGAGCACATAGCCGATCCCGACGCCGACCACGGAGGCCCCGACGCCCAGGCACAGCGCCTGAAAGCCCTGAAGCTGCACGATCGCGCTGCGCCTCGTGCCGGACAGTCGCAAATCAGCGATCGCCTGGCGGCGCTCGGGGACCGTCAACAGGATCGCGTTGAACGCGAACAGGAAGCCGAGCAGCGCGCCGATCACGGCGAACAGCGCGCTGGCCTGCCCGCTGGGCTTCAGCGCCTGCTCGAGCAGCGCGATGTCTTCTTCAGCGTCGCCGACGATCAGCGTGGAGCCCGCGAGCCGCGCAAGCTCGCGTCGGACCTCCGCCTGCTTGCCCGGCGCCGGCTGCACGAGGATCCGGGTGATGCGTCCGGGCTCGCCCAGCAGCTGCTGCATGCTCGCGAGCGGCGTGACGGCGACGAGCGCGCCGGAGAGCGCCCCCACCGTTCCGTGTCCGAGGACCGCGCTGACGGGCGTCGGGTGGCGGACACCGCCTACGAGCAGGCTCACCTGTTGGCCTGAGCCTTCCGGCCCGCCGCTGACGGAGAGCGCGTGGGCGCTCGCGGCGCTGAGCGCGACCTTCCCGTTGCTGAGCGCATCCAGCGGCAGCGTGTGCAGGAGCCCGTTGAGCACGGCGAGGCTGAGGTCGGTCCCGGCGAGGTACACCTCGGCCTGCCGCCCGTCCGGGCCGATCATCCTGACCGAGCGTTCCAGCAGCGGCGCGGCCTGTTTTACGCCGTCCAGCGCTTCGACCTGCTTGAGCGTCGCTTCGGGGAACCCGGCGGGTCCGCGTGCCCGCAGCTGCAGGCTCGCGGACCCGATGACTGCTCTGACGACCTTTCGGCTCGACGCGGTTACGCTGCCCTGCGAGACGCCGGCGGCGAGTACGAGCGCGACCGCGGCCGCGATGCCGACCCCGGCCAAGAGCTCCTGCACGCCGTGGGCGCGCAGCCGTCGCCGGTAGAAGTAGATGAGCGTTCGAGGCGCGAGCAGCCGACGCGTGACCAGCCCGCGCGTGCGCGGCTCGGGGCTCATGCGCGGCGTGCCGCGACGTCGGTCTCGATCCGCCCGTCCCGCAGCGCGAGCACCCGGTCCGCGGTGCGGGCGAGCTCGCCGTCGTGGGTGACGAGCAGCACCGCGGCGTCCTCTTCGCGTGCGAGGCCGCCGAGCAACGCCACGATGTCGATCGAGCGTTGGCTGTCGAGGTTCGCGGTGGGCTCGTCGGCGAGGATCAGCCGCGGCTGCCCAGCGAGCGCGCGGGCGATCGCAACGCGCTGGCGCTCACCCCCGGAGAGCTCCTCGGGCGTGCGTTGCGCGTTCCCGGCGAGCCCGACCCGCTCGAGCCATTCCATTGCTTGCTCGCGGGCCCGATCGAGCGCCACGCCGCCGAGCAGCAGCTTCGTCGCGGCGTTCTCGACCGCGGAGACGCGGGCCATCAGGTGGGTGTTCTGCGCGATCAGGCCGACCTCGCTGAGCCGGTACTGCGCGGCCTGCTGCTCGCTGAAGCTCGCGAGGTCCCGGCCGTCGTAGCTGACGGTCCCGCCGTCGGCGCGCAGCGCGCGCGCGGCGAGCAGCAGCAGTGTCGTCTTGCCCGATCCGCTGGGGCCCTGCAGCGCGAGCATCTCGCCCGCCTCGACGCTCAGGCTGACCTGCTCGAGCGCGTGGATCTCCTCCGCGGCGGATCGGTAGCGCTTGACGACCTGCTCGAGGGTGAGCATCCAGCAGGGCTTCTACACGGCGCGGCTGCGTAGCGCAACCACGGGTGCGAGGCCGCTGGCGCTGACTCCTCGCAGCACGCCTTCACCGAGCGTGAGCACCCGGTGGAACCCTGCGAGCTCCTCCGGCGCGCCGCTCGAGGCGAGCACCGCGATTCCGTCGCGGGCGAGCTCGCGCAGCAGCGTCAGGATGCCGTCGCGTTCTGAGAGCTCGACCGTGGCGGTCGGGTCGTCGATCACCAGCAGCGCGGGGGAGAGAGTCAGCGTTCTGGCGATCGCGACGCGCACCAGCTCGGCGCCCGCGAGCTCGCCGACGCGCATCGCGGCCGTGCCGGCGCAGCCGGCGCGTGCCAGCGCTTCCCGGGCGCTCTCTAGCGCCCTGTCGACGGGCGTGCCGCGCGCCAGCAGTGCCGCGCCGACCTGCTCGAGCACGCGCTGCTCTTCGCCTGCCCGGAGCGTCCTGGTCACGTATCCGATTCCCGTCCCGAGTGTCCGGTCGCGGTGCTTGGCCAGGTCGCTGCCTTCGAACTGGACCGTGCCGGCGTCGGGTGTCTCGATGCCCGCGGCGATCCGCAGAAGCGTGGTGCGCCCGGAGCGGCGCGCGCCCCAGATGCCGACGAGTTCGCCCGCCTGAAGCTCGAGCTCCACGCCGTGGAGGATCGTTCGCTCGCGCTCGCCTTCGCGGACGCGCTTGCTGACGTTCTGGACGCTGAGCAGGCTCACCGGCCTACCTCGGGGTGCCGGGGGCGCCCGCGGCGCCCGACTGCGTGAGCTGTGCCCGCGCGTACTGCACCCACCTGAGCTTCGCCGCGACCGACAGCCGTGTCTCTTCGCCGATCAGCCGGGAGATGAGACCGGTGGTCCCGGGGGTGATCTCGCCGGCGGGCGGCGCCGCGGCGAGATCCGCCAGGCATGCCTGCTCGTACTCGTCGAGGACCTCGAGCGCCCGCTCGGGGGTGTGGACCAGCGCGCCGAGCTGGGTCACCAGAAGCCTTTGGCGCCGGCGCTCCTCAGAGGCCTGCGCGACGAGCCATTCGGCGTGCTCGCTCAGCCCCGCCGCGGTCGCCTCGTAGCGACGTCTTGAACGCGGGGCGCTGCCGGTTCCCGCGATCTCCTGCACGAGACCCCGGTCGCGGAGCGTTCCGAGCGCCGTGTAGACGTGCGAGACGCTCGACAGCGACAGCGCCCCGTCGTAGGTGCGCTCAAAGCGCCGCGCGAGCTCGTACGCGTAGCTCGGCCTGGCGATGATCAGGCCGAGCAGCGCCCAGTTCACCGGCGAGTGCATCGGCGCCTGCGGCTGCTCGCGCACGCTTCCCGCTCCCATCGTGTGAGACTACCGCAACCCGTCGGGATGCGTTGCCGCTCCTAAACAGGGACAGGACGTGCAACCCCCTCCGCCGGGGACAGCCACCCCCTGCGAGCGCCGGGGCGTCCTGACCGCGAACTTTCCTTCCAACCCTTGACTTACAACGGGCGCCGGCACCCACAACCATGTGCAACGTGGAGAGGAAGGATCACGGCCGCTCCCGGCCGCCGGGCTGCGCGCCGCCCTCGCGGCCCTCCTCAGGCCCGGCACTCCCCGCCCGCTCGGATGCTGGCGCGACCGCGCGCGACGCGCCACACCGCGGTCGCCCGATCGCCTCGACTCGTGTTTGCGACCGCGAGCCGGCAGCGCCGCGAGGCCCGCGCCCGGGCGCGGGACCTCACGCCGCCCGGCGGACGGTTTCTTCTGCAGGCAAGCCAAACGCGACGGTTTCGGTCTTGCATCTGACCGGTTGCAACTTGACACCAAGCCTCGGAGTGCTATAGCGTGCCTTCCAACGTTTATTCAGGCACGTCTCTCATTGCGGACCGCACACCGGGCCGCCCCAGGGGAGAGGGGCGCGAGAACCGCAGTGGAGGAGTGGGGCAGGAAATGCAGTCACGGAGCTCGGGCGCTGACGCGCCCTTCAGTCAGCCGACCCGGACGGGCGCTCAGGATGCCCTCACGAGCCTTCCAGCCGCCTCGGCTCACCCGTCGCGGTTCGGGAAACCCCTACGTCCGCCGACAGCGTTGGCTCTCCTGAGACGCCTCCCGAAAGCTCCCGCAAGGCCGACCAGCATGTCGCGGTCTCATAGACCGCCACGGTCGGCTGCCTTCGCGCCGCTGAAGCGCCTCCGCGCCGCTGAACCATGCCAAGCCGGGGCTGAAATCCCGTCCAAAGCGAAGCGTAGGGTCGGGGGCGGGCTGGCTGGTCTCTCGCGCGCCATCAAGCCACCGCTGCAAGCGCCACCGTCCACTGTGTGCGTACGCCACAGTGGACCGCCGCTCTCCCGTTGCCCGTCGAGTTCCTGCGCGCATCGGTCCCGCGTCGTTTTCACCACTCACGCTCGTCGGGTCAGCCAGTCGAGCGTACCGATCGGCACCCAACTCACCCCGCCTACCCTAGGGCTACCCCCAGCACGCCCCACCCTGGATAAAGGCCACGCCGCGATGTCGGCTGATGCCGGCCATAGCGCAAACCAAAAAGTCACGTCGTCGAACTGGAGGTCGCAGTGAACTCTCGCAAGTCAATCCTGCTCGCCGGGCTCGTCTTGGCCGTGTTCGGGCTCTCGACCGCCCAGGCGTTCGCTACGGCACACACGTTCTCGAAATCCCTGCCCGCCCCGACCGGGGGCTTCAAAAGCCCGTGGGGTGTGGCGGTCGGCACCGGCGGCGAAGTGTTCGTCTCAAACCTCGGCGGCAATGGCCTCGACGTCTACAGTGGTGGCAAACTGGAAGCGGAACTGACGGTCGGCACCGCGGGGGATGCGCTCTTCCAGGTGGCCGTCGACCACTCGAGCGGCGACGTGTACGTCGCCGACGCCACGGCCGGCAAGGTAATCAAGCTCGAATACGACCCCTCCACCAAATCGGCCAAAGAAGCCGGGTCGATCGCCGTTGTCGAACCGCGCGCCGTCACGGTCGACTCCAAAGGGAATGTGTACATCTCGCGGTTTCGGGAAGAATTCGAAGAAGAATTCTTCGTCGTTGACAAGTACGGCCCAACGGGGACGCTGATCAAAGAAAAACTGGTCGAAGGATCTCAACAGGCGAGCAGCTTGGCGACCGACTCCTCCGGCCACCTGTATGTCGCGAACACCGTCAGTTCCCAGGGAGGCGTTCGTGCGTACGACGGAGAAACCGGTACGTGCCTGAACGGCTGTGCAAATGTAGGCTTGGGCGAACGTGCCGGTGGCGTCGCGGTCGGGCCCGAAGGCAATCTCTACGAGTCGGAGTTGCCGGAATTTCCGCCGGAACCCGGCGAAGATGAAATCAAAGTCTTCGAACCCAACGGGACAAAAGTGGAAAGCTTTGATTCCACGCATCTCGTTCACGGCGCGCGCGGTATCGCCCTCATCGGTACGACCGTGTACGTCACGAACACCGAAAGCAATGAAGTAGCGGAATTCACGGCGGGCCCCACGAAAGACAAATTGACGATCGCACACGCCGGGACGGGTGCCGGCACGGTCGAATGCGAAGTCAACAAAACCGGTGGCTTCAAAGCGTGCGAAGGCGAATACGAAGAAGGCACCGAACTCACGTTGAAGGGCACGGCGCAGGCCGGCTCGACGTTCGCGGGCTGGAGCTCCGGCACCGGCTCGGCCAGCTCCTGCACGGGCACGAGCCCCTGTACGCTCACGATCAAAGGGGACAGCACGATCACGGCGACGTTCCCGAGCACCTCGACGACGTTCCCGTTGAGCGTCTTTAAGGCCGGCGAAGGCGAAGTCTCCTCCTCGCCCTCAGGGATCGCCTGCGGCCCGAAATGCTCAGAAGAATTCGTGGAAGGCATCGTGGTCACGCTGACCGAGGCCGCCACGACACCGGGTTATGAATTCGCCGGATGGCTCGGCTGCAAGCACGTCACGGCGAGCACCTGCGAAGTCACGATCACGGCCGCGACCGAAGTCACCGCGGTGTTCTTGAAAGCCGCCGCCACAGGACCGACGGGTCCGACCGGCCCGACAGGTCCCACTGGTCCGACCGGACCGATCGGTCTGAAAGGCCCCACCGGCGCGACTGGCGCCACCGGCAGCCCGGGCGAAAAAGGAGCCGCCGGAGCGAACGGCGCGAGCGGTCCCGCCGGCGCCCAGGGCCCCGGCGGACCCGCCGGCGCAACCGGCGCCCAGGGTCCCGCGGGCGCCGCGGGTAAGATCGAGCTCGTCACCTGCACCAAGAAGGGCAAGAAGCAGCACTGCACGACGAAGCTCGTCTCCGGGACGGTCAAGTTCACCGCGACCGGCGCCTCCGCGGCCGCGACGCTTTCGCGCCACGGCACGCTCTACGCCGCGGGCACGGCGCGCGTCGAGCACGGACGCCTGACGCTGCTCATGTCATCGCGACGCCCGCTCCGCCGGGGCCGCTACACGCTCACGTTGCAGAGCCCAACGGGCGGACGAAAAGCGATTCACCACCAGGAGGTCACCCTGAGCCAGCGCGGCGAATGGACGCTTCTCTCAGTGCCGGCCTGCACGCGGACCCCCCGCGAGCGGCGCCCTTCTGCCGGTAAGGCGGACTGCCTGTGACCCGCCGCAAGGCGTCTTCGCTCGGGCTGGTTGCTCTGTGGCTGTTGGTCGGCGGGCTACTCGTCTTGCCCGCCTTCGCCTCGGCCACCCCGTCGGCTCCCACGGTCGGCGGTGGGTCCGTCTCGAACGTCGGGTCCGCGAGCGCGCGGTTGAGCGCGCAGGTCAACCCGGAAGGCAGCTTGACGACCTACCGCTTCGAATACGGGACCGGCGTCGAATACGGGTCCGCAACGCCACCAGCGACTCTTGGACCAGGGACGACAACGGTGCCCGTGATCGGCGAGGTTGGCGAACTGCAGCCGGACACCCTCTACCACTTCCGTGTCGTGGCGAGCAACGCGCAGGGCGAAGGACGCGGCCCCGACGCCACCTTCTCGACGTTTCCCGTTGGTCCGCTCGGGCTGCCAGACGGCCGCGGTTACGAAATGGTCACGCCGGTAGCCAATGAGAACTCGAACGTGTACGAACCCACCATTGAACACGGGTGGAACTTCCAGGGAGGCACGGGCGACAACACGCGTTTTCCGTTTCAGGCGGCAGCCGGCGGCGGCGCGATCGCATACGTCGCGACGCCCTCCGTAGGCGGCAATGGCAGCACCGGGGACCAAAGCGGCAACGAGTACGTCGCCAAGCGCTCGCCTTCCGGTAGCTGGTCTGTCGCCAATATTCAGCCTCCGGGGCTCGAAACGCCCGTCTACCAGGCCTTCTCGAACGATCTCTCGGTCGCCTTCCTGGACTCATCGGAAGCTCTCGCGCCGAGCGCCCCGGGCGGCGGCTACACCGTTCCCTACTCGAGCGAGACAGCCAACAGCGTGTATGCACCGCTGTTTACCGTGACGCCCCCAAACCGTGCGCCTAGCAACTTCGGAGCGTTCGGAGTCGTCTCCGACCTCAAGGGACACGTCCCACATCCGGCCGTCTATGCGGGCGCGTCGGAAGATCTCTCGCATCTGCTGTTCGAGGCCAACGACGCGTTGACCGTTGAAGCGGTTGACGGCGGTCCGGAAGCGAACAATCTCTATGACGCTGTCGATGGCATCGTGCGCTCAGTGAACGTGCTGCCTGACGGGAGCCCGGAAGCAAACGCGACGTTTGGCGGTCTCGGCACCAACACGCCCGCGTTCAGTCATGTGATCTCGAACGACGGCTCACGCATCTTCTGGACGGATTTGAATACGCACGTCTTGTACGTGCGCGAGGACGGTACAAGCACGGTGCAGGTCGACGCCGCCCAGGCGGGTGCACCGGGGCCGGGCGGTGGCGGCCAGTTCTGGACAGCTAGCAGCGACGGTTCGCGGGTCTTCTTCACCGACGAGAATCGTTTGACGAGCGATTCTACTGCGGCCTTGGGAGAGCCAGATCTCTATGAATACGACCTCGCGACCGGTGATCTCGTCGATCTCACGGTTGAGACCGCTGGTGTCGAGGCGAACGTGGGTGAACACGCGAACGTTCAGGGTCTGCTGGGCGCGAGTGAAGACGGCTCCTACGTGTATTTCGTGGCCGAGGGCGTGCTTGCCGAAGGTGCGACATCGCAGCCGTTTTGCCAGAGGCGAACCGGTGGCGGTACCACGGAATACGGGTCGTGCAACCTCTATGTGTTGCATTCGGGGGAACCCGTCAAATTTATTGCCGCGCTATCGGGCAAAGATAACAATGGGCCAGAAGCCGGATTCGAAGGTGGAGGTGACTGGCAGCCCGCTCTCGACACTCGTAGCGCACAGGTCACCCCGGACGGTCAGCATTTAGCGTTCTTGTCGGCGCAGAGCCTAACCGGCTACGACAACCGCGGCTTGCCGGAGGCGTTCGTCTACGAAGCCCGGTCTGGAGCCCTGTCGTGTGCGTCGTGCGCTCCGAGGGGTGTCCCGCCGGCGACGCCGAAGACGGCTTACCTGGCGGCGAGCTGGAGTGACACCCGTCAGACGCGTTTCCTCTCCGACGATGGCGATCGTCTCTTCTTCGACACCAAGGAGGCGCTGGTCCCGCAAGATACCAATGGCGAGGTCGATGCCTACGAGTGGGAGCAGAACGGCACAGGTAGCTGCGGGCGCGCGGGTGGCTGTATCTATCTGCTGTCGGGCGGGACCAGCACCGACGGGTCGTTCTTCTTGGATGCGAGCGCGAACGGTGACGAGGCGTTCATCATGACGCGCGCGCAGCTCGTGCCACAGGACGAGAACGAAGCTGACGACCTTTACGACGTGCGCGTCGGCGCGCCGGCGGTGGTTTCGCCCGCGACATGTACCGGTACGGGCTGTCAGGGACCTCCCGCCGCGCCGCCGATCTTCTCGACGCCGCCGAGCGTGACCTTCAACGGCCTCGGCAACTTCCCGTCGCCTGCAGCGACATCTCCCCCAGTGAAACGCAAGGTGCCGACCCGAGCGGAGCTGCTTGTCAAAGCGCTTCGGGCATGCAGGAAGGATAAGGGAAAGAAGACGCGCCGCGCCTGCGAAAAGAGCGCACATAGACGTTACGGCGTCAACAAAGCGAAGAAAGCCGACACGGGCCGGAGGGCGAGCCGATGACGGCCCTCACCGGGTGCGAATCCCACACGCCCGGTGGCCTCGCAAAGAGGATCCTAGCCCTCGTCGCCTCCGTGGTTCTAGCCACGTGCGCCGGGGCTTTGCTGAGTAGCCCGGCATCCGCAGCCACCGAAGCACCCGGCTGGGAGGTCACCTCGGCCGCATATCCCACTAACCTGCCCCCGGGGGGTACGGGCCGTATCGAACTGAACATCTACAACGTGGGGGCGATGCACAGCCACGGCCCCGTGACGGTTACCGATGTGCTGCCGGCTGGCCTGACGGCGACGTCGGCTGGGTATCGGATCGGCAAATCCGCGTCCACAGACCTGTGGGATTGCTCGGGGATCGGAACATCCGTGTTGACCTGCACAAGTGACCCGGTCAACCTCCCGTCCATTCCCTTCCACCAGGAGGGAAACAGCGCGATCAAAGATACGGGGCCGCGGGCTCAACTCGGTATCGTCGTGGAAGTCTCTCCCACCGCTTCCGGAACGTCGGTCAGCCAAGTGAGCGTGTCAGGCGGTGGGGCTTTGGCGCCCGCGAGCGTGGCCGCGCCGATCACCGTCAGCTCGACTCCCGCGTCCTCCTTCGGGTTCGAAAGCTTCGACGGCTGGTTCAGCAACCCTGACGGTACGGCCGACACGCAGGCCGGGTCGCACCCGTACGAGGCGACGTTCAGCTTCAACCTGAACACCATTGAACGCAACCCCGGTCAAGGCCCCGAAGTTGCTGGCGCCAAGGCTAGGACCATCGACGTGAACCTACCGCCCGGGTTGGTGGGAGATCCAACGGCCGTGCCGCAGTGCCCACGGAAAGACCTCAACGGAGCGGAAGCCGAATGCCCGGTTTCGACGCTCATCGGGTTCGACTCCGCCGTCGTACGCTTGGGCCTGCGTTTCGATGGACGGATCCCGGAAAACATCGCCGTGCCGGTCTTCAACATGGTGCCGCCACCGGGTGCGCCGGCCGAGTTCGGATTTGTGGTCCTCGGCACTTCGATTCTGCTGGATGCCGGGGTCCGCAGTGGCGGTGACTACGGGATCACCGAGCACGTAAACAACATCACGCAGCTTCCCCCGCCGTCCTCCAACACGCTTACCCTGTGGGGCGAACCAGCCGATCCGCGTCACGACTTCGAACGATTTGTAACTGACCGTATCTGTTCCGTGGGTTGCTCGACTGGTGGTGAACGGAGGCCGTTCTTGACGTTGCCGACGGCTTGTGGCGCCCCGCCGGCGTATACGGCTCAGGCCGCCACATGGGAAACTCTGGGTGAAGCCGACGCCGAATTCATAGCTCACGACAGTACCCACACGCCGGCTGGGTTCTCGGGCTGTGATCACTTGGGGTTCAAGCCGTCAATCAATGTTGCGCCGGATACGTCGCTTGCGGATTCTCCAGCGGGGTTGACGGTTGAAGTGAACGTACCGCAGGAAGGGCTCTCGCAGCCCGAAGCGTTGGCGACGTCGAACATCAAGGACACGACGGTGACGTTGCCTCCGGGGGTAGCAATCAACCCCGGCCAAGCGGCGGGCCTCGCCGCCTGCCAAGCGGCCGACGCGCACGTAGGGGATGGCAAGGAAGACGCGCCGTCGTGCCCGAACGCCTCCAAAGTGGGGACCGTGCAGATCGCCACGCCGTTGCTGAAGGACAAGCTCGAAGGCAATGTCTATGTGCTGCAGTCAAATCCGCCGAACCTGCAGCTGCTCGTCGCCGCCTCAGGGGATGGCGTGAACCTAAAGCTCGTCGGGGACGTGCACCTCGATGAAGGCACCGGGCAGATCACGACGACGTTTAAGGAAACCCCGGAGTTGCCGTTCACGAACTTCAAGCTCTCCTTCAGCGGTGGCGCGCAGGCCGCGCTCACAACCCCGGTCACGTGCGGGGTGTACAGCACGACCAGCGATTTCACGCCGTGGAGCACCCCGTCGGTAGGGGATGTGTTCCCGTTGAGCAACTTCCAGGTCACGGCCGGCCCCGGTGGCGGCCCGTGCCTTTCGAGTCCGCTGCCGTTCAGCCCGTCGCTGATCGCGGGGGCTACGACCGACCAGGCGGGCGGGTTCACCGACTTCAGCCTGCTGTTGCAGAACGGCGACGGGCAGCAGCGCATCGAAAAGCTCCAGTTCCAGGCCCCTGCCGGCCTGTCCGCAATGATCTCGCAGGTCCCTTTGTGCGGCGAACCCCAGGCCGCCCGTGGGACCTGTCCGTCGTCGTCACGCATCGGGCATGCCGTCGTGGCCTCCGGACCCGGCCCGTACCCGCTCGTGCTGCCCCAGCCCGGCAAGCCCGAACTACCGATCTATCTCACGGGGCCATACGAGGGCGCGCCGTTCGGCCTGTCGATCGTGACCCCGGTGCAGACCGGCCCGTTCGACCTCGGCACGATCGTGACCAGGGCGAAGATCGAAGTCGACCCGTACACGGCCCAGATTACGGTCACGACGGACCCGCTGCCGCAGGTCGTCAAAGGAGTGCCCACCGACCTTCGGACGGTGAACTCCGTAATCGACCGGCCGGGGTTCATGTTCAACCCCACCAACTGCAACCCCGCCAGCTTCTCAGGGACAGCGTGGGGCACGCCGCCGCCGGGTGTCGGCGGAAGCGGTGCAACTGCTCCGATCGGCAGTCGTTTCCAGGTCGGGTCCTGCCGCAGCTTGGAGTTCAAGCCCGACTTCAAAGTATCGGCCACCGGCAACAACTCGAAACGCAACGGGGCGGCCCTCACGACCAAGATCGTCAACCCCCCGACAGCGCCAGGCGAGCAGGCGACTACGGAGGCCGGATTCTCCCGCGTCAAAGTCGAACTGCCCAAGCAGCTCCCCTCACGTCTGACGACGCTGCAGAAGGCGTGCCTGGCCGCCACCTTCGAAGTCAACCCCGCGACGTGTCCGCCCCAGTCGGTCGTCGGGCACGCCAAGGTGATCACGCCGCTGCTCCCCGTCCCGCTCGAAGGCCCGGCGTATTTCATCTCGCATGGCGGCGAAGCGTTCCCCGATCTGACGATCGTGTTGCAAGGCGACGGTGTCACCAACATCCTCGTCGGCACCACTTTCATCTCAAAGAGCGGCGTCACCTCCACGACCTTCAAGGCCACTCCCGACGTGCCGTTCTCGAGCTTCGAACTGACGCTCCCTCAGGGCCCGTACTCCGCCCTCGCCGCTAACACCAACCTGTGCTCCCTCACGCGTGTGGTGACGGTCAAAAAGCGCGTCACGATCCACAGCCACGGTCACACAACGCACCAGGTACGCAAGGTCAAACGGCGGGTCCCCTCCTCGCTTTCGATGCCGACCGAATTCGTCGCACAGAACGGCCTGCAGATCCGCCAGAACACACCGATCGCAGTAACCGGATGCGCGAAAGCGACCAAAGCCGCCAACGCAAGACGCCCGAACCACAGCAGAACGTCCTCGGGCCGCGCCACTCGCGGATAGCGCGCGACTGCTGGGTGCGTGGCCGGCGGCTCAAGTCGCCGAGGCGGCATATCAGTCCGAGCCGACGAAACGTTGAGCGCAAGAACGACGACCAACAACTCACCAGTTTGGCGCGAGTGTCATAGCCCATGTGGGCAGCCCCGGGGCGCCGCCGGACCCCGAATCGTTTGGGCAATAAGGGGCGCCGCTGCCCAAGCCCACCGGGATCCAGCCGAATCGCGCGTAGTAACGAGCAGTTCGTAACCCCTCGGAAGTTGGCTCCAGATGCGCAGAATCTCAGCTATCCCAGGCAGTCCCACCCTTCTCTCGAATCTCGGTCTGGCGAGAGCGCCTGTCGCATCACACAGATCGCGAACTCAAACGCGCCTGTTGGAAGCAGTGGTGCAGGTCGCAGCGGAACACGGTTACGCGCAGCTCACCGTAGGCAAGGTCCTCGCCGCGAGCGGGGTGAGCCGCGCGACCTTCTACCAGCATTTCTGCAACGTCGACGAGTGCTTTCGAAGCGCCTACCGCCATCACGCAGAGCAGCTCTTGAGGAAGGTGGCGCGGCAGTGTCGACGCACCGAGTTCAGCGGCCTAGCCGTGTTGGACACGCTCGTCGACTTCGCGGTTACCCGGCCGGAGGCCGCGCGGGTACTAATGATCGAGACTTTGGCTTCGGGCCCGGCGGGCATACTGGAGCGTGACTCACTTATATCGAGTCTTGCGCAGGCTGCTACAGCACCTGGGGCAGATCATGTTGGCGTCGACTTGCCCACGACGATCATGATTGGCGGAGTGTTCCGGTTTCTCTATATACGGCTGTTGGAAGGTGGCGCATCTGACGGGCTCCGCGGCGAAGTGCGGGCGTGGGCCGAGGTCTTCGCACACTGCACCTCGCAGCCGCTTTGGTTCCCGAACTTCGTGCCGGCGCTGCCTCGCGACGCATTGCGACCTTACGCGCCACTAGGGAAGCCGCGACGATGCGACGCGCCTCGAGAGCGAATCCTGCACGGCACTGCGGCGACCGTCTTGGAGAAGGGCTACCGGGATGCCGCGGTCGCGGACATCGTGAGCAGGGCCGGCGTGTCCCGTCGTGGCTTCTGAAATTTGTTCGGGAACAAGGCCGACGCGTTCATCGCGGCGTATGAGACAGGCTATTTGGTCTCAATCTCGTGTCGCGAAAGCTCGTGTCACGTCCGTCGGCGAGTACACCAGCGGCTCTGGGGGCGCGACTCGTTCGCCGAGCATTGGAACGGGACAGAATGGGCTACGGAATCTGTCGCCTCGCCGTTCGGCGCGACCGAAACCGCTCTTGGCGGCGTATCGTGCGAAACAGAGACAATCTGCACCGCAGTGGGCTGGGCCAAGAACGGCGCGAGCACCTACGTGCCATTGGCCGAGAGCTGGAGTGCCTCGAAATGGACCGTTCAGCCAGCTCCGGCTCCTCCGGGTGCCAAGGAAAGCGAACTGGGTGGCGAGATAGCGTGCCCGTTTTTCAGGACTTTCGTTGCGGTCGGGTACGCTCAGAACAGCGCCGGCATCAATGAAGTGCTGGCGGAGATGATCTCTTACTGACGCCTGACGAACAATACGAGCGACCTGCGCCGCCCGGCGGATGCGCACGTCCGCCTCGGGCGAAGACGCATCACCCCCTTTCATGTGAAGCACGTGAGCAAGGGACGCAAAAAAGCCTGTCCGGATGGACGAGGGCTCTGTGGTGCGATCCGCCCTGTACATCGACCCGGCCACGGCGCAGGTGACGGTCAAGAGCGACCCGCTGCCGACGATCCTGCAGGGCATCCCGCTGGACATCCGCAGCATCACCGTCAGCATCGATCGTCCCGGGTTCACGCTGAACCCGACGAGCTGCGAACCGATGTCGATCGGCGCCACCGCGATCGCGCAGAGCTCGCAGGCCCCACTCTCGAGCCCGTTCCAGGCAACGGGCTGTCGCACCCTCCCCTTCAAACCGTCGCTGACGGCCTCCACCGCGGGGAACACGAGCAAAGCCAACGGTGCGAGCCTGAACGTGAAGATCACCTCGCCGGGCGTCGGTCAGGCGGACATCCGCAAGGTCGAACTGACGATCCCGGGCGTCCTGCCCTCACGGCTGACGACTTTGCAGAAGGCGTGCCCGGAAGCGACGTTCGACGCCAACCCCGCGACCTGCCCGTCGGCGTCGAACATCGCCACCGCGATCGTGCACACACCGCTGCTCAACAGCCCGTTGGCCGGCCCGGTGTACTTCGTGAGTCACGGCGGCGCGGCGTTCCCCGACACCGAGATCATCCTGCAGGGCGAAGGCGTCAAGCTGATCCTCGACGGCCACACCCAGATCAAGGGAGGCGTCACCTACAGCCGCTTCGAAACGGTCCCCGACGCCCCGTTCACGAGCTTCGAATTCAAGGCCCCGCAGGGCCCCTACAGCATCTTCGGAGCCAACGCCAACTTCTGCCAGGTCGCGATCCACATGCCCACCAAGCTCACCGCCCAGAACGGCGCCGTCCTCGAACAGAACACGCTCGTGCAACCCGAAGGCTGCCCGAACGTCATCACGATCCTCTCCCGCAGCGTCAGGAAACGCACCCTGACCCTGAAGGTCGCCGTCCCGGGAGCCGGCCGGCTCACCGCCACCGGCAAGGGCCTCAAGCACGCCACCAAGACCACCACCAGCCGCAGCGTCATCACTCTCACCGTCAAAACAACCAAACCACGCGGCAGGCTCAACACCAGGGTACGCGTCGCGTTCGCCCCCACCACGGGCCGCACCCTCACCACAACGACCGCGGCCAGATTCAAACGCTGACCTGGCAGCACCAGCGCGTCCGCGCGCCACATCGACGGCGTGAGCCGCGTCGTCACCGAGGCGAGTGCGACGCGGAAAGCTCCCCAGGCACACGCACGAAGGATGCGACACCAGCGAGGCCCCGCTCGGCCTCGTAGGCACCCATCGCCACCGGCGGGCCAGCCACCCGATTTACCGGCCCCTACACAGAGATCGCGTCGAACACCTTCATCGGATACTCGTTATCGGCGATCTTGAACGCCTCGCGGTCGTCCGAGCCGCTCACCGAGTACTTCTGTCGCGGACCCCTGCGGGCCTTGATCCACTCGCCCCTGCGGGGGTCATCGTCGAGCACCCGCTGGTACTCCTCGGCGCTCAGGCACACAATCCCCTCGAAGCCGCACACGAGCACGATGAACACGTGCTCGAACTGCGCTCGGAGCTCGGCCACCTCCTGCTGGTGCTCGACCCTGAAGGCAAACCGCCACGGCGTCAGGCGGCTCGTGGAGTACTTCACGTACAGCGCGATCCGCTCGCCAAGCACGTAGGCCGAGCGCTGCTCACCATGGGCGCGGATCTCGATGCTCGGCGCCTCGGGGTGCCGGACCAAGCGCGCGAGGGCGGCGCCGTGGTGGCGCTCTACTTCGCCGATCACTTCCCGTGGCTCTTGAGGTTCTTCAGGAAGCGGATGCTCCCGGCCTCGGGCGTGTACTTGTAGAACACGCGCGCCCTCCCGGCTTCGTTGCGGAATACCTTGATGTGGTGGATCGCCTCGGGGAAGCGATCCTTCTCGAGCGCGTTTGTAGCGATGAACCCTTTGCGGCGGCGGATCTCGGTGCGCTCCTGCGGGGTGCCATAGTCGCTGCCGAGCGTGGTCGTCCTGTGGATCGCGATCGAGGCCGGGCCGAAGTTGAACTGCGCGATGAACGCGAGCACGTGGTCAGGGAGGGCGTCGTCGCCGACGAGCTCGGCGAGCGCGGCCAGGCGCGCAGAAGGGTCGCCGTCCTCACCGGCGATCGCGTCGATCTCCCGCTCGTAGGGGAACATCTCCCAGCTCATCTCGCCGCTGTCCAGCGCCACCGCAGCCTTGTCGATGCTCGCACCCGCGACCGCCGCGATCCGCGCGTCCTCGAGCCATATCGGGCTGCCCTTGCCCGCGCGGATGAAGCTCAGCGCCAGCTGGTGAAAGACGAAGCACTTCTGCCAGTCCAGGTACAGGTGCTTGGGGATGTGCAGTTCGAAGTACTTCAGATAGCCGCCGCGAGTGCCGAACATGCGGGCGCGCTGGATGTAGGTGTCCTGCTGGATCTTGTGCTTGACGTCACGGGTGAAGAACATCGAGAGCAGGTTCTCGAACGTCACCCCGCGGGAGACGATGTTCCCGCCGATCGCGATCGTGAACAGCGCCGCGGGCGAGGTCGCGCGCTCATAGAGGGAGGCGTTCCGCTGCGCGTTGCTGTTCATCACGACCACGTCGGACTGGTTGATGTGGTCGACGACGTACTGGGTGATCTCCTTCTCGCTGCCCGGAAAACGGGTTTCGGCGAGCGCGTGGACGGCCTCCAGGTAGTTCGCGTATCTCGGGTGCTGGCGGTCCTTCAGCGCGCCCAGCAACGTCATGATCTGCTTGTAGTCCTTGCTGTGGTCGACCTTCTTGCCGCTCGTGTGCACAAGCATGCTGTAGTTCTCGGCCGCCTCGTTGACCTGGGTGTTCAGGTGCGCGACGCTGATCAGGAAGTGAAACAGCGCGGCACGCAGGTACCTCGGCGCGTCGCCCTGGTCGGGGAGCAGCTCGAGCTTGAACGGGAGCTTCAGACCCTTCGCCGTGGTCGGGAAGAACGTCTCCTGTCCGGTGTAGAGCGGATGGGTCGGGAAGTCGACCCAGTGCTCGTTCTCGTTCTCGAAGGTGTTGTTCAGGTCAAGGCGCGCCGGGGTCGCGGTGACGCCGATATAGGTGCCGTCGCGGCCGAGGAGCCTGCCGACGAGCTCGTTGATGCGCGTCTTCTCATGCTGGTTGATCTTCGAGTTCGGCGTCGCGTAGTCGGCCTCGTCGTCGATCACCGTGCGCGCCTTGGTGCGCCCGAGCTTGTCGATCAGCTTCCCGAGGTCGGCGGCGTTCTTCTTGGCGAAGATCACCCAGGTCCCGATCTTCGGGTCGATGCTCGGGTCGAGGATCTCGTTGAACTTCTTCGGCGCCGGATCAAGGCCCGAGCGCAGGAACCGCTCGAGGTTCTGCTCGAGCAGTTGCACGGAGTCGTTCATGAGCACGACGATGATCTTCGCGCCCTCGTCCAGCAGCCGGGCCGTGAGGGCGATCATCATCTCGGTCTTGCCGCTCTGGGGCTCGCCGTAGATCACGAACGAGCGGACGTCGCGGCTCGCGACGTTCTCACTGGCGGCGTTGACGGTGTCCTCGATGCTGGTGGTGTAGAAGCCCCGCGACTGCAGCTGGGTGATGCGCCGCTCATAGCGCGCGGCCTCCGTCGGCAGGAAGTCGTTGACGTCGAACGGGCTCATCGGCTGCTCCCGACCGCCGAGCGGGAGAAGCGCATCACGACCTCCTCACGCATGCGTTTGGAGAGCGGGCCGGCGCTCGAGCCCGGCGGCGGCAGGTAGCGCGAGGAGGTGGGGAGCACCCTCCTCTGGCGGTCAGTGAGCAACAGGCCGTGGCGTTCGGCGGCGGCCCGCACGATGCGGCTGTTCTGCACGTAGGTCCCGCTGAGCGTCGAGTCGCCGACGACGAGCACCGCCTCGCCGCGGGGGCTGAGCACCTGCGCGAGCTGGCCCGCGAGCGTGTCGATGTCGGCGGCGTAGCGGTCGAGCATCCCCTGCTGGCGCGCGGTCAGGCCGCGGTAGCGGGCGGCGTGCGTGGCGGTCGAGCTGCCGGCATCGGGAAAACGCTCGGCGCCGACGGACTCCGAGCGAAGGCGCGTGAGCTCGCGCGTCGGGTAGCCGAGCCAGACGAGGCTCATGCGGTGCCCGCGCATGTAGTCGATCGCGTTCAGGTACGGCGGGGACGTGAGGACGAGGTCGACCTTCCCGCGCAGCGACGGCGGAAGGCGACGCGCGTCGCGGCGGCTGACCGACACGCTTGCGCTGCCGGGCGTGTCGAGCAGCGGCGCGATCCGCTCGACCGCCGTCAGGAACCCGCGGTAGACGTCGTAGTCGTTGCTCGTGCGGACGCGGTGCGGGCGCGAGTGTGAGACGTCGCGGGCGCGGGAGGCTCCCGCATCCTTGGTGATGATCGTCCGGCTGAGGGCGACGCGCAGGGCGTCGGCGACCTTGCCGCGGCTCCCGTGGAGCGCTGCGGCCAGGGCGCGCAGCTGGGTCTGCTGCACACCATCGAACCAGAAGTCGACAAACGCTCGTGTGCCCGAGTCCTCGTCGAGCCAGGGCAGGCGCGGCGCGGGCGTCCTCTGCGCAGCGTCCACGAGCCGCTCGGCCGCCCTGCGCAGCCGGCTGGCGCACACCCGAGTGCAGGTGACGCGAGCGATGAGCACGGCCAACGGGTCGATGTCGTAGCCGAACGCGGTCTTGCCCTGCTCGCGAGCGTGTCGAAGCACGGTCCCCGACCCGCACATCGGGTCGAGCACGATCGCGTCCGAGGCGACACGATCGAGTGCGGCGAGCGCGAGCTCGGGTGCCATCCGCGCCGGGAACGGATGCACCTGTCGGGGCCGAGAGACAGCGTGCATGGGCCTCAGCTTACGCGACGCTCGGGTCGCAGCGGTGCCGGCCAGCGCTGGGGCCTGTCAACGTTTTCGCTCGCGTCTACCTGGTCGGGCCCCCGTGGCTCAGAACCCCAGTGTGGTGCACGCATATCGAGCGCTTGGCGCGTCGCCAAAGGCCACCGGCGTCGTTTATCGCAGTGGCCAGCAAGGACCTCGCGGGCGCCCGGTCGCGGTCGGGAAAGCACGCCGTGGCCTACCTTCCCTCCGCTCGGGGGACGTTCGGGCATTCGCTCCGACCGGGACGTCTGGGTGGGGGGCGGTGTGCGCGTTCGGCGATGACACCCACCGCGCAGAGCGCGGTGACCGCGGGGAGATCCGCGTCGCCGCTCAGCGCCTGAACTCGGCGACGAGCGCTGCGCTCAGCTTCTTCCCGCTGGCGGAAGTCAACGTGAGCCTGATCTTCCGGTTGCCGTGACCCGTGAGGCTGACCGCAGTGGTTTCGCGCCCCCTGGTCCTCCTGTCGGTCCTCTTGACACCGTGCCCGCCGCAAGGGCCTCGCCAGCGTCTCCAAACGCGCCGGCGGCCGCGGCATCCTCACCCTGACCCTGAAAGCCCATTGCAAGCGCAGGCACTCGACCAAGGCCAAGCTGACGTTCACCCCGATCAAGGGGGCCGGGCTGACCGGCGCGGTCGCTGTGCGCTTCAACCGCTAGGCACGCCGGCAGTCCACGACCCGCGAGCGCCCCGACGTTCGGCCCCGAGCAGGACCGATCTCCGCCCCGAGGTGGGAATCCCGCGGGAGCGAACACAGGACCGCGAGCCGATCGCGCGGAGCATTGCTCGCCGGCGCAAACAAACACCAACGCGAGCCGCGTCGCACGGTCGCCGTGGTTCGTGGCTGCCCACCGGCAGGCGAACCCGGCACCCGACGCCCGGGTCCCGCTCCTAACCGCACCGGGATCTCACTCCCAGCCGTGGACGGTCGGTCCCCGGTCTCTGCCGGGCAGGGGCAGGCCGGGCACCTTGCACGACTGGGGTCGGCGGCGTCCTGCAAGCCAGACGGGTGCGCCTGTCCGGCCGGTCAGGGCGAGCGGCCGGCGGTCACTCCACACGACCCGAGCCCCGGGTAGCCCGGCGCTGGCCGCAACCCGCCGCGGCTGAGAGTCTCTCGGCGCGCAGCTGCCGCCATCACGACCGCAGGTCATCGCGCTGGCTCCCCCGTCCCGGAATCCCGCCTCCGAACCCCTTCCAAGCCATGACTTACGGCCCTCCCGCGCAGGGAACAGGACAACCCTGTGCAAATGCTCGGGAACCTTCGCCCGCGAGTGCCCTTCGGTCCACCATGAACGCCCTGGCCGCCGTCAGCATCCGCTCGCGCGCGAGCCCCGCGCGGCGCTCCCCCCGCAACCCCGCGGCGCGCTGTCAACCTGCCGGCTCACGGCGCGGCGACCGTGAGGGTAGGGTGCAACACCGAAGCGGCCCGCAAACACTGCAGCTCTAGTCACTTTTTGACGAGCGCAGCCGGCCCCGCTTTGTCTCTGCTTTCTTCAAGCTCGGCCGCTCCCAGCGCTCTGAGCGGTGCCGGACGCCGGCGGCGACGAGCACGATCTTCGGGCCCGGGTGTCAGCTGGCGCCCTCGGCGGCGTAGTGGGCCTCGGGCGCGGTTGCGATGATCGCGGCCTGCTCTGCGCCCATGAACGGCGCGAGCGCGAAGTAGGTGGCCCACGGCGCGAGCTCTGAGAGCTCTGAGACCTGACCCCGGACGGTGTAGGTGAGGCACAGCTCGAAGATGCCGCCCGCGATCGCTTCGATCGTCACCTCTGGCGGGCGGCCGTCGTCGGACGCTTGGTCCGGGCCGCCAGCGAGCAGTTCCGCGTAGGGGATCATTCCCTTGTTGGAGCGCTCAGCGGTGCGCGGTGTGGCGATCAGCGCGTCCACGAGCGCCATGTGCGCGAAGGCGGGCTCGCCGGCGAGGAACCCGAACAGCGCGGCGATACCCGCGCGCACGCCCGTGGGCCAGTCTGGTTGGGCGTCGTGTGCGCGCTCGACGATCGCGAGGCCTTTGCCGTGCCCGACCTCGTAGGCGAGCAGGAACGCGTCCTCCTTGTCGGAGAAATGCTCGTAGAACGCTTCCAGGGAGACGGTCGCGTGCGCGGCGATGTCGTTGACGGTGAACGTCGCGTATCCTCCGGCCGCGCTGAGCTGCGCGACCGCGTCGAGGATGCGCTCGCGCTGGCTGTGCGCGACGAAGCTGCGCGAGACGCTGGGCGTGCGACGGTTCGCTCTGCGCCGCCTGCTCGAGGTCGACCCGGGCGACAGGGTGCCCGGGGCACGCCCGCCGCTCAGCGCCGCAGGCGGGCTCGCCGGTGAGAGCTCCTTGATCGCGTCCATCGCCTCCGGCAGCGGGTCATAGGAGAAGGACCAGGCCACCAGATCTCCTGTGAGCGCTGAGAGCTGCGCCAGCGCGCCTGCCTGCACGCGCGTGTAGAGGACTTTGAGCATCCCTCCCACGATCGCTCGCAGCAACGGGTTGGGGATCGTACCCGGCCGGGGCGCCACGCCGAGGTTCTCGCGCAGGAGCCCTTCGTAGGCGCCGATCAGCCGCTCGCGCCGCACGAGCCCAGCCGCGCCGGCGGCACCGGCCTCGACGAGCACCAGGCGGGCGCGCTGGCGATGGGCCAGGACCCGCCCGAACAATGTCTCAAGGCCATAGCTCTCGCGCTCGCGCAGACCCCCGCCCGTACCCGCCGCGCTCGCGACGCGGTCGATGTTCTCCGCGACGATCGCGTCGTAGGTGGCCAGGAAGCACTCCTGCTTGTTGGCATAGTGCTCGTAGAACGCCTTGCGCGAAACACCGGCCCGCTCGACCACCTCCGACACCGTGGTGGCTACGTAGCCCTGCTCGCCGACCAGCTCGATCGTCGCATCCATCAGCCGCTTGCGCTGGTTCACAGCAACCTGCTCGCGCGAGAGCGAATGTCGGCCGCTCGGCAGTACCCCGTCCGCGGGTCCATCGCTCGATGTCCCCGCGGTTCCGTGCACCGACCGAGCATAACGCCCCCCGCGATCAAGGAACCTCACGGCGGCCGTCGGTCGCCCTGACGCCCTCGGCGGCGTATTAGAAACGAGGTTCTACCTACGGGTTGACAGCGGTCGGGCCGCTCGGATATCCTCAGCGCGGATGTTTATGGAGACCTACCTCACCGGCGCCACGACCCATGAAGGGCACCACCGAATGAACAACGAGGAGTGCATCGCCGCGAAGCCCCCCTTCGTTTCAACGCGGCTTTTCGCGGCGCCCCGTGGCTCCTCGGCGTACAGGGGACCGGTGCATGCGCGGCGCCTCGCCGTGCGCTCCCCGCGCTCTTGCTGGCCCTCGCCACTGTGGTCTGTTTCGTGCCCGCCCACGTTCATCTCAGCGGAACCGAATCCACTGACCTCGCAACCGAGGCAGGGCAGAGCTAGGGAAATGAGAACCGGTCTCGCTGGCGGGGGCGAGGTGAGCTATTCCCGCGATTATGGGCCCGGCCCGCGCCGAGCGCCGCGCGCGGATCCTCGAGGCGATGGTGGCTGTCGTGGCCGAGCGGGGGTTCGCGGGGGCGGCGGTGACGGTCGTGTGCGTAGTGACATGAGGCTCGTGGGGGGCGCTCCGGCGGCCCCCACCTGCCGTCCAGTGGATGTTGATGTCACCTGAATTCATATGGAAACACCGGATCGAAAGAGAACCAGCGGATGAGCAGAGGAGCGGCAGCGATCGTGGGTCGAACAGCGGTGAAGGGGCCGCCCCGGGCGCCGGCTCGTGGCCGTTATGCGGTCGGGAAGCCGCGTCGGCAGCGTGCGCTCCCGGCGCTCCTGCTCACCCTCGCGTCTTTGCTCGCGCTCTCCGCTGGCGTGGCGCGGGCCGAAGCGCCCAGACTCGTCCCCGACGGACAGTTCGAATCAGAAGGGGCGCTCGGCGTCGCGGTCGACCAGTCCACGAGTGGCGCGGACCCGTCGCGGCGGGATGTCTACGTGGCCGGCCTCATCTACGTCGCACCTCCTCCACACCAAGAACCCCATTTCGGCCAGAACTACAAGTTCGACGCGTCGGGAAAGCTGCTTTCGCCGCCCTCGCCGTTCGGGGAACCCGCGTTTGGCTATTCGGGCGTGGCCGTGAACCCGACCAACAGTGACGTGTACGTGCTAAACGCGCAAAGCAGCGAAATCGGCACGTATGATCCGAGCACCGGTGCGTTGTTGTCGTCGTTCTCGGTGCAGGCGTCGAATAACGGGTTCTCTGGTCTCACACTAGTTCAGATCGCCGCGGATGCCGCTGGCAACGTGTACGTGCCTGTCGCCCCTGAAAACAAGGTCCTCGAGTATGACCCGATCACCTGCGTCGAACAACAGACCAAAGGGGAACCGCCGCCCTGCAAACCGCTCAAGGTCTTCAAAGGAGGCGGGGGCGCGGGCACGTTGAGCGCCCCAACCGGTGTGGCGGTTGACGCCGCAGGGAACCTGCGGGTCGCCGACACGGGCAACAACCGGATCGAGGAGCTCAGCCCCGCCGATGTGCCGCTTCGCGAAATCGCCAGCGAAGGGGTGGGATCGGTCGCCTTGGACACCAATGGCGACGTGTTCGCGATCGTCAGCAACGCTGCGGACCCCTGCGGGAAGATCGCACCACCCTGCTCGCACCTGGTCGAGTACACCTCGGCAGGTGCGCAACTGGCGGACCTCGGCGCAGGGTCGATCGGCGCGGCCCAGTTCAGCTTCTTGGACGGCCACAAGGAACCGCTGCCTGACATGGTCGCGGTCAGCGATGCGACCGGGTTCGTCTACGTGACCGAACCTGTTATCGCTCCACCTCCGGGCGGCAGCGCGGGCCGTGTCCTGAAGTTCAGGCCGCCGCTCGCGCCGAAGCTGGAAGGGGAGACGGCGGCCGAAGTCGGAACGTCCACGGCGAAGCTGGGGGCGGTCGTGAACCCCGGGGGGGTCAATGCCTCCTACCGTTTCGAATACGGCACGACCACTGCCTATGGCGCTTCGGTCCCCTCACCGGAAGGCGACACCGGCGCGGGCTTCACCGCCCGGACCGTGTGGGCGGGCGCTTCGGGCCTTGCCTCGGGCACGACCTACCACTATCGCGTGGTCGTGACTGGCGCGCTCGGCGAACCTTTGGTGGGGGCGGATCAGACGTTCACAACCCAGGCAGCAACTCAGGCCGCGTGTCCGAACGAAGAGTTTCGCACCGGTTTCTCCGCAGCGCTGCCGGATTGCCGCGCCTACGAGCTCGTGACGCCGCCGAACAAGCTGAGCGCCCAGCCGGACAAGAACGAAGGCGGCGGCGCATCCGGGGAGCTCGACCTCAACAAGACCCTCGCTAAGAATTACGCCGCCGCGGATGGGAATCGCCTCTCGTTCCACGCAAGCGACGTCCTGCCCGGCTCTCCGAGCGGCGGCACGGCGTATGTCGCCACGCGCGGCCCGGGTGGCTGGTCAGAGCAGAACATGTTCCCCCCGACCAACGACTACGGCTTCGAGTGCTCAGAAGAAGTCCTCGGGGCGCTGTTTGCCAAGGGTTACTCCGAAGACCTCTCGCGGGCGATCATCTCGGTCCCGGGTGGGGGAGCGTGCGGTGTGGAACCCGAACTGGTCAAAGGCGAACCCCGCGGCAGCGTGAACCTGTTCCTCCGCGACAACACGACGAACACCTACCAGCTCCTCAACGGCCCCGAAGAAGGTGTCGCGGGCTTCGTCCCGCAGGCGCCGACGCTCCTGGGGGAGTCCGCTGACTTCAGCCGCATCGTCTTCGCCGAGGACGCGAAGCTCACCAGAGACGCACCCGCAAGCATCAGCAACCTTTACGAATGGAGCGCCGGCCACGTCCATCTCGCGACGGTGCTGGCCAACGGGACCCCGGTCGCCGGGTCCTTCGTGGCCGTCTCCAAGAACGGCTCGCGTGTGTTCTTCACTGCCGCCGGCGGCCTGTACGCCCGCACTGACGGCACGGAAACGGTGCAGCTTGACGCCTCCCAGGCGGGCGGGCCGGGCGGCGGCGGCAGCTTCCAGTCCGCGAGCCAGGACGGTTCCGTGGTCCTCTTCACCGACGACGCCTCGGCGAAACTCACCGGCGACACGCAGTCCGGCAGCGGCACGAACCTCTACCGCTACGACGCGACTGCGCCCGCCGGTCAGCGCCTCACCGACCTCACCCCGGTGAGCAATGGAGTGGCGCCAGTGACGAACGGTGTAAGCAAGGACGGCTCGGTCGTGTTCTTCACCGACGACGCCTCGGCGAAGCTGACCGGCGACACGCAATCCGGCAGTGGCCTCAACCTCTACCGTTATGACTCCTCGGCGCTGGCTGGGCAGCGCCTGACCGACTTCACTCCAACTGCCAAAGCTGAAGTGCAGGGCGCGTTCGGCGTCAGCGAAGACGGCTCCACGGTCTATTTCGCGGCCACAGGCGAACACATCGCCCCCAGCCCCAACCAGCACGGCGAAACGGCGCAGCCCGGCCAGCCGAACATGTACGTCTCCCGTGGCGGGGCCCCCGCGTTCATCGCGAACGGCGCCAAAGAAGGCGACTCCCAGGGAAGGTTGAAGATCTCCACCAACGGCGCATTCCTCGCCTTCGAATCGGTCAGGCAACTCACTCCCTACGACAACATCAACCCGAGCACGGAAAAGCCGGCCGTGAGCTCTACCTCTACGACGCCGCCGCCAACAGCCTCGCATGCGCGTCGTGCAACCCCAGTGGTCAAGCCCCGACGGCCGACGGCGCGGGCGTCGAGGGGTTGGAACTGGGGGCCTTCGAAAACCCGGCCACGGGGCGCTCGCCGCACAACCTCTCGGAAAACGGCCAGCTGTTCTTCGACTCGCCCGAAGGCCTGCTCCCGGCGGACACGAACGGCACCGCCGGCTGCTCACTGGCGAGCGGGGTGGCGGCCTGTACCGACGTGTATGAGTTCGAGCCCGCGGGTGTCGGCAGCTGCTCCGAACCCGCCGGCTGCCTGTCTCTGATCTCGACCGGGACCGGGACCTCGGAAACGTTCTTCGTCGACGCGAGCCCCAGCGGCAACGACGTGTTCATCCGCGAGTACCAGAAGCTCCTCCCCGCCGACAAGCAGGAAGGCGCGCCCGAGCTCTACGACGTACGCGTGAACGGCGGCATCGCCGAACCCGCCTCGCCGCCCCCGTGCACGACGCCCGACGCGTGCCGCACGGCGCCCGCACAGCAACCCTCGATCTTCGGGGCGCCGGCGAGCCAGACGTTCTCCGGGGCGGGGAACCTCGCGTCACCCGCCCCAGCCATGGCTACGCCGAAGCCGCCGACGCGAGCCCAGCTTCTCGCCAAAGCACTGCGCAGCTGCAGGAAGATCAAAGCGCCGAAGAAGCGAATCGCTTGTCAAAAGACCGCACATCGGAAGTACGGCCCCCCCAAAAGGTCCTCAGCTAAAAAAGCCACCACCAACCGGAGGGGCACCTGATGCGTTCCGTACCTTTCAAGACGCCTCCCGTCGTATCTGTCCTCCTCCTCACTGTCTTTGCGGCGCTCACCGTCGCTCCTCCTGCCCTCGCCGAAACGCACCCCCCGATCACCAGCTTTGGCTCGTTCACCAACCCGAACGGCATCGCGGTCGACGAAGCGACGAGGGACGTGTACGTCGCCGACATCGGGACGAACACGGTTTCCAAGTTCAACGCGAACGGGGAACCGGTTGAATTCTCCGCGCTCAAATCCAACACCCTCACCGGCAGCGCCACAAAAGACGGGTCGTTCGTGTTCCCGAACGTCTCCGACAACCCGGCGTCGATCGCGGTGGATAACTCGACCAACTCATCCGACCCGTCGAGGGGAGATCTGTACGTGCTCGACGCGGGGCACGAAGTGATCGACAAGTTCAGCGCGAACGGCGAATATCTGGGTCAGATCACCGGTCCGTTCTCGTTTCCCCCCCGCGGGGTGGGCATCGACGCCGGCGGTAACGTCCGCGTTGACCTGGCCGGCCCGGAAGCAGAACAACTCGCCATCGCGGTTTTCGACGACTC
Source organism: Solirubrobacteraceae bacterium (assembly GCA_036272475.1). GTDB lineage: Bacteria > Actinomycetota > Thermoleophilia > Solirubrobacterales > Solirubrobacteraceae > Palsa-744. The sequence goes on along the minus strand of DATAYP010000068.1, from coordinate 2,552 downwards.
CACTCCGAACGGCTTCGTTTCGCTGCTGACCGACCGAGTTGCTGAAGCGCAAATAGGCGGCTCCCAGGAATATGGTTTTGCGACCGGCGGCCGGCCGGGGGGTGATTACCCACTCCTCTCGAGCGGGTATGTCGGCAAGCTCGGCCCTCACGGCGAGCAGCTCGGACGTGTCGACAACGGCTCCACAGCGGTCGCAGTCGCGGTTGACGCGGCGACCGGCCACGTCTACGTCGACGACCAGTCCGCGCTCAGCCACTCTGTCAGCGAGTGGGACACGGGCGAGATGAACGGGCCGGCCAACTTCAACTCGGAAAATGGAAAGAGCGAAGGTGCAGGGACGCTCGTCTCGCGTTTCGAAGTGCCGCAGCTCACGACCCCAGGGGAACCGCAGCAGGGCGGGATTGCCGTCGATGGCGCCAACGGGGACGTGTACGTGTCGAACCCGGCCGACGGAAAGGTGTACGTTTTCGCCAGCAGCGCACCGGTCGCCGCGGCAGAAGCGGCGGCGGGTGTAACGCAGACGAGCGCGACGCTACAGGGAACCGTCGACCCGCGCGGCGCACCGGTGGAATCCTGCCGGTTCGAATACGCAACCAGCCCGTCGAACAATCTGACGCTCCCGATCTTCGAGTTGGGGCAGAGCGTGCCGTGTGTCACGGCGAACGGCGCACCGATCGGCGGAGGTACGAGCACAGTACCTGTCTCGGCGAAGATCAGCGGCCTTACGCCGGGGTCCCTCTACCGCTTCCGGCTCGCCGTGTCCAACGCCAACGGCGCCACTCACAGCGGCGGACTGTTCCCGACTGCCAGCGCGGGCTTCGGCATCAAGCAGTTCGAAGTCTCGTTTCTCAACCAGGATGGCACGCCGGACGTCCAAGCGGGCTCACACCCGTTCAAGATGCTCACGAACATCGCCTTCAACACGCAGGTCGTGCCCAGAGCCGCCGGCGACCCACGCTACGTAGCTCTGCCGCAGGACAACGTCAAGGACGTCTCCGTCCATCTCCCCCCCGGCTTCTACGGTGACCCCAACGCCACCGCGAAGAAGTGCACCCTCCAGGAACTGACCGCCTCGGGGGGGCTCAGTGACGCGTGCCCCGCCGAATCGGAAATCGGCCTATCCGAAGCCGAATATAAGCAGAAACAGGTCGATCTCGCTACGGGGATCGCGGGGAGCCGTGTGCTGAATATCGTGCCACCCCCGGGCGTGGCGTTTCAGCTGTCCGCTCACATCCTCGTACCGAACGTCTTCGTCGATGTGGGTGCTCCGGCCGGTGGTGACTCGGGATTGGCGGCGGTCTCCGAAGGCATCCCAGTGACCGTCCCGGTCTTAAGGAGCAGGTTCACGATCTTTGGTGTCCCGCCGCTCGGCGCGACGAAGCCTTTGTTGACGATGCCGACATCGTGCAACGGGCCGTTGACCTCGACGATCTCGGCGGACTCCTATCAGCACGCCGGTAATTTCGCGACCGCTAGCTTCGCCGCGCCCGGGATGAGCAACTGCGCGCCGTTGGTGTTCCCGCCGTCGATCGCGGCCAAACCGGACACCTCCAACGCGAGCAGCCCATCGGGACTGACCGTTGGTGTCCATGTCTCACAGAAAGCTGCGCTGAACCCCGCAGGCCTGGCCGAGTCGACGCTAAGGGACACGACGGTCGCGTTGCCGCCGGGTGTGGCGATCAACCCGTCGGGTGGCGACGGTCTCGACGGCTGCTCCGAGGGCCTCGCGACGTTCACGGGGTTCGCGCAGTTCAACGAAGCCTTCGAACCGGGGGATCTGACGGCTACGTTCACGCCCGATCTGCCGTCGCCGCTTGCGCCCGGCGTGAACTTCTGCCCGGATTCATCGAAGATCGCGACGGCGAAGCTGAAGACGCCGCTGCTTGACAACCCGCTCGAAGGCTCCGTCTACCTAGCCTCGCAGAACGCCAACCCGTTCTCTTCGCTGCTGGCGATGTACATGGTGATCGAAGACCCTGTGTCCGGGACGACGGTGAAGATCCCATTCAAAGTCCAGCTCTGCCAGACGGCCGGTGAAGTGATCGGCGGCCTGTCCTGCCAGGCGCCGGGGCAGATCATCACGACCGCGCACAACACCCCCGAGCTGCCGTTCGAAGACCTCGAACTGCACTTCTTCGGCGGCGAACGGGCTCCGTTGACGACCCCGGCCCGCTGCGGGACGTATACGACGAACGCGTTGTTCACCCCGTGGGACGGCAACGGGCCGGTCACCTCGACGTCATCGTTCACGATCGATCATGGCCCGCACGGTGGCGCGTGCCCCGGCGCGAGCCTGCCGTTCAGCCCGTCGCTGGCGGGCGGGACCTCGAACATCAACGCCGGCGGCTTCTCGCCGCTGACGACGACGATCAGCCGCGAAGACGGCGAACAGAACCTGCAGTCGGTGGTGCTGAACATGCCCGCCGGTCTCGAGGGCCTGCTCTCGAACGTCAAGCTGTGCCCCGAAGCGCAGGCCAACGAAGGCACCTGCGGCCCGGAATCCCTGATCGGCGAAACCACGGTGGCGGCGGGTGTGGGCTCTGATCCCGTGT
>DATAYP010000067.1:0-150765 GCA_036272475.1 Solirubrobacteraceae bacterium | reverse complement strand
GACGCCGAGCGCACCCAGCTGGTCGAGGCCTGAGCGCACCCGCGCGGGCTCGTTCTCGCCGGTGGCAACCAGCACCTGGACGCCGGCTGCCTCGAGCGCATCGGTATCGGCACGCGCCGCTGCGCGCGAGACCACGACCGTGAGCGGGATCTCCGCGGCGGCCATCACCAGCTGCGAACTCGGGGGCACGCGACCCAGCGAGTCGAACACCACCCGGCGCGGCTGCTGCTCGGCCTCGGTGACGAGGCCCTCGGGGCGGGCTGTGAGCTGGGGATCGTCGGCCAGCGCAGTGCCGATGCCGACGACCACCGCATCCACCGACGCGCGCCAGCGATGGGCCAGTTCGCGACTGTCCACGCCGCTGATCCACTTCGAATCGCCGGTGCGGGTGGCGACCTTCCCGTCCAGCGTCATCGCCGACTTGAACAGCACCCACGGGCGCCCCACGCGCGCGTGCTTGCGGAAGGCCTGGTTGAGCAGCCGGGCGGCCGCGGCGAGCTCGCCGTCGGCGAGGACGACCTCGACGCCCTCGTCCCGCAGGATCCCCAGACCGCGGCCGGAGGCCTTCTCGGTGGGGTCGTCGGAGGCCACGACGACGCGCCTGATGCCCGCCTGGATGATCGCCTCGGTGCAGGGAGGCGTCTTGCCCTCGTGGCAGCAGGGCTCGAGCGAGATGTAGAGCGTCGCGTCGCTCAAGTCCGCGAGGCCGCACGCCTCGATCGCGTTGACCTCGGCGTGCGCGCCGCCGAATTCCTGGTGCCAGCCCTCGCCGAGCGTCTCCTCCGCGCGCGCGACGACGGCCCCCACGAGCGGGTTCGGCTTGACCGAGCCGGACCCGCGGCGTGCGAGCTCGATCGCCCTCTGGAGATGGGCCAGGTCGGTGTCTGTGCAGGTGGGCATCTTTCGCAGATCAGGATAACCCTGCACAGGCGCACGCCCGGGATGTGCAGCGCGGGCTGCGTGCGACGACCCGGCGACGGGCTACGCTAGCGGTGCTGCGCGCTCGCGCCGGCGCCGACCGCATCGACGGAGCTCCTGCTCCGTCCCCCCGAAATCGATCGGAGAGTCTTGGCACTCGGTACTGACCAGTCGCGCGTGTTCGCCGTCGCCGCCGTGGCTGCGGTGCTGATCGTGGGCCTGCCCGCAGCCGCGGGCTCGGACGCGCCGTCGCAGGGCGCGCGCAGGGCCGGCGGCCCTGAAGCCGCGGTACAGACCCCGCAGCCGGTCGGGCAGGCCAGCTGGGGGCCATCGCAGCGCTACGCGCTCGACGGCGGCTGGCTGTTCCGCTACGACCACGGAGCCGGTCTCGCCCGCGGCTATCAGAGCTCGAGCTCGACGGCGGGCTGGTCGCCCGTGAGCGTGCCGAGCGCCTGGAACGCGACGGACCAGAGCACGGCGAGCATGAACGGCACCGTTGCGTGGTACCGGAAGGACTTCACGCTGCCCGCAGCCGGCGCGCAGAGCGCCTGGACCGTCCGCTTCGAGTCGGTCAACAACCGCGTCCGCGCCTGGTTGAACGGGCAGCCGATCGGCTCGCACGCCGGCGCGTACCTGCCGTTCGAGCTGACGCTGCCGAGCTCGCTGCTCAAGGCGCACGCAACCAACCACCTCGTGCTGCGCGTCGACAGCCGCCGCGCGGCGACCGATCTACCGAAGGTGGGGCTCTGGTGGAACTACGGGGGCATCCTCCGGGCGGTCTACCTGCAGCGCGTCGACCGCGTGGGGTTCGCCTCGGTGCAGGTGCTGCCGCGCCTGCCCTGCCCGACGTGCGACGCGACGATCGAATGGCGGGTGATGCTCCGAAACTACTCGAACGCCGTCCAGAGCGTGCGCCTGCGCAGCGCCTACGGCGGCGTGGCCGTCGACCTCGGCACCGCGAGCATCGCGCCCGGCTCCACGCAGACCTTCCTCGGGCACGCCCAGCTCGCCGCGCCGGAACTGTGGTCGCCCGCGACCCCGCACCTCTACGACGTGACGCTCGACGCGGAAGTCGCCCAACCCGAATCCGCCGCGGCGTGGACGCCGGTCGCCCATTACTTCCTGCGCAGCGGCGTGCGCTCGATCACGGTCTCGCCGGAAGGCGTGCTGATGCTCAACGGAAGGCGGCTCGACTTCCGCGGCGTCGGTCTCGTCGAAGACTCGAAACGCCTCGGCGCGGCGCTCGACGAAGCGACGCGCCGCGGGTTGATCGAACAGGTCAAGGCGCTCGGCGCCACGGCGATCCGCGCCCAGTACCCGCTCGACGAGCAGCTCGAGGAGCTCGCCGACGAAAACGGCCTGCTGCTGTGGTCGGAGATCCCCGTCGACAAGATCCCGCCGCGCAACCTGGCGATGAGCTCGGTGCGCGAAGACGCGCTCGAAAAGCTGCGCCAGAACATCCTCGCCAACTCGAGCCACCCTTCGATCGTCGTCTGGTCGATCGCGAACGAGCTCGACCCCCGCCCCGACGCGGCGCAGGGCGCCTACATCGCCCGTGCGGTGTCGGCCGCGCACGCGCTCGACCCGACGCGCCCCGTCGGCCTCGCCGTCGCGGCCTACCCGTCGGTCGGATGCCAGGCCCGCTACTACGCACCGCTCGACGTGATCGGCCTCAACGACTACTTCGGCTGGTATCCCGGGCCGGTGGGCGACCTCGAGAACCGCAACGGGCTCTCACGCTACCTCGACGCGATGCGCGCCTGCTACCGCGGCAAGGGGCTCGTGATCAGCGAGTTCGGCGCCGAGGCCAACCGCCCGGGACCCGCGAGCGAACACGGCACCTACGCCTTCCAGCGGGACTTCGTCGCCTTTCATCTGAAGGCCTTCGCGACGAAGCCATGGCTGAGCGGCGCGATCTACTGGGCGCTCAGGGAGTTCCGCGTACGGCCGGGCTGGAACGGCGGCAACCCGCGGCCCTCCCCGCCGCTGCACGCCAAGGGGCTCGTCAGCTTTAGCGGGGCCTTAAAGCCCGCCTATTACGATGTCCAGAAGATTTACCGAGCCACGACGCAACTGGGCGCGCCCTGAAGCGTTTACGAGCACGGCGCGCCGGCACGCCTCAGAGGCTGCGCCAACAACGTCCCCGAGCCACCGACCGGAGTCCATGTCCCGGAAACGCCTGTTCCCCGCTGCCGTCCTCGTGCTCGCTGCAACGGGCGCCGTCGCCCTGCACGCGAGCGCCGTCGCGCGCCCGGCGAGCCAGCCCCGTGCGCACGCGGCCTCGCGGCTGCTGATCGGCATCTCCGACAACCAGCCGGCGACCTTCGCCGACCCGCGCTTCCACTGGCTCGGGATGAGCGTGGCGCGGCTCGTCGTGCCCTGGGACGTCGTCAAACGCAAGACCGAACTGGGGTGGCAGACGGCGTGGCTCGCCGAAGCGCGCGCCCACGGCGTGAAACCGCTGATCGTGTTCGACAAGGACCCCAGCAAACCGACCCAGCTGCCGAGCCTCGCGGCCTACGGCAAAGCGGTCAAGGCCTTCATGACGATGTTCCCGTGGGTGCGTGACTACAGCCCCTGGAACGAGGAGAACCACTACCTCGAGCCGACCTCACGAGACCCGCAGCGGGCGGCCCAGTACTTCAATCTGCTCTCGCTGCTGTGCCGCAAGTGCAACGTCACGGCTGCCGACGTGCTCGACATCTCGAACATGGCCGAATGGACGCAGAAATTCCTCCATTACGCGCACCATCCGCACCTGTGGGGCCTGCACAACTACACCGACCTCTCGGCCGGCAGCCACGAACGCACCTCGCTGTTCCTGAGCATCGTCCCCGGGGCCGTCTGGTTCACCGAGACCGGCGGCGTCGTGTGGCGCTACGAACATCCCAACAGCGGGCGCCGCGGCTACTACATCGTGCACTCCGAGTCCTACGCCTCGGAAGTCGCGGGGCACCTGCTCGCGCTCGCCCACGTCAGCTCGCGCGTGACCCGCGTGTACTACTACCAGTGGCGCGTACCCCACACCGTCAGCTGGGCGAAAGCGCACGGCAAACTCTCCTGGGACAGCGGCCTGCTGCGTCCCGACTGCCATCTGCGTCCCGCCTTCAGCGTGCTCGCCCGGGCGATGGGCCGCAACCCCTCCCGAGCCCCGCGCTACAAGCGCGACCGCAGCGGAGACTGCATCTCCACCACCCCCCCGCCGCCGCCGCCTCCCAGCGAAAGCACGACGACGTCCCCCGCCCCCGGCGCGCCCGCTCCGACCACCACGACGACGCCCGTCACGCCGCCGGCCTCAGGCGGCTCCTCGGGGGGATCGGCCGCCCCCTAAGGCGCGGTCGACGCTCGCGGCGCCGCGCAGGCGCCGCCCGAGAGCCGGTAGACGGTGATCTGCGGCCCGGGCCGCTCGTAGGCCAGCGGGTAGTAGTCGAAGCTCCAGTCGAAGCCGAACGGCACGGGCGCGGCTCCCGAGCGATAGGGCGAGGCGCGGTAGGCGACGCTCGCCCGGGCCTCGAGCGTGCGGTAGTAGGCGATCGCCTGCGGCACCGCCCGCGGGTCGGCGAACGCGCGCCCAGCCTGCGTCGAGCCGCTCACGACCCAGCAGTAGCCGTGCTGCTCGTAGTAGGCGACGAGTGCCGGGCTGAGCGTGCGCTCGTAGTCCTCGGGCCGCACCCTGCGGCCTTCGGGTTCACGGGCGCCGGTCGCGGGGTCGATCGCGGCCCGCAGCGAGGCGTACTTCAGCCAGCGCGGTTCGCCTGAGGACCCGGCGCCGATATCCGTAACCCACGCGTTCGGCACGACCGGCTCCACCACGATGCGGCTGCCGGCGGGCACGTGGGCGACCATCCAGGCCCGCGTGAGGTTGCGCGTGTCGGCGCGCGAGAGCACGAGGCTCGAGTGCACGCTGTGCACGAGCCCCTGGACGCAGAGCGCGGCGACCGCCAGCACGAGCGCGATCGCAGGCACGCGCGGCCCACGGCGGGCGAGGCCGCGCACGAGCTCGAACGCGAAGAAGGCGGCGAGCAGGCATGCAAGCGGGAAGATCGGGAGCAGCCAACGCCCGAAGTAGCGGCCCTGGAGGCTCATGAACGCCACGTACAGGATCGCGGGCGGCACGAGCATCCATCCGACGCGGGGCTCACGGCGCCAGATCGTCAGCGCGCCGCCGAGCGCGGCGAGTGCCGGCACCCAGCCCAGCCCCCAGGTCAGCGACCAGAGGTAGTACGGCAAGCCGCCGTCGCTCGGCGCGCCGAGCTTGCCCTGCGATTCGCCGGAGACGGTCGACTGGTGAACTAGCCCGCGATGGAAGGCCTGGTAGTCGATCAGCGCGTAGGGGTTCGCGATCAGAAACGCGGCGAGCGCCGCCGCCCCTGCGATCGCGAGCCCCGCAAGCGCGCCGATCGCGTGCGACGAGCTGCCGCCGGAGGCTCGCTCGCGCGCCGCCGGGCGCGCGGCCGCGGCGGCGAGCAGCGGCAGCAGCACGATCCCGGCCGTGTACTTCGTCGCGCAGGCGAGCCCGAGGCCGGCGCCCGCGATCAGGTAGTCGAGTGCCCGGCCGCGACGCAGGATGCCCGCGCTGCCGAGCAGCGAGAGCGTCAGCGGCGCGAGCGCCGGAACGTCGTTGAGCGCCAGGTGCGCGTAGAAGACCGGCAGGAACGCGAAGGCCTCGATCGCCGCCGCGACCAGCGCGACGCGCCGGTCGAACAGGCGCGCGCCGGCGAGATACAGCAGCCAGACCGCCGCCGTGCCGAGCACGGCGCTGACGACGCGGGCCACGAGGTAGACGTCTTCGGGGCTGTGGGCGTAGGCGTGCTCGACGCCGCTCGCGCCGCCGAACCACACGGCGAAGACGACGTGCAGCAGGTACGTGAGCGCCGGCGGGTTCGAGAAATAGTGGGGGTCGAGCCCGTGGCGGAACATCGCCACGGCGTGCGGGACGAAGTGGTCGCTCTCGTCGAGGTTGTAGACGTAGGGAAGACCCTGCCCGACCCCCCACAGGCGCAGGCTGATCGCGGCGATGAGCACGCCGGCCAGCGCCGGCCACGCCCACCGGCGCTCGCTGAGGCTCACGGCCGCAGGTTACATCAGCTCAGGCGCGCCGGCGCCCGCTTTCAGTAGGCGTGGACCGGAGGACCGTTGTAGGCAGCGCCGGTCGGGCCGCGCCACTGAACGCGCCAGCTGCCGCCCGCCGTCGAGGAGTTGAAGGCCCAGTAGCCGGAGCCGTTCGTCGTCACGACCTTGAGCTTGCGCCAGTGACGCGAATGGAGCGGCTGCACGAGCACCGTCAGCTTCGTCGAGCCGCTCGCGGGCCGCACGAGGCCCCACAGCGAGTAGCCGTGTCCGCGCTTGGACACGACGAGCTGGATCGGCCAGCTGAGATACAGCGGCTTGTGCGACCCGTTGGCGTACATCAGCCCGGTCTGGAAGCCGACGCCGCCGGCCGCGCCCGAGCCCGACAGCGGGTCGTCCCTCAGCAGGTACTGCGAGAAGGAGGCGACCCTCGGGTTCGAGTAGGCGATGCGCTCTGCGATTGCGTCGAACTCGGCCTGCTGGCCGGCGGGCACGCCGAGATACTTGTTCGGCTTGCTCTGCACCCCGAACTCGGTCAGGTAGACGGGCAGGCCGCGCGGGATCGCGCCGGCGCGCGCCGCGAGGTCGAGCGCCCGCGTCAGCCGCGACAGGACCGCGATCGTCACGCTCGTCTGGCGCGAGGGGTGTTCCAGCGGGCCGCTGGCGTTCGCGTAGGCGTGGTGGGCGTAGCCGGTCGCGGGCAGCCCTTCGCAGGAGCGCGATCTCCGGTAGTGGCTGTTGAGGCACAGCATTTCGCGCAGGAACACGATCGGCGCGACGGCCGACTGCGAGCCGGTGTGTGGTTTGACGCGTTCCTCGCCGCCGGGCGCGGTTTCGCCCATCAGCACCTTCGGCCTCGTCAGGCCGGCGGCCTTCAGGCCGGCGTAGGCGGCCTGGTAGAGGCCGCGGTAGATGCGCGGCGAGGCGGGCGTCCCGTTGGCGTTGAACTGCGGCCGCAGGAAGCGGAAGTGGTTGGGCTCGTTCCAGATCCCGTAGATGCCCACCTGCGAGCCGAAGTGGCGCGCCACGGCGGTCATGAACTGTTCGAACTGCTGCGGGTCCGGACGGGTCACGAGGAACCTGTCGTTGTGCCCGGCGGTCGCCCACTTCGGGACCGGAGAGGTCACGGTCAGCAGCACCTGCCAGTGCAGGCGCTGGGCTTCGGCAAGCACCGGGTCGTACTGGCTCCAGTTGTAGGCGCTCGGGTCGGTCGCGTCGAAGTTGGGGCGCTGCGAGCTGTTCGCTCCGGGGGCGACCGAGTACCAGTAGAGCTGCACGCGCAGCGCTTTGACGCCGAGCGCCTGCAGTTTGCCGAACGTGGCCGCGCGGGTGCGGGGGTTCAGCAGTTCTTTCGGCGCCTCGAAGTACACGAGCTCGTTGTGCGACGCGAGGGCGGGCGTGGCGGCCACGGCCACGACCGTCGTGCACAGGAGCAGTGCGCAGAGGAGCTTTCGCATGGGCAGCATCGAGTCCTTTCCTGGGTGATCGCGTTCGGTGCGCCTGTCGCGCGCGGTGCAGCCTAAGGGGCGGGGTAGACGGCGGGCGACAGGGCCACGTTCGGGGGTAAGACACCGCCGCGGCGGCAAGGTTGCGGTCGGGGTTCGGTACCCCCGAGCGGGCTGGGACGCGGCCCCTCGCGGACGGGCCGCGCTCGTGAGGAGGCGCTCAACAGTTGGAGTAGACGGCCATGTAGCGGCTCGTGTAGATCCGCATGAAGCCCTTGAGCGGCACCTGGTCTCGCGGGTCGTCGCCGACGTCGACGATCGCGTCGACGAACACGGCCGTCCCGAGCGGATAGACGGCGACGCTCCCGCGCCGGATGCGGTTCTCGAGCGTGTGGCTGCCCCTGCCGACGTCGGCGCGCGCCTGGCTGCGGGCGACGATGTCGTGCTGGCCGGTGGTGTCGAGGATCCAGCGCGTGTCGGGGATCAGCTTGTTGTTGGGCAGCGACAGCAGCGGGCAGCGGGCGAGCCGCTCTTTGACGGCGGGATCGGCGAGCGCCGCGGCGAGGCCCTTGTGGAATTCCTCGTGGTTCGCGAGCGTCCTGCGCAATGTCGTGAGGTTGAGCGTCGTCGCCGCCGAGAAGGCGCCGAACGCGACGAGCGCGGCAGCCCCCACCATCCACACGCGCCGCACGAGCGAGCCCGGGCGGAGCATCGACCAGCCGCCGACCGAGACGGCACAGAACAGCAGCAGGATCGTGGCCGCGCCGAGGAAGTAGCGGTCGATCACCGATGCGCCGGCGGCGCCCTCGGCGACGAACACCGCGAGCAGTCCGAGCAGCGCCGCGAGCGGCACGGCCGCGCGGCGCGGGACGAGCCAGACGGCTAGGGGTATGCCGGCAAGCGCGCCGATCAGCACGGGGACCTTGTCGATCCGTTCGCCGAACGTCCACATCGAGGCGACCACGGCGCCGAAGCCCTGGGTGCGTTCGAGTTCCTGCGCGAGGCCCGCTGTCGCGTTGAGCGAGTAGAGCGGGTTCCCCGTGACGATCGCATCGACCCCGCACCACACCACCGGCCCGATCGCCGCGATCCCCAGGTAGAGGAGACGGGTCCGGTTGGTGGCGCGCCACGAGCACCACAGCCAGTAGAGGCCGCTGAGGACCCATGCGTCGGGGCGCAGCAGCCCTGCGGCGGCGAGCAGTGCCAGCACCGGCGCTCCGCGCCGCGGGCGTTCCACCTCGAGCACGACTGCCCACACGATCAGCGCGATGTAGGAGATGTCGAGGTAGCCCTGCGAGGCGAGGCTCTCGACGAAGAAGCGGCTCAGCACGAGCAGCGCCGCCACCAGGCCGACGAGCGGGCCGAAGCACAGTCGACCCAGCCGGTAGGTGCCCGCCACGACGGCGACGAACGAGGCGATCGAGCCGAGCACGACGAGCCGCGCGCCGACTCCGCCGAAGAGCGAACAGAGCGCGCCGAAGGCGATCGCGAGCGGGTGCTCGGTCGGGCCGCGGTAGACGCGGAAGTCGGGCAGGTGCAGGTGCAGCACGTCGCGACCCCAGAGCAGCGCGTAGAACGAGTCGTACGTCGGATAGGTGGGAAAGGCGAAGTACCCGATCAGCGCGAGCACGCACATCGCGGCGAAGCCGATCTTGGCCCACGTGCCGGCGCGCACCCCGCGCAGGCGTGCCAGCCGGATCGTGCCCGGTCGGTGCCGGGTTAGCGTCGCGCTCTGCATCTAGTCTTGGCCATCGGGCCGTACCGGCCAGCCCACGCGCTTGGCGCCAAGACCGTGGCCTTCGCTTTGGGATACTGCCGGGAGCCAAGTCTAGGCAATCATCGCCGATGAAGCTCATCATCCATATCCCCTGCTTCAACGAGGCGGACCAGCTCCCGCAGACGCTCGCGGACCTGCCGCGGCAGGTCGACGGGTTCGACGTCGTCGAGTGGCTGATCGTCGACGACGGCTCGACCGACGAGACGATCGCGGTGGCGCGCCGGCACGGCGTCGACCATCTCGTGCGGCTCACCAACAACAAGGGCCTGGCGACCGGATTCCAGGCCGGCGTCGACACGGCGCTGAAGCTCGGCGCCGACGTGATCGTCAACACCGACGCCGACAACCAGTACTACGGCCCGGACATCCAGAAGCTCGTCCAGCCGATCCTCGAGGGGCGGGCCGACATGGTCGTCGGCGACCGCGAGGTGACCGGCATCGAGCACTTCTCGTGGCTGAAGAAGTCGCTCCAGCGGCTCGGCTCATGGGTCGTGCGCCAGGCCTCCTCGACGTCGGTTCCGGACACGACCTCGGGCTTCCGCGCGTACAACCGCGAGGCGGCGATCCAGATCATGGTCGTCTCGAAGTTCACCTACACGCTCGAGACGATCATCCAGGCGGGCAAGCTGCTGGTGGCGGTCGACCACGTCCCGATCCGCACCAACCCGAAGACGCGCGAGTCGCGGCTGTTCCCGTCGACGAGCGCCTACGTGCGGCGCAACGCCGTCTCGATCTTCCGCGTCTACGCGCAGTACGAGCCGCTGCGCGTGTTCTGGAGCCTCGCCCTGCTGATCGGCCTGATCTCCGTCGGCGTCTGGATCCGCTTCGCCGTCTCCTATGTCGAAGGCAACGGCAAGGGCCACGTCCAGTCGCTGATCCTCGGCGCCGTGCTGTTCATCGCCGCCGTCGTGCTGTGGGCGCTGGGAGTGATCGGCGACCTGCTCGCCGCGCAGCGCGCGATGACGCAGAAGACCTTCGAGCGCGTGCGGCGCATCGAGCTCGAGCTCGGCGTCGAGCCCTCGCACTACGAGCCCGGACAGGCCGCTGCCGCGGTCCAGCAGGGGGCCGGCGGGAGGGCGCCCGCCGCGACGCAGGCCCCCGGAGCAGCGGCGGCGCCCGGCGACGCCGAGCCCGACGCCGAGGAGCTGCGCCGGCGGCAGGAGACCGTGCCGCTGTGAGCGGGGTGACCGTCTCCGACGGCGGGATCGTCACCGGCAACACCTACGACAAGTACGGCTCGAGCAACCCGTTCGTGCGGCGCATGATGAGCCGCTTCGAGCGCTCGCTCGACGAGCTGCTCGACCGCGCCGCCCCGCGCTCGCTGCTCGACGTCGGCTGCGGCGAGGGGGTGCTCGTGCACCGCTGGGCGCTGCGCCTCGGCGGCGGGCGCCTGGTGGGCATCGACCTCGAAGAGGACTCGATCCAGGCGGGATGGGCCGAGCGCCAGGCGCCGAACCTCGAGTACCGCGTGATGCGCGCCGAGAACCTGCCGTTCGCGGACGGAGAGTTCGACCTTGCCAGCGCGATCGAGGTGCTCGAGCACGTGCCCGACCCCCGGCACACGTTGAGCGAGATGGCTCGCTGCGCCGGGCGCCACCTGCTCGTCTCGGTGCCGCGCGAGCCGCTCTGGCGGATGCTCAACATGGCACGCGGCGCATACTGGCCGGCGCTTGGGAACACGCCCGGCCATCTCAACCACTGGTCCAGGCGCTCGTTCATCGAGCTGCTCTCGCGCCACGGCGAGGTCGTCGAGGTCCGCTCGCCCTTCCCGTGGACCATGTTGCTTGTCCGGCTCTAGCACCCCACGGCGACCGTCGCCGGGCGCGACCCGCTCCTACACGCGGGGGGCGCGAATACTGTCGCTGGGGATCGCCGCAACCGGCCTGCTGACGCTCGGCTACTTCGCGATCGCGAGCCACGTCCTCGGCGAACAGTCGGCGAAGCGCATCGACCTCCTGTGGTCGGTGATGTTCGTGATCATCTCGGTGATCTACCGCCCGGTGGAACAGCTGCTCTCGCGGACGATCGCCGAGCGCCGCGCACACGGGCACGCGATGCAGTCGCTGCGCGTCCCGGCGTCGATCCAGGCGGGCTTCGCGCTGCTGTTCCTCATAGCGGCGCTCGCCCTGCACGGCGAGATCGTCGACAACCTCTTCGACCACCAGGCGGCGCTGTATGACGTGCTCGTCGTGGGCACGCTCGCCTACGCCGCGAGCTACTTCGCGCGCGGCTGGCTCGCGGGGCACGAGTACTTCGCCCTCTACGGCGGCCTCGTGCTGATGGAGGCGTTCGCCCGGATCTGCTTCCCGCTCGCGGTCGCCGTCGGCATCGCGAGCGGCCAGACGGCGGTGGCGGCCGGAATCGCCGCCGCGCCGCTCGTGTCGCTGATCGTCGTCCCGGCGGCCTTCGCGCGTCAGGGCGAGGAGCGCCGCCAGGCAGGCGGCGCCGGGCCGGTCCACGAGCACGACGCGGACGTCGCGCTCGCCGGCGCGCCGATCACGACCGACGAGGCCGAGGCGGGGCTCGCGGGGCCGGCCGCCGAGGGTATCCAGGAGGCGGTCGCGCATCCCGGCGGCCAGCTGTCTCTCCGGCGCGGGGGCGGCTTCGCCGGATGGGTCTCGGCGATCATGCTCTCCGAGCAGACGCTGCTGAACGCGGCGGTGCTGACCGTCGCCGCGAGCTCGCGCACCGCGCTCGCCGGGATCGTCTTCAACGTGCTGCTGATCGCTCGCGCGCCGCTGCAGCTCTTCCAGGCGATTCAGACCTCACTGCTCCCACACCTGACCGGGCTCGATGCGACGAAGAGCCATGCCGCGTTCGATCGCGCGGTGCGGGTGACTGTGCTCGCGATCGCCGCCTTCACGGCCGCTGTCGCGCTCGGGCTGCTGGCGATCGGCCCCTTCGTGATGAGCCACCTGTTCGGCCAGCATCACTCCTACAACCGCTTCGGCCTGGCCCTGATCGGCGTGGGTATGGGCCTGCATCTGGTCTCGGGCACGCTCAACCAGGCTGCGCTCGCGCGCGACCGCGCGCGAGCCGCGGCGCTCTGCTGGGTGCTCACGGCGGTCCTGTTCCTCGCCTGGATGCTGCTCCCGGTTGTGGACGATCAGCTGCTGCGCACCGAGATCGGATACGCCGGCGCAACGGCGCTCCTGGCCGGCGCGCTCGCGATCGTCTACCGCCGATCGCGAGCGCAGGCGGGCGCGCGCGCCTCGGCCGGCCCTCAGTCGGCCCCGACCGATCGCGCGATCGCGAGGTAGGCCTCGCCGGGGTCCGGCGAGCGGAAGATCCCCGAGCCCGCGACGAACAGGTTCGCGCCGGCCTCCAGGCATCGCGGCGCGGTCGTGGCGTCGATGCCGCCGTCGACCTCGACGGCCACCGCCTCGCCGACGGTGCCCCGCAGCGGCGGCAGCTTCTCGAGCGAGTGCTCGATGAACGGCTGGCCGCCCCAGCCCGGGTTGACGGTCATGCACAGCGCGACATCGAGCTCGTGCGCGACGTCGGCGAGCGCCGTCGCGGGAGTCGCCGGGTTGACGGCGACGCCGACGCAGGCGCCGAGCTCGTGCAGGAGGTTGGCCGTGTAGGCGACGTTCGGAGTCGCCTCGGCGTGGAAGGTCACGGAGCGCGCGCCCGCCTTGACGAACTCGCCGGCATGGCGCTCGGGGCGCTCGATCATGAGATGCGCCTCGAGCATCGCGCCGGCCTCTCGCACGCGCTCGGCGAGCGCCTCGACGATCAGCGCCCCCACGGTGATCGGCGGGACGAAGTGCCCGTCCATGACGTCGACGTGGATGATCCGCGCGCCCGCCTCGAGCACCTCGACGACCTGCTCGCGCAGGCGCCCGAAGTCGGCAGAGAGGATCGACGGCACGACGCGCACGCCCATCAACAGCTCGCCGGCGGATGCGAGGGCGGCCTCGCTCATACAGCCTGGAGCATCGAATCGCCGCAGTTGTTGCACTTGAGGATCGCGGTCGAGGACATCCTCACGATCGTCGAGTGCTCGCCGCAGTTCGGGCAGACGGATGTCAGCTCGAACCGATGCAGGCAGTAGACGCACCGGTATCGGCCGGGCAGGTTCGTGGGGCGCAGCCACGGCTCGCCGCAGTGCGGGCACTTCGGCCCGAGCTCGATCGCTCCCTTCGCGGCTGCCTCGTGCTCGCCGTCGGCCATCCTCAGCTCCTGCTCAGACGCGCGATGAAGAAGCCCGCCGTGCGGTCCCGGTGGGGCAGCGTCAGCAGGCAGCGCCTGAGCACCTCACCCGCCGGCCCGTCCACCCCGGGCAGGACCGCCGCTGCGAAGGCGGGCCGCTCGGCGGCGAGGTCATCGATG
Organism: Solirubrobacteraceae bacterium; assembly: GCA_036272475.1. Lineage (GTDB taxonomy): Bacteria > Actinomycetota > Thermoleophilia > Solirubrobacterales > Solirubrobacteraceae > Palsa-744. The sequence continues at coordinate 137,223 of DATAYP010000067.1, read as the reverse complement.
CTGAACTCGGGATGAGATTCAAGGAAGGCCGCGATCGTGCGCTCGTTCTCGGTCGGGGAGATCGTGCAGGTAGAGTAGACAAGCACCCCTCCCGGACGGAGAGATTCGGCTCCCGACCTCAGGATCCGGGCCTGCTCCTCCGCCATCCGGCCGATGCCCTCAGGGGTGCTCCGCCAGCGCAGATCGGCCCGCGCCTGCAGCGTCCCGAGACCCGAGCACGGCGGATCGACGAGCACCCGGTCGAAGGCGTCGCCCCCGCCGCGGGGCTCGGCGGCGTCGGCGATCTCGACGCGGACGTTGGCCGCGCCCAGGCGCTGCGCCGTGCGGACGAGCGCGCCGGCGCGCGCGCGATTGCGCTCGACGGCGAGCACCTCCCCGCGGCCCTCCATCAGAGCGGCGAGATGGGTGGTCTTGCCGCCCGGCGCCGCGCACAGGTCGAGGACGCGCTCGCCGGCGACCGGGGCGAGCACGTGCCCGACGAGCATCGCCGCTCGCGACTGCGCGATGAACGCGCCGGCGGGCCACAGCGGCGAGGCGTGCATGTCGAAGGCGCCGTCGAGGACGAGCGCCTCCGGGAGCTGGGGATCGGGGTGGGTCGCCACCGGCAGCTGGGCCGCCAGCCGCCCGGCGTCGGTCCGAAGCGTGTTGGCGCGCAGCGCGACCTCCCCCGGCTCGTTGTCGCTCGCCATCAGCGCTCGCGCCTGCTCGGGGCCGAGCTCCTTCCACAGGAGCCGGGCGATCCACTCGGGATGCGAGTGCAGCACCGCGGCGCGCTCGGGCGTCTCGTCCGAGAGCCCGGCGAGCAGCCGCTGCGGTCCCTCGCGCGCCGCGCGTCGCAGAACGGCGTTGACGAGGCCGTGGCCGCCGCGGCCGTTCTCCTTGGCGAGCTCGACGGCGTCGGCGACGACGGCGTAGTCGGGCGCGCCGGCGAGGTAGAGGAGCTCGTACAGGCCAAGGCGCAGCGCCGCGAGCACGGGTGCATCGAGCCGGGTCAGGGGCCGCTCGGCGAGCCGCTCGAGGAGATGGTCGAGCGTGGCCTTTCGCTGCACGGCGCCGTAGGAGAGACGCATCGCGAGCGCGCGGTCGCGCTGCGACTCCTCGGCGCACTCCGCGTGGAGCGCTTGGTCGGCGTAGGCGCCGCCCTCGAAGACGCGGCGCAGCACAGCGTAGGCGCAGCGGCGGGCGGGGGCGACATCGACTTGTGCGCGTGGCGCTGGCACGCTTGACATCATCGACCATCAGGAGGGCTCCGAAGGGAGCCCTCGCCCCGACCTGGAGACGGAGAACGCCCGTGTCTGCCGAGCCAGCTTCAGATCGCGTGAGGGTTCGCCGTCGTCGAGAACGCGGCAGCTACGAGCGCGAGGTGATCGACGCGATCCTCGACGAGGCGCTCGTCGCGCACCTCGGGATCTCCGACGCCGACGGCCAGCCGCTCGTGATCCCCACGCTGCACGCGCGCAGCGGCGACGTCGTCTACTGCCACGGCTCGGCCGCGAGCCGCACGCTTCGCGCGCTCGCGGGCGGCGCCCAGGCGTGCCTGACGGTGACGCTGCTAGACGCCCTCGTGCTCGCACGCTCGGCGATGCACCATTCGGCGAACTACCGCTCGGTGATGCTGCTCGGCACCGCGCAGGTGGTCGAGGACCCCGCCGAGAAGCTCGCGGCGCTCGAGGCGATCGTCGAGCACATCGTTCCGGGCCGCTGGGCCGAGGTCCGCCGGCCCAGCGAGAACGAGCTGGCTGCGACGTCGGTGCTGGCGCTGACGATCGACGAGGCCTCGGCGAAGGTGCGCAGCGGGCCACCGCTCGACGACGAGGAGGACTACGCGATGGACGTCTGGGCCGGCGTCATCCCGTTCGCGAGCGAGCCGCTCGAGCCGCTGCCCGATCCGCGGCTCGCGGCCGGCATCCTCCCGCCCGGCTACGTCGCCGGCTACCGGCGCCCCGGCAGCTCGTGACCGCGCAGATAGGCTGAGGCGTCCATCGGCCGTCCGCCGGGCGGCTGCACGACGAGCAGCTCGAGCGCCCCGGGCGTGCAGGCGAGCAGCAGCCGGTCCCCATCCGCCGCGAGTCCCGGAGCTCGATCGGCCGTGGGGGCGCCCGAGGACTCCTCGACGAGCGCAGCGCGCTGAACGCCGAGCAGCGATCCGCCGGGCAGCGCCACGCGTGCACCGATGTGCGGGTGCAGGGCCCGCACCACGCGCTCGAGCTGCTCCGCCGGCCGTGCGGGGTCGAGCAGCCGGTCCGCGGCCCCGATCTTCTCCGCGTACGTCACGCCCTCCTCCGGCTGCTCGCGGAACGGGGGGCTCTCGTCGAGCGCGCGGACGACCAGCTCGCCGCCGAGCTCCTGGAGGCGGGCGCTGAGCGAGCCGTAGGTGTCCCTCGGGGCGATCGGCTCCCTCGCGACGAGCGACACTGGCCCGCTGTCGAGACCGGCGGTGAGGCGCATGATCGAGACGCCGGTCTGTTCGTCGCCCGCCATGATCGCCCGCTCGACCGGAGCCGCGCCGCGCCATCGCGGCAGCAACGACGGATGCACGTTGAGGATGGCGTGCTCGGAGAGCAGGGGCTCCTTGATGATCGCGCCGAAGGCGCAGACGACGATCGTCGGGGGACGCGGATCGCCGGAGGCGCCGCCGGCCCTCTCGATCACGGCGCGGGCTTCGGGGTCGTTGACGCTCTGCGGCTGGTAGAGGGGCAGGTCGAGCGCCTTCGCACGCTCGGCGACGGGCGGCGCGCTCTCGCGCCTGCCGCGCCCCGCCGGGCGGTTGGGGCGCGTCACGACGAGCACCGGGCTGTGGGCCTCGCTGCGCGCCAGGCGCTCGAGGATCGCGGCCGCGAACTGCGAGGTCCCGAGGAAGACCGTTGCCAAGGCGGCTCGAGCCCCGCGACGCCGCCGTCAGGCCGCGCTGGCCGGCCGCTCCTCGATCGGCTCCTGGGCTTCGCGCATCGCGCGCATCGCCTCCTTGCGGGCCTCCCTGGAGATGCGATCGAGGATCAGCACGCCCTCGAGGTGATCGATCTCGTGCTGGATCACGCGCGCCTCGAGCCCCTCGGCCTCGACCTCGAGCGACTCGCCGCGCGGGTCCTGCGCGCGCACCTTGACGCTCGCGGGACGCTCCACCTCGACGTGCACGCCGGGCAGGCTGAGGCAGCCCTCCGCCGCCGTCTCGAGCTCGTCGCTCGTCCATTCGAGCACCGGGTTGACGAGCGCCGTCAGCGGATCCTCGGCGTGGACGCGGTAGACGAGCACGCGGTGCAGCACGCCGAGCTGCGTCGCGGCGAGGCCGACGCCGAGGGCGTCGTGCATGAGCTCCCCCATTCGCTCCACCTCCCGCTCGAGCTGCTCGTCGAAGCGCTCGACGGGCAGCGCCGTCGCGCGCAGCACGGGGTCGCCGAGCTTGCGCACGTGGCGCAGCGCGGCGTCGCGTCGCGCCCTCGTCTCGGGGTCGAGCTCCGCGGCCGGCGGCGCGTCCTCCTCGCGCTCGACCTCGACGTCCGCGTCGTCGGATGCGGGCGCCTCGAGCTCGGCGTCGTCAGACGCAGATTCCTCGAGCTCCTGAAGTGCGTCCTCGTCGGGCATTGCCCGAGAGTTTAGGAGGACGCCCAGCCGTCCGCGAGCGCCCAGCCCCGCGCGAGCGCGGCGGCGCCCGCGGCCGCTTATCCCTTGAGCTTGACCCGCAGCGTCTGGGTGTGCGTGACCGGGCTGCCGCCGCGAGAGGACTGGAACGTGAAGGTCGCGGTCACGAGCAACCCCCGGCTCTGTTTGAGGGCGTTCTTCAGGGCCTTCAAGGCGTTGGGACTCGGTCGCAGCTTGAAGATCACGACACCCGCCGGGACGGAGGCGCTGCCGGTCGCGAAGACGATCTTCGAGGGGCGGCAGCGTCCGGCGAGCCGCACGAGGCCGACCGTGCATTTCTTCTTGCTCGAGGAGAACACGCCGAACTTCCCGTTCGGGACGGTGAGCAGCCACGTGAAGGTGCCCGGGTCGGTGATCGTCTCGTAGAAGACCACCCGTCCGGTCCTCGGCTCGAACGAACGCACCCCCGCCGTGAAGTTGCTGTTGCCGAGCGAGGGGACGGGCCCGGGCGACGGCGCCGGGGCGGGCGAGGGTGACGGCGGGGGCGGCGGGCTCGGGCCCGGGACGACGGTGACGGGAGGAGGTTCAACCACCGTGATGGGCTGCTGCGCCTGTGCGGCTGCCGCGTATTCGCCGACAGCAGCCTGGTTTGCGTCGAGGATGCACGGACCTGGCGCCAGGAAGCTCACGACCGAGCCCGAGATCGTGCACGCCGCGACGGTCGACGGGTCGATCGTGAACACCACGGGGCTTTCCGATCCGCCGCCCACGGCCGCCACGCTGTACGTCGAGCCCACGGTGCCGGGATTCGGCGGAGTCGACGTGAATTCGATCGTCTGGGGCCGCTTCACTTCGACTTCCTGTTCCTTCTGCGGCGCGGGTTCCCAAGCGGGCAGTTCGCCTTCCTGGTTTGCATCGATCACGCATTGGCCCGGCGCCAGAAATTCCACTTTCCCTTTGGAGATCGAGCATCTCGGTTCGCTCGAGGACGCGATCGAGAACGTCACAGGCAATCCGGACGTAGCCGTCGCCGTCGGCGTGTAGCTTCCACCGACCAGGCCGGGTTCGGGCGGGCTCGACGTGAATTCGATTTTCTGCGGTTCGGCCGCCGCCGAGGCCGTCACCCAGAACGCGCTGAGGAGCAACGCCACAAGCACAGCGGTCGTCGCGGACCACCTTCGTGACAGCGGAGCATGGGCGCGCAGCGCCCATCGTGACCGCGCGTGCGAGGTCGGCTCGATGCCCGTGCTTTGTCGTCGCTTCTGCATGGAATGTGTCCCTCCCCCGGCATCGCGTCAGCGGCCGCAGGGCAGATCAGGATAAACGTAGAACCCCTGGGAGCGCGCAAGTTGCGGGGATCGCAAGGCGTTCCCAGCCCCGCGGGCTCAGCGCGTCTTGAGCTTCACGGCGATCGTCTGCGTGTGCGAGACGGGGCTGCCTCCGAGGGAGGACTGGAACGTGAACGTGGCGGTCACCGGCAGGCTCTTCTTCTGCTTGAGCGCCGTCTTCAGCGCGCGCAACGCCGATGCGCTCGGCTTCAGCTTGAAGACCACGATTCCCACGGGCACCGCCGCGACGCCCTTCGCGAAGACGATCTTCGACGGGCGGCAGCGCCCCGCGAGGCGAACGAAGCCCGTCTTGCACCTGGCCGCGGCTGTGAAGACCCCGAATTTGCCGTTCGGGAACGTGAGCAGCCAGTTGAAGCGGCCCGTGTTCTTGATCGTCTCGCTGAACGTCACGCTCCCGGTCCGGGGGTCGAACGAGCTCGTGCCCGCGGTGAAGCTGCTGTCCGGTTCGGGCGGGCTCAGCATCGGTCCACCGGGAAGTTTGCCCTGCAGGGGCGGCGGCACGACGGCGACGGGGGCGACGGTGACGGACTGCTGGGCCTGCGGCGCGGGTTTGAATTCAGCGCTGCCCGGCTGGTTCGCATCGATCGTGCATGTTCCCGCGGCGGTGAAGGTGACCGTCGATCCGGACACGGTGCAGACCGACGCGCTGGAGGCGTCGATCGTGAAGGCAACGGCCAGTTTCGAGCTGGCTTCGGCTTCGACCTGGTACGTGGTCCCGATCGTCGCGGACCCGGGCGCGACTGAGGTGAAGCTGATCGTCTGCGCCGGTCGCGGATCGGGACCGACGGAGAACGACTGCTGGGCCTGGGGAGCAGGGCTGTATTCCGAGTTGCCGGCCTGGTTGGCGTCGATCCTGCAGGTGCCTTCGCCGATGAAGCTCACCGTGGAGCCCGAGATCGAGCAGACCGCGGCGCTAGTCGCGTCGATCGTCAGCGTGACCGCCAGCCCGGAGCTCGCTTTCGCTGCGACTTTGTAGGTCGTCCCGCCGACGCTCGGCGAGGGCGGCGGTGCGCTTTCGAACGAGACCGTCTGCGTTTTCCGGCTGACCGTGAAGGACTGCTGCGCCTGCGGCGCGGCATCGTATTCCGCGGCGCCCGCCTGGTTGGCGTCGATCGTGCATGTGCCCACGCCGATGAATTTGACGGTGACGCCCGAGATCGAGCAGACCGCCGAGCTCGCGGCATCGATCGTGAACGCCACGGCGAGTTTCGAGGTCGCTTCGGCCGCGGGTTCGTATGTCGGGCCGCCGATCGTCGCCGAGCCCGGGGCACTCGAAGTGAACGAGATGTTCTGCGATTTCTTTCCGGGCGTCACCTGCCGCGCGGTGCCGCGACTCGTACCGTCGGATTTGAAGACCGTCAGCGCCACGGCGAAGGTGCTGGCCGAGGAGAATTTGTGGCTGATCGTGAGCGCAGTCGTCTCGACCGTTTTCGGTTCCCCGATCGAGTCGTTGAACTGCCAGCTGTAGCGCACTCCGGCGCCCGCGGTCGAGCCGGTCGCGTCGAATTTGACTTCGTTGCCGCTGACCGGGGCGCTCGAGAAGGTCGCCGTCGGCCATTCGGAGGCTTCGAATTTGAGCCGCTGAAGGCATGTTTTGCCTTTGTTGCTCCACTCCTGCTGGTACCAATACTTGTCGCCGTTGATTTCCTGGTTGTAGGTCAGTTTTTCGCCTTCGACTTCGACTTCGCCGAGCGGAGTCCCGAATTCGCTCGCTTCTTCGAACGTGCGGCACTTGTCGCCGTTCTCGAAGCCGGTTTTTTCCCCGGACCCGCCGAAGTCGGTCCACGCGTTGTTCGGTTCGGGATCGGTGATCGACTCGTTGTGCTCATGGCTGAGGCCGCCGAAGAGGGCCGAGTCGGACGGTCCGTTGATGTGGTGCGGTTCGTCGCATTCTTTTTCGTCCACGAAGGGGTCGTTCGAGTAGATGATCTCGCCGCCGCCTTCGAGCGGGGCGTTGCCGTGGTACGCGCAGTAGGCCGGTTTGCTCGAGTTCGCCGAGCACGCGCCACCCGCCGGTTCGAAGCAGCTCTCGACACCCGAAGGCGTCAGGACGAAGTACTCGTGGCCGAGGTCAGTGGGCAGCCCGTGTTCCCCGATGTATTTGGCGAGCTCGGTCCTGATCTGTTCGTCCGTGAGGCATTTCGGCGCCCGCGTGCAGCCGTTCACGGGGTAGGGGTCGGTGTCGACGAGCTGACCGGCGAATTTCGAGCTGTAGGCGGCCGACGCGCCCGAGGCGTCGTTGTACTGCGTCGCCACGGAGTCGACGTTCTGGATGCCGCCGCTGTCGTGCGCGAGGTCTTCGAAGTACCGGTTGACGCCCGTCGTGTAGCCCGCCGGGTAGGCCGCGGTTCCGGTCGGGCTCCAGTAGAAGGTGTAGTTCGTGTTCGACGACATCACGGGGCCGCCGTTGTAGTCGAGGTTTTTGAAGAAGACGTCGAAGGGCCGCACGCCGAGGCTCGGTGCAGCGCCACCGGGCGCGGCGCTCCCGGGCGCGGGGAGGTAGCTCACCGTGGCTCCGTTGCCCGTCCGCGCGACGACGGCCGACGCGCTCGCGGCGACGCCACAGGCGAGCGCCGCGGCGAGCAGCGCCGTGACGCCGGCGCGTAGCGCCAGCCCCCGCCGCCGGGCGGCGAACCCTGATCTCCGAGCAGCCACCCGCAGCCGCTACTTCTTCAGCTTCACGAGAACGGTTTGAGTGTGGGCGACCGGGCTGCCGCCCCGGGAGGACTGGAACGTGAACGTCTCGGTCACGGTCAGCCCTTTCTTCTGCTTCAACGCGGTCTTCAGCGCCTTCAGCGCGGAGCCGCTCGGTTTGAACACGAGCTGGACCGTCCCCGCGCCGGCGACCGCCTGGCTGCCCTTCGAGAAGACGATCTTCGCCGGCCGGCACTTGCCGCCCAGCTTCACGGTCCCGGCCTTGCATTTCGCGTTGCTGGCCGTGAACACCCCGAACTTACCGTTCTGGAACGTGAGCAGCCAGCTGAACGTCCCCGGGTCCGAGACTGTCTCGGTGACGGTGACCGTCCCGTTTTTCGGGCTCACCGACGCGGTCCCGGCGGTGAAGTTGCTGTTCGGTGTACCGCCCGTTTTCCCACCGCCGGCGCCTGACGCCGACCCTGACCCGGACCCTGGCGTTGATGTGACGGGCACCGGGACGGGGGGTGGCGGCGGAGGCGGAGGCGGCGGAGGCGGAGCGAGGACAGTAACGAGGCGTACCGTGCCGTTGCTGGTCCCGTCGGGCGCCATCACGGTCAGTGCGACGCTGTAGGTTCCCAGCGCCGGGAACGTGTGGCTGAACGTCGGGCTGGTCGTCGTTTCGCTGTTGAGCTGCGGCGTGTCGCCTGGGTTGATGTCGTCGTTGAACTGCCACACATAACGCGCAACGCCATTGGTGGCCGACGAGGCGCTTGCGTTGAAGTTGACGCTGAGGCCCGAGCCCTGCGACGCCACGAAGCTGGCGAGCGCCGTATGGCCGTTCGGCACGAGTTTCCCGAGACAGTGTTCGCCCCCGACTATCTGGTTGCTCCACTCTCTCTGGAGGAGGTATTTGTGAGCGTTGATCGTGGCGTCGTAGAGTTTGAACCTGAACAGTTCGAATTCATCTTCGACGAATTCCGGTCCTCCGAGTTCGTCGTGGGCGCACTTGTCGCCGATCTCGCCTCCGCAGGTCTGGGGTGCACCTTGGGCGCACGGCTGCCAGTCGGTCCACGCGTTGTTCGGCTGCGGATCGGTGATCGACTCGTTGTGCTCGTGCGAGACCACGCTCAGAACGCTGTCCGCAACCGAGTTGTTGTAGAAGCATTCAACGAATTCGCAGCCGAACTGGACGTAAGGATCGCACCCTCCGTTGAAGACGAGGTCGGGGATGTTCGAGTACAGGAACGACGTCGACGTCGAGCTCGCGCTGTGGTATCCGCAGAAGACCTGTTGGCCTGTCGCGTTGGCGGAGCAGGCCGAGGAGGAGGAGAAACAGCTCGCGACGTCCGGCGGCGTCAGCAGGTAGTACTCGTGGCTGAGGTCGCGGGGCAGGCCGTTGACGGTCAGCACGTGGTCGAGCTCGGCTTGCAGCTGGGCGTCGGTCAGGCACGCGCCGCCGGGCGGCGCGAACGGGCAGCCGCTAGTCGGAAGCGGATCGCTCGCCGCGACCGCTTTGATGAATTCCGAGTTGTATGCGGCAGTGTTCCCGGAGGCGTCGTTGTACTGCGTCGAGACGGCGTCGCTGTTTGAGCTCGTGCCTTTCACCGCCTGGAGATCTTTGAAGTAGTTCGCGATCCCTTCGGCGTAGCCACCCTGGAACGCGGTCCCTTTGTAGTTCGAGGGGTTCCAGACGATCGTGTAGTTCTTGTTCGACGGCATCACGGGTCCGCCGCTGTAGTCGAGGTTGCTGAAGGCCGAGTCGAATTTGCTCGACGGCCTGGTGAGCGTTCCGGGCGCAACGGGTGCGCCGCTTCCCAGTCCCTGCCCGATCAGCGGCTCATAGCCCAGCACCTTCCCGTTCGGCAGCCGCACCAGGATCGCCGAGGCCGGCGCTGCCACGCCGAGTGCCGCCGCGAGCACGACGAGCGCCACCAGCAGTGGCCGCGCAGGACGTATCGCTCCATGCGCCTTCCGCTCGGCCCCAGGCCGTGCTCCTCCTCCTGTACGCGCGAACATCTTGCCCCCCTCGTGCGGCACGACCCCGTGTGTGATGTGGCGGGCACATTAATGCCTCATCCGGAGGTAGTCAAGTAATTCGACGCACGTCCAGAGCGCTCCTACTGAGGGTCGACATCGACGCTGAAGTTGACCCCCGCGTGCTCGCGCGCGGACGCTGCCCGCTCGACGGCGGCTCCCACCGCCGCGACCGCCGGCCGGCGCTCGGCGGCCTTCACCACGAGCACGCGCCGCTCGCGCCCGCGAAGCCGGAAGAGCGTCGCGGGACCGAGCACGGCGGGGTTCGCGCCCGTAGCCTTGCCGCCCGGCGACCCGGCGCCTGCGGAGGGCGCCGCGGCCCCGAACGCCTCGCGCAGCCGCGCCCCCACGTCAAGCGCGGCGGCCTGAGCGGCTCGGGCGTCGGGCGCGGCACAGACGATCCGGATCAGATGTGAGAAGGGCGGGTAGCCGAGCGCTCGCCGCCGGTCGAGCTCGCCGGCGAGGAAGCCCGCGCTGTCGTGGCGGGCCGCATGCAGGATCGATCGAGCCTCGGGGGCGATCGTCTGCACCAGGACCCTCCCCTCTGCGCCCCGGCCGACGCGCCCGGCGAGCTGGGCGATCAGCGCGAAGGTGCGCTCCTCGGCGCGGAAGTCGGGAAAACGCAGCGTCGCATCGGCGTCGAGCACCACGCCGAGCGTCACATCGGGGAAGTCATGGCCCTTGGCCACCATCTGCGTGCCGATCAGCGCGCCGCAGTCCGCGGCCTCGAAGCTTCGCAGCACCCCGCCGATGTCACGCTCCGCCGCGTCCGCGTCCGCGTCCGCGCCGCCGCCGCCGGCCGTCCCCTGCGCCGAGGGCGGCGACCCGGGCCCCGCGAGCACGTCGGCGTCGAGCCGGAAGACGGGGAACTCGCCGTTGTCGAGCAGAGCGCTGAGGTCGTGCTGGAGGCGCTCGGTGCCGGCGCCGTGACGCGCGACCGAGGTCGAGGAGCAGTCGCCGCAGCGGCTCGGGGCCCGCTCGCGGTGCCCGCAGTGGTGGCAGGCGAGGAAGCCCCCGGCGCGGTGGAGCACCAGCGCGACATCGCACTGCGGGCAGCTCCAGACGCGACCGCACGAGCGGCAGGAGAGGAAGTTCGACCAGCCGCGGCGGTTGAGCAGCACGATCGCCTTGCCGCGCGCGGCGCGGACCTCGGCGAGCGCCTGCGCGGTCGACGGGTGCAGCCCGTGGCCCTCGCCGCGCATGTCGAGGACGTCGACGCGCGGCAGCGGCCTGCCGTCGACGCGATCTGGCAGCGACAGCGCACCCACGCGCTCGGCGGTCTCGGGCCGGGGCGTGGCGCTGCCCAGGAGCAGGACGGCGCCGGCGCGGGCGGCGCGCTCGGCGGCGACGTCGCGAGCGTCGTAGCGGGGATCGCCTTCGTGCTTGTAGGAGGAGTCGTGCTCCTCGTCGACGACGATCAGGCCCAGCTCCTCGATCGGCGCGAACACCGCCGAGCGCGGCCCCACGCAGATGCGGGCATCGCCCTCGCGCAGGCGGCGCCACTCGGCGTAGCGCTCGGCGGGACGCAGCCGCGAGTGGAGCACGGCGACAGTCTCGCCGAAGCGCTCGACGAAGCGGCTGACGATCTGCGGCGTCAGCGCGATCTCGGGCACCAGCACGATCGCGCCGCGCCTCTGCTCGAGCGCGATCGCGGCCGCCCGCAGGTAGACCTCGGTCTTGCCCGAGCCCGTGACCCCGTGCAGCAGCCGCCGGTCGCCTCGGCGCCGCTCGAGCGCCGCGGCGAGCTCCGCGAGGACCGCCTGCTGGTCGCCGGTCAGCCGCGGGGCCTGCGGGCGGCGCGCGCCGACGGGCCGGTGGCGGGGGCGCGGCACGGGACGGCGCTTGCGCCCGCTGAGACGCCGCGCCGCGCCGGGAGGCAGCACGAGGCCGAGCGCGCGCGCGATCGTCGAGCAGTACTCGCCCGCCACCCACTCGGCGAGCTCCACGAGGTCGGGTGGCACGCCGGGCTCGAGCACGCGCAACGGCTCGAGCAGCCGCTCCTCGGCGAGCTCGCTGCGCTCGGCGAGGCCCACGACGACGCCCAGGAGCTCGCGGCGGCCGAACGGCACGACCAGCATCGAGCCGACCTCGACGCCCGCCCGCAGCTCCTCGGGCAGGCGGTAGTCGAACGGTCCCTGAAGGGCGCGGGTGGTCGTGATCGGCTGGACCTGCGCGATCTCCAGGCCGCCCGCGGGCGGCGCGGACGGCTCGAGCTGGGCGGTCGCGGGCACGCCCTCGACCCTAGAGGGGGGTGCGGTCAGAGGCCGGCGGCCCTGCGCAGCGCGTCGGACTTGTCGGTGCGCTCCCACGTGAAGTCGTGGTCGTCGCGGCCGAAATGCCCGTAGGCGGCCGTCTTCTGGTAGATCGGACGGTGCAGTTTGAGCTCCTCGCGGAAGGCTCCGGGTCGCAGGTCGAAGACCTCATCGACGGCGCGCGCGATCGCGCCGCGCGTGATGCCATCCTTCTCGGTTCCGAACGTCTCGACCATCACCGACACCGGATGCGCGACGCCGATCGCGTATGCGACCTGCACCTCGGCGCGGTCGGCCAGCCCGGCAGCCACGATGTTCTTCGCGACCCAGCGGGCGGCGTAGGCGGCGGAGCGGTCGACCTTCGAGGGGTCCTTGCCCGAGAAGGCCCCGCCGCCGTGGCGGGCCATGCCGCCGTAGGTGTCGACGATGATCTTGCGGCCCGTGAGGCCGCAGTCGCCCATCGGGCCGCCGATCACGAAACGCCCCGTCGGGTTCACGAGGAAGTTGCGCACGAGCTTCTTCTCGTCGTAGAGGTCGGCGGGCAGGACGGGCCGCAGCACGTGCTCGAGCAGATCTGGCTTGATCAGCGCCTCGGAGTCGATCCCGTCGGCGTGCTGGGTGGAGATCAGGATCTTTTCGATCTCTACGGGACGCCCGTCCTTGTAGCGGACCGTGACCTGCGTCTTGCCGTCGGGGCGCAGGTAGGGGACGACCTCGCCCTTGCGCACCTCCGAGAGGCGCTTGGCGAGCTTGTGCGCGAGCGAGATCGGCAGTGGCATCAGCTCCTCGGTCTCGTTCGAGGCGTAGCCGAACATCATCCCCTGGTCGCCCGCGCCGGCGACGTCGAGCTCGTCCTCGTCGGCGGGGTCGTGGCGCGTCTCATACGCGGCGTCCACCCCCTGCGCGATGTCCGGAGACTGCTTGTCGATCGCGTTGATCACGGCGCAGGTGTGGCAGTCGAAGCCGAAGTTCGCGTCGTTGTAGCCGATCTTGCGCACGGTGCTGCGGGCGATGTCCTGGATGTCGACGTAGGTGTCGGTCGAGATCTCGCCGGAGACGACGATCAGGCCGGTGTTCACGAGCGTCTCGCAGGCCACGCGTCCGTACGGGTCGTCGGTCAGGACCGCGTCGAGGACGCCGTCGGAGATCTGGTCGGCGATCTTGTCCGGATGCCCCTCCGTGACCGACTCGGAGGTGAAGAGGAATTCGTTGTCGGAAAGCTCTGTCATGGGGTGGTGCGCTCAGCTCCAGGGTTCGGGCGGGCGCCTGCGCGGCGGCCCGGGGTTGGCAAAAGTCGCCGAAGTCTATGCTGCGCGGGCTCGCCTGCGCTGACCGCGCTCGACGAAGTCGATGATCAGCGGCACGCCGTCCATGCCGTAGCGCGCCCGCAGGCGGTTCTCGAGGAAGTAGGCGTAGTCGCGGGTCACGCGCGCGCGCGAATTGACCTGGATCGCGAAGCGCGGCGGGCGCTCGCCGATCTGGGCCATGTAGAGCAGCTTCAGGCGATGCTGGCTCGAGCCGCGCCGCGTGCCGACGGGGGGCTGGCGCGCCTGGACGGCCTCAGAGAGGAAGCGGTTGAGCTCCGGGGTCGGGATCCGGCCGGCCATGCGATCGCCGAGCGCGATCGCCTCGCTCAGCAGCCGCGAGACGTGGCGTCCGGTCTTGGCGCTCGCCGTCAGAGCCCGCGGGCGCAGGCGCAGCTTCTCCGCGACGCGCCCGCGCTCGTGCGCGAGATCCTCCTCGGTGCCTTCGTGCAGGTCCCACTTGTTGAGCACGATCGCGGTCGCGCAGCCGGCCTTCATCGCCAGCTCGGCGATGCGCAGGTCCTGCGCGGTCACCCCGTCGGCCGCGTCGCAGACGACCAGTGCGACGTCGGCGCGCTCGGCGGCCCGCTGCGAGCGCAGCGCGGTGTAGTACTCGACCGAGTCCGAGACCTTCGACTGCCTGCGCATGCCCGCCGTGTCGACGAGGATCAGCCTGCGCTCGCCGACCATCAGCGGCATGTCGATGGCGTCGCGGGTCGTCCCCGCCTCGGGTGAGACGATCACCCGCTCCTCGCCGAGGAAGCGGTTCACGAGCGAGGACTTGCCGACGTTGGGGCGGCCGATGACCGCCAGCCGGATCGCATCGGCGTCGGGCTCCTGCTCGCCGGAAGGCAGCAGCTCGACGATGCGGTCGAGCAGGTCCCCCGACCCGAGCCCCTGGGCGGCCGACACGGCAAGCGGCTCTCCCAGACCCAGGCGGTGGAAGTCGGCTGCGAGCGGCAGATCGGCGACGCCGTCGATCTTGTTCGCCGCGACGATCGTCGGCAGCGGCGAGCGGCGCAGCAGCTCGGCCATCTCCTCGTCGCCCGGCCTGACCCCGGCGCGCGCGTCGACGACGAGCACCGCGACCTGCGCGTCGGCGATCCCGGCGCGCGCCTGATCGCGGATCGAGCCCGCCAGCGGGTCCTCGTCCTCGAAGTCCATCCCGCCCGTGTCGATCAGCTTGAACTCGCGACCGTTCCACTCGCAGTCGAGCTCCTTGCGATCGCGCGTGACGCCCGGGCGCTCGTGCACGACCGCCTCCCGCGACCCGGTGAGGCGGTTGATCAGCGAGGACTTGCCCACATTCGGATAGCCGACGACGGCGACCTTCATGCAGCCAGTATGACCGCGACTCCTTCCCGGCCCGGCGGCAGCCTCAGTCGAGCGCCCGTTCCTCGGGGTACACGAGCAGCTGCTCCTCGGCTCGCCGCTGGCGGCGCTTCCACCACAGCTCGACGAGCGCGGGCGGTGCGACCACGAGCACAAACCCGAGCGCTGTGCGGCTCGCATGGTCGAGCCCGTGCGTGGGCAGCAGGAGAACTGCGAGGGCTCCTATGGACCCCGCCGGACCCAGGTACCGTCTGGGGGCCCCACCGGGGTTCTCGCGCCAGATCCGCCGCCACCAGGGCTCACGGATCTCTCCGAACGGGTCCGGCGTCAGCACGGCCGAAACGGTAGCTCAGCGTGCCCTGCTGCGCCACCGAGCGAAGGCAGCTCAGAAGCTCAGGCTCTCGAAGTCGTTCCAGAAGATCTCGACCTGGCTGGTCGTGCCTTCCCAGTTGGGGATGTTGAGCGTCCGCAGGCCGCCGCCGCGGCGCGAGCTCAGCTGGTAGGAGACGGTCGCGTTCGGCGGCGTGGCGCCTGGAACGAAGACCTGCGCGCCCTGCAGGAAGGGAGGCTTGCTCAGCACCGGGTCTTCGTTGAGCGTGCTTTCTTCCTTGTTTTCCCAGTTGAAGGCGAAGAAGGCGTTGACCTCCTTTTCCCAGGGGCAGAGCGCCGCTGTGCAGACGTTCAGGCCGTTGACCAGCAGCTGGTCGTCTTCGCCGGGCTGGTTGCCCCAGTACTCCTCGTAGCGGATCATCACCGCGCCGGTGCTGCCGGGGTTCTTGCCCGTGTAGTTCTCGATCGCCGCCGAGCCGAGCAGTCGGATCGCGTAGTCGCTGCGCACGAAGGGCTCCTCGTAGACGTGGATCGTGCGCGTCGGCTGCACGAGCGCGAACTCGTAGCGCTGTCCCGCCTTGGCCGTCACCGGCCCCCACGCGCCGCCGCCGGTCGATCCGTCTTTGATTTCTTCGGAGGCGAGCGGCGTCCCGGTGGTGCGCACGCCGTTCGAGTCGACCGGCCAGACCTGGACGGTGTCGCCGACCAGCCCCGTGTTCTGGGGGAATTCGAGCGCCTTGCCGGCGAGCTTGATCTTGCCCTTCTGGGGCACGATGTCGTGCACGGGCATCGAGCGGCGGAAGAACTTGAAGATCTGCTGGAAGGATTCGGCCGACGTCGAGGTCTGCACGTGCGTCGCGTTCGGGATCGTGAAGTTTTCGGCGCCTTCCATGTTGCGTTCGGGTTTGCTGCAGGTCGCATCGCCGCAGCGCCCCGCCCACAGCGCGAGCGTGGGGACGCCCGGGTTTTTTTCCTGGCCGTCGATGTTGACGTAGCGGGCGACGCGTTCCCGGCGTTCGGCGGCCTTCGCGCCTTCGGTCAGATAGCTGTACATGACCGACGTGCCCTCCGAGTGGCCGATCACGTCGACCTGTGACTTGCCGGTCCGTTCCTCGAGCGTCGAGATCGCTTCGTCGATCTGTTTGTCCACTTCTTCGTGGTTCGCCACCGCGGCGGTCGAGTCGTAGTCGAGCTCCATCACCCAGCTCGGCGCGTAGCCGTTGCTTTCGAAGCGCATCGCCTGCGAGGCGAAGTTCGATCCCGCGCTCTCGAATCCGTGGACGAACAGGACGGGGCGCTTTTCGAAGGTGGACGCGCCGGCGCGGTGCGCGCCGGCCAGCAGCACGATCGCCGCGCATACGAACGCCATCCAGAAGCCGAGACCCCGCCTGCCCGCGAGGCCGTCACGGCACCGACCGATGCTGCCCATGTCCACTCCTCCCCGCGCCGTCTCGGCGGCACGCTCGATCACTCCACCGGCGGCCTCTATACCCGCGGGGTGCGGAGCGCTAATCGCGCCTTTCGCGGGCGAGCGCTCCGATCCGCTGCACGACCTGCGCGACGTCCATGCCGGTCGTGTCGAGCACGACGGCTCCGTCGGCGGGCTTCAGCGGGCTGTGGGCGCGGTTGCTGTCCCGCTCGTCGCGCAGCGCCTGCTCGGCGAGGACGAGCCTGGGATCGGCGCCCAGCTCCGCCGCGCGGCGCCGCGCGCGCTCCCCGGCATCGGCCGAGAGGAAGATCTTGAGCTCGGCGTCCGGCGCGACGACCGTACCGATGTCCCTCCCCTCCGCGACCCACCCGCCGCCGCCGAGCAGCTCGCGCTGCTTGGCGACGAGCGCCTGGCGCACCTCGGGGTCGGCGGCGACGCGCGAGGCGGCCTCGGTGACCTCGGGGGCGCGGATCGCCTCGGTCACATCGCGTCCGTCGCAGATCACGCGCGGCGGCTGCTGCCCGCTTGCGTCGAAGCTGATCTGCGCGGCGCGTGCGAGCTCGGCCGGCGCATCGCGGGGGTGCTCGAGCGAGAGCAGCGCGACGCAGCGGTACATCGCACCGCTGTCGAGGTAGCGATAGCCGAGCTCCCGCGCCAGCGCGCGCGCGACGGTCGACTTCCCGGCTCCGGCGGGCCCGTCGATCGCGATCAACATCGGCGCGGCGGGCGGCTCACGAGCGCAGCGCCGCCAGATCCTCGACGAAGCCCGGGTAGGAGACGGCGGCGACGTCCATGCCGAGCACCTCCACGCCCTCGCTCGAGGCGAGACCGGCCACCGCGCCCATCATCGCGAGGCGATGGTCCCCGCGGGCGTCGATCGTGCCGCCCCGAAGCCCGCCGTTGCCGCGCACCGCGAAGCCGTCCGGCGTGGCCTCGATCTCGGCTCCGAGCCCGCGCAGGCCCTCGACGACGCCGGCGATGCGGTCGCTCTCCTTCACACGCAGCTCTTGGGCGCCGCGCACGATCGTCTCGCCCTCGGCGAAGCAGCCGAGCAGGGCGACGAGCGGCAGCTCGTCGATCGCGAGCGGCACCTCTTCGGGCTCGACGACCGTGCCCTCGAGCGCTCCGTACGCCACGTCGAGGTCGCTCGCGGGCTCGTCGGCGCTCAGCTCCCCGGTCTCCTCCTCGAGGTCGCCGACGACGATTCCCTGCATCCGCCGCACGATCCGCAGAAAGCCGCAGCGCGTCCAGTTGACGCCCACGTCGCCGATCAACAGGCGCGAGCCGGGCACGAGCACGCCCGCGGCGACGAGGAACGCGGCCGAGCTCGCGTCGCCGGGGACGCGCACGCTGTCGAGCAGCAGCTCGTCGGCGTTGCCGACGGTCACGTGGCGGCCATGGCGGTGGATCGAGACGCCGCCGCGCAGCAGCATGCGCTCGGTGTGGTCGCGGCTGCGCCCCGGCTCGCCGACGGTCGTGGCGCCGTCGGCGGCGAGCGCCGCGAGCAGCAGGCAGGACTTGACCTGGGCGCTCGCGACCTCGAGCTCGTAGGAGATCGCCCGCAGATGGGCGCCGCGCACGAGGAGCGGCGGGAAGCGGCCGTCGGTCGGGCTGACCTCCGCGCCCATCTGGCGCAGCGGCTCGGCGACCCTGTCGACGGGCCTGCGGCGGATCGACTCGTCCCCGTCGAGCGTGAAGCTCCTCCCCTCCTGCGCGGCCAGCCAGCCCGGCAGCAGGCGCATCAGCGTGCCGGCGTTGCCGACGTCGATCGGCCCCTCCGGCTCGCGCGCCTCGCGCAGCCCGGCGCCGCGCACGACGACCTCCTGCTCGCGCAGCTCGACGAGCGCCCCGAGCGACCGCACGGCGTCGAGCGTCGAGGTCGTGTCGGCCGCTTGCAGGTAGCGCTCGATGCGGACGGGCTCGGATGCCATCGCGCCGAGCAGCGCGGCGCGATGGGAGATCGACTTGTCGGGCGGCGCACGGAGCTCGCCGGAGAGTCCGCGTGCGGGCTCGAAGCGCATCTGCACTGACCCTAGTATGTCCGCGCCGCTCAGGCGCGGGCCACGGGGAACCCGAGCTCGGCGATCAGCTGCTCGGCGCGCCGGGTGTGCTCCTCGCCGCCGATCCACAGCGCGACGACGCCCTGGCGGTTGTCCTCCGAGGGCGAGAGCGCCATGTCGACGATGTTGACCCCCTCGCCGCCGAGCGCGAGCGCGATCTCGGCGATCACCCCCGGGCGGTTGGGCACCGAGACGCGGATCTCGTGCACCGCGCCGCCGGTCAGCCCGGCGCCGAGCAGCGCCTCGCGATCGCCGCGGGCCTCCTCGTTCCAGGCGGTCACCGCCTCGGCGTCGCCGAGCGCGAGCGCTGAGCGTACGCCCGCCAGCCGCGCGGCGAACTCGTCGATGCCGGCGAGCAGCGCGTCGCGGTTGGACATGTAGATGTCGGTCCAGATCGCGCTGTTCGCGCCCGCCACGCGCGTCGCGTCGCGGAAGCTCGGGCCGACGGCGGGCAGCCGCGGCGAGGACTCGTCGCCGAGCAGGCTCGCGGCCTGGGTCGCGAGCACGTTCGCGAGCACGTGCGGCAGATGCGAGACGCAGGCCATCAGCCGGTCGTGCGTCTCGGCGTCGATGGCGGCAGGGTGCGCGCCGAAGCCCGTCAGCAGCCGGTGCAGGCGCTCGTAGAGCACGCCGGCGGTGCTGCCCCGTGCTGGCGTCAGGTACCAGGTGGCCCCGTCGAACAGGTCCTCGCGTGCGTGCGCGACGCCGGCTGTCTCCGCGCCCGCGAGCGGATGGCCGCCGATGAAGCGCTCGTCGCTGCCGGCGTCGGCGAGTACCCGCTTGGTCGAGCCCACGTCGGTGACGACGCAGCCCGCCGGCGCGGCGTCGAGCGCGAGGCGGACCGTGTCGGCGAGCGCCCCGACGGGGGTCGCGACGAACACCACCTCGGCGCCGGCGACGGCCTCGCGCGGGTCCGCGGCCTGCGTGTCGATCGCGCCGATCTCGAGCGCGGCCGCCCGGACGCTCCCCTGCGGGTCATACCCGCAGACGGTCGCGTCGGTGCGCCGCCGCGCGGCCAGGCCGATCGAGCCGCCGATCAGCCCGACCCCGAGCAGCGCGATCTTCACGCGGGGCTGAGCGCCTTGCCGGCGAGCGCCGCGACGCGCTCCACGGCGCCGACGTACTCCGCGAAGCCATCCGCGCGCAGAGCCTGCGGGCCGTCGCAGACGGCCTCCTCCGGACAGGGGTGCGTCTCGACGATGATCCCGTCCGCGCCCGCGGCTGCTGCGGCCAGCGACAGCGGCAGCACGAGCTCGCGGCGGCCGGCCGCGTGGCTGGGATCGACGATCACCGGCAGATGCGTGAGCTCCTTCAGGATCGGCACCGCCATCAGGTCGAGCGTGACCCGGCGGTGGTCGGTCTCGAAGGTGCGGATGCCTCGCTCGCAGAGCATCACCGAGGGGTTTCCTTCCTTGAGGATGTAC
This sequence comes from Solirubrobacteraceae bacterium, assembly GCA_036272475.1. GTDB lineage: Bacteria > Actinomycetota > Thermoleophilia > Solirubrobacterales > Solirubrobacteraceae > Palsa-744. The sequence goes on along the minus strand of DATAYP010000067.1, from coordinate 117,493 downwards.
TCGGCCGCCATCAGCAGCTCGTCGAGCGGGGCGGACAGCCCGCGCTTGAGCAGGGCGGGGCGCCCCGAGCGTCCGATCTCGGCGAGCAGCGTGTAGTTCTGCATGTTGCGGGCGCCGATCTGGATCACGTCGGCAACCTCGAGCACGGCGTCCAGGTCGCGGACGTCCATCAGCTCGGTCACGATCGGCATCCCGGTCTCGGCCTTCGCCTCCGCCAGCAGTTTCAATCCCTCCTGGCCGAGGCCCTGGAAGGCGTAGGGGGACGTGCGCGGCTTGTAGGCGCCGCCGCGGAACAGCGTGCCGCCCGCATCGCGCACGACGCGAGCGGTCTCGAGCAGGACGTCGCGCGATTCGACCGTGCAGGGCCCCGCGATCATCGCGAAGCTCTCGCCGCCGATCTTGCGCCCACCGATGTCGAGGACGGTGCGCTGCCCGTGGGTTATCTGGATCGAGGCGAGCTTGTACGGCTTGAGGATCGGCACGACGCGGTCCACGCCGGGCTGGCCCTCCAGTCCGAGGCTCTCGACGCTGACGTCCTGCTCGACGTCGCCGATCGCGCCGATCACGGTGACGCGCGCGCCGCGGCTGCGATGGGCCAGCGCCCCCGCCTGCTCGATCTTCTCGACGACCGCGTTCACCTCCTCGTCGGTCGCGGTCTCCTTCATAACGATCATCATCGACTCATCCTTTCACTGACGCCTGGAAATGGTAGAGGTGCTGCGTCTGCGCTCAGCGATCGCGCTGCTCGCTCGTGAGGTGGGCGCATGGGCCCCGCGTTCAGGCGCTCGGTCCGTGGAGGACCCGGTGCGACCGTTCGGGCCCGCTCACGGACGGGCCCAGGTCGGAGCGCCTAGCTAAATCGCCAGGCGCGATAGGACGACCAGCCGGCGGGCGCCAGAGAGCTGCGAGCGGATGTGCGAGCCGGTTCCTGCATGTCGTCCAAGAGCTTTGTAGCAGAGAATCGGGCCCCGGTCGAGCGCTGAGGAGCGCCGCTCGACACGCGCCGGAGTCCGGCGCAGAGCCGAGCGGCCGCGCCGGCGCTCAGCGCGCGGCGGCCGGGGAGAGGATCTCGGCGAGCGCCGCGAGGAAGCGCTCGTCCTCCTCGGGCAGCCCGTAGGTCACGCGCAGCGCGGGCGTGGGCGATCCGAGCGCGGTGCCGCCGCGCACGAGCACGCCGCGCTCGAGCAGCCCGCGCATCACCGCGGCCTCGTCCGCGTCGCCGAGGTGCACCCAGCAGAAGTTGGCCTGCGAGTCGGCGACCTCGAGGCCCAGCTCGCCCAACCCCTCGGCGAGCGAGTTGCGCTCGGCGACGGTGCGCGCGACGCGTTCCTCGACGGCGTCGCGGTGCGAGAGCGCCTCGACCGCGGCGGCCTGCGCGAGCGCGTTGCAGAAGAACGGCTGGCGGACCTGGTCGAGCGCCCGCGGCAGCGCCTCGGACCCGCACAGCGCGAAGCCGACGCGCAGGCCGCAGAGGCCGTGGACCTTCGAGAAGGTCCGCAGCAGAGCAAGGTTGGGGTGGCGCTCCAGCAGCGCAATCGACGCGTCGGGGTCCTCGAGCAGGTTGAAGTCGCAGTAGGCCTCGTCGAGGATCACGCAGATGTGCTTCGGCACCTCGTCGAGGAAGTCGGCGATGCTCGACAGTGGCAGCGCGGTGCTCGTCGGGTTGTTGGGGTTGCAGACGACCACCAGTCGCGTGGCGGCGGTGACCTCGATGAGCATCGCCGCGAGGTCGTGCCGCTCGGCGCCGTCGAGCGGGACCGTGATCGCCCGCGCGCCCGAGGCGGCCGCGAGGTGCGGGTAGACGGAGAAGGAGGGCCACGCGTAGAGCACCTCGGCCCCTGGCTCGAGCAGCGCCTCGCCCGCCGCGAGCAGGATGTCGCATGAGCCGTTGCCGATCGCAATCCGCTCGAAGGGCACGCCGTAGCGCTCGCTGAGCCGCTCGCGCAGCAGCGAGTTGGAGGGGTCGGGGTAGCGGTTGAGGTCGACGAGCGCCCGCTCGATCGCCTCGCGCACCGCGGGCAGCGGCGCGAACGGCGACTCGTTGCTCGCGAGCCGCACGAGCGGCTCCTCCTGGGCGTAGCCGCCGGCCGCCGGGTAGACGGGGATCCGCCGGATCCGCTCTGAGAACTCGATCGCCATCCGCCTATTGTGCCGCGTGGCGCCTACTGCGCGGCGTGCAGATCCTCGCGCAGCGCGCGGGCGTCCCCGAGGTAGACGTGCACCGGCTCGTGATCTTCCTCGGCGTGGTAGTGGATCAGCACCCGGATCACGCGCGGAAGCGAGCGCGGAACGGGGATCTCCCGCGCGCAGAGCAGCGGCACGTTCTCGAAGCCGATCGCGCGTGCGGCGACGGCGGGGAACTCGGCGTTGAGATCGTTCGTGGCGGTGAAGATGCAGCTGACGACGCGCTCGGGCGAGAGCGAGTTGCGCGACATCACCGCGTGCATCAGCTCGGTGGTGGCGCCGAGGATGTCCTGCGCGTCGTTGTGCTCGACGCTGATCGCGCCGCGCAGGGCGAAGAGTCGCTGCATCGCCGCGATTCTGTCAGAGCGCGCGAAGGCGCCCGACCTCATCCGCCGCCAGGCGCCTGCTTGCGCCGGGCGCCAGGTCGCCGAGGCGCAGCGGTCCGAAGGCGATCCGCTCGAGCTCCAGAACGGGGTGCCCGAGCGACTCGCACATGCGCCGCACCTGCCGGTTGCGGCCCTCGTGGATCGTGATCTCGATCTCCTCTGCGCCGCGGCGGCGCACGCGGGCGGGCGCGGTGGTCGAGCCGTCGAGCGGCACGCCCGCGCGCAGCGCCCGGAGCGTGGCCTCGGCGACGCGTCCTCCTGCGAGCTTCGCCCTGTAGGTCTTCGGCACCTCGAACGACGGATGCGTCAGCCGGTTGGCGAGCTCGCCGTCGTTCGTGAGCAGGATCAGGCCGCTCGAGTCGGCGTCGAGGCGGCCGACCGGGTAGAGGCGCAGCCCGCGCTCGGGCACGAGCTCGACGACCGTCGGGCGCCCATGCGTGTCGTGCGCGGTCGACACGACCCCGACGGGCTTGTTCAGCGCGTAGACGACGCGCGGCTCGGCGCCCGCGACCGGCCGGCCGTCCACCGCGACGCCGCTGCTCTCGTCGACGTCGAGCGCGGGGTCGGTGACGGTCCGCCCGCCGACGGACACGCGGCCCGCGCCGACCAGCTGCTCGGCGGCGCGCCGCGAGGCGACGCCCGCGTGGGCGAGGAACTTCGCTAGGCGCATCGGCCGCCGCCGGGGAGGCTCGTCATCTGCTGCAACCATTACAGCCGGCGAGAGCCCCCCGTCCCGCCCCTTGCAGATGGACCTTCACCTACTCCAGCAGACGCTCGCCGATCGCGGCGAGCCGCCGTTCCGCGAGCGCCAGATCTGGAGGTGGGCGGCCGCCGGCGCCGAGGGCTTCGAGCAGATGACAGACCTCCCCGCCGCCCTGCGCGAGGCGCTCGCCCGCGAGCTGCCCTTCTCGAGCCTCACGCTGCGAAACGAGGCACACGCGCGCGACGGCACGGTGAAGGCGCTCTTCCTCACCGCCGACGAGCGCCCCTTGGAGGCGGTCCTGATGCGCTACCGCAAGCCGCCGGGAGGCCGGGACGGCCGCAGCTCGATCTGCGTCTCCTCGCAGTCGGGCTGCCCGCTCACGTGTAGCTTCTGCGCGACCGGCAGGATGCGCTTCGCCCGCAACCTCACCGCCTCGGAGATCCTCGAGCAGGCGCTTCACTTCAAGCGCCACGGCCCGCTCACCAACTGCATCTTCATGGGCATGGGCGAGCCGATGCTGAACGTCGAGAACGTGCTCGCCGCGTGCGAGCGGCTGCCCGACATCGGCATCACACACCGCCGCACGGCGATCTCGACGGTCGGCTGGATCCCCGGAATCGAACGGCTCGCCGAGCAGGAGATGCCGCTGCGCCTCGCGCTCTCGCTGCACGCCGCCGACGAAGCGCTGCGCTCGGAGCTGATGCCCGTCAACGATCGCTACCCGCTCGCCGACGTGATCGACGCGTGCCGCGCGTTCTACGAGCGCAAGCGCCGCCGCGTGTTCGTCGAGTACGTGATGCTCGCCGGCGTCAACGACCGCTACGAGCAGGCGCTCGCGCTGGCGCGCGTCCTCGCACCCGGCGGCGGCGAGCGGACGTCGATCTTCAAGGTCAACCTGATCCCCTACAACCCGACCGCGCCCGGCGGGGCCGATCCCTACCAGGGCTCCACGCGCGAGTCGATCGCCGCCTTCCGCGCGGCGCTGCAGTCGCGCGGGATCGACGCGACCGTGCGCCTCACGCGCGGCCGCGACATCGACGCGGCGTGCGGTCAGCTGGCGGCGCGGGCGGGCTGAAGGGCGACGCGTGACGCGGGGGAACGTGGACCTCGTGCGCGCCGTACTCGCGGAATGGGCGCGCGCCGATTTCCGCTCGGTGAGCTGGGCGCACGAGGAGATCGAGTACGTCGTCATCGGCGGCCCCGAACCCGGCAAATGGGACGGGCTCGCCGCGATGACGGCCAGCGTCCGCGACTTCATGAGCGCCTGGGAGGACTACGGGATCAAGGCCGAGGGATTCCGCGAGCTGGATGACGAGCGCGTGCTCGTCCTCGTTCAGCTCAGCGGCCGCGGCAAGGCGAGCGGCCTCGAGATCGGTGACACCGACGCCCGCGGGGCCGAGATCTGGCATGTGAGCGACGGGAGGGTCACGCGGCTCGTGATGTACTGGCATCGCGACGATGCCCTCGCCGCGCTCGGCCTGACCGAGTGAGGGGCCATCGCGCGAGGCCCGGGCCCGGCTTGGTCGTCTGCACTTCACCGGACCCTCAGCGAAGCCGCGACCAGATGCGCTCAGCCTACTGCTGGCCCTCGGGCCCGCCGCCCGCCCGTGCCTCGCCCGCGCGCAGGAGCCGCTCGCGCAGCTCCGCCTGCTCCTCGGGCGTCGGGTCCCAGCGGGCCACGTCGGGGAGCTCGTCGAGCGAGCGCAGGCCGAAGAGCTTGAGGAAGGCGGTCGTGGTGCGGTACAGCACGGCGCCGAATTGCGAGTGGCCGGCCTCTTCGACAAGCGCGCGCTCGAGCAGCGTCGCGGTCGCCGAGTCGGCGCTGACCCCCCGGATGCGCGTGATCTCCGGGCGTGAGATCGGCTGCAGGTAGGCGACGATCGCGAGCGTCTCGGCCTGTGCGGGCGTCAGCGTCGAGAGGCGCGGGCGGCTCAGCAGCCGTCGCGCCGCGTCCTCTGCCGCGGGGTCGCTCGCGAGCGTCCAGCCGCCGGCGAGCTCGCGCAGCGTGATGCCGCGCCTGCCCGGCGCGTAGTCCTCGGCGAGCAGCTCGAGGGTCGCCAGCACAGCATCTTCGCCCGCCTCGGCGGCGTCGGCGAGCTCGGCGGGCGTCAGCGGGTCGGAGGAGAGGAACAGCAGCGCCTCGACGGTGCGCGCGAGCACCGGGGTCTGCGCTTCCTGCTCTGCGGCGCCCTCGCGGACGCCGTCGAGCTCGCGGGCGGGACCACTCACCCCGCGAGTCCTCCTGCGCGCGCCAGCGCGGGCACGCCGGATTCGGCGGCGCCGTCCTGGGCAACGCTCGAGCGCGCCTCGATCGCGATCTCGCCGAAGCAGCTCTCCTGCGACCAGTCGGCCTCGCCGCGTTTGTAGAGCTCGAGCAGCGCGAAGAGCGTGACGGCGACGGTCATGCGGTCCGCCCCGGCGACGGCCTCGTCGAAGCTGAAGCGCCCGCGGCGCAGTAGCGCGCGCAGGTGCACGAGGCGCTCGGCGACGCTCACGCGCGGCGTGGCGATGTGGCGCACGCTGATCGCCGGCGGCATCAGCAGCAGCCGTCCGAGCGCCTGGCCGAGCACGGCGGGGTCCTGTGAGCCCTCCTGCGGCGGCACGATCGTGCGCCGCAGGTGAGCCGGCGGCGGCGCCTCGCGGAAGCGCACGCCGTGCTCGGCGGCGAGCAGCTCCTCGAGGTGGCCCGCGGCGGAGCGATAGCGGCGGGCGTCGAGCATTCGCGCGAGCAGCTCCTCGGCGGCCTGCTGGGGCTCGATGTCGAGCAGCTCCTCCTCCTGTCCGCCGAGCATCAGCCGCGACTTCAGCTCGAGCAGCGCCGCGATCAGCACGATGAACTCGGTGGCGGTTTCGAGGTCCAGCTCGCCGCGGCTCTCGAGGTGGTCGAGGTAGGCGAGCACGACTTCCGCGAGCTGCAGCTCGAGCAGGTCGACCTCTTCGCGGAGCACGAGCGTGAGCAGCAGGTCGAACGGACCGCTGAAGACGTCGAGGTCCAGCTCGAGCGTGGCGAGGCTCATTCGACCACGGTATCGAGCGTCCCCGACGTGGCGAGGCCGCCAGCGGCGCGCGGCGCGCCGAGCCCCATCCGCTCGCGCACGTCGGCGAGCGTCAGCGATGCGATCGTCCGCGCGCGCTCGGCTCCTTCCGAGAGGGTCGACTCGAGCCGCGCCTCGCCGGCGCGCAGCTCGACGTAGCGCTCGCGCGCGGGCGCCAGGTAGTCGACGGCGGCGCCCGCGACCTCGCTCTTGAAGTCTCCGTAGCGGGATTCGCGGTAGTCGGCTTCGACGCTCTCCGCCGAGACCCCCCGCACGGCGGCGAGGATTTCGATCAGGTTCGAGATCCCGGGCTTCCCGGCGTCGCGGCGAATCCCCTCACCGGAGTCCGTCACGGCGCTGCGCAGCTTCTTCTCGATCGCGGCCGGCTCGTCGAGCACGTAGACGGTCCCCTGCTCGCTCGAGCCCGTCGTCGACATCTTGCGCGTGGGGTCCTGGAGGTCCATGATCCGCGCGCCGACCTCGGGGATCCGGTGCTCGGGCACGACGAGCACTTCGTCACCGCCGGCGAAGCGCGCGTTGAAGCGCCGCGCGCTGTCGCGCATCAGCTCGAGGTGCTCGCGCTGGTCCTCGCCCACCGGCACCTCGTTCGCGCGGTAGGCGAGCACGTCGGCGGCCTGCAGAACGGGGTACATCAACAGCCCCGCCGAGACGAGCTCGCGCTGCGCGAGCGACTTGTCGCGGAACTGGTGCATGCGCTGCAGGCGCCCGAGCTCGGTGACGCTCGAGAGCAGCCAGGTGAGTTCGGTGTGCTCGGCGACGTCGCTCTGGCGGAAGAGGATGCAGCGCTCGGCGTCGAGGCCGGCGGCGAGCAGGATCGCGGTGGTGTCATACACGCGGGCGCGCAGCTCGGCGGGCTCGTAGGGCACGGTGATCGCGTGCAGGTCGACGATGCAGAACAGAGCCTCGCCGCGATCCTGCGCGGCCACGTACTGGGAGATCGCGCCGATGTAGTTGCCGAGGTGCTTGCTGCCGGTCGGCTGGATGCCCGAGAAGATCCGCACGGCTAGGCGGTTTCAGTCGCCGAGGGCGGGTCCGCGGGCGCGGGCCGGCGCCGCAGGGCCGCGTCGGTGAGCCACGGCGGATCCCAGCCCGTGTCGGCCTGATTGACGTTGGTGCCGGGCGCCACGAGCTGGTCGATCCGGTCGAGTACGTCATCCGGGAGCACGGGGCGCTCGAGCGCGGGCAGCTGGCTCTCGAGCTGCTCCATCGTGCGCGGGCCGATGATCGCGGCCGTGACGGCGGGGTGCGAGGTGACGAAGCGCAGCGACATCTCGATCAGTGGCATGCCGGCCTGCTCGGCGAGCTCGCCGAGCGCCTGCGCGGCGGCGAGCTTGGCCTGGTTGGCCGGGATCGACATGTCGTAGCGCGAGGGGAGCATCTGGGCGCGGCGGCTGGAGCCGGGCGAGTCGCCACCCTTCGAGTAGCGGCCCGACAGCCAGCCGCCGGCGAGCGGGCTCCAGGGGATCACGCCCATGCCGTACTCGAGGCAGGCCGGCAGCACGTCGCGCTCGATCGCTCGGATCAGCATCGAGTACGGCGGCTGCTCGCAGACGAAGCGCTCGCGACCGCGGCGCTCCGCCGTCCACTGCGCCTCGACGATCTGCCAGGCGGGGAACGTCGAGGAGCCGATCATGCGCACCTTGCCCGCGGCGACGAGCTCGCTCAGCGCGCCGAGCGTCTGGTCGATGTCGGTGTCGGGCTCGGGACGGTGGATCTGGTAGAGGTCGATCCAGTCGGTCTTCAGCCGCCGCAGGCTGCTCTCGACCTCTTTGACGAGCCAGCGGCGCGAGTTGCCGAACTCGTTCGGATCGCTGTCGTGCATCCTCCCGTGGGCCTTCGTGGCAAGCACGACGGACTCGCGCCGGCCGCCGGCGAGTGCCTTGCCGACGATCTCCTCGGACTCGCCGCGCGAGTACACGTCGGCGGTGTCGATGAAGTTGATGCCCGCGTCGAGCGCTGCGTGGATGATCGCGATCGAGTCGTCGTGGTCGGTGTTGCCCCAGGCGCCGAACATCATCGCGCCGAGGCACAGCGGGCTCACGCTGATGCCGGTGGCGCCGAGTTTGCGGTGCTCCATCAGCCGCGCCTCCGCACGGGCGCCGGTCCAGCCGATCCGGCGGGGCAGATCAAACGAGCGCCTCGCGGATCACCGGCCGCTTCGCCGCGGCGACCTCGTCGAGACGGCGCACCGGCGTCGTGTAGGGCGCGTTGCGGGCGACCTCGGGGTCCCGCGCGGCCTCGGCGAGGATCTCGGCGATGGCGTCGGCGAAGGCGTCGAGCGTCTCCTTGGTCTCGGTCTCGGTCGGCTCGACCATCAGGGCCTCGTCGACGAGCAGCGGGAAGTAGACGGTCGGCGGGTGAAAGCCGAAGTCGAGCAGCCGCTTGGCGAGGTCGAGCGTCTTGATCTGCAGCTCCTTCTTCATCGGGCCGCCGGAGAGCACGAACTCGTGCATGCAGAGCTCGCCGTAGGCGAGCGGCAGCAGATCGGACACCTCGCGCCCGTCCCCGACGCGTTTCTCGCGCAGGAGGGCGAGCAGGTAGTTGGCGTTCAGCACGGCGGTCTCGGAGGCGTCACGCAGGCCGTCGGCGCCGAGCGAGCAGATGTAGGCGTAGGCGCGCACGAAGCAGCCGTAGTTGCCCTGGAAGCCGCGCAGGCGCCCGATCGACTTCTCGCCGCCGTGGTCGAGGTCGAACGTCGCCGGCGGGGCGGCTCCGTTGGCCGCGGAGTCCTCCTCGCGCCGCACTACGAGCGGTCGGGGCAGGTAGGGGGCGATGCGCTCGGAGACGGCGATCGGGCCCGAGCCGGGGCCGCCGCCGCCGTGCGGCTGCGTGAAGGACTTGTGCAGGTTGAAGTGCACGATGTCGAAGCCCATGTCACCGGGCCGCGAGAGCCCCATCACGGCGTTGAGGTTGGCGCCGTCGTAGTAGAGCGTCGCCCCGACGCCGTGGACGATCTCGGCGATCTCGACGATGTTCGGATCGAACAGGCCGAGCGTGTTGGGGTTGGTGAGCATCAGGCACGCGACGTCGCTGTCGGCCTTGGCTCGCAGGTCGTCGACGTCGACGCCGCCGTCGGCGTTGGTCGCGAGCTTGACCACCTCGAGCCCGGCCATCGTCACGGTCGCCGGGTTGGTTCCGTGCGAGGTGTCGGGCGTCAGCACCTTGTGGCGCGTCTCGCCGCGGTCCTCGTGGTAGGCGCGCGTCAGCAGCACGCCGGCGAGCTCCCCGTGCGAGCCGGCGGAGGGCTGCAGCGAGACGTGCGGCAGGCCAGAGATCTCGGCGAGCGCCTGCTGCAGGTTCCACATCAGCTCGAGCGCGCCCTGCGAGCGCTCGGGGTCCTGGAGCGGGTGAAGGCGCGCGTGGCCGGGCAGCGCGGCGACGCGCTCGTGCAGGCGCGGGTTGTGCTTCATCGTGCACGAGCCGAGCGGATAGAAGCCCGAGTCGAGGTCGAAGTTGCGCTTGGAGAGGCCGACGTAGTGGCGCACGATCTCGGGCTCGGAGACCTCGGGCAGCCGCGGCGGCTCGGCGCGGCGAAAGCGCTCGGGCAGCAGCTCGCCGGCATCGACCTCGGGCACGTCGAGCGCCGGAGCGAGGAACGCCCTGCGCCCGGGCGCGCCCTTCTGGAAGATCGTGCGGGCGGGCTCGCTCTGCAGCGGTGTGGCCCCCAGGCCCCCGTGCGCGCCGTGCGGGCCGTCGGCGACCGCGCCGTCGGGCCCGATGACGTGGTGGCGGCCCTCGATGCCGGGGTCGGCGTGCAGGTGGTTCTCGTCGATCGGACTCATGCCGGCACCGCCTCGTCGGCGACGGCCCGCTCGTGCTCGGCGGCGACAGCGCGCTCGAGCACTTCGGCGAGGCGGTCGATGTCGGCGCGCGAGCGGCGCTCGGTGATCGCGACGAGCAGCCCGCCGCGATCCTCGGGGCGGCCCGTCAGCGCCTGCAGGTCGATGCCCGGGTTGACGCCCTGCTCGGCGCAGCGGCGGCGCACGGCGGCGACGTCGGCATCGAGGCGCACCGCGAACTCGCGGATCGCCGGCTGGTCATGGAGCTTCTCGACGCCCTTCAGCGAGGCGAGCGTCTCGCGCGCGTAGTGCGTTCGGGCGAGCAGCAGCTCGCCCAGCTCGACGAGGCCGCGGCGGCCGAGCCACGTGAGGTAGACGACGCCGGCGAGCGCGTTGAGCGCCTGGGCGGTGCAGATGTTGGAGGTCGCTTTGTCGCGGCGGATGTGCTGCTCGCGGGTCTGCAGCGTGAGCACGAAGCCGCGGCGGCCGTCGACGTCGGCGGTTTCCCCCGCGATCCGCCCGGGCATCCGCCGCAGGTACTCCTCACGGGCGGCGAAGAAGCCGAATGACGGCCCGCCGAAGTCGAGGCGGTTGCCGAGCGACTGGCCCTCGCCGACGGCGACGTCGACGCCGCACTCGCCGGGCGCCTTGAGGATCCCGAGGACGATCGGGTCGACCTGCGCGATCACGACCGGTCCGTCGCCGCCGGCGGCCTCGCTGGCGGCGGCGCTGAGCGCATCGGCGTCCTCGACGGCGCCGTAGAAGTTCGGCTGGGCGAAGATCGCGGCGCTCGTCGGCGAGGGTCCGGCGGGGTCACCGGCGATCGCCTCCCGCCAGGCCTGCTCGTCAGTCACGTAGGAGCCGGTCAGCGGCACCTCGACGACCTCCATGCCGTAGCCGTGGGCCTGCGTGCGGAGCGTTTCGATCGAGTGCGGGTGAACGCCGGCGCTGATCACGAGGCGGCTGCGCCCGTTGTGGAGCTTGGCGAGATAGCCCGCGGCCGCGACGGCGGAGGGGCCCTCGTAGACCGACGCGTTCGAGACCGGCAGCCCGGTGAGCTCCGAGATCGCGGTCTGGTACTCGAACATCACCTGCAGGCCGCCCTGAGAGATCTCGGGCTGGTATGGCGTGTAGGGGGTGAGGAACTCCGAGCGCTCGGTGAGCATGTCGATCAGGGCGGGCACGTAGTGGTCGTACATCCCGGCGCCGATGAAGCTGAGCTCGTCCTCGGCGCTCGTGTTTCGCGCGGCGAGCGCGCGCAGGTGCTCGTAGACGTCCTGCTCGGGCAGCCCGTCGGGGAGATCGAGCGCCCTGCCGAGGCGCACCGCCTCGGGGATCTGGCGGTCGAAGAGCTCCTGCACGGAGCCGACGCCGATCGCCTCGAGCATCGCGCCGAGGTCCGCGTCGGTGATGGCGGTGTAGCGACTCAAGTACCAGTCAATCTAGCCGGAGAGCGTCGCCTGATAGGAGCGGGCGTCCAGCAGCGTGTCCTTCTCGGCGGGGTCGCCCAGACGCACCTTGACGAGCCAGCCCTCGCCGTAGGGGTCTTCGTTGATCACCGCGGGGTTCTCGGCGAGCGCCTCGTTGACCTCGAGGATCTCCCCTGACAGCGGCGCGATCACGTCGGAGACCGCCTTTACAGACTCGACCTCCGCGTAGGGAGCGTCCTTCTTCAGCGACGTGCCGACGGCCGGCGGCTCGAAGAAGACGACCTCGCCGAGCGCGTCCTGGGCGTACCAGGTGATCCCGAGCGTCGCGACCTCGGGGTCCTGCGCGTCGATCCGGGCCCAGTCGTGCTCGGGGTGGAAGAGCAGGTCGGGGGGGTAGCTGGCCTCGGCCATTCACGGCGCCTTTCTGTAGAGCGGCTTCTCCTTGACAACGGCGCGGCGCATCTTGCCACGAACGTCTATCTCCAGGCGCTCACCGACGGCGGCCCGCTCGGCGGGCACGTAGCCGAGTCCGATGCCGGCGTCGAGGCAGGGCGAGAGCGTCCCGCTCGTGACCTCGCCGCCGCCCGCGATCGGGTTGTGCGCCCTCGCGATGCCGGGTCCGTCGATGACGAACGCGACGAACTTCTCCGCCGGCCCCGCCTCGCGGACCGCCCGCACCGCCTCAGAGCCGATGAACCCGGTGTCCTCCTTGCAGCACCAGCCCAGCCCGCCTTCGATCGGCCCGCGATCGACGCTCAGGTCGTTGCCGTACAGGTGGAAGCACGCCTCCAGGCGCAGCGTGTCGCGCGCGCCGAGCCCCGCGGGCGCCGCCCCGCGGCGCACGACCTGCTCCCAGATCGCGGCGGCGTCCTGGGGCCGGCAGAGGATCTCGACGCCGTCCTCGCCGGTGTAGCCGGTGCCGCAGACGAGCGTGCGGGCGCCGCCCAGCCGCCGCGTCGCGACGCTCATGCGGGGCGGCAGCGGCGCATCGGAGATCGCCTGCACGTTTTCCCGCGCGCGCGGGCCCTGCACGGCGAGCATCGCGTAGTCCTCGATCCGGTCGCTGACGCTCACGCCGTCGAGGCTCTCCGCCTGCGCGAGGAACCAGTCGAGGTCGCTCTCGTGGTTCGCGGCGTTCGTCACCGTGAGGTAGCGCTCGGCGTCGAGGCGGTAGGTGAAGAGATCGTCGAGCACGCCGCCGTCCTCGCGGCACAGCACGCTGTACTGCGCGCCCCCGACCGGGATCCTCGCGACGTCATTGGAGAGCAGCCGCTGCAGCAGCTCGAGCGCCGCGGGCCCGCTCGTCTCGATCTCGCCCATGTGCGAGACGTCGAACACGCCGCAGCCCCGGCGCACGGCGAGGTGCTCCTCCCGCAGGGCGGCCGGGCCTCCATAGAAGACCGGCATCTCCCAGCCGGCGAAGTCGACGAGCTTCGCACCCGCCGCGCGATGCTGCTCGAACAGCGGCGTGCGTCGTAGCGCGGGCGGCGCGGAGGGCATGGCCGCAGGCTAGCGCTCGGGTGCATCCGCTTCGATGCCGGCTCACGGTTCAGGCAGGTGCATGCACCTGCCTGGGGAAGGCCGCATGCGGCCTTCCCGCTAGAGGCGAATCGACGGCCGCCGCTAGTCCCGCAGGAACGGCGGGACGTCGATGTCGTCGTCGGAGATCTCGAGGTTCGAGCGCTGGCGCTCGGAGATGCTGGGGCCACGGTCGGGGCGCCCCGCGCGCGTGTCGCGGCGGGCCGAGCGCCCGGGCCGGTGGTCGAAGCCGGTGCCGATCACCGTCACGCGCACGTCCTCGCCCAGGCCCTCGTCGATCACCGCTCCGAAGATGATGTTGGCGTTGGGGTCGGCGGCCGCCTGGATGATCTCGGCCGCCTCGTTGACCTCGAACAGGCCGAGGTCTTTGCCGCCCGTGATGTTGAGCAGGATGCCCGTCGCGCCGTCGACCGACTCCTCCAGCAGCGGCGAGGAGATCGCCGTGCGCGCGGCTTCGGAGGCGCGGTTCTCGCCTCCCGCGCTGCCGATGCCCATCAGCGCCGAGCCGGCGTCCTGCATGATCGTGCGCACGTCGGCGAAGTCCAGGTTGATCAGCCCGGGGATCGTGATCAGGTCGGTGATCCCCTGCACGCCCTGGCGCAGCACGTTGTCGGCCTCGCGGAACGCGTCGAGCATCGAGGTGCGGCGCTCGACGACCGCGAGCAGCTTCTCGTTGGGGATCACGATCAGCGTGTCTACGACATCGCGCAGGCGCTCGATCCCCTCGGTCGCCTGGCGCGAGCGCTGCGTGCCCTCGAAGTCGAACGGACGCGTCACGACGCCGACAGTCAGCGCGCCGATCTCGTTCTTGGCGATCTCGGCGATCACGGGGGCCGCGCCGGTGCCGGTCCCGCCGCCCTCGCCCGCGGTGATGAACACCATGTCGGCGCCCTTCAGCGCCTCCTTGATGTCATCGCGCGACTCGGAGGCTGCCGCGAGGCCGATGTCGGGGTCGGCGCCCGCGCCGAGGCCCTTCGTCGACTCGTGCCCGATGTTCAGCTTGACGTCGGCGTCGCACATCGCGAGCGCCTGGGCGTCGGTGTTGGCCGCGATGAACTCGACCCCCCGCAGCCCCGCGTCGACCATGCGGCTCACGGCGTTCGTGCCACCGCCGCCGACGCCGACGACCTTGATGACCGCCAGATAGCTGCCGCTGCTCTCCATGATGGGTTCTGACCGAAGCCTTCAGTAGTAATTTAGGGTTCGCAGCATACTGGGTCGCGGAACCGCCGGGATGTGCACGTTATGCAGGGATCTTCGCCCTGTCAACGACGACGTTCAGTCTCGCAACTTTCGTTGCATTTTGCGGGACTCTCTACCAGTGGGTGAGATCTGACCGGCGCATGCCCTCAACCTCGAGTATAGGTTCAGTGTCCTTTGGTCGTGGGGGCTTCGGCGCTTTCGCTCGATTCGCCCGAGGGCGCATGCGTGGTTTCAGACGGCGTCGTCGACGCGCTTTCGCTGCCGCTCGCGCGGCTCTGCGCTTCGGAGGCGCCGCTCGGCGGTTCGCTCGCGGAGGAGGCGCTTTCGCTCCCCACAGGGCCGGCGAGCCGGGCGGCGAGCGCCGCGATCGTAGATTCCGAGCCGGCGCCCGAGGTCGGCGATCCCGAGCCGAGGGCGGTGCCGGGAGTCGTGCTGCTCGTGGCGCTCGCGGCGGGGCCGGCCCCGGCGGCGAAGCCTCCCGCCGCGGGATGCTCGGGCACGCGCACGTCGACGTAGCTCGCGCCTGTGGAGCTCGGGTCGGCGAGCACGCGCGCGAGCGACGCCCACTTCGCGTGCGGCCGCGTCGCGTCGCCGAAGTACGCGAGCAGGCCATTGCGCATCACGACGGTCAGGCCGCTGGCGGAGGTGTAGGCGCGTGTGACGACCTTCTGCAGCGGTTCGGGGGCCGCGCCGAGCACCGCCAGCGCCGCCAACAGGCCCCGATCGGTGACGTGTGCGCCCGTCGCCGGCGCCGAGCCGGCGGCGAGCGTCGGCAGCGTGCTCGACAGCAGCGCCGGGCCGAGCGTGACGCCGTCGGCCGCGACGGCGGTCCGGCTGGAGCCCGCGAGCAGCGCCGCCACGGGCAGCTGCTCGGCGACGTCGATGCTCAGCCCGTGCGGAGGGCTCGCGCTCGCGTGCAGCCCGCGCACGACCACGAACGGGGCGACCGCGGCGCGCAGCGCGTGGATGTTCACGTCGAGCGTGCTCATGTGGTGCGCGGCGCCCGTCAGCGCCGCTTCGATCGCCTTCGCTTCGGCGCCGTGCAGGCCGTGCACCCGCACGTGGCGCACCGCCACGAGCGAGGAGTGGCGCAGCCACACGAAGCCGACTCCGAGCAGCGGCACCGAGACCAGCAGGCACAGCAGCGCAACGCGAAGGCGCCTGTGGCGCCGCAGGGCGCCCAGTACGCGGGCGAGCAGCCGTCGTGCCCGACGCAGCCGTGGCCGCGCGACGCTCGCGCCGCGGGCACTCCCCCGCGCTGCGCCTCGCGCGCGGGGCGCCGGGCGCGCGCCGGGCAGCCGGCCGGCGGGCGACGGCGACGGCACTAGGGGCCGCAGGAGGCGCGCGAGCGGGGAACGGGCGATCGAAGCTCGCCCGGTGAGGGGCCGTGCGGCGCGAGTGCGGGCCATCGGCGATCTCTTCGACCTCCGCCCGCGATCCCCTACCAGGGGAAGCGCACCTCCCCGAGCGTCTGCACCTCGGGCTCGAGCTCGACGCCGAACCGCTCGCTCACGCGGCGCCGGCCCTCCGCCATCAGCGCGAGCACGTCCGCGGTGCTCGCCGTGCCGGTGTTCTCGATGAAGTTCGCGTGCTTGGGGGCGAAGCGCGCGCCGCCGACCGCCAGCCCGTTGCACCCGGCCTCGGCGAGCAGCACGCCGGCGCTGCGTCCCTCGGCGCGCGGGTCCTCGGGGTTCTTGAAGGTCGAGCCGAACGTCTTTATGCCCTGCGGCTGCGCCTCATGGCGCAGCGCGCGCAGCTCCGAGAGCGCCGACTTGACCTCCTCGCCGTCGCGCGGCGCGAGCGTCATGCGCGCGCGGGAGACGATCTCCCCCTCGATCAGATCCGAGCGCCGGTAGCCGAGGCCGAGCTCGGAGGCGCTTCGGCGCTCGCTGCCGGCGGCCGTCACGACCGTCACCCAGTCGAGCACCCGCTCGAGCTCGCCCCCGTAGGCGTTGGCGTTCATGCGCACGGCGCCGCCCACCGTGCCCGGGATGTTGACGCCGAACTCGATCCCCGAGAGCCCCGCGCGCGCGGCGCGCGCCGCGACCGCGGGCAGACGCGCGCCGCCGCCGCAGACGATCGCGGGCGTCTCGACCTCGATGCCCGCGAGCTCGCGGTCGAGCTTCAGCACGAGCCCCCGGACGCCGTCGTCGGCGACCAGCAGGTTCGAGCCCGAGCCGACGACGGCGACCGGCGCTCCGCGCCCGGCCGCCCACGCGAGCAGTTGCGCCAGCTGCTCGTCGCTCCCCGCCCGCGCGAAGAACTCCGCCGGGCCGCCCGTCCTGACCGTCGTCAGTCGCGAGAGGGGGAACTCACGCTCGACCGCCGCCGGCGCGTCCGAGGCGCTCATCCCGCCACCCCCGCGCCGGTGCCCGTCAGGGCGCGACCCAGCTCGTCGATGTCGCCTGCGCCCATGATCAGGGCGATGTCGCCCTCGCGAAGCAACTCGCGAAGGACCGGCTCGGCGTCGGCGAAGGTCGGCAGCCAGTAGACCGGCCGGCCTCCCGCGCTGTCGACGGCCGTCTCGGCGATCGTCAGCCCGCTCACGCCGGGGTGCTCCTCGGCGCGCTCGCGCGCCGGGTAGACGTCGAGCACGACGATCACGTCGGCCTGCGCGAGCGCCGCGCCGAACTCGCGCGCGAGCAGCCGCGTGCGCGAGTAGAGGTGGGGCTGGAAGACCGCGACCACGCGCGCGTGGTCGAACGTCCGCGCGGCGGCGAGCGTCGCGGCGATCTCGGTCGGGTGGTGGGCGTAGTCCTCGTACAGCTTCGCGCCGCCGGCGCTGCGGCCGAGCAGCTGAAAGCGGCGTCCCGCGCCGCGAAAGCCCTCGATGCCGGCGATCGCGCCGTCCGGCTGTGCGCCCGCGAGCACGGCCGCCTCGAGCGCACCCGTCGCGTTCACGGCGTTGTGCGCGCCGGGCACGAGCAGCTGCACGGGATGCCCGCGCCAGCTGAAGCTCGAGCCTCCGGCGAGCAGCGTGACGCGCGCCGCGTCATATGGCGTCACCACGCCCTCGCGCAGCTCGAGCAGCTCAGGGCGGTCCCAGACGACCGCCGCAGCGGGACCGTCGAGGAACTCGGCGAACGCCTCGCGCAGCTCGGCCAGCGATGCGTATGCGGAGTGATGGTCGAGCTCGACGTTCGTGAGCACCGCGATCTCGACCTCGAGGCTCAGCATCGAGCGGTCGGACTCGTCGGCCTCGACGACGAGCCACTCGCCGCTCCCCCACTCGGCGTTCGCGAGGCCGCCGCCGACCGGCGCGCCCACGAGCCATCCGGGCTCGATACCGGAGCCGCGCAGCGCGTGCACGAGCATCGAGGCGGTCGTCGTCTTGCCGTGCGTGCCGGCGACCGCGATCGTCCGCCGCAGCGTGCTCAGCTCGCCGAGCAACTCGGCGCGCGAGCGCTCGCGCATGCCGCGCTCGCGCGCCGCCCGGCGCTCGACGTTCTCCTCGCCGACCGCCGCGGAGTAGACGAGCTCCACATCCGAGCCGCCGGGGACGTTCTCCGTGGCGTGCCCGACGGCCGCCTGCAGTACGCCGTCGGCGGCGAGGCGCTCGAGGTAGGGGCTCGAGCTCGCATCCGAGCCGCTGACGCTCGCGCCGAGCGCATGCGCGGCGCGCGCGTAGCCGCTCAGCCCGGCGCCGCCGACGCCGACGAAGTGCAGGCGGCGCCCGCTCCACGGCCCCGAGGCGGCGCTCATCGCGCGGCGTCCAGCAGCTCGCCCGCCACCTCCCGCGCCGCCTGCGGGCGCGCGAGCCCGCGCGAGGCCGCCGACATCGCGGCCAGGCGCTCGCGGTCTCCGAGCAGCGACGTGACCTCATCGAGCAGCCGCGCGGGCGTCAGCGCGGCATCGTCGATGCTGACGGCGGCGCCCGCCTGCACCATCCAGCGCGCGTTGGCGCTCTGGTGGTCGGCCGAGGCGTGGGGATAGGGCACGAGCACCGCGGGGAGCCCGTGGGCGGCGATCTCGAAGACGGAGCCTCCCGCACGCGCCACCGCGAGGTCCGCGGCCGCCAGAGCGCCGGCGAACTCGTGCGGCTCGAGCTGCTCGCGCAGCTGATAGCCGGGGGCCAGCGCCCGCGCGGCGAGCTCCGGGTAGTCGCGCGGCCCGCTCAGGTGCAGCACGCGGAAGGGAGCGCCCGCGAACGCCTCCACGGCCGCGAGGTTGATCGAGCGCGCGCCGAGCGAGCCCCCGAAGACGACCACACAGGTCTCCTCCGCGCCGATCCCCAGGCGCTCGCGCGCGGCGCCGCGCGCGAGCCCCGGCTCGGCCACCGGCCGGCCCGTCACCCGGTAGCGCTCACCGTCGCGGCCGGCGAGCGGGAAGGCGAGGCACACGCGCCGCGCGAAGCGCGCGAGCAGACGGTTGGTCAGCCCCAGATGGCTGTCGGCCTCGGTGAGCACGAGTGGGATCCGCCTGCTGACGGCGGCGAGCCCCACGGGTCCGGCGACGTAGCCGCCGCCGCCCATCACCGCGTCGGGCCGGAGCTCGCGCAGCAGGGCTCTCGCGCGCGGCAGGGCGACGGCGGCGCGGACGAGCGCCCTGATCGCGCGCAGCGGGTTCGAGCGGCTCAGTCCCTCGACGGCGATCGGGTGCAGCGCGAAGCCGGCCGCCGGGACGAGCTGCGCCTCGGCCCGCCCGCCGCCGATGAACGTCACCTCGGCGCCGTCAGCCCGCAGCGCTTCTGCCACCGCGAGGGCCGGCACCACGTGCCCGGCGGTCCCGCCGGCGGCGATCACGATCCTCCTCGGCGCTGCGCTCACCGCCCCATCGTGGCGGTTCGCGCGGCCGTACGTCGGCCGAGCGCCGCCGCGCGGGCGCGACGGAGCGCACGTGTGCGCTGCCGCCTGCGGCCACGTTCAACAGGAGGCCCATCGCCGCCAGCATCACGATCAGGCTGCTCGATCCGTAGGAGACGAACGGGAGCGGAACGCCGGTCAGCGGCGCCAGTCCGAGCACCGCGAACACGTTGAGCGTCGCCTGGGAGAGGATCAGGGCGGTGACACCGACGGCGATCAGCGCGCTGTGGACGCTGCGTGCCGCCTTCGCCGCCCGCAACCCCGCGTAGGCGATCAGGCCGTAGAGGAACAGCAGGGCGCAGACGCCGATCGCGCCAAGCTCCTCGGCGATCACCGCGAGAATGAAGTCGGTCGGCGCCTCGGGCAGGTAGAAGATCTTCTGCACCGACTGCCCCGGCCCGACACCGAACATGCCGCCCGAGCCGATCGCGATCTGCCCCTGGACCGCCTGGAAGCCGCTCGAGGAGGCGTGCGCCCACGGGTCCAGGAACGAGGTCAGGCGCGACCTCGCGTAGGGCCGCGCGAGCGCGTAGAGG
This sequence comes from Solirubrobacteraceae bacterium, assembly GCA_036272475.1. Taxonomy (GTDB): domain Bacteria; phylum Actinomycetota; class Thermoleophilia; order Solirubrobacterales; family Solirubrobacteraceae; genus Palsa-744. Next base: position 97,875 of record DATAYP010000067.1, on the reverse strand, counting down.
AACACCAGCGCGAACACGCCGCCGGCGAGGATCGCGAGGTTGCGCATCGGAATGCCGCTCGCGACGAGCAGCGCGCAGATCGTGAACGCGATCACCATCGCCGTCCCGAGATCGGGCTGGCTGAAGACCAGCAGGCACGCCGAGGCGACCACGATCAACAGCGGTTTTGCGAGGTCCTTGAGGTCGTGCACGCGCTCGGGGCGGCGCGCCAGGAGCGTCGCCGCGTACAGCACGAGCGCCAGCTTCATGATCTCCGAGGGCTGGAACTGGAGCGGGCCCGTGCCGATCCAGCGGCGCGCGCCGTTGACGCTCACGCCGACATGCGGAACGTGGACCGCGAGCACCAGCACGAATGAGATCGCGAGCAGCGGCGCCGTCACGCTCTGGACGCGCTCGATCCCGTCGCGCGCGAGCACGCGCATCAGGATCAGCCCGAGGGCGCCGTAGACGACGAACCTGACGAGGTAGCCGCTGCCGTAGCCGTGGCCCTGCACGACGGTCGTCGCCGACGAGGCGCTGTAGACCATCACGGCGCCGAACGCGAGCAGGCAGAGCGTCGCCGTCAGCAGGATGCGGTGCTCGAGCGAGTGCGCAGCGGCCGGCTTGCGCCCGACGCGCCGCCCTTCGGCGCGCGAGGGAGGGGCATCCGCACTGCGGCGTCGCCCGGCTGCGGCTGCTGGCCGGTTCGGGGACGCGAGCGCAGCGAGTGTCTCCCGGTCCGGCATCCCAGCTCATTTCGACGTCGTTGCGGCGAAGCCTCTCGGCGCCGGCGAAAGGCGGCTCCGCTCAGATGCCGCGGCTCTGGCGGTAGATCGTGAAGCCGATCGCGCCGCAGATCGAGGCCACGATCCAGAAGCGCAGGATGATCTTCGTCTCCGACCAGGCCTTCAGCTCGAAGTGATGGTGGATCGGCGCCATCAGGAACACGCGTCTGCGGGTCGTCTGGAAGGAGATCACCTGAATCGCGACCGACAGCGCCTCGATCACGAAGATCCCGCCGAGCAGCACGAGCAGCAACTCGGTCTTCGTCATCACGGCCAGCCCGGCTATCGCTCCGCCGAGGCCGAGCGATCCCGTGTCACCCATGAAGATCGTCGCGGGGAACGCGTTGAACCACAGAAAACCGATGCACGCCCCGACGAGGCAGCCCGCGAGCATCGCCAGATCGGCGTCGCCTTCGCCGGTGATGAAGGTGATGCCGACGTACGCGAGCAGCACGATCGCCGCGCAGCCGGCGGCGAGCCCGTCGAGCCCGTCTGTGAGGTTGACCGCGCTCGTCGTCCCCGCGACGACGAGGTAGATCAGCACCGGGTAGAGGATCCCGAGGTCGATGTGGTAGTCGACGAAGCGGAACATCAGCGACGGCTGCAGGTGCGCCTCGTGCTGGGCGATGAACCACAGCGCGAGCGAGATCGCGATCGTCACCCCCAGCTTGGTGCGCGCGCGCAGCCCCAGCGAGCGGCGCTTCACGAGCTTCGTGTAGTCGTCGGCGAACCCCAGCAGCGCGCACGCGAGCGCCGCGCCGAAGACCCCCACCGAGCGCCATTCGAAGTTGGTCAGGATCAGGAACGAGATCGAGACGGCGAGGAAGATGATGATGCCGCCCATCGTCGGCGTGCCCGCCTTCAGGTGGTGGCCCTCCGGGCCGTCCTCGCGGATCTGCTGGCCGAACTCGCGCTTTCGCAGGAACTCGATGAACTTGGGGCTGAGGAAGATGCAGATCAGCAGCGCGGCCGTGCCCCCGAACAGAATCCGCCCCATTCAGAGCCGTCCAGGTGCCGCATCGAGCGCCGGCGCGAGCGTCCGGGCGACGAGCTCGAGCCCGACGCTGCGCGAGCCCTTGACGAGCACCGCATCGCCGGCGCGCAGCAGGCCGCCGAGCAGCTCGGCGGCCGCCGGTGCGTCGGGCACCGCGTGGGCCTCGCCCTCGAACCCCTCCCCGATCAGCGCCGCCAGCGGACCGACGGTGACGAGCAGGCCGACCCCGCGCCGCGCGGCGTGCGCGCCGATCTCGCGGTGAAAGCGCGGCGCCTCCGGGCCGAGCTCGAGCATGTCGCCGAGCACCGCGACGCGCCTCGAGGCGTCGGTCTCGGCCAGCTCGTCGATCGCGGCTCGCATGGACATCGGGTTGGCGTTGTAGCAGTCGTCGATCAGGAGCACGCCCCCGGGCAGCGTCCGGCGCTCGCCGCGCAGAGCCGAGAAGCGCACCTCGAGCGACCCCTCGTGGCGCACCCCGAGCGCCTCCGCGGCGGCGACCGCGGCGAGCAGGTTCAGCAGGTTGTGCGCACCGCCGAACGACGGCCGCAGCGTGAGGCGGTCCCCGCGGAGCTGGACCTCGACGGCGCCGTCGGGACGCGCCTGCTCGAGCGCCACGTCGCCTCCCGCGCCGAAGCTCACCGTCTCGAGATCGCCGCGCAGGTGCGCCTCGAGCAGCGGCTCGCCGGCGGGCACGACGATCGTCGCGCCGGGCGCGAGGCCGGCGATCAGCTCCGCCTTGGCCGCGGCGATCGCCTCGAGCGAGCCGAGCAGCTCGAGGTGGGCAGGACCGACGTTGACGATCACGCCCACGTCGGGTCTCGCGATCGCCGTCAGCTCGGCGATCTGGCCGGCGCCGCGCATCGCCATCTCGAGCACCAGCGCCTGCGTGTCCTGCGGCGTGGCGAGGATCGCGAGCGGCAGGCCGATCTCGGTGTTGAGGTTCTCGGGGCTCGAGAACGTCCGCCGATGGGCGCCGAGCAGCGCCGCGAGGATGTCCTTCGTCGAGGTCTTCCCCGTCGAGCCCGTGATCGCGACGACCTTCATGCCGTCCTCGGCGAGCTCCCGGCGCCACGCGCCGGCGAGCGCCTGAAGCGCCACCAGCGGGTGCGGGTGCGCGAGCACGACCGGGCCGGTGCCGGTGAGGGGGCCGTCGTCGCCGGCGCCGCCGCCTTCCAGCGCGCGCGCGTGCTCGGGCGCGACGAGCACGCCCCATGCCCCGGCCTCGAGTGCCGCCGCTGCGTGAGCGCCGCCGTCGACCCGCGACCCGGGCAGCCCGACGAACAGCTCGCCCGGCGCGAGCGCGCGCGAGTCGATGCTCACGCCCGAGGGCCCGGCGGCGGCGCCGGGCTGCCCGCGGTGTCCGGACCGGCGCTCGAGCGTCGCTCCGGCAGCTTCGGCGACGCGCTCGGCCTCCCAGGACCTCATGCGATCTGCGCCGGCTCGCGCGCGCGGAGCGCCTCGCGCGCGACGGTCACGTCGTCGAATGGGAGCTTGCGTCCGCCGGCGAACTCCTGCCCCTGCTCGTGGCCCTTGCCCGCGATCACCAGCACGTCTCCGCGGCGGGCGCCGGCGACGGCCTCGGAGATCGCCTCCGCGCGATCGGCGATCGAGCGGACCGCCGCGCGGGCGGCCGGGCCGGCCTGCTCGATGCCCGTGACGATCTCCGCGATGATCCGCTCGGGGTCCTCCGAGCGCGGGTTGTCGGAGGTCACCACGACGGCGTCCGCGAGGCGCGCAGCGATCTCGCCCATCAGCGGACGCTTGCCTCGGTCGCGGTCGCCTCCGGCGCCGAACAGGCAGATCACCCGACCCCGCTCGGAGGGGCCGATCAGCTCACGCGCGGCGAGCAGCACGTTCTCGAGCGAGTCGGGCGTGTGGGCGTAGTCGACGAGCACGGCGAAGTCCTGTCCCTCGTCGACCGGCTCGAAGCGTCCCGGCACGTGGATGCCGCGCTCGAGCGCGGCGACCAGCCGATCGAGGTCGGCGGCGCCGAGCTCGTGGACGGCGGCGAGCGCGCCGAGGGCGTTGGCGACGTTGAAGCGGCCCGGCATCGGCAGCGCGACCTCCCGCTCGCCGGCCGGCGTGGCGAGCGTGAAGCGGCATCCGTCGAAGTCACAGCGCAGATCGCGGGCGCTGTAGTCGGCGGGCCCATCGACCGCGAAGCTGCGCACCCCCTCGATCTCCTCCGCGAGCCGCCGCCCGTGCTCGTCGCCCACGTTGACGACGCTGACCCGGGGAGGGCCGACCGGCGCGACGAACAGCCGCCGCTTGGCCTGGAAGTACGCCTCCATCGTCGGGTGGAAGTCGAGGTGGTCGCGGCTGATGTTCGTGAAGATCGCGGCGGCGAAGCGCACCGCGTCGGTACGTCCGAGCTCGAGAGCGTGCGAGGAGACCTCGATCGCGCAGGCGCGGTCGCCTCCGTCGAGCATCGCACGGAAGTCGGCCTGCAGGTCGATGGCCTCAGGGGTGGTGCGCTCGACGGGGCGCTCCTCGCCGCCCACGACCGACTTGACGGTGCCCAGCAGCCCGCACTGGCGGCCCGCGGCCTCGAGCAGCGCCCGCACCAGGTAGGCCGTCGTCGTCTTGCCGTTGGTCCCGGTCACGCCGACCACGTCGAGCTCGGAGGTCGGGTCTCCGTAGAAGCGAGCGGCGAGCGGCGCCGTCGCCGCGCGCGCCGACGCGACGCGCACCTCGGGCACCCCGAGCCCGAGCGGCCGCTCGACCACCAGCGCTGCGGCACCCCGCTCGAGCGCCTGCGGGGCGAACTCGTGCCCGTCGGAGCGGAAGCCGCTCACGCAGAAGAACAGCGCGCCGTCCGTGACCGCGCGGCTGTCGTACGCGAGCCCCGTGATCTCCGTGGCGCCGGCGTCCCCCGCGATCGCGCCTGCCAGGCCGCGGGTCAACTCGTCGAGCCTCATCCGGCTGATGCTACCCCGGCGGGATGCGGAGGTATGGAAGTGCGAAGCTCATGATCTGGCCGAAGGCGGGCGCCGCGACCCGGCCGCCGTAGATCGACCCGGTCTGCGGTTCGTCGACGACGACGGCGCAGAGCAGCTTCGGGTGCGAGGCGGGCGCGAACCCGATGAACGAGGCGACGTAGGCGGTCTTCGAGTATTCGCCCGTGGCCTGGTCGACCTTGCTCGCCGTCCCGGTCTTGCCCGCGAGCTGGTATCCGGGTATCGACACCTCGCTCGCCGTACCGCCGGGCGCGAGCACGCCTTCGAGCATCTGGCGCAGCGCGGCCGCGGTCGCGCCTGAGATCACGCGACGTCCGGGCGTCGCGCCGCGGGGGCGAGCGCCGACCGAGCTGATCAGGTAGGGCTGGCGCAGGATGCCGCCGTTGGCGATCGCCGAGTAGGCCGTCGCCATCTGGATCGGCGTGACGAGCTCGCCCTGGCCGATCGGCAGGTTGCCCATCGAGGAGCCGGAGTAGTGCTCGAGCTTGAGCGTCACCCCCCTTTCCTCGCCCGGCAGCTCGATCCCCGTCGGCGCGCCGAACCCGAACGCGTGCACCCAGCTGTTGAAGCGCTGAGCGCCCTCGAGCATCCCGATCTTGATCGCGCCGACGTTGCTCGAGCGCGCCAGGATCTGCGAGGTCGTCAGCGTTTCTTCGGCATGTTCGGTGTCGTCGTGGATCGTCCTGTCGGCGACGTGGATCAGGTCGGGGACGTTGAAGGTCGAGCTCGGCGAAACGAGCCCCTGCTGGAGCGCGCCCGAGACGGTGACCGCCTTGAACGTCGACCCCGGTTCATACGCGAAGCCGACCGCCCGGTTCTCGATCGCAGCCGCGGGCGCGGCGCCCGGGTCGTTGGCGTTGACCTGCGGCCAGTTCGCCATCGCGAGCACCGCCCCGCTGTTCGGGTCCATCACGATCGCGGTCGCGTCTTTGGGGTTGAAGACCCGTCCGACCGCGCCGAGGACGTCTTCGGTACGCTGCTGGATGTTCGCGTCGAGCGTCAGCGCGAGGGGCGGGCCGGGCACCTCGGGATGCGCTTCGGTGATCGAGACCGGCTGGCCGATCGCGTCGCTGACGACCTCACGCTTTCCGGAATGTCCCCGCAGCAGCGCATCGCGCGAGTACTCGAGTCCGGACAGGCCCTTTCCTTCCGTGCCGACCATCCCGAGCACCTGCGCGGCGAGCATCCCGCGCGGATACACGCGACGCATCACCTGCGTCCCGGCAATCCCGGGGATCTTCAGCGCGAGCACCTGCTGGGCGGCCTTCGCCGGGAGCGCGCGGGCGAGGTACACGAAGCCCCGGCGTTCGGAGAGCCGGCGCAGGACCGTCGCCTGCGGAAGGCCGAGCAGCGGCGACAGACGCTGTGCGGCGGCGAGCGGATCCTTCAGCAGGTAAGGGTCGGCCGAGATGTCCTGCGCGGGCTCCGAGACGGCCAGGTCGACGCCGTTTCGATCGCTGATCGTGCCGCGCTGCGCAGTCACCGTTTCGGTGGTGAGCTGCTGGTTGCTCGCGGCCTGGCGGAGGCTCGGTCCGTGAAGCACGCCGAGGTACAGCGTGCGACCCGCCGCGAGCAGCAGCAGGAGGAAGAAGAGCCCGAAGATCCCTCCTATGCGGCTCTGTACCGCGGCCACCGTCTATCTGCCCGTGGTCCCCGCCTGGGTTCCGCCCGAGGGTTCGGTCGAACCTCCACCGGCCGCTGAGGAGGTGTGTTCTTCGGCGGGCGCTTCGGAGCTCGCGCGCGAGGCACCCGATTCTCCCGTCGGGGCGGTCGCTTCGGCCGATTCGGACGATGCGGCCTTCGAGGAGCTCGTCGATTCCGGCGTGGTGGCCGTCGCGGGTTCCGCGGACTGAGAGGAGTGTTCGCCACCCGATTCGCCCTTCGCGCCTTCGCCACCGCCGGCGGGGGCGGACGATTCGGGTGTCGAGCCGGCAGGCTGGGCGCCGGTCTGCGGGGTCTTGAGCGCCGCGGCGCCGTGGCCGGCGTCGGCTGCGGGATGCGCGGTGAGGAAGCGCAGCGCGCCGACGGGCACGACTTCCATCCCGAGCCGTCCGGCGCGCGACTCGACGACGTCGCCGGCCGCGAGTTCGGAGTTTTCGATGCTGAGCGCGGCGTTTTCGCGCTGCAGGCCGGCCTCGAGCTGAAGCGAGCGGCCGATGCCGGCGTTCAGCTTGAGCAGCCCGAGCTGCAGGGTGACGATCCCGATCAGGGCGAAGGCGACGATCGCGATCCACGTGCGCCCGCGGATCAGCCTGTCGAGCACCGGATTTCTCGAGAGGCGCTTGACGGCCTCGATCACGCCGAGCGCGACGCCCGCGTACTCGGGCGCCGAGCGCTTCAGAGACTCGCGCTCGCGGCCTGGCGCTGGGGCCGGACGCGCTGGACCGGACACCCGCCTCGGTCGTGGCGGGCGGGGGCGCCCCGGGGCCAGCGGGCCGCGAGGGCCCGGCTGGACCGCCGGCGCCGCTGCGGCCGGCGGCGTCATGCGCCCTCCCCCGCGGGCGCCAGCTTCCTGGCCGCTCGCAGACGAGCGGAGCCGGCCCGCGGGTTGGCGGCGATCTCGGACGCCGAGGGCACGATCGAGCGGCGGCTCAGCAGCGCCGCCTCGGGCTCGCGGCCGCATGCGCAGACGGGAAGATCCGGCGGGCAGATGCAGCCGCGCGCGCGGTCGGCGAGGAATCGCTTGACGCGGCGGTCCTCGAGCGAGTGAAAGGAGATGCCGGCCAGCACGCCGCCCTCGTGCAGCAGGCCCCAGGCGAGGGGAAGCGCGCGGTCGAGCTGCCCGAGCTCGTCGTTGACCGCGATCCGTAGCGCCTGGAAGGAGCGCTTGGCCGGGTGGCCGCCGGCGAAGCGCGCGGGCGCCGGCATCGCCGCGCTAATCGTCTCGACCAGCTCGAGCGTCGTCTCGATCGGGGCCTGCGCGCGGCGCCTCACGATCGCCCGCGCGATCGCGCCCGCGTGGCGCTCCTCGCCGAACTCGCGCAGGATGCCGGCCAGGCGCCGCTCGTCCCACTCCGCGACGATCTCGCGCGCGCTGAGCTGCTGCGAGGGATCCATCCGCATGTCGAGGGGCGCCTCATAGGAGTAGGAGAACCCGCGCTCGCGCGTGTCCACCTGCATCGAGGACATGCCGAGGTCGAAGTAGGCCATGTCCGCCCGCATGCCCTCGCCGGCGAGCAGCTCGAGCGCCTCGGCATAACCGGCGCGGATGAAGCGCACCGAGCAGGCGGCGTCGGCGGCGAGCGCCGCGAACCGCTCCTCGGCGAGGGGATCGCGGTCGATCGCCACGAGTGTCCCCGAGGCGCCCAGCCGCTCGGCCACGAGCCGCGCGTGCCCGCCGTCTCCGAAGGTGCAGTCGATCGCCGTCTGGCCGGGCTGGGGGTCGAGCAGCTCGAGCAGCTCGCTCGCGAGCACGGGCGTATGCGAGGAGCCCGCGCCCGAGTCGCCGCCGCCGCCGGTGGCAGGGTCGCGGCTCGCGCGCATCTCCCCCGAGCCGCGGCCCACGCCGCCCGAAGTCCGCCGGCGCCGTCCGAGCTCCGGCGCGCCGCGCCGTAGGCGCGCGTCGGTGATCTCCTCAAGCAGCGTCGACACGTGCGGTGACCTCCGCGACGCCGCTGAGCAGCGCCGGCCGATGTTCGCTCCAGGCGGACTTGTCCCACAGCTCGAGCCGCTCGCCGGCGCCCACCACGACGACCTCCTTGCTCAGCGACGCGTGCTGGGCGAGGAACCCCGGCACCATGATCCGCCCGGCGGCGTCGAGCTCGGCGTCCTGCGAGCTGCCGTAGAAGAAACGCTCGAGCTCGGAGAGGCGCGGCGAGAGCGGCGGCAGCTCCGCGAGCGCGCGGCGCGTGTAGTTCTCGTACTCCTCGGGGCGCCACACGCCGACGCAGGGCTCGAGGTCGACTGGCATTGCGAGCACGACGCCGTCGGCGAGGGCCGCCCGGTAACGGGCGGGCACCGTCAGGCGGTTCTTCGCGTCGAGCGTATGGTCGAAGGTGCCACGAAAAGGAACCACTGACGGTCTCCAAGCTTGCTTACCGAGCCGAGGTGGAGGAGTGGGAGGAGCCCCTCCACCCCGGCTCGCTGCGTGCGACCTTACCCCACTTCCTCCCACAACGCAACCCCTTTTGCACATATTCTCCCACCGGCCATCACCGCCGCCCCAGGTGGGCATAAAAGGCCGCCCCGCGGGGGCATCGCGCCGATGTCCACACCTCGCCGAGCGTGCCACCCGGCGCAGGCCGCGTTGCAGGCCGCGATCATGCAATGCGCGTTGCAGCTCGCATGGTGGTTGCGCCGAGGCGCACACGCCCCGTACGATCTGGCGCCGGCCGCCCGAGGGCGCCGCAAACGACCGCGAAGCAATTGCCCACCGCCCGCTCCTCCTCATCTCCTCCCCCGCGCGCGGTCGCCGTAACGGTCTGCGCCGTCGCCGCCGCCGCCGTGCTCGGGATCGTGATCGCGATCGTCGGGGGCTGCGGAAGCTCTCACCCGACCGGCACGACCGCAGACCCGGCGCGGGCGGTCCCCGCGTCGGCACCGCTCTACGCGAGCGCCGACGTCCACCCCCAGGGGGAAAAGCGCAGCGCCACGCTGGCGGTCGGACGTTCGCTCACCCATCAGGCGAACCCGTACACGAGGCTGCTGTCGGTGCTCCAGACGCCGGGCTCGCAGCCGCCCGACTACAGCCGCGACGTGGCGCCGTGGCTCGGGAACCGCGCCGGCATATTCCTGCTCTCGCTGAGCTCCTCCTCGCGGCTGCTGAGCTCCATCCAGCGAGCGCTCCTGGGCCAGTCCTCCGGCGCGGGCGCCTTCCCCTTCGGGACGGCCGCTCCGGGAGGCAACCAGGGGGCGATCGTGCTCGACACGCACGACGCGAAGAAGGCGGCGACGTTCCTGCAGTCCGCCGCCGCGCGGGCGGGCGCCCACGCGAGGAGCTACCGCGGCGTCGCCTACGAGCTGAGCGGCGGCGACGTGGCGTTCGGAATGGTGCGCCGCTTCGCGGTGATCGGCAGCGACGCCGGCATGCGCGCGGTGATCGACACGACGCTCGGCGGGGCGTCGCTCGCGAGCGCTCCCTCGTACAGGTCGCTGCTCGCCGTACAGCCCGCCAAGGCCGTCGCCCACCTCTACGCGAACGCCGGCCGCTCGGGGGCGTCGGGGCTGGGCGGGCTGCTGGCGCTGTTCTCGGGGGGACGCGAAGCGAACATCTCGCTGGTGCCCTCGGCGAGCTCGCTGGCGATCTACGCCGACACGCTGTCGAGCTCGCCCGCGAGCCAGCAGCTGTCGCCGTTCAGCTCCGAATCCTCGCGCGCGCTCGGCGAACTTCCCGGCGAATCGTGGTTCGCGATCGGCCTCGGCGACGCCGGCCACATGCTCGCGGCCGACGTGCAGAGGCTGGAGGGTCTGGCCTCGCTCGCCGGCACGCAGGGTCCGGCCGCGCCGGCGGCGGGCCTCAGCCTGAGTTCGATCGTCGAAGCGCTGACCACGCCGCTGAAGCTGCTCGCCGCCGGCACGCCCGAAGCGAGGCGCTCGTTCCAGAGCTGGATGGGCTCGGCCGGGATCTTCGCGGCCGGCACGGGCCTCCTGGAACTCAAGGGAGCGGTCGTGATCGACTCCAAGGACGCGGCCGCGTCGCGCGCGGCGATTGGCAAGCTCGGCTCGCAGCTTCGAGCGAAGGGGGTCAGCGTGCAGCCGGCATCGCTACCCGGCACCGACGCGGCGGTCTCGGCGCGGCTCTCGGGGCTCCCCGTCGCGCTCCTGATCGCGAGCGGCCGCGGTGCCGGCGGCCAGAGCAAGTTCGTGATCGGCCTCGGCGAACCATCGGTCGCAGCGGCGCTGAACCCGTCGAGCCTGCTCGCGAACGCACCGAGCGTCAGCGCTGCCGGCGCGGCGCTCGGCGAAGGCGCACAGCCGAGCCTGATCCTCGACGTCCCCACGTTGCTGAGCCTGCTCGAAGGAATCGGGCTGACCGAAGACCCGAGCATCTCGGGCTTCGTTCCCTACCTGCGCTCGCTCACCTCGGTCGCCGGCGGCGCGCACCAGCTCGTGCCGGCGGTCGAACGCTTCAAGCTCGTCGTCGGCATCCGGCCCTCGGGCTAGCGGATCTGGAAGGCACGGTAGAAGACGGGCCGGCCGGCGGCGAAATGCTCTGACCCGTAATGGGCCAGGGTCGTTTCGCCGTTCGCTTCGATCGAATAGGGGCCGAGCACCGAGTCGGGGTGCAGCGCCGCGAAGAAGCGGTCGATCACGGTCTGGCGGTCGTTGCCGCGTGAGCCCGCGCCGCGGATCGCGTCGAGCACGGTGCGCATCGCTTCGTAGCCGTAGAGCGCGTAGGCGCCCCCGTCGGTTCCGAACGTCCTGCGATAGTCGGCGAGCACGCGCCTGGCGGAGCGGGGATACATGGCCGTGGGGAGCAGCGGGGTCGTCAGGTACGTGCTGGCCGCGGCCGCGCCGAGCCCCGAGGTGAAGGCTTCGCCGGTCATCGTGCTCGATCCCAGCAGCAGCAGGCGCGGGTCGGCTGCATGGAGCTGCTCGAACAGGCCGGCCGCTCCGGCGCCCGTGCCCGCCGCCACGAACACCGCCTGCGCACCGCTTTCGACGATCTTTTCGACCTCGCCGGCGTAGTTGGTGCCGGCCGCGATCGAGACGCTGTCGTGCGCCGCGACGGCGATCCCGACGCGTTTGGCTTCGGCCGCGACGAGCTCTGCGAGCGGCACCTGGAAGGGATCCTGGTCGTCGAGCAGGTAGAGCTTGTGCACGCCGAGCGAGCTCATCAGGCGACCCTGCGCGGTGGCCTCGCCCGGATCTCCCGGCTGGAGCCTCGCGAAGGTCTGCTTGCCGGTGGGATAGAAGCGCTGGGGCTCATCCTGGCCGGCGTCGAGCGAGGAGGTCAGCCCGACGTAAGGGCTCGAGGTGCTGACCTGGAGCACGCCGGCGGCGTTGATCAGCGGCAGCGACAGAGCGGTGGCGGCGGAGTTGTAGTCGCCGAGGTACGCGATCGTGCTCGTGTCCTGCGCCGCCGTCTTGGCGTTCGTGAGCGTCGCGTCGCGGCTCCATTTGCCGGTCGTCGGGTTGGAGTCGTCGAGCGAGACATAGCTGACGCGGAAGACCCCGACCCGGCCTCCGGCCTGCGAGAGCGCGAGCTTCTCGCCGTTTACCGTCTGCAGCGAGGCCTCGGCCGAGGGTCCCTGCAGCGGCAGGCTCGAGTAGACCGCGAGCTGGTTGCCGCCGGTTTCAGTGGCGCCCGTCGCGCCCGTGCCGCCGCAGCCTGCCGCACCCACGGCGCCGGCGGCGAGAGCGGCTAGGCACAGCCAGCGCGCGCGCACCTGCCGGTCAGCTGCGACGGCCGGGAAGGTAGCTGGAGAGGATCTTCAGCGACGCACCGACGAAGATGATCGCCGCGGCGAGCATGAACGCGTCGAACCCCGTCGTACCGAGTGCCCAGAGCACGATCCACACGACGAGGCCCGCCGTGGCGGTCAGAATCAATCCCATGCCGCCGGAATCCTAGCTGGCCCGCGCAAGGGCCGCGGCGAGTTCCCCGACGAGCGAGCCGACCGCCGTAGGGGGATCCTCGGACTCCCCCGCGGCACGAACCAGCCGCGTCCCGACGATCACTCCGTCGGCGCCCGCGTCGGCCGCCTGGGAGGCCTGCTCGGGGTTGCTGATCCCGAAGCCGATCGCGACCGGGACCGCGGTGCTCGCCCTCGCCCGGGCGACGACCTCGCCGAAGCGCTCTGCGAGCGCCTCGCGCTCGCCCGTCGTACCCACGACCGACACCGTGTAGAGGAAGCCGCGCGCCCGCGCCCCGATCGCGGCGAGCCGCTCGGCGGTCGTCGTCGGGGCTACGAGCGGGACCAGCGCGAGCCCGCGCGCGTCGCACGCCGCGAGCGCCTCGTCGGCCTCGCCCTCGGGTAGGTCCGGCACGATCAGCCCGCTCGCGCCGGCGCGCTCGAGGCGCTCGACGAAGGCCTCAACGCCGGGCGCGAAGACCATGTTCGCGTAGCACATCAGGACCACGGGGACGCTCTGCGAGAGGCCGCTCGCGACCTCGAGCGCCCCCGCGAGGCTCGCTCCGGCGGCCAGTGCACGCGTGCCCGCGGCGTGGATCACGGGGCCGTCTGCGAGCGGATCGCTGTACGGCACGCCGAGCTCGATCACATCGGCTCCGGCGTGGACGCAGGCTTCACCGATCATCAGCGACTGCGCGAGCGTCGGGAAGCCGGCCATCAGGTAGGGCATCAGCGCCGCGCGCTTGCCGCTGGCGGCGAAGGCCTCGGCGATTCGCTCGACGCCGCCACCGACCTTCGTGCCGGTGCCGTCAGGCATCGCCGAGGACCTCTGCGAGGTCCTTGTCTCCGCGCCCTGAGAGGCACAGGAGATCGAGCTCCCCCTGCGGCTCGGCCAGCAGCCAGGCGAGCGCGTGGGCCGTCTCGAGCGCCGGGATGATGCCCTCCAGGCGCGCCACCTCGCGGAAGGCGGCGAGCGCATCCTCGTCGTTGACCGCGACGTAGCGCGCGCGGCCGCTGTCCCGCAGGAATGCGTGCTGAGGGCCAGTGCCCGGATAGTCGAGCCCCGCGGAGATCGAGTGCGCTTCGATGATCTGCCCCTCCTCGTCCTGCATCACCGCCGACCGCGACCCGTGCAGGATGCCGGCGCGGCCGCCGACCGTCAGGGGCGCGCCGTGGCGCGGCGTGTCGATGCCCTCGCCGCCAGCCTCGACGCCGATCAGCTCGACCTGCGCGTCGTCGATGAACGCGGCGAAGGCTCCGAGCGCGTTGGAGCCGCCGCCGACGCACGCGACGACGCGCGCCGGAAGGCGGCCCTCGCGCTCCAGGATCTGCTCCCTGGCCTCATCGCCGATCACCCGCTGGAGGTCGCGCACGAGCGCCGGATAGGGCGCCGGCCCGACGACCGATCCGATCACGTAGTGGGTGCCCTCGACGTTCGTCACCCAGTCGCGGATCGCCGCGGAGGTCGCCTCCTTGAGCGTTCGCGCGCCCGCATCGACCGGCGTGACCGTCGCGCCGAGCAGCTGCATGCGCTGGACGTTCGGGCGCTGGCGGCGGGTGTCCTCGACGCCCATGTAGACGACGCAGTCCATGTCGAGCAGCGCGCACACGGTGGCCGTCGCCACGCCGTGCTGGCCGGCGCCGGTCTCGGCGATGATGCGCCGCTTGCCCATGCGCTTCGCGAGCAGCACCTGGCCCAGCGCGTTGTTGAGCTTGTGCGAGCCGGTGTGGTTGAGGTCCTCGCGCTTGAAGTAGACCGGCCGTCCGAGCCGCTCGGAGATGCGTCGCGCGCGGTACAGCGGCGTGGGACGCCCGCCGAAATCCCGCAGCAGCCCGTCGAGCTCGGCGCGGTACGCGGGGTCGGCGCGGGCCGCCTCCCATGCCTGCTCGAGCTCCGCGAGCGCGGGCATCAGGGTCTCGGGCACGTACTGGCCGCCGTAGTCGCCGAAGCGGTGCTCGATCGGCGCGCTCGGGCTCACGGGCGGCGACCCGCTCCGCTCGTCGAGACTCACGCCGGCTGGCCGACCTTCGCCGCGCCGGCGGCGGTCCCCTCGACGGCCTCGAAGAATGCTCGCAGCCGCTCAGGGTCCTTGCGCCCCGGCGCTGCCTCCGTCCCGCTGGCCGTGTCGACCGCCCACGGGCGGGCGACGCCGATCGCCTCAGCGACGTTCTGCGCGTGCAGGCCGCCGCTCAGGATCAGCGGCACGTCCGAGCGGCGCGCCGCCAGCAGGCTCCAGTCGAAGGTCTCGCCCGTGCCCCCCCGCAGCTCGGCGCGCTGCGGCCCGGAGCCGCGCGCGTCGAGCAGGTGGAAGTCGACGTGGAAGCGCTCGAGGTCGCGGATATCGCCCGCGCCCGACACCCGGGCCGCCTTGATCACGCGCGCGCCGGTGCGCCGCGCGGCCTCCGCGCAGAACGACGGACCCTCCTCGCCATGCAGCTGCAGCAAGCTCAGCCCGACTGCCTGGCTCGTCTCGACGATCTGCTCGAGCCGCGCGTTCACGAACACGCCGCACAGCTCGCTCTTTCGCCGCAGCGCCGCTCCGATCAGCTGCGCCTGCTCGAACGAGGCGCGCCGCGGGCTGCCCTCGTAGAAGATCATCCCTAGCGCCCAGGCCCCGAGCGAGACCGCCAGCTCGGCGTCGGCGAGATTCGTGATCCCGCACACCTTCACGCGCGCCGGCGCGCCCGCTTGTGAACTCTCGAGCATGCCCACAACGGTAGCGGGCGGGGCGCGGCGTCAGCCTTCGGGCGTCGTCGCCCCTTCGAGTTTGTCCGGCCGCGAGCCGAGCGTGACGTTGACGGTCAGGTTCTTGTAACCGCCGGAGCCCGTGGGCCGCTTGAGCCCGACTGAGATCGCCTGGCCGGGTTTCTTTTCGTGGATGTAGTTGGCGACATCCTGCGAGCTGTTCACAGTTTTGCCGTCGATCGAGACGATGATGTCGCCGCCGACCGCCAGCGACTGCCCTTCGGTCGCGCCGGCGACGCCGCCTTTGATCCCCGCCTTTTCGGCAGGAGTGCCCTTCTGCACGCTCTCGACGAGCGCGCCGCTCTTCACGGGAAGGTTGAGCGCCGACAGCGACCCGTCGATCGAGATCGACTGCAGGCCGAGGTAGGCGCCGCGCAGCGTGCCGCCTTTCTCGAGCTGCGTGATCTCCGACTTGGCGGTGTTGATCGGGACGGCGAAGCCGATGCCGACGCTGCCGCCGCCGCTCGAGCCCGTCTCGATCTGTGAATTGATCCCGATCACGCGGCCGAGGCTGTCGAGCAGCGGGCCACCGGAGTTGCCCGGGTTGATCGGCGCGTCGGTCTGAAGCACGTTTTTGATCGCGAAGCCGTTGGGGGCCGTGATTTCACGCTGGAGCGCGGAGATCACGCCCGTGGTGAGGGTGCGTTCCTGATTGAACGGGTCGCCGATCGCGATCACCGGGTCCCCCACCTGCACCGCGCTCGAGTCGCCGAGCGGAATCGGGTGGAGCGCGGTTCCTTCGGGTGAGACCTTCAGCACGGCGAGATCGCTGGAGGGGTCCTTGCCGACGACCTGCGCGTCGATCGTCTTACCTTTTTCGAAGCTGACCGTCACCTTGATCGCGTTCGCGACGACGTGGTAGTTCGTCAAAATCGTGCCGTTTGAGTTGATCACGATCCCGGAGCCGGTCGCCTGGCCGCGGCGCTGCGCTTCTTCGCCACCGCCGAACAGGCCGAGGGGCGATTCTGATTTCTGCACGATCGTCGAGGTGATGATCGCGACGCCGGGCGCGGCGCGCACGTAGATCTGGTGCGGCGTCAGGCCCTTCGTGGTCTGCGCCGCGTTGGAAGGCTGCAGCGGCGAGGCCTGGATCGCGGTGACCGTCTTGGTGTCGCTCTTGAGGCCGCCGGCCGCGGCGAGCACGGCAACCACGACACCGGCGCCGACGAGCGCGGCGAGGAAGGGAATGAAGAACAGACGCCTCATGCGAAGAGAGAGGATGGTAGGGAGCTATGAAGAGGATCTAAAGGTCCGGCCCGGTTCACCTAAAACTTCTCGGCGCCGCCGCTAAAGATCTGCCTCGCTTCACCTAAAGGCCTCGCAGCGCCCTCAGAGCCGCCTCGGGATCCTCCGCGCGCATCAGCGCCTCCCCCACGAGCACCGCCGCTACCCCGAGCTGCTCGAGCTGCTCGAGCTGCTCGGCGCGCGCGATCCCCGACTCCGAGATCACCACCACCCCGTCAGGGACCTCGTCGATCAGCCGCTGGGTTCGCTGCACATCGACGCTGAAGTCCGTGAGGTCGCGGTTGTTGACGCCGACGATCCGCGCTCCGGCCTCGAGCGCCTGCGCGAGCTCGCGGCCGTCGTGGACCTCCACCAGCACGTCGAGGCCGAGCACGGCGGCAGCCTCGTGCAGCGAGCTCAGCTGGGGCTGATCGAGCGCGGCGACGATCAGCAGGACGGCGTCTGCGCCGTTGGCGAGCGCCTCCCGGAGCTGGTAGGGATCGACGATGAAGTCCTTGCGCAGCCGCGGCAGCTCGCAGGCGGCGGCCGCCGCGCGGAGATCAGCGAGCGAGCCGCCGAAGTTGGGGCCCTCGGTGAGCACCGACAGCGCGACCGCGCCGCCGCGTGCGTAGGCCCCCACGATCTCCTCGACGTCGGACTCCGCGCGCAGGCTGCCCGCCGACGGCGAGCGCCGCTTGAACTCCGCGATCACGCCGATGCCGGGCGCCCTCAGCGCCGCCTCGAAGCGCCCCTCCCGCGCGCCCGGCGCGCCTGTGTCGCCCGCCGCGCCTGTGTCGCCCTGCGCGGCCGGCGCGGGCTCCGCCAGTGGCTGCGCCCGCTTGCGGCGCTCGACCTCACGGCGCGTTTCGGCGAGGATCCGATCGAGCACGTTCGGAGTGCCGACGCTCATCAGACCGCCGCCGGGGACTCGCCGCGGCTGACCGCGAGGTAGCGCTCGAGCGCGGTTCCGGCGCTGCCGTCTGCAAGCGCAGCGCGCGCGAGCTCGACGCCTTCGGCGATCGTCTGCGCGCGCCCCGCCACGTAGATCGCGGCGCCGGCGTTGATCAGGGCGAGCTCGGCGCTGAGCGGCGCGTCGCCGGCGAGGATCGCGCGTGTGACCGCGGCGTTCTGGGCGGGGGTGCCGCCGAGCGAGGCCTCCTCGGCCGCGGCCGCCGGCACCCCGACGACGCCGGCGTCGTCCGGCTCGAGCGTGTAGGCGCGGATCTCCTCGCCGTTGACCTCGACGGCGTGCGTGGGCGCCGATGCGGAGATCTCGTCGAGGCCGTCTTCGCTGCTGACGATCAGCGCACGCTCGACTCCGAGGTTCGCGAGCGCGCCCGCGATCGTGTGCAGGAAGGCGGGGTCCGAGACGCCGATCAGCTGGCGGCGAGCGCCGGCCGGGTTGGTGAGCGGTCCGAGCAGGTTGAAGATCGTGCGCACCGCGAGCTCGCGGCGGACGGGAATCACGAAGCGCGTCGCCTGATGGTGGGCGGGGGCGAACATGAAGCCGAAGCCCGCCTCTTCGATGCAGCGTGCGACGCCGTCGGGGCCGAGGTCTATCCGCGCCCCGAGCGCCTCGAGCAGGTCGGCGGACCCGGAGCGGCTCGTCGCCGAGCGGTTGCCGTGCTTGGCGACGGCGCAGCCGGCGCCGGCGGCGATCAGCGCGGCGGTGGTCGAGACGTTGAAGGTGCTCCTGCCGCCGCCGGTGCCCGAGGTGTCGAGCAGATCGTCGCGACCCGTCGGCACGTGTGAGGCGAGCTCGCGCATCGTGCGCGCGAGACCGGCGAGCTCCTCGACGGTCTCGCCCTTCGTGCGCAGCGCGATCAGGAAGCCGGCGATCTGCGCCTCGGAGACCTCGCCGTGCATGATCTCGTCGAGCACCTCGGCCGTCTCGTCTGAGGTCAGGTCGCGGCGCATGGCGAGCGCATCGATCGCCCGCGTGAGGATCTCGTTCGGCATCTAGCTGCTCGCGGGTGCAGCGCTCTCGCTCGCGTGCTCGCGCGCGGCGGGCGCCGTCAGGAAGTTGCCGAGCAGCCGCCTGCCCTCGTCGGTGAGGACCGACTCGGGATGGAACTGGACGCCCTCGGCGGGCAGCTCGCGGTGGCGCACCGCCATCACGACGCCGCCTCCGCGGGCGGACTCCTCCAGGCACGGCGGGAGCTCGGGCGCGACCACCAGCGAGTGATAGCGGCCGACCGTGAGCGGCGAGGGCAGGCCGGCGAAGATCGTGCGCCCGTCGTGCTCGATCGTCGTCGACTTCCCATGTACAGGCGGGTTCAGCCGCACCTCGCCCCCGAACGCCTGCGCGAGCGCCTGATGTCCGAGGCACACGCCGAGCGTCGGGATGCCCGCCTCGGGCATCCGGCGAACGAGCTCCAGCGAGATGCCGGCCTTGTCGGGGGTGCAGGGTCCGGGCGAGACGACGCAGCGCTCGTAGCCGCCCGACAGCAGCTCGTCGACCGTCGCGCGGTCATTGCGCACCGCATGCACCTCCGCGCCCAGCTCGCCGAGGTACTGGACGAGGTTGTAGGTGAACGAGTCGTAGTTGTCGAGGACGAGAACCTTCATGCCCAGTCCGCCTGCTCGCATGCCAGCGCGATCGCGCGCATCGCGGCGCGCGCCTTCGCGACCGACTCCTCGTACTCGTACTCGGGCTTGGCGTCGGCGACGGTGCCGCCCCCGGCCTGCACGTGCGCGACGCCGTCCTTGACGACCACCGTCCGGATGTGGATCGCCGTGTCCAGGTCGCCGCCGTAGCTGAGGTAGCCGACCGCGCCGCCGTAGCCGCCGCGCTTGACCGGCTCGAGCTCGTCGATGATCTGCATCGCGCGGACCTTCGGAGCGCCCGAGAGCGTTCCCGCGGGCAGCACCGAGCGCAGCGCGTCCATCGCGCCGACGTCGGCGCGCAGCGTGCCCGAGACCGAGGAGACAATGTGCATGACGTGGCTGTAGGACTCGATCTCCATCAACTCGTCGACGGTCACGCTGCCGTACTCGCACACGCGCCCGAGGTCGTTGCGGCCCAGATCGACGAGCATCACGTGCTCGGCCCGCTCCTTCTCGTCGGCGAGCAGCTCCGCCGCGATCAGCCTGTCCTCTTCGGGGCTCGCTCCACGCGGGCGCGTGCCTGCGATCGGCTTCGTGCTGACGTGGCGCCCGGTGACAGTGAGCAGCGGCTCCGGGCTCGCCCCCGCGACCTGGAAGTCGCCGAAGTCGAGGAAGTACATGTACGGGCTCGGGTTCACCGCCCGCAGGCCGCGGTAGATCGAGAACGCCTCGACGGGCACCGGCGCCGACCAGCGCTGCGAGGGGACGACCTGGAAGGCGTCGCCCGCGTAGATGTACTCGACGATGCGAGCGACCATCGCTTCGAAGCGCTCGGGTGGCATGTTCGACACGAACTCCGGGGCGGCGCGATCCGCCGCGGGCGCCGGATCGGCGCGCGGCACGGGCCCCGAGAGCACGCGGCGAACCTCCTCGATCGTGCGCACGGCCGCGGCGAAGGCGAGCTCGACGTCGGGCTCGGAGCGCAGATCGGCGTTGGCGAGGATCGTGACGGTGTGCTTGAGATGGTCGAAGACGACGAGCGCGTCGGAGAGCATCAGCGCCATGTCGGGAAGCCCGAGCGGGTCCGGACCCGCGGCCCCGAGCGGCTCGACCGCGCGCACGAGGTCGTAGCCGAAGTAGCCCACCGCGCCGCCCGCGAACGGCGGCGCGTCCGGCATCGGCGCCTGGACGTGGCGCGCGACGTGCTCGGCCGCGAGCGCGTAGGGGTCGCCTCCGTCGCCGAGCGACCAGCGCAGGACCGCGCGCGGACGGAAGCCGATGAACGACCAGCGGCCGACGCGCTGGCCCTGGTCGGCCGACTCGAGCAGGAAGGCCGGCTCGCCGGGCGCCAGCGCGCGCAGCTTCAGGAAGGCGGAGACCGGTGTCTCGCAGTCATCGATGAAGGTGTGGCGCAGCGGGATCAGGTTGTGCGCGGCCGCGAGCCCGCGCGCCTCGTCGATCCGCGGCTCGATCGCCAGCGCGGCGGCCGTGCCATCTCGGGGAACGGCCCCCGGGGCGCTAGGAGCGACGGCCATCGAGCACCCGCTCGGCGTCGACGAGCGAGCGCTCCCGGCTTCGCAGGAGCACGAGCAGGTGATAGAGCACGTCCGCCGCCTCCGCGTCGACGCGCTCGTCGGTCTCCTCGCGGGCGGCGCGCGCGACCTCCTCCGCCTCCTCCATGACCTTCTCGCCGATGCGCCGCGGGTCATCGAGCAGCTCGACCGTGTAGGAGCCCTGCGGGCGCTCGCGCGCGCGTGCGTGCAGCGTGCGCTCGAGCGCGGGCAGCGTCTCGTACGGCGCCCCGGGCTCGAGCTCGCCGCGGTGAAAGCAGGTCCGCTCGCCCGTGTGGCACGCGGGTCCCGCGGGCTCGACGAGCGCCAGCAGCGTGTCGCCGTCGCAGTCGAGCCGCAGCGCGCGCACGACCTGCACGTTGCCGCTGGTCGCGCCCTTGTGCCATTGCTCGCCGCGCGAGCGACTCCAGAGGTGAAGCTCGCCCGTCTCGCGCGTGCGGCGCAGCGCCTCCTCGTTCATGTAGGCGAGCGTCAGCACCTCGCCGGTGCTCCAGTCCTGGACGACGCAGGGGACGAGCCCCTGGGAGTCATACGAGACCTGCCCGTCGATACGGTCGTCCTCCGTCGCGTTCATGCGCTCGATTGTAGGTCGAGGCCGTCGGGGCGGGTTTGAGACACACTCCTGACGCGATGGCACCCCTTCTCGAGCGCGAGCTGCTGTTCATCACCGGCAAGGGGGGCGTGGGCAAGACGACCCTCTCGGCGGCGCTCGGCCTCGTGGCCGCCGAGCGGGGGCTTCGCACGATCGTCGTCGAGCTCGGAGACCAGGCACGGCTGCCGGCGATGTTCGGCGTGACGGCTCCGCAGACGGGCGCCGAGACGATGCTCGGCCGGGGGCTCTGGAGCATCTCGATCGACCCGGACCAGGCGCTGCTCGAGTGGCTCCAGCAGCTCGGCGGCCGGGTGTCGGGAAGGGTGCTCGCCTCGAGCTCCACCTTCCAGTACTTCGCCGCCGCCGCCCCGGGCGCGAAGGAGCTGATCAGCATGGTCAAGATCTGGGAGCTCACGCAGGGCCGGCGCTGGCAGCGGCGTGCCGGCGGCTATGACCTCGTCGTGATCGACGCGCCGGCCACGGGCCACGCGCTCGGGCTGCTGCACTCGCCGCAGACCTTCGGCGCGATCGCGCGCGTCGGCCCGATCGCGGGGCAGTCCCAGCGCGTGCGCGAGCTGCTGCAGGACCCGGCGCGCTCGGGCTACGTGGCGGTCGCGCTGCCCACCGACATGGCCGTCACCGAGACGATCGAGCTCGAGGAGGGCCTCCAGAGCAGGATCGGCCGCACGCTCGACGCGGTGCTGCTCAACGGCGTCCTGCCCTCGCGCTTCAGCGCAGCGGAGCTCGAGAGCGTCGAAGCGCTGAACGGCAGCGAGATCGGACGCTCCGCCGCGATCGCCGCGCGCGCCGCGCACGACCGGGCCCGCTTCCAGCACAACCAGCTCGCGCGGCTTCGCCGCCGGAGCTTCGAGGTCCTTGGCGTGCCGTTCCTGTTCGCGCCGGAGGTCGCGCTGCCGGCGATCGAGCGGATCGCGGCACAGCTCGGCCGCAGGCTGTGAGCAGCAGCTCGGCCCGGCTCAGCCGGAGGCGAGGCGGTAGCGGCGCGTCGAGGGGTCGCGCTCGAGCAAGCCGACGGCGAGCAGCGTCGTTACGTAGCGATGCGTCGTGCTCGTGTTCATGTCGAGCATCCGCGCCAGCTCGGCGATGCCGAGGTAGCCGCCGTCGTGCGGGAAGCACGAGAGCACGAGCAGCCCTGAGAGCAGCGAGCGGGACAGACGCCGGTCCTCCATCTGCGCCGGATATGACCACTCGTCGGAGTCGAGCGAGAGTGTCCAGTCCGGATCCCTGACCGCGGACAGGAGGACCGACATCGTGCCCCCTTGGCCGGCTGCCCGGACGACCTGATCGACCTGAGCCTTCGAGAGCTCGATGATCACGTTGTCGGCGCCGCCCGCCTCTGCGCTGCGGACCGGACGCCGCGTGGGACGCCCGGCCCGCTGCCACTGGCGAGAAGACGCGGGTCTGGATGCTCCCGAGCTGGCCTTTTTCGAGCGCCGTGCCCGGCGCTTCGTCTCTCTCCCTGAAGGCAGTACCCGGATCCCATTCTCATCCATCATCGCGCGAGGCGGATCATCTCGGATGTGCGGCCACCGAAAAAGGCTGTCCTGAATATTCAGTTCTGACTAGTTATGAAGATCCGCGCCCGCCCGCGCTGTGAAGATCGGCACACGCAGCCGGGGCCGGAGCGCAAAGCGCCACAGGAGCAGCACAGGCAGCAGCACCATCGTCAGCCGGCCGCCCGCGCGCGCCAGCGATCGCGTCGTGCCGCGCTTGCCGGGCGCCCGGGCGCCGTCGGAGGACAGGTACATCGCAACCATGCCCGCTGCGATCAGCGCGTGACGCGGCCCGTTTCGCAGGCGCCGCGCCTCCTGCAGCGAGCGGCTCACGAGCCAGCGCGTGCGGCGCCGCGCGGCCTCCGTGCTCGGGTAGTGCGAGAGATAGCTGTGCCCGTCGTTGCTCGCGTCTTCGGCCTCGTCGACGTAGCTGTCGAGCATCGTGCTCGCCGCGCAGATCCACGGCATGTAGGCCGCGCCGACCTCCTCGGCCTCGCGCTGGGCCAACGCCGGTTCGGCGGCGAGCGCGAGCAGCGCGTGCAGCGCGAGCGTGCTGCTCGCGGCCGCGGTCAGCTCCCACCAGCTGACACCGGCCGTGCGCGGGAAGGTGCGCCGCGCCCAGCGTTCGAGCCCGCCGTCGCGCCTGGCTGGGTCCGGGTCGTGGTTGAGCCCCTGCACGCCGCAGCCGGCGGCCGCGCCGAGCGCCCGGCCGCAGATGCTGCCGTATCTCGGTAGCGCCACGCACGACTCGCGGCAGGCGCGCACGAGCGCATCTACGTAGCCGCCGTCGCCGGCGCCGGGGTGGTGGCGGTAGTAGTCGCTGGTGGGCCCGTGGGGCATGAGCGCGTCCCGCAGCGCGAGATGCAGTTGGCGGCCGTTGGCCAGCGGGTCGGGCGCGGGCCGCTCGCTGACGGTGTCGAGGAGGTCGAGCAGGACCTGATAGGCGACGAGCAACCGCAGCAGCGCGGCGTCGCGCCGGCGGGGAAGCGCGGCGAACAGGCCCGCCCCCTCGGCGTTGAACCGCTTGTCGCGCAGCGCCGCGAGCGCGTCGGCGCGGATCGCAGGGTCGGGTATGGACGCCGCGAGGCGCCGCCAGCGCCGCATCTCGCGCGCCACGTTCGGGTGGATCCACAGCAACTCGCGGGCGCAGACGGCACAGACGACCGCGGCTTGGCCCAGGCGGGCACGGGCTCTGTCGAGAACTCGAGGAATGGGAATCTCCCTGGAAAGTATTGATCGGTCCGGTCATTCCCGCAGGCTCACCGCGGGACGCACCCGGGTCGCGACGGCGCCGGGGACCGCGACGATCAGCATCGCGGTCGCCGTCACGAGCGCGAAGCTCGCCAGAGCGACCAGCAGGCCCGGCGAGAAATCGACAGGGAATCCGGTGACACGCACGAGCGCGCGGCTCAGGAGCAGCTGGCCGTAGAGACCGAACAGCGCGCCGAGCGAGCAGCCCGCTCCGAGCAGCAGCCCGGCCTCCCAGAGCAGCGCCCGCCACAGCACGCCCCGGTTGAACCCGTCGACCTTCATCTCGGCGAGCCGCGGGCGCCGCTGCCAGATCATCGCCCCCATCGTGGCCGCCATCGCGAGCACCGTGGCGACCAGCACGAGCGCCGATATCTCGGTGAGCCGCGAGAGCCCCTGGCGACCGGTCGCCCGGAAATGCTGCTCGCGCTGGGCGGCCGTCTGGACCATCAGCCCCGTGACGCCGAGAACGCGGCGTATCTCCGCGACCCCCGCGGCGGGGGAGACGCCCGGCCCCAGGGCGACCTCGAGCGCGCTCGGGTCGCTGCTCCCCCAGGCGCGGGCGTAATCCTCGGCGTTCAGCATGATCGCGCCCGACGGCCAGCCGAAGTTCGTGCTGAGCGCGGCTATCCGGAGGGCCGTCGGCCGCGGCGAAGGCAGCACGAAGAGATCGCCGATGTGCAGCCCCCGTTCCTGGGCGATCGCGCGCGAGAGGATCACCCACCCGCCGGCGTGGAACCTCTGCCGGGCGAGCCTCGCGCTGCCTTCGAGAAGCTGCCCCGGGGGAACGGGCCGCGCGACTTCGCGCGGCGGCGCCACCACCCAGACGCGGCGGTCGCCGACGTCGAGGAACGAGCCGCGATAGACGCTGACCGAGCGAACCGCGGGGAGCGCCCGGAGGCGGCGCGCGGCGGCGCCTTCGAACGGCCTGGTCGCCAGCGAGTTGGCGCCGCCCGCGGGTGAGACCCACACGTCGGTGGTCGAGTTGATGCCGTGCGCCACCTGGTTGAGCCCCGCCTGGAGGTCGCCGTGCGCAGTCTGGATGGCGACGCTCCCGAACACCGCGATCGCTCCGGTCGCCGCTACGGCGATCGAACGCGCGCGGTTCGCAGGCGAGCGCAGCTCGATGACCGCGAGGTAGGAGGACGCGCCCCTGAAGCGCACCTGCAGGCGGTCGAAGGCGCCGGTGAGGCCCTCGAGGACCAGCGGCAGCAGGAGCAGCAACGCGAGCGCCAGCGTCGCGACCCCTGCGATCGCCGCCGCGGGCGCGGCGAGCAGGATCACGGTCGTTGCAGCGAGGCATGCGAGCCCTCCGGCGAGCAGCCACGACGTGCCGCGGCGCGCCGCGCGCGCCGGCGCGGATTCCGATCCGCCGCGCGGGGAGAAGATCGCTCGCCGCAGGGGGAAGAGCACGCCGACGAGCGCGGCGATCAACCCCCCCGCGCAGGCGAGCGCAACGCTCGTCCCCGTGACGATCCGCCGGGGCGCGATCGGAAACGCGAACGAGAGGTAGCCCGGGCTCGACTCGAACAGCGCCGAGGAGAGGAGTTCGCCGAGGGCGAGACCGACGACGCAGGCGACGACACCGAGCACGAGCGCGTCGAACAGCAGCACCTCGACGATCATCTCGCGCGTGTAGCCGTCGAGGCGGAGATCCTCGATCAGGTGCCTGCGCTGCGGGACGGTCAGCAACAGCGCGTTGAACGCGAACAGGAAGCCGACGAGGGCGCTGATCGCGGAGAACAACCCGGTCGACTGGTTGGTCGGGCCGGCGGCGCGGTCGAAGAGCGCTTCGCTGAAGGTCGCGGGCCGCACGTTCAGGCTGCCGGCGGCGATCCGCCGCAGGCCCGCGAGCACCTCCCGGTCGCTCGCGGGGGAAGAGCCCACGAACACGCTTGTCAGCCGCCCGCTCATGCCGGTGAGCCGCTGGGCGTAGCCGAGCGGCGCGATCGCGACGGGACTCCCGGAGAGGCCCCCGGCGGGGCCGCGCAGCAGCTGCGGGATGACGACGGCGGCGATCGCGCGTTCGCCGAGCTGCAGTTCGACTCGCTGGAGCGAGGAGTCGCCGATCGCCTCCGCGACCGGCGCCGGCACGATCAGGGCTTTCAGCTTGGTGAAGCGCAGCGCGCGCAGGCTGCGAACGAGCTGACCGCCGACGCGGGCGAAGCGCGGGTCGGTGCCGATCAGGTCAACCGAGCGCGAGCCCTCCGGGCCGACGAGATTGGCGCTCGCCTCGAGCACGGGGACCGTCATCCGCACCCCGGGTATCGCCTGCACCTGCGAGAGCAGCCGCGCGTCGAAGCCCTGGGCGTCGCGGGCCGCCAGCTGGAAGCGCATCTGTCCGACGATCCCGCGCGTCAGCTGCTGCGCCGAGCGATCGAGGCTGGTGCTCGCCACCTGCGAGGCGAACAGCAGCGCGACGCCGACCGCGATGCCGAGGACGGCGAACATCTCCTGGACGATGCGCGCGCGCAGCCGCACGCGGTACAGGCGGGCGATGCTCGACAGCTTCATCGCAGCGCGCCCGGGCGCGTGTCAGCTCGCATCGGCTGGCGCGAGCGCACGGCTGGCCACGTGCTCGGCGAGACGGCCGTCCCGCAGCGCGTGCACCCGATCGGCGTACGCCGTCGCCTGCGGGTCGTGCGTCACCAGCACGACCGCGACGCCGCGCTCGCGGCAGATGTCCGACAGCATGCCGAGCACTTCCTCGCCGCGCTGGGAATCGAGGCTGCCCGTCGGCTCGTCGGCGAGGACCAGCTTGGGGTCGGTCGAGAGCGCCCGTGCGATCATGACGCGCTGGCGCTCCCCCATGGACAGCTCCTCGGGTCGGTGCGACGCCCGCTCGGACAGCCCGAGCCGCTCGATCAGCGGCCCGACCTGCTTGCGCGCCTTGCGCGCGCCCATCTCCGTTCCGAGCAGCTTCAGTGCGGCGTTGTCGATCACGTCGGCGCCCGCAATCAGATTCAGAGACTGCCGTACGAAGCCGAGGTCGCGGAGCCTGTAGCCGGCGGCCTCCCTGGGGGACAGGCGGCAGATGTCGCGTCCGTCGAGCAGCACCTCGCCCGAATCCGGCTCGAGCAGCGCCGCGATCAGCATCAGCAGCGTCGTCTTGCCCGAGCCGCTCGGCCCGTAGAGCGCGACGAGCTCACCGCCTGCAACAGTCATCGAGACCCCGTCGACGGCGCGAACGGGCTCGCCGTAGGCGACCGGAAAGTGCTTCGTCAGCCCGCGCAGCTCGAGCACTAGGCGGAACACCCGCCGGTGGGAGATCGGCCGCTCGGCGCTCCTGGCGGCACCTATGCCGACCGTTCGCTGCGGGGAAAGTCGATCACGTTCCCGTCGTGCTGGGGCGGCGGCGGCGCGGGCGCGAGCAGGCGTCCTGCGCTCAGCGCTCGGATCTGGTGCGAGCGCATCGCGGCGGGCATGTCGGGCACCGTCATCAGCACGGCGAGGTTCGTCTCCTGGACGAGCGAGAGCAGCAGCTGCAGGACCTCCTCGCGCTCGCGCAGCCCGAGGTTCGCGGTGGGGTCATCGACGAGCAGCAGCCGCGGCGCGCGCGCGATCCCGTGCGCGATCGCGACGAGCGCGCGCTCACCGTCGGAGAGGCTGTTCCAGCGCTGGCCCGCGCAGTCGGACATGCCGACGCGGCGCAGCGCAGCGCTCGCCTGGCGGCGCGCTCCACGCTGGCCGGAATCGATCAGCAGCGGCAGGGAGACGTAGTCGATCATCTGCAGGTCGCTGCTCGGACCCGCGCGGCGAACCCACCCGACGCACTCGCGCATCAGTCGCGCGTGCGCGCCCTCGGACAGGCGCGCGAGATCCTCGCCGTCGAACGTCACGGTCCCCTCGTCGGGGCGTTCGAGCCCTGCCGCGACCCTGAGCAGCGTCGTCTTGCCCGCGCCGCGCTTGCCCCACACGGCGACCAGCTCGCCCGCGGGGACCTCGAGCGACGCGCCGTCGAGCACGCGCACCTCGGTGGCGCCCCGCCAGTAGCTCTTGCTCACCGCGTGCAGCGAGAGCAGCACGTCTCCCATCAGAGCACCTGCAGATGCCCCATCCGGCTTCGGCGCTCTGCAGCCGCCCGCTTGCCGGCCGGCGAGCGATCCGCTTCCTCGCCCAGCTGCTCGAGCAGCTCGCGGGCGCTCTGCAGCCACTCGATCCTCGCGTTCCAGACGGCGACCTCGGCGTCCCTGGAGAGGGTGCGCATCAGGCTCGACCACTCCTGCGCGTTCGGCGGATCCTCGTCGGCGCGCTGCTTGAGATCGCTCAGGCGGCCCATGCACGCGAGTTCCTGGCCTCGGACGATCTCGATCAGCCGCGGCAGATCGCGGGGGCGGCAGAGCGCGATCTTCATATGCAGCTCGTCGCGCAGCGGCGGCGTGGGCGAGGCCTCGAGCATCCACGCCGCAAAATGCGCAGCGCCCTCGTCGGTCGCCTCGTAGATCGTGCGCGGCGCGGCGCGCCTGCTGTTGCCGCCGCCCATCTCTCCGGCGCTGCGGATGAACGAGTCGCGGCTCAATTGATCGAGCGCCGAGTACACACCGGACGGTGCGAATTCGGAGGAGCCAAAGCGCTCCTCGAGGCGCCGCGCCAGCTGATAGCCGTAGCCGGGACGCTCGATCACGAGACCCAACACTGCGTACTTCGCCGACATGACTCCACTCCTCTGGCCGACCCTCGCCGGATGGCAACGCTACTCCAAAATCCCCGGCGGCGCGTCCCAGGAGTGAAACGAATCGGACTGCGTGACCGACCCTCCGCGACGCGACCGCCGGCGGCCCCTCCGGACAGCTCCTCTAGCTTATCCCCAGACGGTCGAGCAGGCCCTCGTCGGCACGCCAGTCACGGCGCACGCGCACGGACAGATCGAGGTGCACGTGGCTGGCGAGCGCGCGCTCGAGCTCACGCCGGGCCGCCGTTCCGATCGCCTTCACCATCCGCCCTCGCGCACCGACGACGATCGCCTTCTGCGACTCGCTCTCGACCCAGATCAGAGCGCGTACGCGGACGAGACCCGCGCGCGGGCGTTCGATCTCCTCGATGAGCACCTCGACCGCATGCGGCAGCTCCTGAAAGGTGCGGCGGATCACGGCCTCGCGCACGAGCTCGGCGAGACGCAACTCGAGCGGCTGATCGGAGACGGCGCCCTCCGCGAACATGAACGGCCCCTCGGGCATCAGCGGCGCGAGGTGCTCGAGAAGCGCGGCGAGCCCCGCGCCGGTGCGTGCCGAGATCGGGAAGACCTCGGCCTGCGGGTCGAGCTCCGACGCCTCCTGTAGCACCGCCACGAGTGCGGTCTTCGAGAGACGGTCGGTCTTGTTGACGGCGATCGTCACGGGCAGGCCCGCGTCGCCGAGCACGCCCGCGATGAAGCGGTCTCCGCCGCCCACTCCCTGCTCGCCGTTGAGAACCAGCAGCGAGGCGTCGGAGCCGGCGAGCTCCTGCTGGACGGTTCGCGCCATCCGCGCCGTCAGCGCGTCGCGCGGTCGTTGGACGCCCGGGAGATCGACGAGCACGATCTGGCTCTCGCCGCTCGCGTACACGCCCCTGATCGCGCGCCGGGTCGTCTGCGGGCGGTCGGAGACGATCGCGACCTTCTCCCCCACGACGGCGTTGACGAACGTCGACTTGCCGACATTCGGCCGGCCGGCGAGCGCGACGAATCCGCTGCGCGTCACTCGGCCCTCCGAGCGAGCAGCTCTTGCTGGAGCGCGAGCATCTCGCCGTCGTCGGTCTCGTGGTCCATCCCGACCAGATGCAGCACGCCGTGCACGACCGCCTCGCGCAGATCGGATGTGTGCGCCGGGCAGATCACGACATCGCCGAGCTCGTGCGCGTCCCCCGGAGCGGCGGTCGCGCCGTCGATCGGAAACGAGAGGACGTCCGTGGGGCCGGCGTGGGCGCGATGGCGTTCGTTGAGCTCGGCGATGCGCCGCGCGTCGACGAACTCGATCGCCACGTGTCCGTCCTCGACCCCGGCCGAGGCGGCTGCGAGCACGCACAGGCGCCTGATCTCCTGCGGCGGCGGAGCGTCGGGCTCGAGCGCCGCCCCGCAGAGCTCCACCTCGAGCATCGGCGCTCAGGCGCGGGCGCGCTGCGCGGCCGGTGTGCCGGCGACGCGGATCGCGTCGACGCGCTCCTCGCGGCCCGCGCGGGGACCCATCTCCGAGCGGTCCGATGCGGCGCGCTGGGAGTGCACGTCGTAGGCCTCGACGATCCGCTGGACGAGCTTGTGACGGACGACGTCCTCACCGCCGAAGCGCACGAAGTCGATGCCGTCGATCGCGTCGAGGATGTCGCCGACGACGATCAGCCCCGACTGCTGCTCGCGGGGGAGGTCGACCTGCGTGATGTCGCCCGTGACGACCATCTTCGAGCCGAAGCCGAGCCGCGTGAGGAACATCTTCATCTGCTCGGGCGTCGTGTTCTGCGCCTCGTCAAGGATCACGAACGAGTCGTTGAGCGTGCGCCCGCGCATGAACGCGAGCGGCGCGATCTCGATCACCCCGCGCTCGATGTGCTGCGAGACCTTCTCGGGATCGAGCATGTCGTGAAGCGCGTCGAACAGCGGGCGCAGGTAAGGGTCGACCTTCGCCATCACGTCCCCGGGCAGGAAGCCGAGCCGCTCGCCGGCCTCGACGGCGGGGCGCGTGAGGATGATGCGGTTGACCTCGTGGCGCGACAGCGCGGCGGCGGCCATCGCGACGGCGAGGAACGTCTTGCCGGTGCCGGCGGGACCGACGCCGAACGTGACAGTGTTCGCGCGCACGGAGTCCACGTAGCGCTTCTGGTTCACGGTCTTCGGCGCGACGCGCAGGCTGCGGTGGCGCCAGACGACGTCCTCGAGCACCCGCACGGGCGACTCGTGCGCGTCGAGCGCGCCGGTCACCGCGGCGATCGTCCCCGGTCCGATCTGGTGGCCCCTGGCGATCAGGTCGGAGAGCTCGCGCACGACGCGCTCGCCGACCTCCGTCTCGTGCTCCTCGCCGTCGAAGGTCAGCAGGTTGCCGCGGAGGAAGACCTTGCAGTCGAGATGTGACTCGAGCGCGCGCAGCACCGCATCCTGGCTGCCCGCGAGCTCGGCGGCGACGTCGTTGGAGAGCTCGATCTGGCGTCTCATGCCTGCAGCGAGGCCCGCACGATCCCCGAGACCCGCTTTCCGTCGGCGCGACCGTCGACGGCGGCCATCGCCTGCTTCATCGCGGCGCCCATGTCCTTCGGGGAGGAGGCGCCGCTGGCGCGCAGCGCCTGCTCGACGATCTCGCGCAGCTCCGCGTCGGAGAGCTCGGCGGGCAGGTAGCCGCTGATCAGCTCTGCCTCCGCCTGCTCGCCGTCGGCGAGATCCCGGCGCCCCGCCTCGCGGTAGGCGCCTGCGGCCTCCAGACGGCGCTTGCGCTCGCGCCGGAGCACCGCGAGCTCATCGTCGGCACCCTCCTTGGCCGCCTTCTGAAGCTCCGAGAGGACGAGCCTGAGCGCGCCGACCTTCTCCCTTTCGCCGGCGCGCATCGCGCCCTGAAGGTCGGCCTTGATCTCCTCGACGATCACCATCCTCCAGTGAGGATACGCCGGTCAGGCGATACCGGAACCACCCACTCGGCAGATCCTCAGTCGTCCTTCAGCGACGTCGGCGCGCCGAGCACGCCCGGCGAGGAGGCGTCGCGCCCGAACAGCAGCGCCACGTTCCAGTCGACGAGCAGCCGGAGCCGGCGCCCCACGCCGGGCACCAGCAGCAGGTGGTAGGTGCGAGCGATCAGCCATGCGGGAAAGCCGCGCCAGCGGATGCCCAGCGTGAGCGCGACCGCCTCGCGCTGGCCGAGCTCGGCGACGACTCCCTTGGTCCGATAGCGGAACGGCTTGACCCTGCCGCCGGCGAGTGTCGCGGCCACGTTGCGCGCCACGAGCCGGCCCTGGCGGATCGCATGCTGGGCGGTCGGAGGGGATGCAGCTCCGGGCCGCGCGGGGTCGGGCACGGCGGCGCTGTCGCCGATCGCCCAGACCGAGCCGGGTCCGGAGGCGCCGCTCGCCCCCGCCGGCAGCCGGCTGGGGTCGACGCGCATCGTGCGGTCGACGACGATCCGCCCGGCGCGGTCGAGCGGCAGGCCGAGCCGCGCGACGACGGGGCTCGGCTTGACACCCGCGGTCCAGACGACCGTCCGCGCCGGCACGGTCTCGCCGTCGGAGAGCTCGGCGCTGTCACGGGTCACCTGGCGGAGCGTCGTTCCCGTCCGCACCTCGATCCCGCGGAGGCGCAGCTCGCCTTCGGCGAACTCCGAGAGCGTCTTGGGGACCTCCTGCATGATCCGCTCGCGCGCCTCGGCGAGGACCCAGCGCATGCCGTGCGCGCGGCAGCGCGGATACAGCTCGATCGCCTGGGCGGCGAAGTCCTGAAGCTCGGCGAGCCCCTCGACGCCGGCATAGCCGGCGCCGATGAACACGAAGCCGAGGTACTCGCTCCTCGCGGCCGGGTCTTCGATCGACTCGGCGATGTCCATGCAGTTGAGGACCTGGTTTCGCAGAGTCGTCGCGTCGGCGAGCGACTTGAAGCCGATCGCGTGCTCGGCGAGCCCCGGCACGGGCAGCGTGCGCGAGACCGAGCCGAGCGCGACGACGAGATGGTCGTAGGCAAGCTCGACGGCCTCGCCGTCGATCCGCTCGACCGACAGGCAGCGTCGCGCGACGTCGCCACCGGTGACCTGGCCGATCACGAGGTCGGTGCGGCGAAGCTGGGAGCGCAGCGGCACGACGACGTGGCGCGGGTCGAGGGTCGCACCC
The DNA here is from genome assembly GCA_036272475.1 of Solirubrobacteraceae bacterium. GTDB lineage: Bacteria > Actinomycetota > Thermoleophilia > Solirubrobacterales > Solirubrobacteraceae > Palsa-744. The sequence goes on along the minus strand of DATAYP010000067.1, from coordinate 65,432 downwards.
GCCGCCCCCGGCAGCAGCGGCGTGTAGAGGAGGAAGTTCGCGTTGTTGACAAGCGTCACATGCGCCGCCTGCGTGGGAAGCAGGCGCTCGAGCGCGCGGGCGGCGTAGAAGCCGCCGAAGCCTCCTCCGGCGATGACGATCTGCCAGGCCACCGGGACAGAATATGGTGCAGCCCGTGAACGACTCGCCCTACACGGAGGCGCTTGCGCCGTTTCTCGCCGAAACCGAGCTCCTGCAGCCCGCGGACGGCGAAGTGATCGACGCCCACACGCATCTCGGACTCGACGAGGACGGCCGCTCGCTGAAGCTCGAGCAGCTGCTCTCCCAGCTCGACGACGCGGGCGCGCGCCGCGCGTGCGTGTTCCCGCTGCACGACCCGGAGCGCCGGCCGTCGTACAGCGTCCCGAACGACCGCGTCCTGCGATGGGCGGGCGAAAGCGACGGACGGCTCGTCCCGTTCTGCCGGCTCGATCCCTCCGAAGGGCCGCTCGCCGAGTGCGAACGTTGCCTCGGCATCGGCGCCCGCGGGATCAAGCTGCACCCGCGCGCGCAGGACTTCGTGTTCGACGGCAGGGAGATGGACGACGTCTTCAAGCTGGCGGAAGAGGAGCGCGTGCCAATCCTGATCCATGCCGGCCGCGGACTGCCGCCACTGGCGGAGGGGCTGGTGGACCTCGCGCTCCGCCACCCGGGTGCCGCGCTGATCCTCGCGCACGGCGCGATCTGCGACCAGGGCATCCTGACGACGCGGTTGGCCGAGCATCCCGGCGTGCTCTACGACATCTCCTGCTTCTTCCCGCTCGACGTGATCGAGCTGCTCGCCCGCGTTCCGGTGGAGCGGGTGGTGTTCGCCTCGGATCCGCCCTACGGGCTGCCCGCGACGACGCTCTACATGGCGCTTCGCGTCGCACGCCACGCCGGCCTCGACGAGCAGGCGACCCGCAGCGTGCTGGGCGGGACGATGGCCGCGCTGCTCGACGGCGAGGAGCTGCTGCCGGTGACGCCGCCGAGACGTGGATCGACGATCACGCTCTCGGGGCGCCTGGCCCGCGTATACGGCTACGCGAGCCTCGTCGGACCGGCGCTCTTCACCGGTGTGATCGACCAGGCGCGCGCGATGTTGAGCATGGCGATCGCCGCCTGCCGCGACCCCGAGCCGGGATCCGATGGCGAGGCGCTCGAGGTGATCGGCCGCGCGCTCACGGCCGCCGATGAGCTGCTCGACTCAGAACAGGGCGTGCGCCCCGCGATCGACCTGATCTACCGCGCGATCGTGCGCGCGGCCACCGAGGTCCCCGACCCCGCCTGAGGCTCAGCCGGCGGTGAGCCAGACGGCGGCCCAGTCGCCGCTTTCGCGCCGTGCGCGCTCATGCATCTCAAGCCGGCCCGCGAACGCCGCTGCGATCTCGTCGGCCTCGGCTCGCAGCAGGCCGCCGGCGATCAGGTGATCGGGCGCTCGCGCCGCCCGCTCGGCGAGTTCGAGCAGCAGCGGTCGCAAGAGGTTCGCGACGACGACGAGCGGGCCCGGCGGGGTTGGCATGGCAGCCGCGTGATCCCCCTCGGAGCCGAGCCAGGGGATCCCCTGTGAGCGAACATCGACGTGCGCCACCTCGAGCGAGACGCCGTTGAGCGCTGCGTTCTCGGCGCTGGCGCGCACGCTCTCGCGGTCGTTGTCGAGGGCGATCACGGGCGAGAAGCCCAGGCGCGCGGCTGCGATCGCGAGCAGCCCCGAGCCCGCCCCGATGTCGAGCAGCGGGCCGCGCTCCTCCCGCATCGCCGCGAGCTCGAGCAGCAGCTCCAGGCAGAGACGCGTTGTGGCGTGCGCGCCGGTGCCGAACGCCTGGCCGGGGTCGATGACGATCTCCTCGGCGCGACCGTCCCCCGGCGGGCTCGGCGGCTCCCATGGGGGACGCACGCGGAGGGCCGGCGGGCGGCGGGCGGACGCCGCGTCCGGCGCCTCGATCAGCACGGGTCGGTGGAAGCGCTTCCAGCGCTCCTGCCAGTCCCCGGGCGTCTCGCTCGTCGCGATCTCGACGAGCGCCGAGCCGGCGGCCGCCCTCAGGTCGGGCAGCGCGGGCAGCTCACCCGGCGATCCGTAGACGGCGTACTCGACGAGCTCATCGCCGAGCTCGACCTCCTCCACCCCTTCGGGCGCGAGATCCAGCAGTTCGGCGAGCACGATCTCGGCGTCCGCGCGCCGAACGCGGACGGCGAGGCGGATCACGCGGCCTGGCTGCCGAGGGCGCGACGCAACTTCGCGAACATCGATTCCTCGCTCTTGAGGTTCTCGCTCGTGAGCGTCCCGTTGAGCTGCTCGAGCAGGTCGCGCTGCTCGCGGCTCAGCCGCCGCGGGATCACGACGTTGACAACAACGCGCAGGTTGCCCCTCTTGCCACGCGACAGCGACGGCATACCCTCGCCGCGGAGCGTGAGCACCTCTCCCGGCTGGGTGCCGGGCTGCAGCTCCACCTCTGCGACGCCCTCGAGCGTGGCGACCTCGAGCGTTCCACCGAGCGCGGCCAACGGCGCGGGAACGTCGAGCGCAGTGATCAGGTGGTCGCCTTCGCGGACGAAGCGTCCGTCGTCGCGCACGCTGACGAGCACATACAGGTCGCCCTCCTGGGCTCCCGGTTCGCCCGCGTGGCCGCGGCCGCCGAGACGGATGCGCTGGCCGTCGGCGATGCCCGCCGGGATGTCGACGTCGAGCGTGTGCTCGCGCTCGACTCGTCCGCTCCCGCGACACTCGTGACAGGGCTCGCGCGGCACACGGCCGTCGCCGTGGCACACGTCGCAGGTCATAGTGCGGACCATCTGCCCGAACGGGGTGCGCGTCAGGGCCTGCAGCTGGCCGGCGCCGCCGCAGCGATCGCAGGTGTCGATTGGCGTTCCGGGCTCCGCGCCATTCCCGCGACAGCGCCCGCAGCGCTCGATCGCGCTGAAGGCGACCTCGACCGTCTCCCCGTTGGCCGCCTGCACGAGGTCGATCTCGGCGACGACGGCAACGTCACCGCCGCGCGCCGGCCCTGCCTGACCGCCGAAGCCGCCGCCGCCGAAGAACGCGTTGAAGAGGTCGCCGATCGAGCCGAAGGCATCGAAGTTCGGCGCGTAGCCACCGGAGCGCAGACCGTCGTGGCCGTAGCGGTCGTAGGTGGCGCGGCGCTCGGCGTCCGAGAGGATCTCGTAGGCCTCGGCCGCCTCCTTGAACTTCGCCTCGGCGTCGGGGTCGTGCGCGTTCACGTCGGGGTGCAGCTCGCGTGCGAGCTGGCGGAAGGACTTCTTGATCTCCTGATCGCTCGCGTCGCGCGACAGCCGGAGCACCTCGTAGGGATCGCGCGGCACGCCGGGCTGCTTAGTTCTCGGCATAGGTGTCTTCGACGAACCGCGAGAGCTCGCCGGCGGCGTCGCGCACGGTCGCGATCGCGCACGCGTAGTCCATGCGCACGGGTCCGATCACCGAGACGGTCCCGAGCTTGCGCTGCGCGACGCCGTACCCGGTCGCGACGACGGCCAGGGAGCGCATCGCCGGGATCTCGTTCTCCTCGCCGATGCGCACGTAGAGCCCAGGCTCGGCGAGCGCCTCGCGGAGCACCTCGAGCAGCACGACGCGACGCTCGAGCATGTTGATCAGCTCGTTCGCCTCGGTGCTGTCCTGGATCTGAGCGGTCGAGAAAAGCCGCGCTGTGCCCTCGACGTACAGCTCCTCCTCGCCCTCGGAGGAGGAGAGCTCGGTGAAGGCCGGCACGAAGCGCTGCAGGAACGCGCTCTCGCTGGTGGAGAGCCCGGGGTCGAGCAGGCGCTGGTTGAGCATGCGCGAGCCGAGACCGAGGCCGACGAGGCGCTCGTTGAGATACTCCTCGGCCCAGGCCACGAGGCCCGAGTCGACCGGCTGCTCGAAGGCGGCGAGCAGCTTCGAGACGCCGCCGGTCGAGGTGATGATCACGATCAGGACGACCTGCGGCTGGAGCGCGAGCACCTCGACGCGCCTGATGCTGGCCGCATTCGGCGACGGCGCCGACACGACAGCGAGCAGGTTCGTGACCTGCGAGAGCGTCTGCGTGGCGGTGCGCATCGCCTCCTCTACCTCGCGGCGCACGAGCGAGAGCTCGAGCCGCCTGCCCGGCGGCTGCAGCCGCTGCCCCGAGCTGAGCAGCCGATCGACGACGTAGCGGTGCCCCGCGTCGGTCGGGATCCGCCCCGCGGAGACGTGGGGGTGGGCGAGCAGCCCGTACTCCTCGAGTTGGGCCAGTTCGTTGCGGACGGTCGACGGGCCGCAGTCGAGGTGCGGGTCCGAGGCGATTGCGCGCGAGGCCACGGGCATCCCCGTGAGCAGGTAGTCGTCGACGACCTTGCAGAGAATCCGCTCCTGGCGGGAGGTCAGCATGCGTCTGATTGTAGGTCGCCTCGGGACCCCACACCCGCGGCCCTACAGAACGAGTTCTGCCTCTGCGTTGCGGATGATCTGATTGCCGGCCTGCTCGGCGACCGTGTCGATCAGCACCGATCCGTCGCTCGCCTCGCGCACCGTCCCACTCACGACGACCTCCTGCTCGGGGACGCCCATGCCGCGGAACTGGACCGAGAGACGCCTCAGGTGCTGGGGTCCGCCGGCGGCCTCAGTCTGCGCCCGCGCGACTTGAGCCATCGTCCACAGGCCGTGCAGGATGCGGCCGGGCAGCCCGACGGCGCGCGCGAACTCCTCGTCGATGTGGATCGGATTGAAGTCGCCCGACGCGCCCGCGTAGCGGGCGGTCAGGTACTTGTCCGGCGTGACCCGGACCTCGGGGATCGGTGCTCCGACGTCGAGCTCTGCCATCACGCTCACACTCCTCGGACGATGTTGGTCCAGGTTCCGCGGCAGACCTGCTCGCCGCGCTGGTTGGTCGAGATCGACTCGAAGACGTAGTAGCCGCGTCCGTCTCGTTCGGAGATGTGCTTGACGCTCGCTGTCGTCGAGATCTCGTCGCCCGCGACGACGAGCGGACCCCACTCGAACTCCTGCGCGCCGTGGACCATCATCGCGAAGTTGAGCTCGATCTCGGGGTCGAAGATCGGCGGCCCGACCGAGGGTGCGCTGTAGACGACCGCGAACATGGGCGGCGCGACGACGTCGTCGTAGCCGGCGTCGCGAGCGGCCTGCACGTCGAGGTGCAGCGGGTCGGTCTCGCCCACCGCGCGGGCGTACTCCCGGATCTTCTCGCGGCCCACCGCATAGATGACGGGGTCATACGTCTTTCCGACTGCTTGCGTGTTCACGGGCATCGTGCTGCTCCTTGCTGCGGCGGGGGTTTCGTGGGCTGTGTGCGCGGCGCGCCAGTTTACGCAGACCCCGCGGGACGGCGTAGCGCGGGCAGCGTCGCCGACAAGCGGAGCCACGGCCGGCTCAGGACGGGAGCGGCCGTCAAGAGAAAGCTCAGGGCTCGTCGCGCAGAGCGTGTCGCAGAGCGCGTTAACGACAAATAGGGCGGCGGGCATCTCGTGGCGGCGGGGCGGCCGAAGAGCGCCACCCCGCCGTCGGCGTCGAGCGTCGGGGTCGGGCGTCGGATGGGCCGGCAGGTTGCGCCCCTCGGCTAGAAGCTGAGATCGTCCCCGCCGGGCGCGCCGACCGCGATCGTCTCGCGGTCCTCGCCGGGCGCGCCGCCATCCGCCGACGCGCCATCCGGGGATCGGTCGGACGGGGAGTCCAGGAACTGCACCGTGTCGGCGACGATGCTGACCGCCTGGCGTTTCTGCTGGTCGGCGGTCTCCCACTCGCGCCACTCGAGCCTGCCGTCGACGGCGACGCGGCTGCCCTTGCGCATGTAGTTGGCAACGCTCTCGCCGGCGGCGCCGAAGGTGCTGACGTCGAAGTAGTGAGGCCGCTCGACGACCTCGCCCTGGGCGTCGCGCCAGCCGGAGTTGCAGGCCAGGCGCAGGCTGCAGACCGAGCTCCCGGAGGGCAGGGCGCGCAGCTCGGGGTCCCGCGTGAGACGGCCGACGAGGACGACACGGTTGACGTTGAAATGCGACATTGATGACTCCGTTCGCTGGTTTTTTGGCCCCCGGCGAGCAAGCTAGATATCGGTTGGGACGCTTCCCGCCGGCGACTGGCGCCGAGCCTGCCGTGCCTCGTGCAGCGAGGCCATTGGGACGACGACGATGCGATCGGCTGCCTGGACGGAGTCGATCGCGCGCTCGAGCGCGCGCCGCACCTCGGGAGGCGCCAGATAGATGACGCCGGCGACGTTGCGCGCACGCGCCCACGCCCGGCAGATCATCGCGAGACGGCGCGGCGCCTTGATCGTCAGCTCGACCTCCACCGCAACGGGCTCGCCGGCGTGAGGCGTGCTCGGGCAGAGAGCTAGGTCGGGCCGGTGCACGCGCGGCCGTCCCAGTGGACCCTCGGGCAGGCTCGCGCAGGCGAACGGGACGACGGCGTCGTTCGTCTCGTGACGCAGCTCGCGCTCCGAGAGCAGCAGCTGATCTGGGTATGCGTGCTCGAATGCCACCGCCACCGTGGCGCAGGCGATCGTGTGCATCGCGTTCGCCGGGCTGATCCGGCATGGACCCAGCCGTCGAAGACCGGCAGCCGCCAGCCCTGCGCTGGTGATCACGTAGAGAGACGGTTGACCGGCGAGCGGACGCCGGCGCTCGAGGTGACCGTCTCGTTCGGCGGCCACGGCACGTGCCCGGGCGGAGGCGACGCTCGTACCCTCGCGCGCCGCCAGCGCCTCGGCCGTGACTGCACCCATGCGCGCCGTCCAGCGCACGAGCGAGCTGCGTTCCTGCCGGTGTGTCTGCCTTCGGTCGGGCATGGTGGTGTCCTTTCTCGTTTGACTGCTGCGATGTGCTCCGGGCGAGCTGTGGGTCCGCCGGCCCCCCGGCTTGCGTCGGTGCCCTCGCGTCAGGCGGAGAAGACCCGCGTCACGCGGGCGTCCTCGGCCGCCCCTCCGCTCAGCGGGATGACGACCGCGCGGCCGCGCTCGAGGCGCATCACGTCGTCCGGCTCGAGGCGGGCGACGCGCGTTCGCGTGCGGGTTCGCGACCCGTCGTCGCGGAGCGTCGTGCGCCAGGCGCCCTTGCCACCGCCCAGCCGTGCGATCAGGGCAGCGGAGTCGGGCACCACCTGGCGGTGCGCGATCAGCGTCGAGAGGTTGCCCATCACCTGTTCGAGCAGGTTCTCGCGCCCCGCCAGGCGCAGGTCGGACAGCTCCTGTGTGCCGAGCAGCAGGCTGACCCCGGCGGAGCGTGCACGGCCGAACAACCGTATGACGTGCTCGGCGGCGACCGCGGAGAACTCGTCGATCACGACGAGCGTCGCGAGCGGTTCGGCCTGGAGCTTGGCCACGGCGGCCTGCAGGTCCTGGACGATCGCCCCTGCCAGCATCTGCGCCAGCAGCGGCCTGCTGTCGGACTCGAGGTTGAAGTACACGACCGCTCGGCGGGCGATCGCTTCGAGCAGGTCGAAGCGATCTGCGCCGGCCGTCTCGGGGTCCAGCCACGGCCCGATGTCGGACTCGGCCAGGATCGCGAGCCTGTCGCGCACTCCTCCGAGATCGCTCTGCTGCCGCGATGTCAGCGAGTCGAGGTACTCGTGTGTGCGTGCCGCCTCGGCCTCGGGGAGGCTGCGGGCGAGTAGCTCGAGCTCCGATGGGCGCAGATGATCGACGATCCGCTGCAGGCTGGTTTCCTGGCCTGAGCGGCGCAACGCGCGGACCACGTAGCCCATGTAGCGCTGTGCCTGGCGGAGATAGTGAGGCTCGGTGAAGCGCTCGCCGGCAAGCACCTTGTCGGCGATCTGCGTCTCGCTGCCCCTTCCGTAGGGGTTGTAGACGGACGGTCCATCCGGTGTCCACTCGACAAAGGCCGCCCCCGAGTCCCTCGCGGCGCTCCGCAGCGACTCGCGCATCGCGGGATCGCCCTTCGGGTCGACGACGACCGCGCCCATCCCGTGCTCGATCGCGCGCGTGGCTACCCAGCTCTGGGTGACCGTCTTGCCCGAGCCGGTCGAGCCGACGACGAGCGTGTGGGACCGTCGCCGTCGGCCCCGCAGCGAACGGTGACCGGCCGGTGACGCTCGTCGCGTCCGAGGATCAGCTCGTCTCCGCGAAACCAGCCGTCGGCTGCGCGCCGCCGGCGGCGCAGCGACGCACGGGCCGCGCAGAATCGCAGGACGTCGATCGGGCCGCGCCTGTCGGCCGCGCTCGCAGCCAGATCGGCTCCGGCAGCGAGATCGTGACGGTGCCAGCGCCGCCCCAGGAGGGTCGCGCTCAGCAGCGCCACGCCGATCGTGCTCGCGGAGGTCGCCAGCAACGAGCCGCCAACGACGACGATCCCGAGGGCGCACGCCGCCCAGCTCCAGTGCAGCCGGCTCTCGCGCATCAGCAGAGCCAGCAGGACTCCGATCACGAGACCGAAGGCGCCGGTGACGGCGACGTGCAGGAGCCCGTCGAGGAGATGCGTGACCGGTGCGAGCGGGTCGACCGGCTGCGCGTGCAGCGATTCAGATGAGGGCATCTGACCCCTCCTTTCGAGGAGCAGCGCGAGGCTCGCTCCATGCAGAGGGCCGGCGCGCGGCCGGCCCGGTGGTTAACGACGCGCAGCCGGCACGAAGGCCGGCTGCGCTGCTGTGCTGCGTCGCGGTCAGCCCGCGAAGATGTGACCGGCGGCCGAGCCGCCGGGTGCAAGCTCAGAGTTCGACCTCGCGCGGGCTGACACCGATCCCGTCACGCGCGATCAGCGCGAGCACGTCGCTGTGGATCCAGGGCGTCGGTGCGTCGTGCCCGCCCTCGGGCAGCAGGCCGAGCCTGCGCGCGAGCCAGCTGGTCTCGCCGCTCTCGTTGCCTCTGCTGTCCCGCTTGATGCGGCCGCAGCGGATCGCGATTTCGCTCATGCTGAGCTCCTCGCGCGCGAGGAGGTCGGCGACGGCGTCGCGCAGTCCCCGGTTGAGCACGATCGGGCTGTGGAGCACTCGAGCCAGCTCGGCGCGGATCGTGGTCACCGAGACCCCGGGATCCGCCCCGTGGGAGGCGACCGCGCTGCGCGTCAGCGTGCGTGCCGGCTCATAACTCTCGAGTGCGGCGAGGACCTCGCGCAGGCTGACGACACGGCTCTTCCCGTCGCCTTCGCCTTCGCCTTCGCGGCGGCGCCAGCGCAGCTCGGGGATCGACATCCCGGAGTCGACGAGCTCCAGCCGATAGCCGTCACCGCTTCGGTCGAGCAGGCGCTCGCCGCACGCATGCTGCAGCGCGGACCAGTCCAGGTCTGTGTGGTCGTCGGCCAGAGGGTCGATCGTCAGGTCCGCAGCGACGACGGCTCGGCATTGGTGAGCGCGCAGCCGTACGGCCTCCAGGTAGTGGTCGCAGACGATCTCAACGTTCTCTCTGGGCTCATCGCCGCCGAGGTGCGCCACGAGGCGGCGATCTTCGCCGGTCGCGGCATCGCGGTCGATGACGAGCGTGCTGCCGCCGGACCCAGCGCGGAGGATCAGCTCGCGGCGGCGGGCGCCGTAGAGGTAATGGCGAAGCGCTTGGGAGCGCTCGGGCGCGTTCCTGGGGGGCTTTCGCCGATGATGTGCCCGCGCGGTGTGCGCGTCTGCGTGCGCGTCGCGGCGGCCTGGCTGGCGCGTCCGGGACGCCTGGGTGCGGGTCGCTGTCATGGCTATCTCCTGGCGGTCTCGAATGGGGAGTCGAATGGGGCTCGCTTGTAGGAGCCGCCTGAGACGTCGTCAAGCGACGGTTCGCGGTCGCGCGGCGGGCAGGCGCGCGCTCCGAGAACCCCTTAAGGGGTCTCGGACTTCAGGCGCGCGACGGTCCTCGCCGCGATCAGGTTGGCGCGATCGCGTTCGTCGAGGCGATCACCGGCGGCGACAGGGTGGGCAACGAGCCGGCGAGCGCATGAGTTCCTGAGCTTTCGACCCGCGCCCGTAGCCGGCGGATCTCGATGGTTGTGCGGTGCTGGGTGGTGGGGAGGCTTGTGTTTGGGCCCGTCAAGATAACCAGCGGGCGCGAGAGATCTCCCGTAACCAGGCTCGGCGTTGCGGTCACCCCCCTCACGCCTTGACGTGAACGGCTCGGCGACGCGCAAGGAGGGGCATTGGCGGTGCCGTCGCCCGCTTGCCTACACGTCGGGGCGACAGCGCCTTGGGCCCTCGCTCGCCGCCGGGCGACTGCAGTAGGGCCAACGGCGACTGCAGTGCGCGCCCGGGCAGATGCACGAGCGGTCGTGCGCCAGCTCGCTCGCGCCGGCTCAGACGGCTACGTCTTCAAGCCCTCCGGAGTCCTCCCCCGAGCCTCAGGAGCGTGTCAAGCGATCTCCTTGCGGGCTACGTCAGAGTCCTGTCTGCGCCTCGATCCGCCCGCTCTCGACCGCCCGCCGGAGGGCGTCGTAGTCACGCTCGTTCTGGTCGGCGTAGCGTCCGGCGAACAGCGCCATGGCTCTGTCGAATGAGCGGCCCGAGCCCAGATACGCAGAGATCGCGACCGCATCGCCCGCGCGCGCGTGTGCGCGCGCGAGCGCCCACCCGCAAAGCTCGCCGTAGCTGCGAAGCCCCTCCGGGTCCATGACGTCGACAGGCACGCGGCCCTTGCCATCCCAGAGCTGGCGCACGTAGAAGTCGCGATCGATCCCGTCGACCCACTCCGTCGTGCGGATCCAGCCGAGCATGATGTCGCTGGTCGCCTGCATCAGCCGTTGACCTTCGACGACGCGCTGGCCGTGGTTTGCGAAGACGCTCGGTGTCAGGAAGCGCTCGAGCACAGAGGGCTGCGCCTCCTTCATCTGGAGCAAGAGCGGGTCGCCGGGATCGCGCCCGAGCATCAGCATGATCCACGCCCGCGTGCCGACGCTGCCGACTCCGACCACCTTGCGCGCGGCGTGAACGTAGCGGTAGCGCCCGAGCAGGCGGCGGCGATCGCCGGGGAGCGTGCCGCCGTAGTAGTTGATCAGCGCGTGCACGCCCCGCTCGATCCGCTCGGGATGCTCGTTGCCCGCCAGCTCCTCGATCGGCACGATCAGTGGCGGGGCGGAGATGATCCGCGGACGGTCGTCGACCAGACGCGTCAGCTTCGCGAACGCACGCAGGCTGTCCCGCGCCCGCGCCTTGGCGATGTCCCGCTCGAAGCGGCGCAGCTGCCTGCGGCTGACCCGCGAGGACCACTCGGCGACGATCTCCTCGATGCTCCGGTCGATGTGGATGTACCAGAGCTCCAGCGTGGGGAGCTCCGCGAATCGTCGCATCGCCTGCCGGTAGGAGCAAGCCACGGCGAGGTCGATCGCCTCCCGCTTGGGCGCGGCGAAGCCGCGATCGCGGCCCGCGACCTCGAAGCTTGCGACAAGTCGCTTGACGTCCCACTCGAAGGGCCCCGGCAGCGTCTCATCGAAGTCGTTGAGTCCGAACACGAGACGGCGGTGCGGTCCTGCGAACGTCCCGAAGTTGCTCAGGTGCGCATCGCCACACAGCTGCGTCTGAAGGCTCGTCCGGGGCTCGCCTGCGAGGTCCGAGGCCATGACGTATGCGGCCCCGCGGAAGAAGGTGAACGCGGATACGAGCATCCGCCCGTACCGGATCGGGTTCAGCTCGGGGAGCCGCTCGCCTGCCTGCTCCTCGAGCAGGTCGATCGGGTCGCGGCGGTCCGGCGCGGGCTGCCAATCGCCGTGGCTCGAGCGCGAAACCGCCCGCCGCGTGCCTCGGCCGATGCGCATCCGCTCATCGACGCCGACGTGCGCCAGCTCCGTCTCGGCCGCCGAACGCGGTCTCCACCGCGGCTCGCGGGCGCTCGCGACCGGCGCCTCGACGGTCATCTAGCGGGCCTTGAAGTTGGGTTGGGTTCGTATTGGCATCTCAGGCTGAGCACGGAGAAGTGGCACTCGACCGGGTTCAGGTAGCTGGCGTATGTGGGCATCGAAACGGCGCAGGCCGGCGCACTAGAACAGCCCAACCGCATCGTCACGAGTAGATCGTCGCCTCCGGGTTGAGGATCGGCTGGGGCTTGGCGAGCTGGCCCACGAGGCGGCCCGTCGGCGGTGAACGCGACGACCGACGGCGTCACGCGACCGCCCTCGGCGTTCGGGCTGACCTCCGCGTGCCCGCCCTCCATGTCGCGACGACGACCGAGCTGGTGGTACCAAGATCGATGCCTACGGCCTTCGCCATGGCAGCTCCTCTCCGTCGGTGAGCAGGCTCTTCGGCTGTCATTAGCCTCTGCGCTTCTCGAGTCAAGACGCCCGCGAGCGAGGTTGCGGGAGCTCTCAGCGGCCTAGCCACAAGAAGACCGAGAAAACCTTCCGCCGCGGAAAGGGGCAAACATGGCTGTCCCCACACGTCAGCGCCTGGCCCAGCCTCAGCGGCGCTCTGCTCCGGTGCAGCGTTGGGAGCCCTTCGGCGAGCTCGACCAGCTGAACGAGCAGTTCGGGCGCCTGATTGAGAGCCTGTGGGTCCACGCCTCGTGGCACGGACGGCGCGATTGCGGTCGGAGGCTCTGCTGAGGGACGGGCGGTCGGGAGGCCGTTTGGACGGCGCGGCGGTCAATTGGGGGCATGGAGCAGAACCGCTGTTGCCACGCCGTTGGCACGGTCCGCCTGTCGGACCTCACGCGCCGCCTCGCGCGGCCGCGAACCCACCGATTTCCAGGCGACACTCATGCACTTGAGAGGACACGACTCAAACCATGTGGGGAGCCTTCTTGCGGTCCTCGAGGCCTTCCCGGAGGGCGTCCCGGAGGCCGCGCTGGCCCGCTGCGACCCAAGTCGGCCCCGTGCGGGGCGTCTCGGGAACGGGGAGGTTCAGCGAGCCGTCACGCGGGCATTGTCGGCTGCGGGCCGCCCGCTGCACGTCGCCGCGATTGTGGAGCTGGTGGAGGCCGATCTTGGGCGCGAGGTCTCGCGAGAGAGCGTTAAGTGCTGTCTGATGGCCGGGATCCGAGGCGCCACGCCGCTGTTCGAACGGGTCGAGCGAGGCTCGTACGGGCGTTCGCGGCTTCAGTAGGTGCCCGCGCACCCTGGGACCGGCAACCGCGTGGAGGCGCTCCCGCTGTTCGTCGCAGGCGGGCGCGTGGCGCTTGACGACTCGGCCACCCGCATCCGGGGCGAAAGCGAGCACCCCGCTTCCCGCGCAAGGCCGGCGGCGGAAGAGGAGGTGCTGAGCCGTCTGGACGCGGCTCCCGACGGCCCGCCTGCTCGTGTACGTGCGGTGGTCATCGGCGCCCGCTGCGTTGGGCGATGAGCTGGTTGATTTCGGCTTGGTAGAGGCGCTCTGGGTCGATGCCCATCTGGGTGAAGATCCCTTCAATCTCGAGGCTGAGGATGCCGTGCATCCGCGTCCAGGCGGTCAGTCCGAGCAGCAGGACGCCGGGGTCGTGGTGAGCTTCGTTCGTGTTCTCAGCCCAGCCTTTGAGTTGGCGGCGCAGGACGGGGTCGCTGACGGTGCCCTGGCCCGAACCGGCGTCGATGTCCGAGAGAGCGGCGAGGATGACGCTCATCGGCCGGTGGGCGGCGGGGATGATGCGCTCGGGGTCAAGCTCACCCGAGCCGTAGGTGCTGCCGAACACGAGGCGATATCGGTATGGGGCCTTGAGCGCCCAATCACGGACGGCGTCGAGGGCGATGCGGAGCCGCTGCTCCGCGGAGCGTCCGCGGGCCTGCTCGGCGGCGGCGTCAACTGTGTCGGCGAGGTCTTCATAGCTTTCGGTGACGAGCGTGGCCATTAGCTCGTCGCGCGAGGCGAAGTAGCGGTACAGCGCGGGGCCGGACATGCCCATCGCCTTCGCGATCCCGTTGAGGGACAGTGCCGTGGGTCCGCCGTGCGCGATCTGGGCGTAGGCGTGCTCGCGGATTTCGGCCAGCGTTTGCGCCCGCAGACGCTCACGACGGGATGGACTGGTAGCCGAGGCAGGCATGCCGAAACATGGTAACAGATATCTAGCCTTGACAAAGCACTGTTGTGTTGTTATATGTCCTAACTAAGATAGATACTTCTAAGTTCTGGAGGCCTCATGTCCACCGTACGCAGCACACAGTCCCTTGTTGTTCCCGATCCGCGCCGCTGGTTGGCCCTGGCCTTGCTGGCCGTCGCGGACTTCGTCGTCATCCTCGACGGCACGATCGTCAACGTCGCGCTGCCGTCGATCGGCACCCACTTGCACGCCTCCACAAGCGCCCTGTCCTGGGTCATCAGCGCCTACGTTCTGGCCTTCGGCGGTCTGCTGCTGCTTGGCGGGCGGCTGGCTGACCTGTTCGGACGCCGTCGACTCTTCATCGCGGGCTTGATCGTCTTCGGGCTGGCTTCGCTGGCCGCTGGGCTGTCGCGCTCGATTGGCGAGCTCATCGCTCTGCGCGCCGTGCAGGGCGCCGGCGCGGCCGCGCTCGCTCCCGCCGCCCGCTCGATCATCACCACGCTCTTTGAGGAAGGTCACGAGCGGGCGAAGGCAATGGGCATCTGGGCGGCCGTGGCCGGCTCGGGCAGCGTCGTCGGGCTCGTCCTCGGCGGCGTCCTGACGAGCACCTTGGGCTGGTCGTGGGTCCTGTTCGTCAACGTTCCCGTCACCCTTGTCGCCGCCGCGCTCGCTCCGCGCCTGATCTCCGAGTCGCGCGCGGAGAGCACCGGGCGCTCGATCGACGTCACCGGCGCCGTCCTCGTGTCCGGCGGACTCCTCGCCGCGCTGTACGCCCTCGTCAACGCGAACACCGCGGGGTGGGGCTCCGGGCAGACCATCGGACTGCTCGGCCTTGGTGTCGTGCTGCTGGCCGGGTTCGCCTGGGTTGAGGGCAAGGTCCGTTCGCCGTTGGTTGCGCTCGACATCCTTCGCAACGGTCAGGTCCGCGGCGCCAACGTCGCCATGGGCCTCATGGCCGCCGCGATGATCGGCATGTTCTTCGTCCTGTCCCTCTACCAGCAGGACCTTCAGGGTTACAGCGCCCTGAAGGCCGGCCTCTCCGGGCTGCCGCTCGGGCTCGTTCTCATCACGGTCGCCGGCCTCGCCGGCCCTGTCACCGAGCGCATCGGCGCCAAGCCGGTGCTCCTGACCGGCTTGGCCGGGTTTACGGCTGGCGTGGCCTGGCTCTCGCGCATCCCGCTGCACGGCAGCTACCTGACCGACGTCCTCGGTCCCAGCCTGATCATCGCCGCGGGTCTCGGACTGGCGTTCGTCGCGGTGACCATCGCAGCCGCAGACGGGATCGAGACCGAGCACGCCGGCCTGGCCGGCGGGCTGATCAACATGACCCAGCAGGTCGGCGGAGCCGTCGGCCTCGCCGTCATCACTGCCGTCGCTACCAGCCACATCCACACGGGCGTCCACAGCGCGGCGGCCGTCAACGACGGCTTCCGCGCCGCGCTCCTTCTCGCCGCCCTGATCGCCGCGGCCGCCGTCCTCATCACCGCGGTCGTGCTCCCGGGCCGCTCGCGCCGGGCAGCCGGCGGCGCGCCGATTCCAGCGCCGGCTGTCTGAGTCCATACGGCAATCGCACCGAGCGCACCCGCACAACCACCAACACGAAGGGGCACCGCCATGACCACCACCCCCGCCACCTACCCAGCCGCGACCCTCACCGAGATCGTGCTCCCCGGCGTCGTCGAGCCCGACGGCCTCATCGTCCACCACCGCCCCGTGCCGATACCCGGCCGAGGCGAGGCGCTCGTCGAGCTGCTCGCGACGGGCGTGTCCTTCGCCGAGCAGGGCATGCGCCGCAACCGCTACCCCGGCCAACCCAAGTTCCCCTTTGTCCTCGGCTACGACCTCGTCGGCACAGTGACCGCCGTCGGCCCTCACGTCGATCCGGCGCTCGTGGGACAACGCGTGGCGGCGGTCCCGCGGACCGGCGGGTGGACCACGCACGCCGTGCTCCACGCCCGCACGCTCGTGCCGATCCCCGACGGACTCGATCCAGCCGAGGCCGAGACCCTCGTGGTCAACGGCATCACCGCCTGGCAGATGCTGCACCGCAAGGCCCACGTTCGTGCAGGCCAAACCATCCTCGTCCACGGCGCCAACGGCGGCGTTGGCACCACCCTCGTCCAGCTCGCGCGCCACGCCGGCATCGGCGTGATCGCGACTGCCTCCCCCCGCCACCACGAAACCCTGCAACGCATGGGCGCCGAACCCATCGACTACAACCACCCCGACCTCGCCGGCCGCGTCCGCGCGCTCGCCCCCGACGGCGTCAACGCCGTCTTTGACCACCTCGGCGGCCCGAGCTTCAAGCGTTCATACGATCTGCTCGCCCCAGGCGGAACGCTCGTCGCGTACGGGTTCGCCGCCCAGCGCGACGACACCACCAATCCCATACTCGTCTTCGTCGGTGTCTACGCCCGATTCGGCCTCTGGGCCCTGCGGCCCAACCGCCGCCGGGCGCTCTTCTACAACTTCTGGGGCGGCAGCCGAATCACCCCAGCACGATTCCGCCAACGCCTCGCCAGCGACCTCACCAAAGTCCTCACGCTACTCGCGGAGGGCACTCTCAGCGCGCACGTCGCCGCCCGCATCCCGCTGCACCAAGCCAGCCGCGCGATGGCCCTCGCCGAATCGCGAACGGTTCTTGGCAAGGTCGTCCTCACGCCATGAGCCGGACGCCTGCTTCGCCTGTGCGAGCGCTCGTCAGCGACGCCGTTGAAGACGCGCCGGTTCGGATGAGGAGCGAGAGCCCGCCCACCGGTTTTAGTCAGAAGATTTAGGCTCTCGAAAAATGCGGATGAGAGGACTCGAACCTCCACCTGGTTGCCCAGACACGGACCTGAACCGTGCGCGTCTACCAATTCCGCCACATCCGCGTGGGGGTAGGCCAAGATACCGCACGGCTGCGGTCGCTTAGCTGGCGGCGCAGGGGCCTGCGGGGCGCCGAGCGGCGGCTAGACTGGGCGTCTGGTCACAAGCGCGTCGGGGGCTTTGCTAGCCTCGTCCACGATCACGCGCCGCTATCGTCCAGGGGACTAGGACGCCGCCCTCTCATGGCGGAAACCCGGGTTCGAATCCCGGTAGCGGTATCCACGGAAGCCCTGCAAATCGCGGGGTTTTCGTCTTTCTAGAGTCCCCTCGCGCCAGGATTCGCGCCAGTCCGCACGCGGGCGTACGATCTCGGCCGTGCGAGAACGGCGGCCTCACTCCTCCAGCCCCGCGGCTTTGAGGGCCTTACGGGCGTCGAGGAAGATTCGGATGCGCGTGATCTTGCCGCCTACAACGTCGTAGACGTTCGTCGCCTCGAATCCGAGCGGGATGCCGGTCGCCCGCCCGGTACTGCGAGTGCGTATGAACGCGAGGACCTGGCCGGGGCCGACCGCTTCCACACGGTTGATGTCGATTCGGAAGTCGGGAGCGGCGTCCTCGACGTCAGAGAGCCATCGCTGTATGCCCTCCCGGCCTTCGTACACCCCGGCGATGAGCGGCGTGCGCAACTCGACATGCTCGCTGCAGCAGGACAGGTACGCGTCGAGGTCCCGGTCGTTGATCGCAGCAACCGCGCGGCGCACGATCTCCACGTTCTCCTGCGACATCGCCCGGAGTATCGCGCAGCGGTTCGGTGATGGCGCGTGACCGACCTTCGCCGTGCCCGCACCGACCTCGCCACCTTCGCGTTCGCGATCGAGCAGCCGCTCACCGACTGGCGGACCGACGCGCTGCGCCTCGAGCGCAGGACGACGGTGATCGTCGCGCCAAGGCAGTCCGGCAAGCGTTCTCCTGCGACGCCGCCTCCTGCGACGCGGCGTACCGCCGCTCCTCGACGAGGCGTTCGGCGGCCCGAAGCTCCTGCTGATCGTAGGAGCTGGTCCGGTCTGCGAGATCACCGTGTATCGCCGCCGCACCCTCGAAGCGGCCCGCGCCGACCGAGGAGACATCGAAGACTGCGTCGGGCGCGAACCGGGTCGCAGAGGCGTCGAAGTCGCTGCCGTTGGCGTCTTCGATGGACTGCCGGGTCAGCGCGACCAGGTCGGAGAAGAATGGTTCACCGAGTACGCCAGGAGTCAACGCTTTCGTCTGGCGGTCGACGTCGACATAGCAAAGGCGTTCGTGGAGCCGGGGGCAAAGGTGCTTGAGGTGGGTGCGCTGCCACTGCTGTTGAACCTCGCGCTCGCCCGCGAAGGATTCGACACCGTCGGCGTGGATCTCGACCCGTCGCGCTTCCAGAACGCGATCGCCGAGCACGGGCTTGACGTCGTCGCGTGCAACATCGAGACAGAGAGGTTCCCGTTCGCCGACGCCACCTTCGACGCGATCACGTTCAACGAGGTGCTCGAGCACCTGCGAATCAACCCCGTGCACTGCCTTCGGGAAACCCACCGGGTTCTCAAGCCAGGAGGCAAGCTGATGCTCGAGACGCCCAACCTGCGCTCGTTGGTGGGTGTCCGCAACCTGGTTGTTCGCGGGAGGAGCTATGCGCAGGCGAACAGCGTCTACGACGAGTTCCAGAAGCTCGAGCGCCTCGGGCACATGGGTCATGCGCGCGAGTACGCCACCGGCGATGTCGAAGACCTGCTGCAGCGAGTCGGTTTCAGGGTGGACGAGCTCGTCTTCCGTCAACGCCAGCACGGCCGGCTGACGGAGCTCGCTTGCCGCCTCTTTCCGCCGCTTCGTCGGGCCGTGAGCTACATAGCCACCGCGCAGGCCAGCAACCCTCGGCCAAACCCGCTCTAGAGTTCAGGACGGGAATGGCTGTTCTCAAGTCAACGTGGCGGCGGCCGCGTAGAAACGCGCACGCCGACCGTGCCAGGGCATCTCGACGCGCGAGGCACCGATGGTCGCCCGCGAACTGATCGTCCTCGCGGCACGCGAATTCGTGGTGCTCGTCCTCGTCCTCGGGTTCGTCGTGTGGCTCGCGGTGCGCCTCGTGCGTGAAAGCCGGCGCTAGGGAGAGAGAGCTCCCAGCGACCGCGGGCGTTCGCGTTGCACCGCGGTCCGGCGGTTGCCGGCCTGCTGTCTGTCCTCCTCGTGAGGACGCGCGCCCGCTGCCGTCAGCTCCGGGCCGGCACCTGCGTCCGTCGCTTCGGGTGAGGCTGAGCGGTCGCCTCTGCATCGTCGACGGCCCACGCGAGCCGCTCGATCACCTGCAGGGACGACAGCTTGTTTTCGAGGTGCACCGGGTACACGCGCTCTTCGAGCAAGACGACATCCGTCTCCTCGTCCGGCGTCACGATTACTCGCGCCATGGTCCTCTCCTCGTCTCGTGGGCTCTGGGGCGATTGCCTTCTCCCTAGGCGTTCGACCTCTACCCATGGCGACCGGCGGCAAACACTCGGTCACCTGTTGAGCACATTGCGATGGACGGATGTTCGCAAACTGCGCGAATGCCGACCAGCACGGCCGAACACGAGCGGCTCAGCGGTTAGAGACACCCATCGACCTCCGCCGCCTGGACGTGGAACCTGCTCTCGGCGTCGCCGCCGGACCCTCGAACCTGGAGCTCGGCGGTCGGCGCCCTCGCGCGACCTGCGGTCTCAACCGGTTTGCGCGGGTCGCAGTTCGGGCAGCAGCGCATGATGCACCGACCATCGAGGAATCGAAATACGGGCGAGCGCACCGTCTGAGGCGGCGGAGATGGCTGTCAGGCACCAGACACTCAACGACGCGAGAACCCGGATGCCCCCACACGCCGCAAGATCCGGCAACGGCGACACGGGCCAGCTGAAACGCAATCGCGTGCTTGCGGCTGTGGTCGACGTGGTGGACGAGGTGGGCTATGCGCGCATGACGGTCGCACGCGTGATCGCACGGGCGCGTGTCTCGCGGAAAACCTTCTATGACGTCTTCTCCGACCGCGAGGACTGCTTCCTCGCCGCCTTCGAGCAGTCCGTCGAGCGCGCACGCTCGCGCCTCGCCGCGGCATACGCCGGCGAGCGGGACTGGCGCGACAGCGTCCGCGCGGCGCTCGGACAGCTGCTGCTGATGATGGACGAGCAGCCGGGCGTCGCGAGGCTGTGCGTGGTGGAGTCGCTGTCGGCGGGCGATCGCGCGCTCGAGCGGAGAGCCGAGCTGCTCGATCAGCTGACCGCCATGGTCGACCGTGGCCGGCTCGTGAGCCGCGGGCGTCGCGAACCCCCGCGGGTGACCGCCGAAGGCCTCGTGGGAGGCGTGTTCGCAGTGCTCCACAAGCGACTCACCGAAAGCAGCGCTGAGCCGCTGACGGATCTGCGCGGGCCGCTGATGAGCATGATCGTGCTCCCCTACCTCGGAGAGCGGGAGGCTCAGCGCGAGCTCGACAGACCCGCGCAGGAGCCTCCGTCGGTCGCCCCCGCACAGCCGGTCGGCAAGAGCGATCCTCTCGCAGGATTGGAGATCCGCCTGACCTACCGAACGGTCCGCGTGCTGACGGCCATCGACGCGCACCCCGGTGCGAGCAATCGCGAGATAGCCGAGCGCGCAGGGGTAGTCGACCAGGGACAGATCTCAAAGCTGCTCACGCGCCTGGAGCGTCTGAAGCTGATCGAGAACTCCCGCGGCGGCCACGGGCTCGGCACCGCCAACGCCTGGTCTCTCACGGCGCGAGGGGCCGAGCTCGAGCGCGCCACGCGGTTGCGCTGATCCGCCGCTAGTTCGCCCAGGCGTCACCCGGGCCCACGCGTGTCGGAGTAGTCGATCGCGTGTTGCGTCTGCTGCTGTGGCGAGTGTTCGGCCTGGTCACGATCCCCTTGGCGATCGTCACGGTCGCATGGTTCCTGCGCGGCGGGCCCGGGCAGGCGCTGCGCGGATCGCGCTCCGGGAGCGCTCTTCACCACACGCTCCCCTCGCTCTTGAGCATCGCCGGCAGCGCGCCGGTGGGCGCCGCGGAGTGGTTGCTGGGACCGAGCCGCTCCGCCGCCGTCGGGGTCCCCACGGCGATCTGCGCCATATCGCTGGCCCTGGTCGCAGGCGCGCGCTGGCGATCGCGGCGCCGGCGCCGGTACGTGCGTCTGCGGATCGAGGCCTATCGAACCGACGTCGCGGACGCCGCTGCGCTGGTGAGGATGTTCGATGCGCTGCACAAGCGCCTGCTGCGCCGCTGGTGGCGGCGGCTGCTCGCCGGCCAGCCCTCGGTCTCGCTCGAGGTGCGCAGCGTCCCCGCGTGCTGCGCGGAGCGACGACACATGGCCGAGCACGGCGGCCCCGCGGTCTGGCTCGCGGTGACGTGTCCGTCCGGGCTCGAGGCGATGGTCGAGACCGCCATCCAGAACGCCTACCCGAACTGCCGCCTGGGGCGCGTGAGCGAAGCTGTCGAGATGCCCGCGACGGTGTTGCGCCTGCGCAAGCAGTCGGAGTTCATCAAGCGGGTCAAGGTGCTCGACCGCTTCGAGCACGAACGGGCGCCTCCCATGAACCGGCTGATGACGGTCATGGGCGCGTGTGAGCAGCCGGCGGTCGTGCAGGTCGCGCTGACGCCGACCCCCGCATCCTTCGAGCGGCTCGCGCGCCACCTCTACCGGAGCCACGAGGCTCACATCGCGCGCGAGCGGCGCGAGCACATCCACCCGCGTGACCGCTCGCTACTGAGCGACGCGGAGCTGCGCGGCGGGCTCGAGCTGCAGCACCGCGCGCTGTTCTTCGTCGACATCCGCGTGGTCGCCCCCGATCGTGGGGTGTGCGAGCGCGTCGCATCGGAGCTTCGTGCGGAGGGCGCCGAGAACCGGCTCGTCGAGCGCGGAACCGCCGTACGTCACGGCGTCCTCGGGCTGTATGAGCGTCGCGTACAGCGAGGCGAGGGCAACGCCCTGCCGTCGCTGCGCACGTCGGTGTTCGCCGCCACCGAGCTCGCCTCGGTCTGGCAGCTGCCCTCGGTCGACTACATGACCGTCCCCTTCGAACGCGCCGCGCTCCCGCTCGCACCTGCTCCGCCCTCGATCTTCCGGCCGCGAGACGGCGACGGCACGCTGCGCGACGCTCACGGCGGCGTCTCGATCCACGTCGAGCTGCGCAAGCAGAACACCGCGGTGCCCGGAACCGTCGAGCAGGGCAAGTCGAGCTACCTCGTCGCGAGCGTCGCCGAGGACCTGCGACGCGACCGCTGTGCCGTGATCGTCCTCGACCCCAAGGGCGACGCCGCGGAGGCCGCCGTCAGCTTGGTGCCGACGGATCGGACCTGCACGCTGCTCGACTTCTCCAGCCCAACCTGCGGCTTCAACCCGCTCGACGTCGAGGCCCCGGCGGATGTGATCGCGGACTACGTCGTGGCGGCGCTGAAGAGCCTGTTCACCGACGCCGACATTCGAGCCTCCTCGGATCGCTACCTGCGCAACGCGATCATCGCGGTGCTCGCGCACGACCGCGGCGCGACCCTTTGGGACGCGGCGCGGCTGCTGTCGGTGGGTGAGGAGGGGTATGCATACCGGCGGAGCGTCGGCGCTGCCGTGCGGGCGCTACCCGAGTTCCGCGAGATCTCCCAGTTCTTCACCTCGGAGCTCTCCGCGCAGCTCGCCGACGCGCGGAGCGTCACGACGGCCAAGCTGGACGCGCCCGTCAACAAGCTCGCTCGCCTGCTCAACTCGCCGTCGATCAAGCGCGTCCTCCTGAACGACTCGCTGCGCGTCGACCTCGATCGCGTGATCGCCCACCACGAGGTGCTCGTGGTCAAGGGCGCGCTCGGAGCGATGGGCGCCGGCAACACTTCGGTGCTGATGCAGCTGATTGTCGGCATGCTCGATGCGGCGCTTGCCCGTCAGCAGGATCTCGTGCCTGAGGATCAGCGCGTCGCGGTGGCGCTGAAGATCGACGAGGCGCCGCTCGTCCTGAACCGGGGCTTCGCCGAGACGATGGCGCTGAAGCGCTCGGCGGGGCTCGAGACGGTGGCGTCCTGGCAGACCGACGCCCAGTGGACCGACAGCGACGTGCGCGAGCAGCTCGATGCGCTGTTCGCCCATCGCGTCTACTTCGCGACCGCCTCCGCACGCGACGCGCGGGCGGCCGTCGCGCTCACGATGTCGGCCTTCTCGGACACGGTCCGACCGGGCATCGCCCACCTCTCGGCTCTCGGGCAACCCGACCTGCGGCTGCACCTGCCCAAGCACCATGCCGTCGCGAGTTGGACGACGGCTCAGGGGCGCCAGGCCCCGTTCGTCGCGAGCACGATCCCGCTGCGCGTCGATCGAGAGCGCCTCGCTCTGCATCGCGCGAGGCAGGCGGAGAGGGGTGGCCGACCGTGCACCGACCTACGCCAGCCGCACTGGGAGAGCCGGCGGCGTACCGAAGCCGAGGACCCCGCGGCGGCCGCGGCAACGCACGGCCTTCGAGCGCAGGAGACGACGCAGGCCGCCCGGGGGCTGCCGTCAACGCCCGCCGAGAGCTATCGCGAGCTGACCGAGCTCGACGCCGCCCAGAGCGTCCGCTGGGCCCGGAAGCCTGCGTCGACGTCCGCGGTCGAGCCTGAGGATCTCGATCTGGAGATCCTCGCCCTGGTTGCCGAGTTCAGGCACCTGCTGACGAGCCAGATCCATCGGCGCTTCAACGCCGCCCGCTCGATCACGACCACCCAGCGAAGGCTCAAGCGGCTCTCGGACGCCGGCCTGCTGGAGCGCTTCCAGTTCCACCGCCGCGACGGCGGTGGTGTGCCGATGTGCTACGTGATCACACCCGCCGGCCTGCGCGCCCTGCCGAGCGGGCCGGCCTCCGGGGGCGCCGGCGGGGACGCGGGCGAGGGCGCGACGATCACCCCTTCGCACACGGCCTCGCGCGACCCCGGCCGCAGGCTGCGCCAGGCGCGTCAGGACGTCCACGGGGCCGCCTGGGCGCTCGCGCTCGAGCGCATCGCCCCGGTCGGGCGCTGCGGCCTGCGCGGACCCGAGCGATCGGTCGTCTCGCCGCCGACCGCCGGCGCGGGACGCGGCTTCACGCCGGCTGACCTGCGGCTTCCGAGCGGCCGCACGCCACATGACTTCCTCCGGATCGACGCTGCCGGAGCGACGGTCGAGATCGAGCACTTCGAGACGATCAGGCCGAGCGCGACCGTCGAGCTCGCCGGGGACGGCGATCAGACCGATGGCGATGGTGAGCGTGACGATGCGATCACCCGTAACGCCGTGGACGTCCTGCTCGAGCTCGACGATCGCCTGCCCTCGCGCGCGACGGCCGGCAAGCTCGAGCGCTACGACCACTTCCTCACCGGTTGGGCGCTCCACACGCGCCGCTACGGCCGCCGGCGCGAAGCGGTCCCGATCGTGGTGTTCGTGTGCCGCGATCGGGCACGCGCGCGCGAGTGCGCGAGGCGCGCGGACCCGCTGCTGCGGGCCTGTCGTGCGTATGCAGGCGACTACCCGGCCGACTGGGACTACCGCGGGCGTGCGTCGATCCTGTTCGCCTCCGAGCGCGACGTCCACGAGGGCCTGGCGGTCGCCTACGGAGTCCCGCGTCAGCCACCCGAGGTGCGCGTCGCCGCCACCGGCGGCGATCCCCGGGCGGGCGAGGCGATCGCCGAGCCGAGGGACATCATCTGACGAGCACCGACGGCGCCGCGCCCTCGCGGGCACTCAGCGCTCTTGAGAGTGATCCGCCGCGCCCGCGCGAGCGAGCGAGCGTGCGCGCACCGAGAAAAGCACCCCGAGCGCGAGCGCCGGGGCGCCTGCAACCGTCGAGACGGTGAATGTGAGGACTGCGAACAGGACGAAGCAGGCCGCCGAGACGATCTCCATGCGGTTGCGCGAAATCGGCATGGCAGAGTATCGGCGTCACGCAGGGGCAGCTTGACCCGCTGGCCCTCGCCCGGACTACGGTGCGGTGGCGGTGACGATCCACGTCGAGGACCCTGCGCTGACGCCCTCGCCGTCGGCGAGTTCGGCCATGCCCTCGCGGAGAGCCTCGTGCACGCGATCGTGCAGGTGCGCGGCGCGGTCACCGGCGAGCCGCAGGATCTCGCCCGCCGGGCCGAGCGCGGTGACGAGGTCGATCGCCTCGTCGAGGTTGCGGCCGATCATCATCGGGACGTCGTGGCGCCGCAGGCAGATTTCTGAGTAGCCCGCGTGCTGGAGGACCTCGCTCGTCGTGTCGGCGTCGGCCATCGAGAACGGGCCCGGTCCGCAGGTCGGCTCGTCGTACTCCTCGGGCCGGCTGACGATCTGCTCGACGATCGTCTCCGCGCGGTAGAGCCAGTCGTTGTCGATGCGCCTGCGCCAGACGACCATCACGAGACGGCCACCGGGCTCGAGCGCACCGCGCACGTTGCGCAGCGCCGCGACGGGGTTGGCGAAGAACATCGTCCCGAAGCGTGAGAACGCGAGGTCGAAGGGTCCACCGAGCGGATCCGTCTGCACGTCGGCGACCTCGAAGTGGACGTTGGCGGCTCCCGCGGCGAGCGCGTCCGCGCGCGCTGCCTCCACGAAGCGCGGCGAGACGTCCACGCCGACAGCCTCGCCGCTGGAGCCAACGGACTCGGCGATGCGCAGCGTCGTGTCCCCGAAGCCGCAGCCGAGGTCGAGCACGCGCTGGCCGGTCGCGGGACCGTACAGCTCGAGGGCCGCCTCGCCGTGGATCCCGAGGCTGCCCGTGACGAGCCGCCTGAACCGCTCGAAGCGATCGTAGAGCGGCCCGTCCCATGCCTCGATCGCCTCGGCGTTGGGACTCTCAGATGTGGCCTCGCGGCCGGCGGTCGATGCCATCTGCCGAAGCCTCCCCCATCTTTACCGCGTTGTCGTGAGATCCAGAGCCAGCTCCCGCCAGGCCTTGGCCTCGTGCGGCGCGCCTGCCGGGGTCTCCGCTGGTCAAAGGCGACTGTAGCGCTCGCGCTGAGCCCGGGCAAGCGCGGCGCACACGGCTCCCCAGCGCGGTCGAGCAATGCAGCCGCCCGTATATTGGGAAACGTGCAGACCGCCACCACTTTCGAGACGACGCTGCTCGGCGGAGCCGAGCGGCTCCTGCGCTCACACGCCGCGGAGCTGCCCCAGCGTGACGACCTGTGCGGCGCCTTCTGCGCGGCGCTCGCGCTGCACGCAGCCGGCATCGAACGCCGCGGCGGCGAGCCGCTCGATCAGGATGCGGTCGCGCTGGCCGCCGGAACAGTCGTCTCCGCCACTCCGAACGTCGAGATACTCCCCTCCGGCGAGCAGGGGCGGCGCGACTACCGGATCTCGCTGCCCGCGATCGAGGACGGGGCGCTCTCCGGGACCACCGCCGCCGGGCTCGTGAGCGCGCTCGGCGAGCTCTCCGACGGGCGGCTCGTTGCGTTGCCCTACGACAGCCCGTGGACCGCCGCCAACCTCGCGGCGATATTCGACCTCGCCGCCTCGCTGACGCACCCGGTCACGCTGCTCGCCAACTTCGCGACCCGCCACCTCTGGGGCTCGCGGCCGGCGCCCGGCGAGCTCGTCGACTACCTGCTCCACGGAGTGCTCGAGGGACCAGCCCCCGACTGGGACGTCGGCCATTTCGCGTGCGTGGTCGGGCGCATCGCCGGCCCGCGGGGCTCGCTCTACTGCATCGTCGACACATATCCCTCGCTCGGCCGCGCCGGCGTGCATCTGCAGCCCGAGGAGCGGCTCGCTCGGGCGATCGAGCGGCGCGACATGCCGGCGGGCGGCGTGATCGTCGTCATCGCAGCCGAGGACGAGGCCGCGGTTCGCTCGGGCGCCGCTTCGATCGGCCTGCACGAAGGCGTCTGGGACAACGGAACACCGGCGGCGGAGTTCGTGAGTTGAGCCCCACCGAGCTGGTCGCGCTCGTGTGCTGCGACCTCGGCTCGATCGTGCGCGGGCGCTCGCTTCCCACCGCGCAGCTCGGCGCGCGACTGCAGGCGGGCGTCGGCTGGGTGCCGGCGAACATGTCGATCACGCCGCTCGGCACGATCGCCGAGGAGACGCCTTTCGGCTCGACCGGCGACCTGCGACTGCTGCCCGATGCCGAAACCCAGGTCCGTGTCGAGGTGCGGGCGGATGAGAGCGCGCTCGAGTTCGTCCTCTGCGACATCGCCGAGACCGACGGCAGTCCGTGGGAGTGCTGCCCGCGCCGCTTCCTGCGCGATGCGCTGGAGGAGCTCGACCGCGAGTACGGGCTGCGCGTCCTCGCCGGCTTCGAGCACGAGTTCCAGCTGCTCAGCGACAGCCCTCCCTCCCCTCCCTTCTCGCTCGAAGCCCAGCGGCGGTTCGACCCGCTCGGCCCCGAACTGCTCAACGCGCTACTCCAGGGCGGCGTGCAGCCGGAACTGTTGTTCGCCGAGTACGCACCTCACCAGTTCGAGATCCCGGTGACGCCCGCCGAGGGGCTCGCGAGCGCCGACCGCAGCGTCGTGCTCAAGGAGGTCGTCAGGGACGTCGCCCGCCGCCACGGTCTGCGGGCGAGCTTCGCACCGCTGCTCGATCCGGCGAGCGCGGGCAACGGCGTGCACATCCATCTCAGCCTCGCCGACGGCGACGGGCGCCCGGCGCTTTACGACGCCACGCGTCCGGGCCGCCTGAGCGAGCTCGGCGAGCGCTTCGCTGCCGGCATCCTCTTGCACGCCGATGCCCTCAGCGCGCTGACCGCGCCGAGCCCTCTCTCGGCGATGCGGCTGACCCCGCACCGATGGAGCGTCGGCGCCGTCTGCCTCGGGCAGGCCAACCGCGAAGCGCTGCTGCGGATTCCGTCGATCGTCGAGCTCGGCGGCGCCGAGCCGGCCGTCCAGCTGCGCCTCGAGTATCGCGCCGCCGACGCCACCGCCAACCCGTACCTCGCGCTCGGTGCGCTCGTGCGAGCGGGGGTCGACGGCCTGCGTGCGCAGCTGCCCGCGCCCCCGATCCTCGACCGGGACCCGAGCGCTCTCGACGAGGACGAGCGCGAGCTCTACCGCGTCGGAGCGATGCCCGAGTCGCTCGACGCCTCGCTCGAGGCGCTCGCGCGAGACGAGACGGTGCGGGGCTGGTTGAAACCGCTGCTGTACGACGCCTTCGTCGGCGTCAAGCACAGCGAGCTGCAGGCTGCCGAGGGAGTCGACATCGGCGAGCTCTGCCGGCGATATGCCGCCATCTACTGACTCCGAGCCGCTCCTCGGTCGCCTGCTGGCGGGCATCGAGAGCGAGCTTCCTGCGGCGGTCGAGCTGCGCCGTCGCCTGCATGCCGATCCCGAGCTCGCCCATCGCGAGCATCGGACGGCGGCGGCGCTCGCACGGGAGCTTCCCGTCGAGAGCCGCGCCGCGGCCGGCACGGGCATCCTGGCGAGGGTCGGTCCCGCGGGCGGCCCGGCGATCGCGGTGCGCGCCGAGCTCGACGGACTTCCGATCGAGGAGCGCAGCGGCGCCGCCTACCGTGCCTCGGACGGCGTCATGCACGCATGCGGCCACGACGTCCACATGGCAGCGCTCGTCGCGTTGACACGCGCGGCGCACGGCTTGGGCGAGGCGCTGCCCGTCGCGCTCGTGGCTGTCTTCCAGCCGAGCGAGGAGGCCTACCCGTCCGGCGCCGAGCTGCTCGCCCGCGGGGGGCTCGCGGAGCTGGCCCCGGAGGCCGTCGTCGCCGCACACGTGCAGCCGGACCTGCCGTGGGGCACGGTCGCGCTCGACGCCGGGACGGTGAACGCGTCGAGCGACAACTTCGAGATCGTCGTCGAGGGCGAGCCCTCGCACGGGTCCTATCCCCACCGCGGCCGTGACCCGATCCTCGCGCTTTCACACGTGATCGTCGCGCTCCACGCGCAGATCGGGCGGCGGATCGATCCCACCGCGACGGCGGTTCTCAATGTCGGCGTGCTCGAAGGCGGCGAGGCGGAGAACGTGATCCCCGCGCTCGCACGGGCGCGCGGCTCGCTGCGCGCCCACCGCCGCGAGGACCGCGACACGCTCCGCGGCATGCTCGAGGAGGTCGTGACCGGGGTCGCCGCAGCGCACGGCACTCGCGGCACGATCACGATCGCGGCGGGCGAGCCCGCGCTCGCAAACGACCCTGCGATCGTCTCACGAGCAAGGGAGCTGCTCACTCGGGCGGGGCTCGAGGCCGCGCCGGCGTGGCTGTCCGCAGGCTCCGACGACTTCGCCTTCTTCGGTGAGCTCGCGCCGCTCGCGATGGGCTTCGTCGGCCTCGACGGCGCCGAGGGCTTCACGGCGCGACCGCTTCACCACCCCGAGCTGCTGCCGCCGGACGCCGCCGTGGGCGCGGTCGCGCGCGTGCAGGCTGTCCTCTACACGGCGGCTGCAGAGCTAATGCGACGAGGCTGAGCGGCGCCTCGACCGCCGGCCCGCTGAGCGTCGCCTCGTCCTGGGCGATGCTCAGCGGCGTCGCGACCGCGGGTCCAGAAACGAGACGACCGCGGCCAGGTGACCGCGGTCGCGTCGTCAAGCAGATGCGATCGTGTGTGTCAGCTGCGGTTGCGGCCGTGGCGGCGCTGAACGGTGACGATCGAGAAGCCGGCGCCCAGGAGCAGCAGGCCCATGCCGATCGTCCAGCGCAGGTCGAAGCCCGTGAACGGCAGCGTGCTCGCTTTTTCTTTTTCGCTGGAAGGCGACGTGCTGCTACTCGGCGTCGTCGTGCTCGTGGTCGGCGCCGTTTCTTTTTTTTCGGGCGTGGTGGTTTCTTTCGAAGGCGACGTCCCGCTTTTTTCTTCAGCTTTTTTTTCGTAGCCGGAGAGGCCTTCTTTGTTCGTCGTCGTGGTGGCCGCGACTGCGCTCATCGGCGCGACGAGAGCTACAGCCAGCAGCAACACGACGGGCACGGCGATCAGCCGGCGCCCAGCGCTGGAAGACCTTCTGCCCACTCGCGGTGCGCCTTGCGCCTGTGGCCTGCTCGAGGCCATGACGTCGGTCCGAGTCATGCCAACCTCCCATGGATGGTGTGGTGAACGGTGCGCCCCTCCGTCGGGGCCTGTTTGCTTGGTCTTGCGTGCAAGCGCATCGTGTGTGGTTCGCCGTTTCGAGACTGTCGCCTGCCTATCGACCGCAATGTCTATCACCATGAGCGGTCGCTGCGAGCGTGCAAGCGGCCTCTACCCCCGGAAATAGCGGGCGCAAACCCTCCTCAAGGCTGCCCAAAGCTCAGGAGACGAGCACGCGCCCCTCGAGCGTGCCCTCGGTGAGCCGGCTTCGCAGGACCTTCTTGTCGAACTTCCCGACGCTCGTCTTGGGGACCTCCTCGACGAACGCGAACTCGTCCGGGAGCCACCATTTGGCGACGCGGCCCCGCAGGTGCTCGAGCAGCTCGTCCGCCGTCGTGCTCGCGCCGTCCCTCAGCACCACGCAGCACAGGGGACGCTCCGCCCAGCGATCGTCCGGCTTCGCGATCACCGCCGCCTCGATGACATCGGGGTGCGCCATCACCTCGTTCTCGAGCTCGACCGAGGAGATCCACTCTCCGCCGGACTTGATCACGTCCTTCGCGCGGTCGGTGATCTGCACGAAGCCCTTCTCGTCCACCGAGGCGATGTCGCCGGTGCGCAGCCAGCCCGAATCGAACTTCTCGTCGCCGGACTCGTCGCGGAAGTAGCTCGAGGCGATCCAGGGTCCTCGCACCTCGATCTCACCGGTCGACTCGCCGTCCCACGGCGCCTCGCCGCCATCGCCGTCGATCAGGCGCAGCTCGACCCACGGCAGCGGCCGCCCCTGCTTGGCGCGCTCGTCCCAGTAGGCGTCGTCGTGCTCCCCCTCCCGCGGTCGCGAATAGGTCGCGACGGGGCTCGTCTCGGTCATGCCCCATGCCTGGAAGATGCGAACGCCGTGGCGCTCTTCGAAGTCCTTCATCAGCTGCTTGGGCACGGCCGAGCCCCCGCACGCGGCGTTGCTGAGCGAGGACAGGTCCACGTCGGGATGCCCGTCGGCATAGCGCAGCAGATCGAGGAAGATCGTCGGCACGCAGCCCATCAGCGTGGGGCGCTCGGATGCGATCAGCTTCGCGAGCGGCTCCGCCCCGAGGAAGCGGTCGGGCAGGATCAGGTCGGCGCCCGCGAGCGCGGCGCCGTGCGGCAGGCCCCATGCGTTGGCGTGGAACATCGGCACCACCGCGAGCACGCGATCGCTCGCCGAGAGACCCGTCGAGTCCTTCATCAGCGTCCCCGTCGAGTGGAGGCTGATCGAGCGGTGGGAGTAGAGCACGCCCTTCGGGTTGCCGGTCGTCCCGCTCGTGTAGCAGAGCGCCGCGGCCTGCCGCTCGTCGATCTCGGGATAATCGAAAGCGCCCGGGCCCGCGTCCTCGAGCAGCTCCTCGTAGCGCAGCGCGTTGGGCAGCTCGCCGACGTCGCCGTCGCCCATCACGACGTAGCGCTCGACCGTCTCGAAGCTCGGTGCGAGCTTCTCGAGCACCGGGACGAGTGAGTCGTCGACGAAGATCACTCGGTCCTCGGCGTGGTTGACGATGTAGGTCAGCTGCTCCTCGAAGAGACGGATGTTGAGCGTGTGCAGCACCGCTCCGACGCACGGAATCGCGAAGTACAGCTCGAAGTGGCGCTGGTTGTTCCACGCGAAGGTGCCCACCCGCTCGCCCCGATCCACTCCGAGTCGCGACAGCGCCCGCGCAAGCCGGTCGATGCGCTCGGAGACCTCCGCGAAGCTCGCGCGGGCGACGTCGCCGCTCGGGGTGAGCGTCGTAACGCGCGCGCCCGGGCTGACCGTGCTCATGCGGCGGCGGATGTGATGCACGGTCAACGGGAAGTCATCCTGCATCAGGCCTTGCAACGCGTTGCTCATCCTCTCCTCGCTCCTTCCTCTCTCCGCGCCAGCTTAGCCAGCTGACCATAGATGCCGCGCGTCCGCTGGGCGATGTCGTCCCAGTCGAAGCGCAGCACGTGCTCGGACGCCTCGATCACCAAGCGGTCCCGGAGCTCGACGTCGACGAGCAGGCGCTCGATCATCACGCCGAGGTGCTCGGCGTCGCCACCGTTGAAGCGCAGCCCGACACGCTCCCCGGAGGGAACCACCTCGCGCAGGCCGCCCGTGTCGGCGACGATGCAGGGACAGCCGGAGGCCATCGCCTCTAGCGCCACGAGGCCGAAGGGCTCGTAGATCGAGGGCACCACGCAGAGGTCTGAGATGCGGTAGAGCGAATGGAGCACATCGTCGCCGATCCAGCCGAGGAACATGCCGTGCCCGGAGAGCCCCAGGCGCTCGGCCTGGGCTTTCAGCTCGCCTTCGTGCGTGCCGCTCCCGGCGACCAGGAAGCGAACGTTCCCGACGCGCTCGATGACCCCCGGCAGTGCGTCGAGCGCCAGCTGGAAGCCCTTCTCGTAGACGAGCCGTCCCACGAGCAGCACGAGCTTCTCCGCGGGGGCGGCGAACTGTGGGCGCAGCGCCTCGAGGTCGCCGAGCGGCCGCAGGTCGTTGGGATCGACGCCGTTCGGGATCACGGCGATCCGCCGCTCGTCGATGTCGAATATGTCTGCGACGTGACCGCGCATGTAGTAGGAGCAGACGATCACCGCATCGGCGCTGCGCGCCATCCGCCGCTCGACGGCGTGGATGTGCGATTGGGGCGGATCCTGAACCCAGCCCTGGTGGCGGCCGTGCTCGGTGGCGTGGATCGTCGTGACGTACGGCAGGCCGAGGCGCTCGGACAGCGCGAGCGCCGCCGGCGCGACGAGCCAGTCGTGGCCGTGGATCAGCTCGTAGCCGCACTCCTGCGCGAGCGCCTCGCCGGCCGCGAGCATGTCATCGTTCATCTGCTCGACCCATGCCACGAAGCGATCGAGGTCGCGCGGCCAGCCGGGCTCTCGCACGCGATGGACCCTGACCCCGCGGAACTCGCCGCTGCCGGCGTCGGAGCCGTTGGAGGCGTCGCCGACGCCGCGCGTCAGTACGTCGACCTCGACTCCCTGGCGGACGAGCGCCTCGGCGAGCTTGCGCACATGGCGCGCCAGGCCGCCCTCGATCACGGGGGGGTACTCCCACGAGAGGAGCAGCACACGTCGGCTCACGCCCTGGACCCTATAGCGGACGGCTCGCCCGCTCGCAGCTCACACGAGGCGCGGACGTCCGCGCGCGGCCGCCGGGAAGCCGCGCTGTCCGGTGCCCGACTCCCACCGATCCGCGGGCGCGGACTCGGGCAGGGCCGGCGGATCCGAGATAATCGGAGCCGATGGCGGGGACTCGGTTCTTCCTCGGCGCGATGTCGCCGTACTCCTGGTTCGCAGGCGAGCGGATCGAGGCGCTGCTGCCCGGCGCGCGCTGGCGGGGAGTGCTCGCGGGCGCGGTCTTCAAGGCAAACGGCCGCGTCTCGTGGGCCACGACCGACCGCCGAGCGGCGGGAATCGAAGACTGCGAGGCGCGCGCGGCACGGTACGGACTGGGGCCGATCGTCTGGCCGCAACCGTGGCCGACGAGCGACCTGCTCGTCGCGCGCGCGATGGCGTTCGCAGAGCTGCGCGGTGAGCTGAGGGACTTTGCGCTCGAGGCGATGCGGCTGTGCTTTCTCGAGGGCGCCGACCTCGGCGAGCTCGACGCCGTGCTCGAGGCCGGACGGAGGGCGGGCATCGACGACGGGGAGCTCGAGCGCGGCGTGGGCGAGCAGCCGACCAAGGAGGCGCTGCGCCGGACGACGGAGGAGGCGCTCGCGCTGGGCGTGATCGGCGTTCCGACGGTCGCGATCGGCGAGCAGCTGTTCTGGGGGGACGACCGCCTCGAGGAGGCGGCCGACGCGGACGCGATGCTCGCGGGCCGCGAGTTGCGGCTCGGCGAGCGCGATCACGCCGGCGGTGAGAGATCTATCTCGAGCTGACGCGGCGACGGACGGAGCGGCTCGGGGGTCTCACGCGGGCGGCCGCGCTTTGCCCAGTGACCGATGACCTCGCGACTGCGGCAGCTGTAATAGTTGATCCGCCGATCTGTCGGCTGCAGCGCGAGCCCGCCGGGGGCCGTGCCGGTGACGACGGCGTGGAAGCGGCGGCCTTTGCGGTCCACCTCGACGATGTCGCCGCTCTGTATTCCCTCGAGCCGCATCGTGGCGAACTCCAGCAGAATCTCGGCGCGCGCGTGCGCCGGCGGCCGGGGGCGCGTGCGAGCGGTCCGCTGAGACTTGGGGGTGGGCGCCGTGCGGTGGGTGGTTGACGGGATGAACGTGATCGGCACACGCCCCGACGCCTGGTGGAAGGACCGCCGTGCCGCGATGGTACGACTCGTGTACATGCTGGAGAACTGGGCAGCGACCAACGGCGAGGACGTCACGGTCGTGTTCGAGCAGCCGCCCTCACCGCCGATCCGCTCGACCGTGATCGAGGTGACGCACGCGCCCCGCCCGCGCCGCGACTCTGCCGATGACGAGATCGTCCGCCGCCTGCGGGCCGACGGCGAGCCGGGCGGGGTACGCGTGGTGACCTCCGACCGCTTCCTCGCCGACCGGGTGCGCGCAGCGGGCGCCACCGTGCATCCGGCGGATTCGTTTCGCTCGCAGCTGGAGTCCGCCTGATGGCGCCCGTCACGCGATATGCGCGCAGCGGCGAGGCCAGCATCGCCTATCACGTCGTCGGCAACGGACCCCTCGACATGCTCTTCCTGCCGGGCTGGCTCTCGCAGATCGAGCAGCTCTGGGAGTCGCCGCCCAACCGCCGCTTCCTGGAGCGGCTCGCGGCGTTCACGCGGCTGATCCTGTTCGACAGCCGCGGCACCGGCCTCTCCGATCGCGTGCCCGAGGTGTACACGCTCGAGCAGGAGGCGCAGGATGCGCTCGCGGTGCTCGATGCCGCCGGCAGCGAACGCACGGCCGTCTTCACGTACGGGGTGGGCGGCCTCGTCGGCGCGCCTCTCGCGGCCGAGCACCCTGAGCGGATCGGCGCGCTCGTGATGTACGCCTCGACGGCGCGCGTCTCGTGGGCGCCCGACTACAACTGGGCGCTGACGCGCGAGCAGCGAGAAGAGCTGATCGAGGTGAACGTCGCCGCCTGGGGCCAGGTCGACAGCCCCGGGATGTCGTTGTTCGCGCCGTCGATGGCCGAGGATCGAGCGCTGGCGGCCTGGTTCGCCCGCATGCAGCGTCTCGCCGCGAGTCCGGGCGAGGCGCGCATCATCTTCAAGGCGATGATCGACCTCGACGTGCGCGAGACGCTGCCGCGCATCCGGGTTCCCACGCTCGTGATGCACCGCCCCCGTGAGCAGGTGTGGGACGTGCGCCACTCCCGCTACCTGGCGGCGCACATCCCGGGCGCTCGCTACGTGGAGGTAGACGGCGTCGACTCGTTACCGTTCGTCGGTGACAGCGACGCGATCGTCGAGGAGATCGAGGAGTTCCTCACGGGTGTGCGCACAGGTGGTGAGATAGAACGGGCGCTGCTGACGGTGATGTTCACCGATATCGTCGACGCCACCTCACGGGTCGCGAAGGTGGGCGACGGGCGCTGGCGAGATCTCCTTTCACAGCACGACGAGCGGATGCGCCTCGAGCTCGCCCGCTTCGGCGGCAGAGAGGTGAAGACCGTCGGCGATGGCTTCCTCGCAACCTTCGCCGGTCCCCCCTCCCGAGCGCTTCGATGCGCGCTCGCTGTCACACGCGCCGCACAGGAGCTCGAAATAGAGATACGCGTCGGCATGCACACCGGCGAGTGTGAGTTGATCGGCGACGACGTCGGCGGGATGGCGGTTCACATCGCATCCCGGGTGAGCGGGCTCGCCGCCGGCGGCGAGGTGCTCGTCTCGGGCACCGTCTTCGGCACCGTCGTCGGCGGTCCGTTCACCTTCGAGGACCGCGGCTTTCACGAGCTGAAAGGCGTTTCGGGCCGCTGGCCCCTCTTCGCGCTGGGGGAGTGAGCGCGACGCGAGCCCCGCTGAGCCGGGCGGGCTCAGCGGGGTGGCCACCGATCGAGACGGGCCCGAGTCGCCCGCCTCGAACGGGGCACGACGTCAGCGCTCGGCCGCGTCCTTGCGGTGCCGGGTCAGCGTCTCCTCAACTTTCTCGGCGGCTTTCTTGACAGACCCCTTGGCCTGCTCCACGCGGCCTTCGTTCTTCAGTGAGCTGTCACCTGTTACCGCTCCGGCGGCCTCCTTGAGACGGCCTTTGGCCTTGTCGACGGTCTGGTCAGTCATCTGTGGGTCCTCCTCATCGAAGTGGTTTTCATTCGGGGCGGAGCCGGCGCGCAGGATGGCGCACGGCTCCGCACTGCCTCTAGGATGGGACTGGCGCCGTCAGAGTGCGGTGCCACGGCGGCTACCGCCGAAGAACACGAGCAGCGCCAACAGTGCGATCAGGAAGAGTAGCGGGTTAACAGCTATTCCACCGGCAAGTGCAAGCACGAGCAAAATCACAGCGAGAGCAACGATCATATTGTCCTCCTTTCCTTTCAATCACCTACCCAGCGTGAAATTGGCTCAAACGTCAGACCATCGGTGAGCGCGAGATACCGGCGATGAATCGTTTGAGACCCTCCTCGGATGCCCCAGCTGTTCACGCTGCCCGAAAGCGACGCTGTGTGGCGTGACGCAGGGACGGTTCGGAGAGAGGATCCCGACCGAGAGGAAAACGCCCCTCGGCGCGCCCGGGTGATCCCAAGGCGCCGAGAGGCGTGCTCATCGGCCCCTCCCGGTGCTCAGCCCCCCGGACGCCAGACGGGGCCGCGCTGCGCGGGAGCGGCCGCCGGGTGATACCCGGCGGGGTCCGCGGCGAAACCGTCCGGGGTAGGGGCAGCCCAGGTCCTTGCGGCGCGCCCTGGACGCATGAGCCGGGGCGCGCCACAAGCCTTTTGCGCGACCGCGAGCCGCCGGCGGCCGGCGGGCGAACTAACCGGCGGTCACCCGCTCGTGCCGGCGGCGCTCGACGTCATGCGCGTCGGTCACCGCCCAGCCGATGCGCTCGATCAGCTGCGCCGCGGCGTGGTCGTCGCTGAGATGGTCCGGGTAGACCCACTCATCGAGCAGCACCTCCTTGTCGGGGCGCGCGCTCTGCTCGGTCGTCACCGTGATCCTGGCCATATAAGTCACTCCTCTCCCGATTCATGGGCGTATTTCCGCCTCCTGTCCCAGGTTCGGCTCTCTGGCCCTTACCCACACCAGCTCGCACGACACATAATCGACGGCTTAACCGTCCGTCGATCCGGTGCGTGCCGATCGACACATCTTCATCGACGGACTTCTCGAAATGTCGCCTTGGTGCGTCTAGCTACCGCGGTACTCGGCGATCACCCCGTCGAGGTGGTCGAGCCGTTGCTCGGTCTCCTCGCGTCCGGCGGACATCAGGAGGAAGACGTAGCGGCCGACGCCGGCCTGCTCGTAGCCGGCGATCGCCGGGGCTTTCGCGGGCGCAGCGTAGAGGGTCACCCCGAGCGGCCCGCGCCCCGCTTCCTGCGAGCGCACGCGGAACTCGCGGATGCGCTGTTGGAGCGCCACTGCGTCCGGCATGGCGTTGGGCATCCACTCGTCGCCGTAGGAGAGCACGCGCTCGATGACTTTGGGTCCGTTGCCGCCCACGAGAATCGGCGGATGGGGCCGCTGCAGCGGCTTGGGGAAGGACCAGATCGCGTCGAAATCGACGTGCTCGCCGTGATAGCTCGCCTCCTCCTCGCTCCAGATCTTCTTCATCGCCTCTACGCGCTCGCGCAGAACGCCGAACCGGCGAGCGCCGTCCGTGCCGTGATTGGCCATCTCCTCGAGGTTCCAGCCGGCGCCGACGCCGAACAGCAGCCTGCCGCCGGAGAGCTGATCGAGCGAGGCGACCTCCTTCGCGGTTGTGATCGGGTCGCGCTCGACCACCAGACATATCCCGGTCGCGATCCGCAGCCGTTCCGTCGCCGCGGCCGCCGCCGTCAGCGCGATGAATGGGTCATAGGTGTGCCAGTACTCGCGGGGCAGCTCGCCGCCCGCAGGATAGGGCGTGGCGCGGCTCGCCGGGATGTGCGTGTGCTCGGGGAAGAACAGCGACTCATATCCGCGCTGCTCCACCATGTCAGCCAGCTCGTTCGGCGCGACCGAGTACTCGGTCGGGAACATCATCACCCCGAAGTCCATCTCCGCCCTCCTGTTCCGGTCCCCGTTGTCGGGCGGGAGTGTAGAAGGAGCCGGTGGAGGCTGCCCGGGAGATCGGGGCGAAGCTCTGCGCCGCAGAAATCAGCGTCATGGGGTCAAACCCGACGCTGAGGCCGCCTCCAGCCCTCACCAACACCTGACCACCAGTCGGGGCGAATGGTGAGGGTTAGCTTGGTGGAGCCGATTCCGCGCGAGCGTGGGCGGTTTTGTGGGCGGTCAGGTCGGCAGGTCCCGGGTCCGGACGCGTTAGGTGCCGGGCGTTGCGGGGGGGTCTTCGCGGCCCCGAGCGAGTCGGATTGCGGTCTGCAGGATCCACGCGATCGCGCGGAAGAGCGCGGAGAACAGGAGCCAGACGGTGATCCAGGCAATCACGCGCTGGCCGGCCGAGGGGGCTGCGTGGTGGTGCTGTGAGAAGCCGACGAGCACGGTTACGGAGCCGCCGAGCAGCAGCGACACCGCCCACGTCGCCCGGCGCGAGACCGCTTTCTTCGGCCAATACCGCGCGATGAGGCGGAAGAGTGCGGCGAGCAGCAACCAGAACACGATCCATACCTCGACGCGCGCGCCGGCGTTTTCGACGGCGTGATGTCGCGCCGGGACGGCGAGCAGCACCGTGAGCAGACCGCTGAGGATCAGCGGCGTCGCCCAATCCCTCCGAAGGCGCACCCAGCTGATCGGGCGGCCGTCGAGAAAGACATACCGGCGGGTCGGGGGGCTGACGAGCAGACCCAAGAGCGCGAGCTCCGCCGCGTCCCAGAAAGGATGGAAGCCAGCGCCCCACGCGGGGGAGATCACGTACCAGACCGAACCGACCGCGAACAGCCACGAAGCCCACCGCTGTCGCCACACCACGAGCGCCACGAGCACGGCGATCCCGAGCGCGCACCACAACGCTGCCCAGACCGGGTGATTAGGCACGTAGGACCCGTTGAACCCGAGGTAGGCGGCCTCCCAGACGAACACGATGACCGCGAACAGCCACAGCGTCATCGGCCGGCTCCTCCACGCATCGCGTACTCGCACACGCTTGTATCGGCCAAGGAGCTCCCGGGAGTAAGGACGACCCGGCGCTCCTCGCGCTCGAGACCCGGCTGGTGTCTCCGGCGGGCTGACCGACCCGAGCGCACCCCGGCCAGCGGGGCGGCGCTACCTGCGGGCGTCGTCCGGGTCGTGATCGGAGAGCGTCCTGAGCGCGTCCTCGCGCTCGGCCACCAGGCGTTTCCCGACCGCACTGGCCCGCCCGCTGCCTCCACCAGCCCGTTTGCCCGACGCCGGTGAGCGGCGACGCGGCACCGGCCGTGACGGGCGTGAGCTGCGCGTGTCACCCGCAGGGCTCGCCAGCTGGCGCTCGAGATCGTTGAACGCGTCGATGATCTCCGGTGCTTCATAGGCGCGGTTGCGTCGGCCGATCGTGATCTGCTCCAGGATTCCGGCCTGAACGAGCCGCTGGATGGCCTCATTGGCGGGGTTGTACGTCCGCCCGATCAGTGACGCGGCGCTCTCGACCGTCAACACCGGGGCGCCGGCGAGCCTGTGAAGCAGCAGGTCGGTTGCGGAGTTGCCGCGCACGCGGCCGAGCCGCTCGCGCCAGCCTGCCTCGAGCTCTGACGCGCGGCGCTCGAAGTCGGTGGCGTCTTCGACGGACCTTGTGCAGGCGGCCGCGAACGTCGCGATCCATCGGTTCATGCCCGTCGCCGCCTCGGCCGAGTCCGGCGATCCGACGTAGCGCGTCGCCGTCAGCCCGCCGACGTAGTCGCGAGCGAGCGTCGCGAGCACCAGCGACACCGGCGGGAGCACGCGGACGGCGAGGCCCCGGCGGCGGAGCACGAGGTGGATGATCGCCCGTCCCGTGCGGCCGTTGCCGTCGACGAACGGATGGATCGTCTCGAATTGCGCGTGGGCGATCGCCGCCTGCGCGACCGCGGGAAGGTCCTCACCGTTGCAGAACGCGACGAGGTCGCCCATCAGGGGCTCAACGAGCTCGGGAGGCGGCGGAACGAAGTCGGCGGAGCAGGGGTTGTAGTCGCTGCCCCCGATCCAGTTCTGGACGGTCCTGAAGCGTCCGCCGTGCTCCTCGAGTCGTGTCCCGGCGAGGAGTCGCCTGTGGATCTCGAGCAGCAGCCCGACGGTGATCTCCTCGCCGGGTCCGACTCGGTCGAGTCCATGAAGCATCGCGTCGATGTTCCCGAGCACCTCCGTGGCTGTCACGTCCGGGGACGGTTCGCGCATCGAGCGGACGGCCTCGGCGCGCAGAAGCCGTCGCGCG
The DNA here is from genome assembly GCA_036272475.1 of Solirubrobacteraceae bacterium. Taxonomy (GTDB): domain Bacteria; phylum Actinomycetota; class Thermoleophilia; order Solirubrobacterales; family Solirubrobacteraceae; genus Palsa-744. The sequence continues at coordinate 25,416 of DATAYP010000067.1, read as the reverse complement.
CCGATCTCGAGCCCCTCGATGCGAGAGGACGCCACTGACTCTGCGCGCAGCAGTATCCGCGCGAGCGCCTCTGTGTCGACCAGCGCGCTCGCCTGCGCGTTCAACCGGCTTATCGCCGCTTCGGCGTCGGCGACATCCGCTGCGACCTCGCCTTCGAGCGCGAACATGCGCCCCGCGAGATCATCAGGGACATAGGCCGCGTAGTCGCAGGATCTGCGGTCTCGGCGCGGTAGGCCACTGCCGGTGATCCGAGCGTCCCAATGGCGGTTTACAAGCTCAGACATGATGTGCTCTTGCTTGAGGTTATCGGACAACCTGAAATAACAGGCGGGACGCAATGCGGGTTGCGACGGTTTCGCGGGACTCGCTAGTCGGGGGGTCCAGCGCCGGCGCGGGAGGCTCAGACTGGGAGTCTCGGCTTCCGATGACGTCCAGAATGGCCAACCAGCCACCAAGGCATCTCGGGACAGCTGGAGGCAGCGCGTCACTGAAGGCACAGCGACTGCGCGAGCAGCGACAGGCACGCCAAGCCAGCCGCTCGGGGCTGGGCCGGCTGGCCGCCACGCTATTCGAGCCGGGTGGCGATAAGCGACTACGCCAGGAAGAGCGCAACTGGACCACAGGCGCGGACGGCGAGCACGACCTCGCGGGCTACCTTGCGCGCCGCTGCCCTGACGTCCCGATGCTGCACGACCGGCGCGCACCAGCCAGCCGCGGGAACATCGACCACATCGCGATCGCACCTTCGGGTGTCTACGTGATCGACTGCAAGCGCTACAAAGGCAAGATCGAGGTTTCCGAGCCGCTGTTCGGGAAGGCGAAGCTGAAGATCAACGGGCGCGACCAGACGAAGCTGATCGCAGGGCTCGACAAGCAGGTGAGCCGAGTACGGACGGCAATCGCCGAGATCGCACCCGATGTGCCGATACACGGATGCCTCTGCTTCGTCACTCCGGAGGGATTCCTTGCAGACTCCGGGCTCCCGCTCTTGCGCACGCTCAAGCTCGGCGGCTACCCGCTCTACTATCCGAGACGCCTCGCAAAGCGCCTCAATCAGAGCGGGACCTTGGAGCCCGACCGTGCGGCGAGGCTCCAGGCCGAGCTCGCCGAGCGACTTCCAGAAGCCGCGCATTCCTGACACCACCCCGTGCCGGCCCCAAGACTGAACTAGACGTCCGGCCATCACGAGCGCGAGGAAACGATCTGGCCGCCCCACCCAGTCCCATCTGGCTGAGGACGGTAGACCAGGGTTCTTTTTGATCCCAGCGGGGCAGCTTCGACCGCCCACGGAGTCCGGCGTGGGCGGTTTCGTGGGCGGTCCCGGCCGAGACGCGGCCAAGCGACTGCGGAGCGCTCCGTGCCCGATGCCCACGAATCCGTGATCCCAGAGCCGACTCCTGCGCCGCGGGGCCACCCGGGGCCCCTACTGCGATCAGCCACTTTTTTTAATCGGGGCGCCCGGATTTGAACCGGGGATCTCGGCCACCCAAAGGCCGCGCGTTACCAGGCTTCGCTACGCCCCGCCGAGGTATGGAGTCTACCCCCACGATGCGCGGAGCCGATCGGTCCATGCTTGTAGACGAGCCCGCAGCAACGTGTCGTAGACGCTGACCGCCAAGACGCCGTGAGCTGACCTCCACGTCCGCCCCGAAAGCTCGTTGCTATTCGACTTACGCGTGAGCCGCCGCTCGCCCCGCGGTCCTCCGCCGGCCCGCATGCCCACCCCGCTGCTAGCCTCCGCCACCGCGATGGCCGACGTGCAACCGCTGCGAGCGCTCCACTACGACCCGGCGGTCGCGGGACCGCTCGCGAAGCTCGTCGCGCCGCCGTACGACGTGATCGACGCTGCGCAGCGCGCCGAGCTGATCGCCCGCTCGCCCTTCAACGTCGTCGCGGTCGATCTTCCCGAGGGCGAGCCGGACCGCTATGCGGCCGCAAGCGAGCAGTTCGAGAGCTGGCAGCTTCAGGGGGCGCTCGTGCGCGACGAGCAGCCCGCGATCTGGGCTCACGCGCAGAACTACACCGGCCCAGACGGACGCACGCTGACGCGGCGCGGCTTCTTCTGCCGCGTGCGTATCGAGGATTACGGACCAGGGCGGGTGCGGCCCCACGAGCGCACGCACCCCGGCCCGAAGGAGGACCGGCTGCGCCTGACGCGCGCGACCCGCGCGAACATCTCGCCGATCTTCTCGCTCTACTCCGACCCCGACGAGGCCGCCTGGGGGGCGCTCGCGCCGGCGACCGAGGAGCAGCCGTGGGGTGAGGTCACCGACGCCGACGGCACGACGCATCGCCTGTGGCGCATCGCCGACCCCGAGGCGATCGCGGCGGTGCAGCGGGCGACGAGCGACGCCGAGCTGCTGATCGCGGACGGGCATCACCGCTACGAGACGATGCAGGCCTACGCCGAGGAGATCGGCGGCGAGGGCGACCATCGCTACATACTGATGTGCCTCGTGGCGCTCGAGGATCCAGGCCTGACCGTGTTCCCGACCCATCGTCTCGTCAATCGACTCGAGCCCGCCCGCCAGCAGGCCCTCGCCGAGGCGCTGCGGAGGGACTTCGAGATCACCGAGGTCCCGCTCGAGCAGATCGCGCCCGAGCCCGGAGCCGGACGGCTCGAACTGGGCTACATCGACTCGCACCTCCAGCGTCCGTTCCGCCTGCGGCTCAAGGACCAGTCGATCGCCGACGCCGCGCTCCCGGGCTACTCGCAGGCCTATCGCGAACTCGACACGGGCGTGCTCGAGGCGCTCGTCCTGAAGGGAGCGCTGGGGCTCAGCGACGACGACATCTCGCATTTCAACGGGCTGTTCTACGCCCGTGACACCGCCGAGGCGCTGGCGATGGTGCGCTCCGGCGAGTACGACGCGGCGTTCCTGATGCGCCCGACGCCCGTTCAGCAGGTCCGCGAGATCGCAGCAGCGGGCGAGAACATGCCGCCCAAGTCGACATATTTCTTCCCCAAGCTCCTCACAGGACTGCTGTTCAACCCACTTTCGTAGTCCGACCGCGGAGTATCATTGGATCAAGGAGCACACCAATTGAAGGGATCGATATGGCCGGATCTGTAGAGCTGACAAGGATGAAAGCGACCGCCCGTCGCGACGGCGGTACGTTCAAGCACACGGTCCAGGTGCGCGAGCACCAGCTGACGGTCGACGAGCCCGTCGAGGCAGGCGGGGAGGACATGGGTCCCGATCCGCGCGAGCTGCTCGCGGTGAGCCTCGCCTCCTGCACGGCGATCACGATGGAGATGTATGCGGCCCGCAAGGGCTGGGAGGTGGGCCACATAGAGGTCGACGTCGAGTACAGCCCCGCGGAGCGCGGCTGCCCGACGAAGTTCGAGCTCGTGATGCGCCTTCCGGACGACATGCCCGAGGAACAGGTCGAACGCCTGCGGGTGATCGCCGCGAAGTGCCCCGTCCACCGCGCGCTGGACGGCGAGGTCATGTTCCAGGAGCGCATTGAGCGCGTTCACCTGGCCGCCTGAGCCGTCCGCCACAGGCGCCGCTGATCGGCCCGGCCCCGAGGCCGCGGAGATCCCAGCGGCCGTGCTCGTTCCCCTGTTCCTCGCCGGCGCCGAGGAGCAGGCTCACGTCGTCCTCACCAGACGCCGCGCCGACCTCAAACGTCACGCCGGCGAGATCTCCTTTCCCGGCGGCCGCCGCGACCCCGAGGATGGCTCTCTATCCGAGACGGCGTTGCGCGAGGCCGAAGAGGAGATCGGCCTCCCGCGCACCGAGGCGAGGTTGCTCGGCGAGCTCCCGCCGACGTCGACCTTCGCGACCAACTACGTGATCCACCCGTTCGTCGCACAGATCCCCGAGGGACTCGCCTGGCGGCTCTCGCCGCGCGAGGTCGACGCCGTCCTTGAGCTGGGGCTCGCCGAGCTGCGCGACGCGCGGACTCGCACCCGGCTCGAGCGGCGGGGGATCACCTTCGAGACCGACGCGTTCGTCGTCGGGGACAACGTGATCTGGGGCGCGACGGCTCGAATCCTCGAGAACCTGCTCGTGCAGATCGACTCGCCCGCCGCGCCCGCAGCCGGCGCGGCGCAAGCCGCGCTCGACCTGGGGGCGCTCACCGGCCGCAGCGGCCCCGCGTGAGCGGATGGGGCGCCGCAGCGCCCCATCGCGCCGCCGCCGCTCGTCCTAGGCGCCCTTCTCGACGGGCACCGCAACCATGTTGCCCCACTCGGTCCACGAGCCGTCGTAGTTCTTCACGCGATCGTGGCCGAGCAGCTCGTGCAGCACGAACCACGTGTGCGCCGAGCGCTCGCCGATGCGGCAGTAGGCGATGATGTCATCGCCGTTGAGGACCCCCTTGCCGCCGTACAGCTCGCGCAGTTCCTCGGCGGACTTGAACGTGCCGTCCTCGCGCACTGCCTGCGCCCACGGAATCGAGGCCGCTCCCGGGATATGGCCGCCGCGCTGCGCTCCCTCCTGCTCGTAGCCCGCAGGTGAGATGACCTCGCCCGCGAACTCGGCCGGAGAGCGCACGTCGACGAGCTTCGTCGGCGCGTCGATCGCCTTCAACACCTCGTCGCGATAGGCGCGGATCGACTCGTCCCCGGGCCGGGCGGCGAAGCTGGCCGCGGGATGGCTAGGCGTCTCGGCGGTCGTTGGCCGTCCATCGGCGATCCACTTTTCGCGGGGGCCGTTCAGCAGCAGCACTTTGTCGTGGCCGTAGTACTTCAGGTACCAGTACGTGTAGGCGGCGAACCAGTTGTTGCGGTCGCCGTAGAGCACGATCGTGTGGTCGTTGGACACACCTCGACTGCCGAACAGCTCGCCGAACGCGTCCGGGCCGAGGAAGTCCCTGCGCACGGGATCCTGGAGGTCGGCTTTCCAGTCGAAGCCGATGGCCCCGGGGATGTGAGCCTCCTGGTAGAGGGCCGGGTTCTCGTCGACCTCCGCGATGCGGATGCTCTCGTCGTTCAGGTGCTCAGCGAGCCAGTCGGCATCGACGAGCACGTCTTTCGCGTAGTCGGACACGGGGGACCGCCCTTCGGTTGGAAATCCTGATCGGCTTTGGGGTGATTGGCCGCCAGGATATCGCGGCAGCAGCGCGCGTGGGTGGCCCGGCGAGCCGCCCCGCCCGTCGGCGATCAGCTCTCCGGCGTCCAGCCCGAGAGTCCCGACCAGGCTGCATCGAAGCTCGTCTCGCGCGCGGAGCTCGGCCGCGTGTGCGCCCGCGGCCACAGGCCGCCCGCGACGATCGCCAGCGAGCCGAGGAGCGCGAGCCACGCGCCCTCGCGAAGTGACAGCGAGATCAAGCCGCCCGCCGGGCTCGGCGGGCTGAAGATGCGATACAGCACGCAGATGCTCGCCACGGCGCCGAGGATCGCGACGGCCGCGCCGCCGCCATCGGAGATCGGGCTCGTGCCCCTCGCGAGCGGGATCAACGCGTCGAGGATCGCGAGCCCCGCCAGCACCAGCAGCACGATGTTGAGGTTCTTCAGCGCCTGATGCGCGCTCACCGCCGCGAATTCGTGGCCGGCGAGCGCCGAGATGCTCGCGTGCTGCGCGCCGACGTAGGACTGGAGCGTCGCGTTGCCGAACTGGGTCGCGAGCTCGCTCGCCAGCTGCTGGACGAAGGCGACGCCGTTCGCGGTGAACGCCAGTCCGTACCAGGGGAGGAACACCGACACGGCCAGCAAGATCGCCCCGCATGCGCTGACCAGCAGTCCGTAACGGGGGCGCTCGCCTGCCATCGTGCCTCTGGATCGACCGATCCGGGGCTCAGCTTGACCTCAGGCGCCCTTCATCCGCCGATCAGCGAGGCGATCGCCGTGCGCGCATCGGCCTGCCAGGCCTCCGCCTCCCCGGGATCGGCGGTGAGGAGGACGAGCGGTATCGCGTTGCGCGCGGCGACGCCGCGCACGACTTCGATCCCCCCCTCCAGCGTCTCGGCAGGAGTGCTCGTGCCGCGCGCCTCGTACACGAAGCCGCGCACCGTGCTGTCGATCGCCTGCGTCGCGAAGAACTCGAGGCGCGGACCGTGCAGCGCGCGCAGCTGATCGGCGGTGCCGGTGGCCGATCCCAGCAGCCAGCAGACGACGGTGACGCTCTCGAGGGCGCCCCGGAGCGTCGCCAGGCGGTCCGGGGTGCCGATCCAGCATTCCGCCCCGCTCGCCTCGATCGCGGCGCGTCCGGCCTCGGTGCGCGTCGTGATCCGAACGGCGTGGCCTTCTCCGAGCAGCGAGGCGGCGAGCTTCCTGCCCCTGCAGCCGCCGCCGACGATCAGGATCCGCGCCACGGCGCGGGATCCTACGTGCGCGCCGAGGCGGGGCCTACTCGGCTCGCGTCCCGGCGGTCTGCATGTCGAGCCGCTCGAGGACCTCGCTGCGATCGGTGCCGTGCACCCGCAGGACGTGATCGAACTCGGGGCCGTAGACGTGCATCACGGCGAGCAGCACGTCGGTCGTGCCGAGCGCGCCCGCGCCCCGGCGGCTCGCCTGGGCGACTGCGTCGTCGGTGACCGCGGCGATCACGTCGGGGGCGACCTCGAAGGACGGCGTGTCGCGATCCTCGGCGCTGCCGTCGTGCCCTGCTTCGAGCGGCCCCTCGCTGACGCCGAGGGCCTGCAACGCCATGCCGGCATCGCCGTGCAGGCGGAGGATCCGCAGCCATCGCTCGGCCTGGTCCTCCGGCGAGCGGGCGAACGGCATCGCCGTCGCGGCCATGCCGAGCACCATCGCTGCGTCTGTGTCGGGGGCGGGTCGAGTGTTCATCCGGACATCTCCAGTGCGCGTGAGCTCGCGCGAATCGTGGGTTTGAATGGAGCGACGTTGTGCGGCCGCAGCGTGGCTTCCGGTCGCCGATCGCCGAAGTGGAGCTCGAGCACGACGGCGCCGTCGATCCGCACCGCGCGGCGCGCCGCGATCATCACCTGCTCGACGTCGTATGGGTCGAAACCGCGAGCGAGCAGCAAGCGCTGCGCCCTCCCGCGCATGAGCTCACGGCGGTCGAGCTCGACTTCCTCGGCCTGGACCGACGGCGCGCTGCGGTCGCCCTCGACGCGCAGCAGGCAAGCCGCCATGTCATCGGGACGCTTGCTCGACTCGCGGGCGACACGGTCGAGCAGGTCCGAGGCGGTCGTCCCGGGTGCGAGCTCCGCGAGCGCCGTGTTCAGGCGGCGTGCCCCGAACAGCTCGCCGTCCACCCGTGCGTCGAGCACGCCATCGGTGTGGAAGCAGACGAGCGCCTCACCGGGGAGCGTCACGGAGGTCTGGCGCGTGCCCGTCGGCTGGCCGGCGCCGATCGGCGGCGCCGAGCAGGCCGTCACGGGGGCGAGCGTCTCCGCGCCGACGATCACCGGCGCCGGATGCCCGGCGCACGCGTACACGAGCATGCGCTCGCGCGGGTTGTAGGTTGCGAGCACGACCGTCGCAAACGACTCGCCGAGCTGGCGCTCGAGCACGGGAGCTGCCGTCTGCAGGGCACCGCGCGGGGACATTCCGGCCTCGAGGTAGGCCCGCAGCGTGAAGCGCACGAGCGTCGTTTGCGGGAGCGCCTCGCGCCCGTGCCCCGAGACGTCTCCGACGATCACCGCAACCTGCCCGTCGCCGAGCGCGAACACGTCGTAGAAGTCGCCGCCGGCGCCCGGCCCCGATGCGGGCCGGTAGGCCGAGGAGGTGCCGACAGGCCCGAGTCGCGGCGGCACCGGCGGGAGCAGCGCCGCCTGGAGCAGCCCGACGTCTTTGAGCAGCTGCCGCCGCTGGCGCGCGAGCCGGCCGGCACGCAGCGAGGCGAGCCGCGAGCTGATGCCGAGCGCGAGCGCGAGCGCGACGAGCGCGACGAGCGCGATCTGCACGCCCGTGGGGATCACGTTGATGATCTTCGTGACCGTGGTCACGAGCTGGGCCGGGGCGTTCTGAGCCGGCGCCTTCGCGACGTGCCTGGGCTTCGCCGCGGCGGCTGCGCTCGTGACGGGGCCCGTCGCGGACGCCGCGGCGGCCGCTGTCAGCGGAGCAAGCGCGCCGAGGCCCCCGCCGGCGGCGGCCGCTGCCCGGCCTGCGCCACGCGGGTGCCTGCGGGCGCCGGCGCCACTCGAGATCGACTGGTGGCGTAGTGCGATCGCTGAAGGCGTCGGCGCCGCCGGGGTGGCGGCTGGAGCGCTGAGCGGTGACGGCGCGACCGCCGGAGTGACGGCTGCGGCCCGCGCCGTCGCCGAGGCCTTCCGCTGCGGCTGCGCCGGCGTCGGCGCCGGCGCTTTCCGGGCTCGTCTGGCTTCTTGCGTGCTTTTGTGGTGTTTGGCTTTCGGGCGTTCCCGGCGGGCGAGCGCCGAGACCCCGGCCTGACCGCCCCCCGCAGATTCGCCTGGCGCGGCTTCGGGTTCCGCGGCGCCTTCAGCCTGCGGGTTGCCGCGGGCCCGACTGCGCCCGCGCACGCCGCCGGCGCCGGGTCGGCGCGGGCTCTGGCGCGGCGCGGCTGGCGCCGGACCAGTTCCAGTGGATCCGGCGCCTGCTTGGCCGCGCCCCCGTGTGGCGGCTTCGGGAGCTCCCGCGGCGGGAGCCGTACGTGCCGAGCCGGTGTGAGTGCGAGTGCGGTTCTGCGCTGCCGCGGGCGCGCGCGGCGGTGCCGTCGCGCAGCAGCGTTCGACGAGGACGCGCGCCGCGCCGGCGCGAGACGCTCCGCCGGGGTTGCCCTGGACCGCGGAAGCGGGCGCCGCGTGCGGCGATTGGCCTCGCGCGGCAGCGGTGGCGGCCGGGGAGATCCAAGAGACAGAGCAGGCCGTCGAGAGGACGGCCGTCAGAGTCACGAGCGACTGACAGAAGCGTGCGGGGGGTCGCGCTCTGCTGCCCATCAACCGGCCGCAGCCGCGCTCCCTCTGACGAAGGAGAGCGCGTCGTCGAAGGCAGGAAAGATGTCGAAGGTGCCGTCGAGCCCGGTCAGCTCGAAGATGTTGAGCACGTCGGGGTGTGCGCAGGTGATCGCGAGCTTCGCACCGGGGCTCAAGTTCTTCTTGACGCCGACGAGCACCCCGAGAGCGGTCGAGTCGATGAACGTCACGAGCGTCAGATCGACGACGACCTGGTCGTGTCCGGCGCCGAGGATGTCGGTCAACGCCCACTTCAGGCTGGGGGCCGACGCGAGGTCGAGCTCGCCCTCGACGCTGAGAACTCCCGTGTGCTCGTCGAGCTCACGGCGGATGACCGCGAAAGCCACTGATTTCGGCTCGCCGCGCGCCGCCTCGTCGCCCTCGCGGGCGCCTGCCGGCTGCTCGTCGCCCCGCTGGTCCTGCGGGTGAAGCTGGTGTGGTCCATCCCAAGGCATAGTCATGCTTTGGTATCGGCAGCTCCTGGACGCGCCTTAGCGCGCGTGGCGACCGTCCAACAAGTGTCCAAAGATGTTGGACGCCGCTCAGCTCCTGGCCTCGCCTATGATCGCGCCGCCCGGCAAAACCGAGCACCGGGCCACCCCGGCGCCTGCATGGACACGACCGAGATCACCTACGAGCCCCATCGAGACAGCCTCACCGCTGGTGTTGCGCATGGCTGAGCCGGGCCCCCCGCAGACCGGCGACGCGGTCACGATGGACAAGATCGTCGCGCTCTCGAAGCGGCGCGGGTTCATCTTCCCCTCCTCGGAGATCTACGGGGGAGTGGGCTCGACCTACGACTACGGCCACTACGGCGTCCTCCTGAAGGGCAACGTCAAGGGCGAGTGGTGGCGGGCGATGCTTCAGGAGCGAGACGACATCGTCGCGATCGACTCGGCGATCCTCCAGCATCCGCGCGTGTGGGAGGCCTCGGGGCACCTCGCGGGCTTCACCGACCCGCTGGTCGACTGCCGCACCTGCGGCCTGCGCTTCCGCGCCGACCACCTCCAGGAGCTCGAGTGCGGGCGCAAACCCTCGAAGCATCCCGGTGAAACCGACGAGTGCAGCCTCACCGAGGCGCGCGACTTCAACCTGATGTTCGAGACGACGATCGGTCCCGTGAGGGAGTCCGGCTCGATCGCCTACCTGCGTCCCGAGACCGCTCAGGGGATCTTCATCAACTTCAAGAACGTCCTGCAGTTCTCGCGCAAGAAACCGCCGTTCGGGATAGCGCAGGTCGGCAAGTCCTTCCGCAACGAGATCACCCCGGGCAACTTCATCTTCCGCACGCGCGAGTTCGAGCAGATGGAGATGGAGTACTTCGTGCCGCCGGCCGACGCGGAGCGCTACTTCCAGATGTGGCTCGCCGAGCGCGAGCGTTGGTATGTCGAGCTCGGCATCCGCCCCGACCACCTGCGCCTGCGCGCGCACGACGCGGATGAGCTCTCGCACTACTCCTCGGCGACGAGCGACGTCGAATACCTGTTCCCGTCCGCCGGCTCCGGCGGCGGAGCGCGCTGGTCGGAGCTCGAGGGGATCGCCAACCGCGGCGACTTCGACCTGCGCCGCCACGCCGAGTACTCGGGCGAGAAGCTCGAGTACTTCGACCAGGCGACCGGCGAACGCTACGTTCCGCACGTGATCGAGCCCGCCGCGGGCGCCGACCGCGCGACGCTCGCGTTCCTCGTCGACGCATACGACGAGGAGCTCGTCGAGCGTGAGGGGACGGGCGAGGGCGAGCGGCGCACGGTCCTCCGCCTGCACCCGCGGCTCGCGCCGGTCAAGGCGGCGGTGCTGCCGCTCGTCAACAAGGACGGCCAGCCCGAGCTCGCGAGAGAGGTGTTCCGGGCGGTGCGGGCGCGTGTGCAGGGTGAGTACGATGACGGCGGCGCGATCGGCAGGCGCTACCGGCGACAGGACGAGATCGGCACCCCGTTCTGCGTGACGATCGACCATCAGAGCATCGAGGACCGCACCGTGACCCTCAGAGACCGGGACTCGCTGGCGCAGGAGCGCCTGCCGATCGACGGCATCGCCGAGGAGATCGAGCGCCGCGTGAGCGCACCATGGAAGACACCCAAGCTGGGCTGAGAGGAGATCTGGATGGACTTCGAGCTGAACGACGAGCAGCGGCTGATCAGGCAGACGGCGCGTGAATTCACCGACAACGAGGTGATCGAGCGGACGCGCGAGAACGCGCGCAACCATCACTTCGACCTCGAGCTCGTCAAGAAGATCGCCGCGCAGGGCTACCTCGGCGCGATCGTGCCGCCCGAGTACGGCGGCGCCGGGCTGGACTACTTCAGCTACGGGCTGATCGTCGAGGAGATCGGCCGCGGCGACTCGGCGATCCGCACCGTGATCTCGGTTCAGACCTCGCTCGTTTGCTCCGGGCTCGTGAAATTCGGCAGCGAGCAGCAGAAGCAGAAGTACCTGCCGAAGCTGTGCTCCGGCGAGTGGCTCGGGTGCTTCGGCCTGACCGAGCCCGACACCGGCTCCGACGCCGCCAACCAGAAGACGCGCGCCCGCAGGACCGACACCGGCTGGGTGCTCAACGGCTCGAAGATGTGGATCTCGATGGCCAACTACGCGAAGGTCGCGCTGATCTTCGCGCAGACCGATCCCGAGCTCGGCCACAAGGGCATCGCATGCTTCATCGTCGACACCGACCAGCCCGGTTTCAGGGCGCAGACGATCGAGCACAAGATGGGGCTGCACGCTTCCGACACCGGCTCGATCTCCCTCGAAGACGTCGAGGTCGCCGACGAGGACATGCTCGGCGAGGTCGGCGACGGCTTCAAAATCGCGATGTCGAACCTCGACTCCGGGCGCTACTCGGTCGCCGCCGGCTGCGTCGGCATCTGCCAGGGCTGCCTCGAGGAGTCCGTGCGCTACGCCAAGGAGCGCGAACAGTTCGGTCGCCCAATCGCGAGCTTCCAGCTCGTGCAGGCGATGATCGCGGACATGGTCCTGAAGACCGATGCCTCGCGGATGCTCGTTTGGCGCGCCGGATGGCTGAAGGACGTGGGACGTCCCAACACGCTCGAGACATCGGTCGCCAAGCTGCACGCGACGGAGGCGTCGCTCGAGTGCGCGAACCTCGCGATCCAGGTGCACGGCGGCGCCGGCTACGTCGACGATCACCCCGTCGAGCGCTACTTCCGCGACGCGCGCGTCACAACCCTCTACGAGGGCACCTCGCAGATCCAGAAACTCATCATCGGACGCGCGATGACGGGCATCAACGCGCTCGTACCCGCCTGAGCCGCAGGGCGCTGGGGATGGCGGGCACCGAGCGCGCAGACGAGCGGACGGCGACCGGAGCGCCGGCTTCCGCGCCGGCGGTGATCGGCGTGGTGGGCGCGGGCACGATGGGCTCGGGGATCGCGCAGCTGGCCGCGCGCGCGGGCGCGCGCACGCTGCTGCACGACCCGATCGCGCAGGCGCTCGAGCGCGGCATCGATCGAGCGCGTGACGGGCTCGCGAAAGAAGCGTCGAAAGGACGGCTCTCCGAGGACGACGCGCAGGCCGCCGGCGAGCGGCTCGAGCGCGTCGATGAGATCGCGGCGCTCGCTCCGTGCGAGCTCGTGATCGAGGCGGAGCCCGAGCGCCTGGAGCTCAAGCACGAGCTCTACACGCAGCTGTCCGGCATCGTCGCGAGCGACTGCGTACTCGCGAGCAACACCTCCTCGCTGCTTGTCACGGCGATCGCCGCCGCCGCCACCCACCCCGAGCGGGTCGTGGGCATGCACTTCTTCAACCCCGCGCCGGTGATGCGCCTGCTCGAGGTGGTCGCGGGCGAGCAATCCTCGCCGGAGGCCCTCGCGATCGCCGAGGGTGCCGGCGCGGCGATGGGCAAGGTCGTGATCCGCGCGCACGACGGCCCCGGCTTCCTCGTCAACCGCTGCAACCGGCCGTTCGGCCTCGAGGGCCTGCGCCTGCTGCAGGAGCGGATCTCGGACGTCGAGACGATCGACAGGATCTGCCGCCTGGAGGGAGGCTTCCGCATGGGTCCCTTCGAGCTCATGGACCTCGTGGGCGTCGACACGGGCTTCGAGATCGCCAAGAGCTTCTTCGCGCAGAGCTTCGGCGAGCCGCGCTGGCGTCCCTCGCCGATCAGCGCGCGCTACGTCGCGGCCGGACTGTACGGACGCAAGAGCGGGCGCGGCTTCTACGACTACGGCGGCGGCGGCGCGGCGGGCACGTCGGGGACGCCGTACAGGAGCGAGGACCCCCCGGCGCCCGAGTCGCGCAGCCCCGAGCACGGCGAGGGCGTCGTCGTGATCTCCGGAGCGGGCGTGCTGGCCGACGAGCTCCGCCTGACAGCCGGGCAGGCCGGCTACGAGATCCGCACCACGACCGCACCGAGCGGCGACATGCTGCCCGCGCTGATCATCGACTGCGACAGCATGCCGCCGCAGCGCTTGCAGCCCCCCGGCGGGGGCGCGTCGCACCTCGCCGCGCAGCCCAGCCATGGCGCGCGCCTGCTGCTCTGCGCGGGCGGCTCGCTCGGCGCGCTCGATCCGGGCGGCAGCGCGGTCGGCTTTCACGTGCTGCCGCCGTTCGCCGAGGCGGGGCTCGTCGAGCTGACCCGCAGCGAGAGCTCCTCGCCGGGAGCCGCGGCCCGTGCCGAGCGCTTCTTCGAAGCGCTCGGCAAGCACGTCGCGTGGGTCGGTGACGCTCCCGGGCTCGTGCTCGGCAGGATCGTCTGCCAGCTGATCAACGAGTCGGCATTCGCGCTCGGCGAAGGAGTCGGCAGCGCGGAGGACATCGACACCGGGATGGTCCTCGGGCTGAGCCACCCGCGCGGCCCGCTCCAGTGGGCGGACGCGATCGGCCTCGAGCACGTGCTCGCGGTGCTCGAGGGTCTGTCCGCGGAGTACCGCGAGGAGCGCTACCGGCCCGCGCCGGCGCTGCGCGGCCTCTCCCAGGAAGGGCGCATGGGACGCTCGAGCGGCGCCGGGTTCTTCGAGTACCCCGCCTGAGGAACCTCACGTTTCCGGCGCGCACCGCGTTCAACCCCCGTGCGCACCCAGCTGCCCCCCTTCCAGAGCTTCCTCGACGCCCACCGCGAGGTCGTCTGGCGCTTCCTCGTGTCCGCCGTCGGGGCGGTCGAGGCGGAGGATTGCTTCCAGGAGACGTTCATCTCGGCGCTGCGCGCATATCCGCGGCTGCGCCCCGGGTCGAACACGCGCGCGTGGGTGCTCACGATCGCGCACCGCAAGGCGCTCGACGCGCACCGCGCGCGCGCTCGCCGCGCGACGCCGGTCGCCGAGCCCGAGACGGTCGATCGCCGCGCGTGCAGCTCCCCGCCCGCGCCCGACGATGCGCTGTGGGCTGCCGTCCGGGGGCTCCCGGCCCGCCAGCGCTCGGCGGTCGCGCTCCGCTTCCTCGCCGACCTCCCCCACCGTGAGATCGCCGCGGCGATCGGCTGCTCGGAGGAGGCGGCGCGCCGTTCGCTGCACGAGGGCCTGACAACGTTGAGAAAGGTGGTGCCCGCATGAACCGGCAGGCGACGGATGAGGACCGGCACGTCGAGCGTTCGCTGCGGCGAGCTGCGATCGCGCCGAGCGCGGAGGCCGAATCCGCGGAAGCTGCTCGCAGGTTCGCGGCGCGAGCTGCGGCGGAGGGCCTTGCCGAGATCGCGTACGCCCCCGTCGAGTCGCCGTTCGGCGAGCTTCTGCTGGCGGCCACGAGGCGCGGCCTGCTGCGGGTGGCGTTCCCCGAGGAGGACGTCGACTCGGTGCTCGAACGGCTCTCGCGGCGCCTGTCGCCGCGGATCGTCGAGGCGCCGGGGCGCCTTGAACCAGCCAGGCGCGAGCTCGACGAGTACTTCGCCGGGCGCCGGCGCACGTTCGAGCTCGCGGTCGATCTCTCGCTCGTGGGCGGCCCATTCGGCCGCGAGGTCCTGCGCGTGACCTCCGAGATCCCCTATGGGGGCGTTCTCTCCTACCGCGAGGTCGCGACCGACGCGGGCAGCCCGCGAGGCTCGCGCGCGGCAGGCAACGCGCTCGGCTCGAACCCGATCCCTATCGTCGTCCCCTGCCACCGCGTCCTGCACTCGGGCGGCGGCCTCGGGGGCTACGGCGGCGGCCTCGACCGAAAGCGCTGGCTGCTCGAGCTCGAGGGAGCGCTCACGCCCAGACTGTGACGCGCCACGCGGCGGTGACGCGCCACGCGGCGGTGACGCCGCCAGACGGCGCGTCGGCGCCGAGCTTGTAACGCGCCACGCGGCGGTGGCGCCGCCAGACGGCGCGCCCGGCGCCGAGCTTGTAACGGGCTACGCGGCCGTCACGCCGCCAGACGGTGCGTCGGCCACGGAGCCGGCGCCGGCGGGGGCGCCGGCCGCAGGCGCGTACTGAGCGTCCGCCGGATCGCCGATCGCCATCTTCGGCGGCACGGGGATGCCAGGCGTGTCGCGCAGGTACCACTCGGAGTCGAGCGCAGCCTGCGTTCCCGAGCCGGCCGCCGTGACCGCCTGCCGGTAGGTGTGATCGACGAGGTCTCCGGCCGCGAAGACACCGGGGCGATTCGTGCGCGTCGACTTGCCCTCCGTGACCACGTATCCGGCGTCGTCGAGCTCGATCTGGCCCCGCACCAGCTGTGACTGCGGCTCGTGCCCGATCGCGATGAAGGTGCCGGTGACGGTGATCTCGCGCTCCTCTCCGGTCTCGAGGTTGACCAGCACGGCATGGGCGAGCGGGCCCTTCTCGCCAGCGACGAACTCCTTGACGGTGTAGGGGGTCATGAACTCGATGTTCTCCTGCGAGCGGGCGCGCTCGAGCATGATCTTCGACGCGCGGAACTCCTCGCGGCGGTGCACGACGATCACCTGCGAGGCGAACTTCGAGAGGAAGATCGCCTCCTCCATCGCCGAGTCGCCGCCGCCGACGATCATCGTGGGAGCGCCCTTGAAGAAGGCCGCGTCGCAGGTCGCGCAGTAGCTCACGCCGCGCCCGGCCAGCTCGTCCTCGCCCACGACGCCCAGCTTGCGGTGCTCGGCGCCCATCGCCAGCACGACCGTGCGGGCACGGTGCTCGGTGTCGCCGACCCAGACGCTGTGCACGCCGCCGAGCTCGCTCGCGAGCTCGACCCGGTCGGCCTGGTCGGTGAGCAGCTTCGCGCCGAAGCGCTCGGCCTGATCGCGGAACCGCTGCATCATCTCCGGTCCCATGATCCCGTCCGGGAACCCGGGGTAGTTCTCGACGTCGGTCGTCTGCTGGAGCAGCCCGCCCCAGGCGAACCCCTCGACCACGAGCGGGTTGAGGTTGGCGCGGGCGGTGTAGAGGGCAGCGGTGTAGCCGGCCGGCCCGCTTCCGATGATGATCACGTTCTCGACGTCGCTCATCTCATCTCCCATTCTCGCGCCTTTTCCGTACGGGTGGCGATCCTGTCCCGCCCGCAGCCCCCTCAGTTCCAAGACTCTGCGCTTGTTGCGCTTTACTTTGTATAGTAAGCATAGCGCGCGGCTCAAGACCCCTGAAGCGCCCCAGCCGGCCTCGGGCTCCCCTCGCGCGAGCGCGCCGCTCGGCCGCCGGACTCTTCTTCGTCGCGCCAGCGACCGACGATCCGACGCAGCTGCAGGTACGCGATCGCACCGGGGAGCGTCGGCAGCCAGAAGGAGACCGCGCGGTAGGACAGCACGGCGAGCACAGCGAGGTTGAATTCGACGCCGAACGCGGCGAACGCGCCGATCATCCCGCCCTCGACGCCGCCGAGGCCGCCGGGGAGCGGCAGCAGGTTGCCGAAGGTGCCGACGAAGTACGCCATCAGGATCACCGTGAACGGCGGCGGCGAGCCGAACGCGTGGAACATCGCCCACAGGACGCAGATGTCGAAGCCCCACCACGCGGGCGCCCCGAGGAGCCTCGGGTCGCGCGTGCGGATCAGGGCGATCGCGGTCCGCACGCCGCTCGCCGCGAGGGCAGGGACCGCAATGGCGCGCGCCGCCCAGCGGTGGTCGCTGCCCGACGTGGAGGCCCATCGCCCGAGCCGCCGCTCGATGTCGTCGGGCAGCAGCGCCATCGCGCCGACGGCGGCGAACATCACGGCGGCGATGATCGCGGGGACGAACGTGATGGCGAACGATCCGCCGCCCGGGAGCAGCCCGACGCCGAGCCCGATGCCGCCGATCAGCAGCGACCCGGCGTAGATCACGTACAGCAGGACCATGAAGGCAACCATCCGGCAGGCGACGAGCCGCGGCTCCATCCCCGCTCGGCGCAGCGCCCACGCGGTCAGGGCCACGCCGCCCGCGCCCGCGTCGGCGAACAGCCGCGTGGCGACGAGCCCGGCCATCGTGATCACGTAGCTCTCGCGCCAGCCGATGCGTCCGGCGTCGTCGACGAACACGGCCCGGAAGAGGACCACGTAGCCCGCGAAGGAGAGGACCTCGAAGAGCACCCCGAGCGCGATCCACCATGCGTCGCCGCGCTCGATCCGGTGGACCGTCGTGCCGATCCCGGCGAGCTTGGGAAGGACGAAGTACAGGAAGGCGAGCGCCGAGAGCATGAACAGCACGAACGACGCGACCTGGCGGCGGGAGAGGAGCCTGCGCGGCATCTCCTCCTCGGTCGGCGCGGCGACGGCCGGAGGTGGCTCGGCGATCGTCGAGCGCTCCTCGTCCTGCTCCCCCCTGGCCGCTTGGGCCTGCCTGCGGTGCGTCTGCACCCGCGAACTCCCTTCAGCTGTCTTGGTGTGCCCTGGCCTCCAGTGCCGCAACGGCGCGCCCGACGCGACCGATCGCCGGAGCCGCCGCGGGTTCCAGGCGGCGGACCGCGACGGTGAGCGCCGCCCCCGCGAGCAGGTCTACGACGTAGTGCTCCCCCAGATACACGAGCGCGAAACCGAGCGTCGCCGTGTAGGCGAACCCGAACGCGCCCGCGATCGGCCCGACCTCCGCGAGCAACAGCGCGGCCATCAACGACGTGGCGAAGTGCAGTGAGGGCATTGCTGCCAAGGGGTTGCCTCCGAACACACTGTAGAGAGACCCCCAGCCGTCTTTCCAGAAGTCCTCGCCGTACTCGACCATCATCCGCCGCACGGCCTCGCCGCCCTCACGGCCGCGCGACTCGGCCACGGCCGGCCACCATGGGGGAGCCGTCGGAAGCAGCCAGTAGACGCTCGCGCCGAGGTTGAAGGTGGCGTACATCATCACCGCCGCGCGCGGGAAGAGCGCGCGGCGCCGCACCAGCACGTAGAGGATCGAGCCGTGCGGCACCATGAACCAGCTCCAGTGCGCCCACACGAGCACGTCGTCGAGAGCGCGCCATCTCGGCCCCTCGGGCCCGCTGCGCGACAGCGACCGCTGCAGTCGCAGGCTCGGGAGCTCGCCGAGCCCGAGCACGCGGTCGAACGCGATCGGATAGCGAATCCGGACGCGTCGCTCCTGGGCCTGCGGGTCGTCGTGCGGGAACTTGTACGCGGCGACGTACGCCCACATCTGCAACGCGCAGATCGCCACGTCGCGCCTGTGTGAGCGGCGCGCCGCGACCGCGAGCCCGAGCGGCGCCGCGTAGGCCACGGTCTGCACGAGCACCGGCGGAGCGTTCACGCGCTTGCGCAGCAGCGGCGCGGCGGCGCCGACCGCGACGGTCGCCCAGGCGGTCGCTCTCATCGCCCTCGACAACCGCACAGGGGCGGCAGTATATGCCCGCTCGTATGTGCCCGCCCGTCGCCGCCGAGCGGGCGGGAGGCGCCTTGCCGGGGGAGCCGCTCAGGGAGCCGGTGCGGTCTGCGGCCGGGGGCGGTGCGCGCCGTCGTGCTCGCCGGAGCGCGCGGGCTCGGCGGGAGTCAGCCCGCGCGCGGCCTCGACGAACGCGCGGATGACCTTGCTGGCGGTGTCCGCCTCGGGATGCCACTGGACGCCCAGCACGAAGCGACGGTCGGGGAGCTCGAGCGCCTCGGGAAGGTCGTCGAGCGTCGATTCGCCGCTCACGAGCAGACCATCCCCCAGCCGGTCGATCCCCTGGTGGTGATGGGACTTCGTCGCGTGGTCGACCTCGCCGGCGGCCTGGGCCGCCAGCGAACCGCTCTTGAGCACGACATCGTGGTCGGCGCCGTCGAAGGAGCCGAGCACGCGCCGGTGCTCCTGATGTCCGAGATGCTCGGGGAGGTGCTGCACGAGCGTTCCGCCGCAGGCCACGTTGATCAGCTGCATCCCCCGGCAGATCCCGAGCACGGGGATGTCGCGCGCGATCGCGGCGCGCGCGAGGGCGATCTCGAAGACGTCGCGCTCGGGCACCGTGTCGACCGTCTGCGGATGCGCCTCCTGGCCGTACGAGGAGGGGTCGATGTCGGCGCCTCCCGCGAGCATCAGGCCATCGATCAGGTCGAGTACCTGGTGGGGATCGTCGACGAGCTCGTCGTCCGGCGGGATCATCAGGGCCAGCCCACCGGCGCGCTGCACGGCCTGGACGTAGTTGTGGGCGAGCAGCACCGCCGACTGATCCCAAGCGCTCCAGCGCGCGCGCTCGAGCGCGGCGCACATCCCGATCAGCGGCCGTCTCATGCCTACACCATAGGATCAAGCGCACCCGACGCGAGGCGCGGCGTCCGCGAGGGGCGCGGATCGGCCGCACGGAGCACGAGAGGAGACGCATGAGCACGCAGGGAATCGACCTGGAGACCGTCAACGTGCGGGCCGAGGATGGCGCAGCGACGATCGAGCTCAACCGCCCGCAGGCCCTGAATGCGTGGAACGCGCAGCTGGGCGCCGACCTGCTCGCCGCCCTGCGGGCGGCCACCGAGGACGACCAGGTGCGCAGCGTGCTGATCACCGGCGCCGGCCGCGCCTTCTCCTCCGGCGCCGACTTGAAGGATGTCAGCGGCGGTGACGTCACGGCCGAGGGCCATCCGGACGTCTACAAGACGCTGACCGAGCGCTACCACCCGATCATGCGCACGATCCGCGAGATGCCGAAGCCGGTGATCGCCGCCGTCAACGGCCCGGCCGTCGGAATCGGCTGCTCGCTTGCGCTCTGCTGCGACTTGATCCTCGCGGGCGAGAGCGCCTACTTCCTGCTCGCGTTCGTCAACATCGGACTGGTGCCCGACGGCGGCTCGTCGCTGTTCCTCCCGACCCGCGTCGGCATGGCCCGCGCGACCGAGCTGTCGATGCTCGGGGAGCGGCTGGGAGCGGCGCAGGCGCTCGACTGGGGGCTGATCAACCGCGTCGTCGCCGACGATCGTCTGCAGGCGGAGGCGCGCGAGCTCGCCGCGAGACTGGCCGCGGGGCCGACGCGGTCCTACGCGGGCACCAAGCGCCAGCTCAACAACTGGCTCTACTCGCGCATGGACGAGCAGCTCGAGCTCGAGGCTCGCATCCAGCAGGAGATGGCCGGCAGCCCCGACTTCGTCGAGGGCGCGACGGCGTTCGTCGAAAAGCGGCCCGCTCGCTTCTCGGGAACCTGACGCGGCCGCGTACCGGCCGTCAAGCGCCTCCCGTCCGGGCCTGAATAGAATCCCCGCCGCCTTGGGCCACCTCGTCCCCTCCACGCTCGCCTTCTTCACCCCGCCCGCGGGCCATTCGCCGAACGCGAGCGAAATCGACAGCCTCTACAAGATCATCCTGGTCGTCGCGCTCGTGGTGTTCGTCGGCGTCTGGGGAGCGCTCGGATACGCGCTCGTGCGGTTCCGCAAGCGCAAGGGCGCCGTGCCGGCGCAGATCCGTGGGAACACCCGCCTGGAGGTAGGGTGGACCGTGGGCGCGGCCGTGATCCTCGTCGCGCTCGCCGTGATCACGTTCGTGAAGCTGCCCTCGATCGAGGACCCCACGAACTCGGGGCCGGGCGGAGACCAGCTGGCGAGCGATGCGAGCCGCCTGTACGCGAGCACCGAGCGCAAGCTGCCGCCGAACGGCAAAGCGCTCCACATCACGGTCATCGGTCGGCAGTTCATCTGGCAGTACGTGTATCCCGGCGCCAACGAACCCGACGGGCTGGGCGCTCCGTACTCGTACGAGCAGATGGTCGTGCCCACCAACACGACCATCTCGCTCGACATCGTCTCGTCCGACGTCGTGCACGAATGGTGGATCCCCGAACTCGGGCCGAAGTTCCAGGCCGTTCCGGGCTACCACAGCTACACGTGGTTGAAGGTCGACAAGCCGGGCATCTACCGGGGCCAGTGCTCGTTTCTCTGCGGACGCGGCCATGCGCGCATGATCGCGACGGTGCGCGCCGTGGCGCCTGCGCAGTTCGACGAATGGCTCGCCACGCAGAAGAAGCAGCTCAGCGAAGCCAACGCCGCGGCCCAGGCCGCGCGCGCGAAGCTCGCGAAGGAAACCGGCGCGAAACAGGTCGAAAACCCCTAGGACACCCAGGAGACCAGCTCAGCGAATGGCCACATACGTAGCCCCGATCCCACAGGTGAGCGCGAGCCGCGCCGAACGCGAGCCGCGCGGCTGGACGAGCTGGATCACGACGACCGACCACAAGCGCATCGGGATCATGTACATGGTCACGACGTTCGTGTTCTTCGTCCTCGGCGGCGTCGAGGCGCTGATGATGCGCCTGCAACTCGGCGCACCGAACAACACGCTGGTGACGCCCGCCGTCTACAACCAGCTGTTCACGATGCATGGCACGACGATGATCTTCCTGTTCGTCGTGCCGTTCTTCGCTGGACTCGCGAACTACTTCGTGCCGCTGATGATCGGCGCGCGTGACATGGCCTTCCCCAGGCTCAACGCGCTCTCCTTCTGGCTGCTGCTCGCGGGCGGGATCGTCTTCTACACCTCGCTGTTCTTCAACCCGCCCGAAGCCGGCTGGTCGAGCTACGCGCCGCTGTCCGGCATCAACTTCTCGCCGAGCGCCGGGCAGGACGCGTGGATCTACCTGATCCACCTCACCGGCCTCTCGTCGATCCTCGGCGCGATCAACTTCTACGCGACGATCGCGAACATGCGCGCGCGCGGGATGGGCTGGGGGCGCCTGCCGCTCTTCATCTGGGGGATCCTGGTCTACTCGGTGCTGATCATCTTCGCGATGCCCGTGATCGCCGCCGCGGTGACGCTGCTGCTGACCGATCGGCATTTCGGGACTCACTTCTACGATCCCGCCAACGGCGGCTCGGCGCTCCTCTGGCAGCATCTCTTCTGGTTCTTCGGGCATCCCGAGGTCTACATCATGGTGCTGCCCGGCTTCGGCGTCGTCTCGGAGATCCTGCCGGTGTTCGCGAGAAAGCCGATCTTCGGGTATCGCGCGATCGCCGCCGCGACCGTCGCGATCGCGTTCCTCGGCTTCCTCACCTGGGCGCACCACATGTTCACCGCTCCGATACCCGAGGCGATCCTCGTGTTCGTGATGCTGAGCTCCTACCTCATCGCGGTGCCGACCGGCGTGAAGGTGCTCAATTGGATCGCGACGCTGTGGCGCGGAACCGTCGAATTCAAGACGCCGCTCTTGTTCTGCGCGGGCTTCATCGCGCTGTTCGTGATCGGCGGGATCTCGGGGATCTTCCTCGCCACGTTCCCCGTCGACTGGGAGTTGAAGGAAACGTACTTCCTCGTCGCGCACCTGCACTTCGTGCTCGTCGGCGGCTCGGTGATGACGATCTTCGCGGCGATCTACTACTGGTTCCCGAAGATCACGGGCCGGATGCTCAGCGAGGCCCTCGGCAGGGCGAGCTTCGCGCTGATCTTCTTCGGCATCCTGCTCACGTTCCTGATCCAGCACGTGATCGGGCTCGACGGCATGCCGCGCCGCGTCTACGAGTACGACAACGTCGGCAACCTCCAGCTCTACAACGTGATCTCCACAGTCGGCTCCTTCGTGCTCGCGCTCGGCGTGCTCGTCACGATCGTGAACGTCGCGCGCAGCCTCAAGTCCGGGGTCATCGCCGGGCCAGATCCCTGGAAGGCGAACACGCTCGAGTGGTTCACACCCTCGCCGCCGCCGCCGAACAACTTCGACGTCGTCCCGGTAGTACGCTCGGTCGAACCGATGAAGGACATTCGTCGCGAGGTGGAGAGGCGTACCAGCGGTGCCGGCGTCGCGGGAGGCGCCACGGTCCCCGCTGGGGCGACGCAGGTCGGTGTCTAGATGAGCGCCTCGCCGTCGAGCGGTGGCGTGCGCGCGATCGACGCGCGCGTCGGCCTCGCCCCGCGGACGCGCCAGCTCGTGAGCGACTACGTCGAGCTGACGAAGCCCAAGGTCCAGTCGCTGCTGCTGCTGACGACGATCGCCACGATGTACGTCGCGGGCGACCCCTCCCCCCTGTTGGTCGCGCTCACCTGCTTGGGCGGCTACCTCTCGGCGGGCGGCGCAGGCGCTGTCAACCACTGGTTCGACCGCGACATCGACCTGCAGATGTCGCGCACGGCCAACCGGCCGGTGCCATCGGGACGCGTCTCTCCGAGAGCCGCCCTCGTCTTCGGCTGCGCACTCGCGGCGCTCTCGCTGCTCGAGCTGTCGCTCACCGTCAACGTGCTCGCGGCGCTCCTGTCCTTCGCCGGGTTTCTCGGCTACGTGTTCGTCTACACGATCTGGCTCAAGCGCCGCACGCCCCAGAACATCGTGATCGGCGGGGCAGCCGGAGCCGTGCCGCCGCTCGTCGGCTGGGCGGCCGTCACGGGCACCGTGAGCGGCACCGCCGTGATGCTGTTCTTCATCGTCTTCTTCTGGACCCCGCCGCACTTCTGGGCGCTGTCGCTGCTGATGAAGGGCGAGTACGAGAAGGTCGGAGTACCGATGCTGCCGGTCGTGCGCGGCGAGGCCGAGACGCGGCGCCAGATCCTGCTGTACGCGGTGCTGCTCTACGCCGTCACGCAGCTCCCCTTCTGCGCGGGAGGATTCGGCGCGATCTACCTCGTGGGCTCGCTGGTGCTCGGCGTGCTGTTCGTGGCGGCGGCGGCGCGTCTGCAACGCCGCGCCGATCGCGCCTCGGCGCTGCGGCTCTACCTGTTCTCGCTCGTCTACCTCGCGCTGCTGTTCTGCACGATGGTCGCCGACGTCCACCTGTAGAATGCGCCGCCGCCGATGATGACGCGACGCCTGGCACGCAAGAACCTCCGCACGGGCCTGATCGTGACCGCGATCTGCATGTTCATGTTCGGGATCACGTTCGTCGTGGCCGCGGTCTACGTCTCGTGAGCTCTCTCGAGCCCGAGGTGCCGCCGGCCGGCGAGGAGCTCCACCTTCCGGGTCCGTCGATCCTGCCGGTGCTCACGGGCGTCGGCATCACGCTCACGCTCGTCGGGATAACCACCTACCTGGTGATGACGATCGCCGGCGCGATCCTCACGATCGCATGCGTCGTGCGCTGGATCAAAGACACTCGCCACGACATCGACGAGCTCCCGCTCGACGCCCGCCGCGACGGCTGACGAGGGTCGTGGACCTCGGTCTCGAGGGGAAGGTCGCGCTCGTCGGCGCCTCCAGCAAGGGCCTCGGGAAGGCCTCGGCCCTCGCTCTTGCCCGCGAGGGGGCGCGCGTCGCGATCTGTGCGCGCACGGAGAGCGATCTCGAGGCGGCAGCGGCGGAGATCAGGGACGACTCGGGCGCGGAGGTGCTCGCCGTGCGCGCCGACCTGACCGAGGCCGAGGACATTCGCAACGTCGTCGCCGCGACGGTCGAGCGGTTCGGAGGTATCGACGTTCTCGTCAACAACTCCGGGGGCCCGGCGACGGGCAAGTTCGCCGATCTCACCGACGAGGACTGGCAGCGGGGATTTGCGGCCGTGACGCTGAACTTCGTCCGCTTCGTCCGCGAGGTGCTCCCGCACATGCGCAGCAAGCGCCGGGGCCGGATCGTCGGCATCCAGTCGAGCTCGGTCAAGCAGCCCGTCGAGCACATCGACCTCTCGAACGGCATCCGCCCGGGCATCGCCGGGCTGATGAAGGCGCTGGTGCCGGACCTCGCGAAGGACCGCATCACGATCAACCTCGTGCTTCCGGGCATGTTCCTGACCTCGCGCATCCACCCGGGCCTCGGCGACGGCAGCGCTGACGTCGAGCAGGCCGTCAAAGAAGAGCTGGCGCCGCTCGCGGCGAGGATCCCGCTGGGTCGCCTCGGCGAGCCGCTCGAGCTCGGCCACCTCGTCGCGTTCCTCGCCTCCGAGCAGGCGTCCTACATCACCGGCGCCGTCTATCAGGTCGACGGCGGCATCATCAAGTCGAACCTCTGAGGCCCGCCGCGGGCTTCGGAGCTCGAGCGCCTCAGCTAGAGCTTCAGACCCGAGGCGACGATCCCCTTCAGCCATTCTTCGCGGGTGGTCGCGCCGTTGCTGAGCGGCGCGGCGATGTCGGCCGGCTTGGCTTCGACGCACAGCCGCACGATGTCGCGCACGGAGAGGATCCCGATCGCCTCGCCCTGCTCGAGCACGATCAGGTGGCGAAAGCCGCCGTGCACCATCGCGGCGGCCGCCTCCTCGAGGGACCAGTCGGGGGCCGCGTAGACGACGTCGCGCGTGAGGTGCTCGCCGACGGCCTCGCGGTCGGGGTCCTGCCCCGCGCCCAGCGAGATGAGGATGTCGCGCTCGGTGATGATCCCCGGCCCTCCCGCGTCAGGGTCCATCACGACCGCCGCGCCGACCTTGCGCTCGGACATCTGTCTCGCCACCTCCCGGAGCTTGTGGCTCGGACCGACGGTC
>DATAYP010000066.1:0-89713 GCA_036272475.1 Solirubrobacteraceae bacterium | reverse complement strand
CCGAGCAGGCGCAGCCCGATGAATCCGAACAGCAGCAGCATCCCGAGGAGGCCCGCGAGGATCATCACGAGACCCCCGACGCGCGGCCACGTGCCCGAGTTGGTTCGGAACTCTGCCGCTGCTGCGGCGGGCCCTGTGCAGTGGGTTGCCTGCGCAGTCCCGCAGATCGCCCGCAGCAGCGAGCTCGGATCGTTGATCGAGTTTCTCGCCGGCCCGTTCGCCGTGAGCGCCAGGAACGTCGCCCCGTTCGTTCCGGCCTCTCGCAGCAGCCTGGCCTCGCGCCCCAGCGCCTGCGCCTCCGAGCCGCCCGCCGGGACGCAGTTCGCTGCGAGCCCGCCCGATCGACAGCCGATCAACGCGAGATCGGCAGAGGCGATCCGTAGTGCCGCACGATGCAGCCGCGGATCGAGCCGCGCGGGAGTCCGGCACCAGCCGACGTCGCCGAACTCGAGGTAGCACCAGGGCGCTTCGACGGCCGAGGAGAAGAGCGCGGCCATGCTGTCGGGCAGCGCGCGCGCCGCGCGCGAGTCCGCCCCGCGGGCGCTCACCGCGAGCGTGCCGAGGCTCGCCTGGTTGGCCCACGCGCCGACGGCCCCGACCGTCCCGCCGGGATCGGCGATCAGCCACATCCCTCCCGCCATCATCGCCACCATCGCCACCGCCTGCCCGAGCGTGTCGGCCACGCGGCGTCGGATCACGCCGTTGTAGACGGCCAGCACGGCTGCGACGGCGAGCACCGTGGCAAGCCACGGATCGGTGAAGGACGCCTGCATCTGGCGCAGGCCTCTGCCGACGCCCCCGCTCGCCGGACTGTCGAGCAGGTCGATCGCGAAGCACCACTCGAGCATCACGACCAGCGCGTGCACCGACCACACGAGCGCCATCCACAGGGGAGCCACGAACAGGTCCTGCACGATGCTCAGCAGGCCGCCCGTGCTGAGCCCGAGGAACCCGGTGTCGATGTGCACGTCGAGCCCGTAGTTACCGGTGGGTGCTGCGGCCGCACTGAAGCCGGAGGTCGCGCAGTTGCGGGCGCCGGCCGTCGAGAGGGCGCCCGTCCCGATCGCGCCCCTGCACGACGGACTGCCGAGCCCGTTGCTGACGAGCGGATCCGATTCGGCCGGCGGGGCGGAGACCGCCGGACCTTCCGCGACCGCTTCTGCAGTCGGCGCGCCGCCGGTGCTCAGGGGCGGCTGGCTGGGCGCACGCACCGAGCGGGGCACGGCGGCGACTCGGGCCCGGGACGAGTCGGCGGTGACCGGTGGACGGGCGGCGAGCGAGCGGGCGGCAGCCGGAAGGAGGATCGCGACTGCGACGCCGGCGGTCACGACCGACAGCGCGGCTGCCTTGGACGTCTTGACCCCGCTCACGCACCCGCGGGTGTCGTCGAGAACGCGCGCAGCAGATGTGGCGCAGCGACGTCGACCTGAATCGCCTCGACGCGACCGCGGTGGTCGCGGAAGAAGCATCTCCCGGCCTCGAGCTCGAGCAGCGTTCGGCGTAGGCGCCCGTCCTCCGGGTCGAGTCCCAGGAGCGACAGCGCGCGCGCCGCCTCGGCCTCCGAGCGCATCCCGAACACGAACGTCGCGCCGATCAGGTTCTCCAGTGACTCACGCTCGCCCACGAGCGCGTCCGTGACCAGCTGCGTGCTGATGATCGGCACGGCGAGCTCGGATCGCCCCATGCGCTGCAGCGACGCCAGCAGCGCGCGGCCGGCGGGATCGCCGAGCAACCTCCAACCCTCGTCGAACGAGAACAGCTTCAGCCGGCCGCGCTCGCTCCCCATCAGGTGCATCGCGAGCATCGCGATCAGCCGGACGATCTGCTCCCCGACGCGCTCGGCGTGCGAGTACTCCGAGCGGCGCAGACCCGGCGCGGGTCCCGGAAGGTCTCGAATCGGCAGGTAGGTGACCTGGCGGTTGCCGACCGGCGGTAGCTTCACGTCGGGGTCGGCGAAGCCGAGCTGCGTCAGGCCCGAGCGCGCGTACACCTCCAGCGTCCGGCCCACGTGCGCGCCGGCGTCGTCGCCGTCGAGCAGCGCGCGCACGACCTCGAGGCACGTCGGACTCGGCGAGCGACGGATCACGCTGTCGACGGCGGCGAGCAGCGCGACCTCCCACGCCGGCTCTGCCCCTCCCGGCAGCAGGTCGCGGAGAAAGGAGACAGTCGCATCCTGTCGCAGCGACTCTGGGGCCACGCGCAGCGGATCGAGCACGCCCCGCAGGGAGCGGTCGGGCCGCAGCGTCACGCACTCGACGTGCGGGGCCACCTCCTCGAGCAGGTGAAAGCGATGGTCCCCCTTGGGGTCGCAGTCGATCACGCGCGCCCCTTGGAGGAAGCCCTCGTACTGGAGCTTCTGTGCGAGCGTCGTCTTGCCCGATCCGAGCGCTCCCACGCTCAGAATCGCCGCGTTACGGTCGCTGTCGGACCCCTCCCGGAGGTTGAACCTGACCGGACGCCGCGAGCCGGTCAAGGTGTGACCGAGGTAGAACCCTCCGCGCGAGCCGACGGCGTGCGTGGCCGTCGGCATCATCGCGGCCGCCTGCTCGGTGGTCAGCGTGTCGTCGTAGCCGGAGACCTTCGTGCGCTGACCCGGGAGCAGCTGCAGGAACAACGGCAGCTGATCACCGAGGGGCCGGTGCAGCCGGATCTCGCCGTAGGCGCGCCTGCACATCTCGACTCGCTCCTCGAGCTCGGGCTCGCTCGCGGCGCCCACCGCGATCGCGAGCGTGGCCCGTAGCAGGGGCGGTCTGCTCGAGGTCTGGAGATGGGCGAGCAGATCGCGTGCTTCCTGGGTCCGCTCGTAGCCGAGATCGGAGACGCCCTGCTCGCCGTCGGACTCCGCGCGCATGATCTGGTCGGCGTCCTGTATCCGTCTCCTCGCGATCCGCAGCGCGAGCTCGTTCGGCAGGAAGCGAGCATTCAGCGACATGTCGATCCCGAACGGCAGGCTTTCGGCCGGCGCGAACATCAGCTCGGCGCGCGGTCCGGGGAACGCGACGCGGTCCGGAAGAGCACCGAGGACGAGGAGTGCCTGCCAGCTCGTCCCCAGCTCCGATGCGATCCTCAGCGACCGTCCCCTGTGCTCGACGTGGCCATCGGCCCAGCGCATCGCATCGCCCTCGAGCGGCGCGAGGGTGGCCTCCCCGTTGCGTTCGAATATGAGGGCCCTCGGCTCGTGAAGGCCGTCGACGAGCGGCTCGCCGAGGCCACGGCAGAACGCACGGCGCACGAGCCACTGCAGCTCGACCCCGCGCGCCTCGCGCGCCGGCAGGAACTCGGCGAGCCGTGCATGCGCCTGGTCCGCCAGCACTCTCGCGCGCTCGAGCTCGGCGACCTTCAGCAGCCGCCTGTCGCGAATCGACAGCGCGTCTCTGAGTCCCCGCCACCACTCCCTCGGATGCTGCGCGGCCGCCTTCGAGACGTAGCTCGCGATGTCCCGCTCCGGCTCCCGAAGGCTGACGAGCAGAAACAACCGTGGCTCGACCGCGTCGATCTCCTCCAGGCGGCGCATCTGATCGCGCAGGTAGCTGCGACGCAGGCTCGGATGCCCGGCGGTCTCATCAGCCGCAGCGAGATCGCGTTCGCGGAGGTCGAAGCCGAGGCGCCGGCTCACGCGCATGATTTGGACGTTCGCTTCGAGCGACTCGATCGCGCCCAGCAGGGCAAGCAGCCGCGCCCGCTTCTCGTCCTCGCACAGCCACGCGTACGAGGAGACGTTCACCGCGAACGCCGCCCAGCAGTCGTCAAGGTGCTCGGCGAACAGGCAGTTGCCGTAGACGAACGTGATCGGCGAGCTCAGCGGCGCCTCCCGCCAACCGGCGAGGACGCGCGGACGACGAGCTGCGATCTCGGAGCGAGCGCGATCACCCTCCCCTCTGCGAGCCGCCGCCCGCCCTCGCGCTCCCTCAGGCTCAGCTCTGTCCGCCGGCGACGCGAACGCAGCGCGCGATGTACGCCCGCCCGCGTGGGCGCGATGAGCAGCTGATGCTCCACCGCGATCAGGACCGCGCCCGGCCCGCTGTACCGGAGGCGACGCATCCGGCTGTCCGAGCCGTCGGGCAGCAGCACGATCGGCGGCGCGTGCCAGCGTTCGCCGGGTGCCGTGCCGCGGGCGAGTCCCGAGAGCCACCGATCGCCGGCGCAGTAGCGCGCGATCGCGGCTGCCGCCAGGTGGAACGGGCGCCCCTCGATCCGGATCACGCACAGCAGGGCGGCGCCGCACGCCGGCACGACGATGTCGCTCAGATACCACGGCAGCGTCCGCGCGAGCGACGCGAGCAACGGAAGCTGACGGGCCGTGAGCGCAGCCGCGACCGCGGCGAGGAAGTAGACGATCCCGCGCAGCGGCACGCCGTTGGGGTTCAACCGCAGGCGGTCGACTCGGTAGATGCGCCGCTCCAGGTCGAAGACCCTGCGGTAGGAGCGAATCTCCATCAATGCGAGCCGAACAGCGAGGCGACCGTGTCGCGCAACAGCGTCACGCCCGCGGCGCTCGCAAGGAGCACCGCGATGATGCCCACCGCGAACACAGCGGCGGCCTCCTTGAAATCGCGCCGGAACGCGAGGACGGTGCCGGCGACGGCGAACGCGAGGCCGATCAGGCTCATTGCCACCGCGCGCCCGGTGTTGCCGGCTCGCGCCGCTGCCGATTCCAGCGAGGTGCCGCCTCCCGGCTGGGATTCCGTCGCTCGAGGCGTGGATGGTGATGCCGACACGACAGCGCCGGCGGCACACGTCGGCGCGACCGCGGGCGCGACGCACGCACAGGCGAGGAGCATCGCGACGGTCCTGGTCGAGCGGCGCAGGAGCTCAGGCATCCGGACTCACCTGCACCGCCGAGATCTCCCAGCGCCCCGCGAGCTGGACCACGTCGACTTCGTATGCGAGTGTGAACTGGGCGCCGCTCGGGTCCTTCGCCTGGAGCGTCGCGACGACGGACCCGCCCCCCGGTGACCAGTCGAGGCGCTGCACGGCCATGAGCGCGAGGGGCCGCGCCGGGAGCGACACCTGCGCCCCCGGGGTCAGGTCAGCGTCGAGCTCGCTGACCGCGCCCGCCAGGTAGTTGCGCAACGCGCGCTGCATCACCGTCAGCAGGCCGGAATCCGTCACTTCACGCCCGCCCGCGAGGCTCGTTGCCGGAGCGGACGCGGGCGGCCCGACGAAGGCCGGGTAGCCGGCGAGCATCAACCTGCCGTCGGCCCCGCGCCGGACGCTCACCGTCAGATACAGGAGCCCGGCCGTGTCGGTCTGCGCAGCGATCGTGTAGACGTGCGCTCCGAACGCCGGTTCGCGTTGCTGGACGACTTCCGCCCATTCCACGCGCTGGCGACCGCTGACGGGCAGCTGAAGCCCGGCGCCGGGTTCGAGCCCTGGACCGGCGAAGCCCTCCAGCGCACGCTGATCCGCCACGGGCGCCGCCGAGTCCCAGCTGAGATAGCGCCGAGCGAAGAGCGTCGCGAACCCTTCGGCGGACCGGTCTGCCGGTGGGGTGGCGGCGGAGGCGCGCGGCGCCGCGGGGCGCGGCGGAGCGATCGCGAAACGAGCGCTGGCGAGAAGCCCGGCAGACGCCAGGGCCCACAGCATGTAACGCGGCAGTTCCCGGCCGATCCTGATCATCCACAGCGGGCGGCTGGAGATCGTGAGCGTCGAGCGTTCGTCGGACACCGGCCCGCCCTCAGCGCTCGAATCCGAACTCGGCGGCTTCGGGCGGCGCGGCGGCCGCCTGAGCGGCTCCGCCCGGGGCCTGCGTGGGCTCGCTCGAGCTCGCCGGACCGCTTCGGCTGTGGTTTGCCACCGCAGCAGGACGGCCCTGAGACCAGACTGCGCCGCCCGCCCGGCGCCTCGGTAGGTGCAGGCGCCCGGCAGGCGCGGCTCCCTGCAAGCGCGGCTGGTTCGCCCGGGCGCGTAGTGCGCCACCGGCGCGTAGGCCGGCACCGGCGCTCGCACCCGGATGTTCTGCCGCCGGCCGTAGCGGACGGTGCGCGAGCAGCATGACGACGATCGCCCCCAGCACACCGGCGATCAGCGCCGGGCCCGCCACGCGGCCGAATCGCCGTCCGCCGGCGGCGCCGCTCAGATCGGGTGCCGGCAGCACCTCGCCGGCGTCCGCTCCAGCGATGAAGTCGCTCTCGCTGAAGACCGTGTAGTCGTCGCGTGGCTCGCGCGGCGCGGGCTCCATCAGCGATCTCCTTCGGAGTCCACGCGAACGGCCGAAGCCGGGGCAGGGGAGCTGCCCGGCTCCAGCCGATCGCGCGCGGATGAGCGTCGCCGAGCGGTCGTCTGTCGGACCGACTGCCGGCGCGCCGCAGAGACGCGCCCATGAGTGGGGGGCTTGATCAGGTTCACGGGTTCGTCCCTGCGCCCTCATCCGACCGTCGTCGCGGCGCGGGGACAGTCGATTCCTCGCGCGCCACCAGGCGGCCGAGACGCGCTCTTGCGCGCTGAGCGACCTTGCGGTACTTCTCGGGCGTCCATCCATACCGACGGCAGAACTCCGCGCGCGGCATTCCGAGCGCGACCTGCGAGATCAGAACCAGGCGCTGATCGGTCGTCAGCTCTCCGATCAACGCCTCCACGCGACGCAGCTCCATGCGAACGATCACGAGCGTCTCGAGCTCGGCGCGCGCGTCGACGATGTCGACCTCGTGGCCGTCCGCCGGCGCGGTCAGCGAGACAGATTTCTCGAGCGCCGCCTGGATCGGGCTGCGCCCCGCGAGCGCCCGCCTCCTGTCGCGGATGCGTGAGACGAAGCGACGCTCGATCGCCGTCTCGACGTCGCGCCGGCTCTCGTAGGAGGCGCCGCGCCGGGCGCCGGCGAGCAGCTCGAGCGTTGCCTGGCTGTAGCAGTCCTCGAGGTCCTCGCGACGCAGGCGATGACGGTGCGCCCGGAGCAGCAGCTCGCGCCTCGCCCGGGCGGCAAGCGCCACCTCCTCGACGGGATCGACCCTCCGGCCCGGGAGCCATCGGCGCCGCCGGTCTCCCGCGCTCTGTGGCCTTTCGCCGCCGGATAGGGTAGACACGTAGCGGTGTCGACCGCCGCGGCTCCCGGCCCCCCCTGCAGATGAGCTTCTGGGACAGCCTCCACGCGTTCGATCGCTTCCAGCAACGCCACAGGCCGCTGAGCTTCGTGATGGCGGTGGTCAAGAAGTTCACCGACGATCAGGCGGGTCAGCTCGCAGCGCTGATCTCCTACTACGCGTTCGTCTCGCTCTTCCCGCTGCTGCTCGTGTTCGTGACGGTCGTGGGCTTCGTCCTGCAGGGAGACCCGGCCGAGCAGCAGCGGATCCTCAACGGAGCGCTCGGAGAAATCCCCCTGATCCGCTCGCAGCTCGAACTGCATCCCCTCAAAGGGAGCGGAGCCGGCCTGGCGATCGGCATTGTCGGTGCGCTGCTCGCCGGCATGGGCCTGACGAACGCCTGCCAGACCGCCTTCAACCGGATCTGGCACGTGCCGTTCAAGGATCGCCCGAACTTCCTCCTGGTCAGGGCTCGCGGCCTCGTCATGCTCGCCGTGCTGGGCACGCTGACGGTGGTCTCCACGGTGGCAGCGGGACTCGTCGGCGCGGTCGACCTCGGCGAGCTCGGTGTGGTCGCTGACATCGCGCTCGGCTTCTGCATCAACCTCGCGGTCTTCTGGGTCGCCTTCAAGTACCTGACCGCCGCCGAGCTCTCGTGGCGCGACCTGCTCCCCGGTGCGGTGACCGCCGCGGTCTTCTGGCAGCTGCTCCAGCACGTCGGGCGCCTCTACTTCGAGAACGCGCTCAAGCGCACCGGACCTCTGTACGGCGTCTTCGCCCTCGTCCTCGGCCTGCTCGCGTGGCTGTTCCTCGGCGCCCAGCTGACGATCTTCGCCGCAGAGGTCAACGTCGTGCGCGGACGGCGCCTGTGGCCCCGGAGCCTGTTCGGCGACCCGTTGGTCGAGGCGGACAGGCGAGCCCTCAGCGAATCGGCGGAGACCGAGGAGCGCGTGCCCGAGGAGAACGTCGACGTCGACTTCGACGGCCCGCCGGTCTCGTCCGCCTGAGCCCGGCGACACCCGTCTCGCGGACCTGAAATTGGCTCTGCAGCGCCGTTTGCGGGGTGAGGAAGAACTACTTGCGCGAGCAACGACCTCGCGCTATACTAACTAAACTTTCGTAAGCACATATGGAGATCACCCATGTCACCTGCCAAAGACACGCCCACACCACAGCCTTCCGAGCCCAGGGAGCGCCTGCGGCTCATTCCGCTCGACGACACCGTCGTCTTCCCGAACATGGGAATCACGCTGACGGTCGACGTCGGCGATGACGAGCGTGTCGTGCTCGTCCCGAGGCACGACAACGAGTTCCTCGAGGTCGGCACGATCGCGGAGGTCTCCGAGCAGATCCGTCTGCCCGGCGGCGGCCGTGCGGTCTCCATCTCGGGTGAGCACCGCGCGCTGATCGGCGCGGCCGAAACCGGCCCGGGCGGCGAGCTTCGGGTCGAGGTCGACGAGCGCCCCGATGAGGTGCCCGTCGACAAACGCACGCGCGAGCTGGAGCGCGAGTACCGCGCGACGGTCGAGGAGATCCTCGAGCTGCGCGGCGACGACGGCCGCATCTCGGCCTTCCTGCGCGCGATCGCAGAGCCCGGAGCGCTGGCGGACTCCGCCGGCTACTCCCCCACGATCACCTACGAGCAGAAGGTCGACCTGCTGCGCACGCTCGATGTCACCGACCGGCTCGAGCTGGCGGTGAAGCTGCAGCGTGAGAGCCTGGCCGAGCTTCAGGTGCGCCGGCGCATCCGCGACGACGTCCAGGAGGGCGCTGAGAAACAGCAGCGCGAGTACTTCCTGCGCAAGCAGATGGAGTCGATCCGCAAGGAGCTGGGCGACGACGAGGCCTCGGTCGCGGAGGAGTACCGCGCCAAGATCGAGGAGGCCGAGATGCCCAAGGACGTCGAGGAGCAGGCTCTGAAGGAGCTTGGACGCCTCGAGCGGATGGGCGACCAGACGGGTGAGTCGAGCATGATCCGCACCTACCTCGACTGGCTGATCGCGGTCCCGTGGAGCAAGCGCTCCGAGGAGCACCTCGACCCGGTCGCGGCGCGTGCCGTGCTCGACGCCGACCACGCCGGACTGCAGGACGTCAAGGACCGCGTGACGGAGTACCTGGCCGTGCGAAAGCTGCGCCAGGACCGCGGGATCGAGGCCGACCCCAAGTCGGGCGCGATCCTGACATTGATCGGACCTCCGGGCACCGGCAAGACCTCGATCGGCGAGTCGATCGCGCGGGCAACCGGCCGTGAGTTCGTCCGCATGTCGCTGGGCGGCGTGCGCGACGAGGCCGAGATCCGCGGGCACCGGCGCACGTACATCGGTGCGCTGCCGGGCCGTCTGGTCCGGGCGCTTCGCGACGCCGGCACGATCAACCCCGTGATCCTGCTGGACGAGGTCGACAAGGTCGGGGCGGACTGGCGAGGCGACCCCTCGGCTGCATTGCTCGAGGTGCTCGACCCTGCCCAGAACCACTCCTTCCGCGACCACTACCTCGACGTCGAGCTGGACCTCAGCCAGGTGATGTTCCTGGCGACGGCCAATGTGGCGGACACGATTCCCGGCCCGCTGCTCGACCGCATGGAGGTCATCAGCTTCGACGGCTACACCGCCGATGAGAAGCTCGCGATCGCCAAGGGCTACCTGTGGCCGCGCCAGCGCGACCGCAACGGCCTGCGCGAGGACGAGGTCGAGATCTCCGACGACGTGCTGCGGCTGATCATCTCCGAGTACACCCACGAGGCCGGCGTCCGCAACCTCGAGCGCGAGCTCGGGACGGTGCTGCGCAAGACCGCCACGCGGATCGCCTCCGGCCAGACCGGCGAGGTGGCGTCCGCGGCTGCCGCCGAGGAGCCTCCGAGCTCCGGCAACGCGGCGTCCAACGGCTCGAAGCCTGCCGCTGCGAAGAAGGCAGAGAAGAAGGCCAAGGCAGGCCAGGCATCGAAGCCGGCTGGGAATACGACCCCTGTGAGGATCGACGTGGAGGCCGTACGCGATGCGCTCGGCCGCCAGAAGTACTTCCAGGAGTCGGCAGCGAGGACCGCGACGCCCGGTGTGGCGACCGGCCTGGCCGTGACAGGCTCGGGCGGCGACGTGCTGTTCGTCGAGGCCACCGCGATGAAGAGCGGCTCCGGCGGGAGCGGGCTGGTCCTGACCGGCCAGCTCGGTGACGTGATGAAGGAGTCGGCGAGGATCGCCCTCTCCTACGTCCGCGGCCACGCCGAGGAGCTCGGCATCGAGGAGGGCGCGTTCGAGAACCGCGAGTTCCACGTCCACGTCCCCGCCGGCGCGATCCCCAAGGACGGGCCGAGTGCCGGCGTGACGATGGTCACGGCGCTCGCGTCGCTGCTCTCAGGTCGCCCGGTCAAGCACACGGTCGGCATGACCGGAGAGGTCACGCTGCAGGGCCGCGTACTGCCGATCGGAGGCCTCAAGCAGAAGGCGCTGGCCGCCCACGCGGCCGGTCTGACCGACGTGATCCTGCCCGAGCGCAACCGAGGGGACCTCGACGAGATCCCCGAGGAGGTCCGCGCGCAGATGACCTTCCACCCGGTGATGACCGTGCAGGAGGTCCTCGACCGTGCACTGGAGCCCGCGAGAGATGTCGCGCGTCTCTCGTAGGTGCGAGCCCGTCCCGCTGGAGGTCCGCCAGATGGCGGACCTCCTCGAGCGGCGCTGGCAGCTCTCGATCCTCTACGCCGCGCTGAGCGGCGCGCTGCGCTTCAATGAGTTCGCCGACGCGGTCGCCGGCATCTCGCCGAGGATGCTCGCCGAGCGCCTACGCGACCTCGAGGCCGCAGGCCTCGTCCAGCGCACGGTGATCCCCTCGAGCCCGCCGACGGTCGAGTATCGCCTCACCGCCCGCGGGCGGCGCCTCGGGCCGATCATCGACGCGATGCGTGCCTACGCGAACGGCACCGCGGGTCAGGTGCAGGGCTGACCAGCGCCCGACGGCGCTGGTCGAGCTCGCGGCTCTCGAGTAGGCAGGGGCCGGACGACCGCTCTCGAGCAGGCAGTGCGTGCAGCGACCCTATGCCGGGTGCGGCTGCACCTGGCTGCCCTCCGCAGCCGGATTGCCCACGCCGACGAACTGCCCCTGCGGACATTCCTCGGCCAGCACCCTCCCGCGCGGGTTGCGGATGCCGAGCGCACCGATCAGGCCGCCGGCGGCGAGCAGGACCGCTGCGACCATCAAGCCGAGATGGAAGCTGTGAACGGAGGCCTGTTCGGCAGCTGCCCGCAGCGCCCGCGCCTGGGCCGGGGGCAGGCCGTGCGCTTCCGGCAGGCCGAGCGGCAGCCGCTTGGCGGCTTCGACCGCAGAGCGGCCGGCGGCCCCGAGGGGGACGTTTGCCAGGTGCCGGTCGAGCGAGGACACGAACGACGCCGCGACGGCGGCGCCGACGGCCGCCGTCCCGATCAGCCCAGCGACGCGGGCGATCGCGTTGTTGACCCCCGAGGCGATGCCCGCCTGTGACTGGTCGACACCGGCGAGCACCGCCGCGGTGAGCGGCGCGACGGTCATCGCCAGGCCGACCGAGAAGACCAGTAGCGCCGGCAGCACGTCGGTCAGGAATTCCACGTGCGCGCCGACGCGCTGGAACAGCAGCAGGCCCGCGGCCCCCACGAGCGGGCCGGCGCCCATGAAGAAGCGCGGCCCGTAGCGGTCGGCGAGCGCGCCGAAGCGCCTGGAGGTGAAGAACATCACGATCGTGATCGGCAGCAGAACGAGACCGCTTTCCAGGGGCGTATAGCCGCCGACCTGCTGGAGGAAGAGCACGAGGAAGAAGAACAAGACCGACAACCCGGCGTACATCGAGAACGTCTCGATGTTGCCCGCCGCGAAGTTGCGATGGCGAAACAGCCCGAGCGGCAGCATGGGATCGCGGGCGCGCGACTCGTAGATGAGAAACGCTCCGAACAGCGCCACGCCGGCGAGCAGCGGGACGATCACGCCCGACCAGCCGAGGCGGGGCTGCTCGATCAGCGCGAATACGAAGGCGCCCAGACCGCCGGCACCGAGCAGAGCGCCGGGAATGTCCACCCGCCGCCCGCCGGGCGCGCGCGGCTCCGCGCGCGGGATCACGACCATGATCAGCGTCGTGCAGGCGATCACGAAGGGGATGTTGATCAGGAAGATCAGGCGCCACGATCCGATCGCCAGGAGCTCTCCGCCGAGCAGCGGCCCGATCACCCCGGCGATCGTCCCCCACGCCGTCCAGCTGCCGATCGCCGCGCCGCGCTCCGACTCCGGGAAGGTGCGCACGATCACGGCGAGCGAGGCCGGGGTGAGCAGCGCGCTCGCCACGCCCTGCAGCGCCCGCGCCCCGATCAGGAAGCCGATCGACGGTGCGACCGCGCACAGCAGCGACGCGGCACCGAAGCCGATGACACCCATCGCGAAGATGCGGCGCTCGCCAAAGAGGTCGCCGAGCGAGCCGCCCACGAGGATCAGCGACCCGAGCGTGAGCAGATAGGCGTTGGAGACCCACTGCTGTCCCGCCAGCCCGCCTCCGAGTGAGCGCTGGATCGTCGGCAGCGCGACGTTGACGACGGTGCCATCGAGCAGCGCGATCCCCGACCCCATGATCGTCGCCACCAGCGTGAGCTGCTTGATCCTCGCCTCGTTCAGCCTCCGCACTCCAGGCACGGTAGAGCAACGCCGCCGTCGCAAGCGGGCGTGCACTCCGGACTGCGCGCCCCCGCGCCGGCCTCAGCCGCTGCGCGTCAGCGCGCTCGCGTCGAGCTGCTCAAGGGACGTGTAGCCGCTCAGCCCGAGCGTCAGGTCGAGCTCCGCGAGCAGGCAGCGCAGCACCTGTTCGACGCCGGTCTGCCCGTCGAGTCCGAGCCCCCACACATACGGGCGGCCCAGGCACACCGCGTCGGCGCCGAGCGCGAGCGCCTTGAAGATGTCGGCCCCCGTGCGGATGCCGCTGTCGAACAGCACGGCGAGCTCGCCGCCGACCGCGTCGCGCACGGGCGCGAGCGCGTCCAGCGCGCCGATCGCGCCGTCGACCTGGCGCCCACCGTGGTTTGAGACGATCACGCCGTCGACGCCAGACTCGAGCGCCCGGCGGGCGTCGTCGGCGTGCAGGATGCCCTTCAGCACGATCGGCAGCTCGGTCTGATCGCGCAGCCAGTCGAGGTCGGCCCACGTCACGCTCGGATTCGAGAACTGGTAGGCCCAGTGTCCCAGCGCCGGGCCGAGGTCCTCCTCCGGCGGCTTCTCGAGCGCGGCACGGAAGAC
This sequence comes from Solirubrobacteraceae bacterium, assembly GCA_036272475.1. GTDB lineage: Bacteria > Actinomycetota > Thermoleophilia > Solirubrobacterales > Solirubrobacteraceae > Palsa-744. The sequence goes on along the minus strand of DATAYP010000066.1, from coordinate 76,451 downwards.
CGGGTCGCTGAAGTAGTTGGCGACGCCCTCGCCTTTGAGGAACGGCAGGTAGGCGTTCTGCAGGTCGCGCGGGCGCCAGCCGAGCATCCACGTGTCGAGCGTCACGACGAGCGCCGTGTAGCCCGACTCGGTGGCGCGCTCGACGAAGCTGCTCGCGAGGTCGCGGTCCGTCGGCCAGTAGAGCTGGTACCAGCGGGCGGCCTCCCCCACGGCCGCGGCCACCTGCTCGATCGAATGCGAAGCAGCCGTGCTGAGGATGAACGGCACGCCCCGCTCGGCCGCGGCGCGCCCGGTCGCGAGCTCGGCCTCGGGGTGGACGATCGACTGCACGCCGATCGGCGCGAGCAGCAGCGGCGCCGGCAGCTCGGTGCCGAGGACGGTGGTCCGCAGATCGCGCGCAGCGACGTCGCGCAGCATCCGAGGCACGATCTTCCAGCGCTCGAAGGCCTCCCGGTTCGCGCGCATCGTGCGCTCGCTGCCGGCTCCCCCGGCGACGTAGCCGAACGCGGGCGGGTTCAGACGCTCCCGCGCGAGCTCTTCGAGGGCGTCGGCCGTGAGCGGCAGCTCGGGCGTCTCGCCGGCGAGGCCGCGCGCGTAGATCTCGTACTGGAAGTTGCCGTAGAGCTCGGGCAGCTCGATCTCGGTGTCGCTCATCGTGAGCTAGACCCTACCGCCGCCGCGCGCGCCTGCTCAACCGAGCACCAGCTCGGCCGCGCTTCGCAGCGTCGCCGCGTCGCCCGAGATCAGCAGCGTCGTGACCGCCGAATCGCGCCACTTCTCCAGATCGTCGGCGATCTTCTCGGCCGGCCCGATCAGCGAAAGCTCTTCGATCAGGCTCGTCGGGATCTTCGCCCCGGCCTCCTCCTTCTTGCCGCTCAGGTACAGCTCCTGGATCTCGTCGACCTGCTTCTCGTACCCCATCCGGATCGGGACGTTGGCGTGGAAGTTTGCGCCTTTGGCACCCATTCCGCCGAAGTACAACGCGTAGAACGCCCGCAACGAGTCGGCGGCCGCCTCGACGTCGTCCGTGACGATCAGCGGCACGGTCGCGCAGACCTCGAAGTCCGCTGCGCTGCGCCGCGCCCCGGGGCGCGAGAAGCCCTCCTCGAGTGACGGCCTGTAGAGCTCGTCGTGGACGCTCGGCGAGAACAGCATCGCAAGCCAGCCGTCGCACAGCTCGGCGCAGAGCGCGATGTTCTTGGGCCCCTCAGCCCCGAGGTAGATCGGGATGTCCTCGCGCAGCGGGTGGATCGATGCCTTCAGCGGCTTGCCGAGGCCCGTGCCCTCCGGCAGCGGCAGCGTGTAGTGGGGTCCGGGGGCCTGCAGCGGCGCGCGGCGCGCCCAGATGTCGCGGAGGATCGCGATGTACTCGCGCGTGCGCGCGAGTGGCTTGGCGAAGGGCATCCCGTACCAGCCCTCGACGACCTGGGGCCCCGACACGCCGAGTCCGAGGATGAACCTGCCGTTTGAGAGGTGGTCCATCGTCATCGCCGCCATCGCCGTCGCGGCGGGCTGGCGGGCGGACATCTGCACGATCGCAGTCCCGAGCTTCAGCCGCTCGGTCGAGGAGCCCCACCACGCCAGCGGCGTCAGGCAGTCCGAGCCGTAGGCCTCGGCCGTCCAGATCGAGTCGAACCCGAGACGCTCCGCCTCGGCGATCGCCTCGACCGCGCCCGGTGGCGGCCCGCCGGCCCAGTAGCCCGTGTTCAACCCCAGCTTCAGCTCCCCCGCCATCGCCCGGCGAGCCTACAGCGGCGGGGCGCGCGACGTCAGCCGGCAGGCCACCGCGGCAGACTCGTGTGACATATTGTCCAGCGACCAAGGAGGTTGGAGATGGCTGTAGCGGTTGGGGTGCTGAGCGACGTGCGCAGGCGTGCGCTCGAAGCGCTCTGCGACACCTTTGCGCCGTCGCTCGCGAGCGAGGACGAGCGGCCCGAGGTGCGCGACTTCTACGCGCGCTCGGCCTCTGATCTGGATGTGGCTGCGCAGATCGAGGGGCTGCTCGCGCAGACGGCGATGCCCGAGGAGATCGAGGCGCTCGGCCAGCTGCTCGACGCCTTCGCCGCGGAGGGGATCGAGAGCATGCCGCTCGAGGCGCGCACGCAGCTCGTGCACGGCATCGCTGCCTCGAGCCCGGAGGCGAAGCTCGGCGTGCGCCAGCTGCGCGCGACCACGTTCCTGTTCTTCTACGGCCTCCCCGACGATGCCGGCCGTAACGCCAACTGGGAGGCGATCGGCTACCCAGGCCCCCTCTCCCCTCCGCCATCGCCCCAACAGGCGCCGAAGACGATCGCGGTCGAGCAGCTCGCGGGCGAGCCCGCGACGCTCGAGGCCGACGCCTGCGTGATCGGCTCGGGCGCGGGAGGCGGCGTGATCGCAGCCGAGCTCGCCCGCGGCGGCCGCTCGGTGGTGGTGCTCGAGATGGGCCAGTACCGCAACGAGGCCGACTTCAAGCAGCTCGAGCTGCCCGGAATGTTCGAGCTCTACCTCGGCGGCGGCCTCGCCTCCTCCGAGGATGGATCGATCGCGATCCTCGCCGGCTCGACGCTCGGGGGCGGGACGGTCGTCAACTACATGAACTGCATCCGCACGCCCGAGCACATCAGGCGCGAGTGGGCGGCGATGGGCGTCGAGGGAATCGCCGACCCGGACTACGAGCGCCACATCGACGCCATCTGGCAGCGGCTCGGGGTCAACGACACGGCCACCTCACAGAACCGCACCCACAAACGGCTGATCGAGGCGTGCGAGGAGCTCGGCTACCCGCACCGGCCGCTGACCCGCAACACCGACACCGCCTGCGAGGACCCCAGCGTCTGCGGTTACTGCTCGTGGGGCTGCCAGAAGGGCTGCAAGCAATCGACGATGAAGACCTTCCTGCAGGACGCCGCCGACGCCGGCGCGCGCTTCGTCGTCGGCGCGCGCGCCGAGCGGATCCTGACCGAGGACGGCCGGGCGACCGGGGTCGAGGCGCTCGTCACAGGGCAGGACGGCTCCGTCGCGCGGCTCACCGTGCGCGCACCTACCGTCGTCGTGGCCGCGGGAGCGATCGAGTCGCCGGCGCTCCTGCTGCGTTCGGAGATCGGCGGTCCGGCGGCGGGCAGGCACCTGCGCCTGCACCCGGCGGCGCTCGTCGCGGGCGTCTACGAGCAGGCCGTCGATGGCTGGATCGGGCAGATCCAGTCGGCGCTGTCGGACGAGTTCTCCAGATGCGAGGGCGAGCACGGGTTCCTGATCGAGGCCACGACGGTCGCCCCTGCGATCGTCGCGATGTCGCTGCCGTGGCAGGACGGGCTCGCGCACAAGCAGCTGCTCGCGCAGAAGCTCCGCCACGTCGCGCCCTTCATCTCGGTCGCGCGGGACCACGGCGAGGGACAGGTCGTGATCGACGACCACGGCCGCGCGGTGACACGCTGGTCATTCTCGGACGAGGTCGACGCGCGCATGTTCCGCCGCGCGATGGTCGAGCTCGCAAGGCTGCAGCGCGCCGCGGGCGCCAGGGAGATCATCACCTTCTTCCAGGAGCAGCCGCCGGGCTGGCGAGAGGGCGAGGACTTCGACGCGTTCCTCGCCGAGATCGAGGACGGGTCGCTGAAGGCGAACGACGTCGCGGCGTTCACCGCGCACCAGATGGGCTCGTGCCGCATGGGCTCCGACCCCTCGGAGTCGGTCGCCGACGGCCGCGGCGAGCTGCACGACCTCAAGGGCGTATGGATCGGCGACGGCTCCGCCTTCCCCACGGCGCCCGGCGTGAACCCGATGATCTCGATCATGTCGCTCGCGCACCGCACCGCAGAGAACATCCTCGCGGTCGCCGCGAGCTGAGCCCCGCGGGGCCCGGGCAGCTCGCCCGGCCCCGGCGCGGCGCGCGCTACTTCAGCCAGCCCGAGAAGGCCGCGCTCGTCCAGCCTTCGCCCGAGCCGGCCGGCGCTCTGCCGAGCGCCTTGCCGCCGTAGATCACGCCGCCCGAGGGATCGCTCTGGTAGGTGCGCCACGGGACGGTCTGCTGCTGGCTGATACCGGGCTTGGAGAAGTCACAGACACCGTTCGGGAACGCCTGCTGGAGCTGCGTCCACTGTTCGGCCGTGAAGATGGCCGGATAGTAGGCCGACTGGATCAGCGGCTTGAGCTGGCATTCCTGGTTGTCGGTCGTGATCGACTCGCCGGCGACGACGCGCGGGGTCGCGAAGCGCGTCTCCGCGAGCGGCAGCTGGCACACCGGCCCGATGCCGGGGACGGAGACTTCTTCGACGACTTCGACGTTCGAGCATTTGTCGTGGACGTCTTCGGGCCGGTCGGCGGCGACCTTTTCGGCAAGCGTCAGCTTGCGCGTGTCCGCTTCGACGGCCGACAGCCAGCGATCCATCGCGAGCAGGCCGTCGGTCGTGTATTTGGGGGACCCGATCAGCGGGGCCGGTCCGAACCAGATGACGTCGTTCTTCGGGAAATGCCCCTCTTCGCGTTCGAGGCGGGCCCGCATCGACCACGTGCGGTAGGCGTCGTGGAAGGCGCCCGGGTCGGGGCCGCGCAGGTCGATGATCGGGACGCCGACGAGGTTGTTGGCCTCGTTGACCGAGCCCGACAGGTACGCGCGCTTGACCGCGGGTTCGTCGGCGTGGATCCGTTCCTTGGTCGCCTTCAGGTCGATGTCGGCGCCGCCGACCTTCGCGTTCAGGTCGACGAACTGCGCCGGGGTGATGATCCCTTCTTCGAGCGCGTGCAGCCCGTACTGGACGCCTACGTTGCCGACGGGACGGCCCGCGAAGCCGTGACCGAGCTGCTTCTCGACGGGCGTCCAGACCTTCGCGGGACGAGGCCCGAAGACGTTGATCATGTAGTCGGCGAGCGTGCAGCGCACCCCTCCCGGGTTGCTCTGCGGGTTGTACGCTTCCCCGCTCGCGACACCTGCGCAGCTTTTCGCTGGGTTGGCGAGTTCTTCCCAGTAGACGGTGTCGAAGATGATCGGGTTGCCGTAGTTGGGGTGACCCTCGACGGCGGCTATCTGGTTGTAGCTCCAGACGATGCCCGTCCCCCATCCTTCGGGATGCTCGAAGTATTTGCGCGTCTGGTGGTAGTCGGAGATCTCCTCGGCGTTCGACCACGAATCCTGGAAGCTGCATTGCGGCAGGATGCCCTGGTAGACACCGGGGTAGGCGTTCGCTACCTGCTGCTGGACGAGCGACCCTCCCGAGCAGCCCGTGCCGATCGTGTAGCGCAGCGTCCCGTAGTGGTCGACGAGATGCTCCTTGGCCATGATCAGCGACTCAGCCTCGGTCGCGAGGTTGCAGTTGTGCCCGGCGTTGTCGAGCGCAGTCGACATCACCGCGAAGCCGCGTCCGAGCGCCGTCGTCGGGCTGTCGGTCTGGGCTTCGACGCCGGGAACGCCGACGGTGTCGCTCGTGACGCTCGGCGCGGTCCCCGACTGGTGTTCGATGCCGCAGCTCGCCCCGTGCGTGATCAGCAGCTTGTGGTCGAACTGCGGCTGCGGAGCCCACGGTTCCCAGGACTTGCCCGGCTGGAAGAGCACCGCGATCTGGTACTGGTCGCGGTCCTGGTAGCCGGTCTCGACGCGGATGATGAACGGCACCGTCTGGCCGTTGTCGGTCGTCGTCGTCGCGACGTCGGACGGCGGGTTCGACGGTTCGTAGGGCTGCAGCGTCCCCGTCACCGAGGATTTGTACTCGTAGCTGTAGGTCGTCGGTGCATCGCACTGGGAGTCGGTCGCGTTGGCGTTCGTGCAAACCCACGGCTGCACCTGCGGTCCGGCCAGAACCGGGCCGCCGATCGGGTGGTCGACGATCGTGATCTGTCCGCCGGCGGCTCCGGGGGCTTCGGCGAGCACCACGTTACTCCCGGGATGGAGGCCCGTCAGGAGACCCTCGAAGCTGCCGTTGGGGCGCATCGCGAACTGGCTCGTGACGGGCGTGCCGTTGAGCGTGACGGTCACCGTCGACGGATCGACCCCGGATGGGAGCGCGACGCTGGTGAGCGCCTCGTCTCCGGAGATCAGGTTCGCCCTGTCCGAGAGCACCCGTACCGACAGCGAGCCCGCCGCCTCGGCGCCGCCCGTGCCCGTCCCCAGCGCCGCCGCCACGACAGTGGCGGCGAGCAACGCCTTGTCTCGCATCAGGCCTCCCGCTCCCTTTGAGTGCACACCCGACGGGCGTCACGCCGGCCACAGCGACCGCGCCCGCCCCGTGAAATGACCAGGCGCGTGCTACCCCGACGCGCGCGCGAGTAAACGTCGCTCAGCTGATCAGCGCGAGCGGCACGGCCAGCCCGGCCGAGCGGCGGAGCGTCGCGATCCGCCGTCCGGGTTGCACCGCCGGGCGGACAGAACCGGCCAGCTCGCCGAGCCCCTCGACCGTGCGCTCGAGATCCTCTGCGCGCAGCGCGAGCCCCCAGAAGAAGGCCGGCCGGTCGGGTCCGCCGGCCCGCTCGATCACGTCATCGGGCTCCTGCACGACCTCGAGGATCACCTCGCCTAGCCGGAAGAACGCCTGGCGCGGCGCACCCGCGGGTGTCGGCTCCTCGCGGCGGCGGCGGAGGTCGAGTCCCGCCGCCTGCAGAGCCGCGACGCTGCGATCGAGGTCGGGGGAGACGGCGACGACGTGGTCGATCGCCACGACGCCGTTCGGGTGCGGGGCGCTCGGCTCGATCTCCTCGAGCGGACCGTCGGCTCGGCTCGTCGGCAGCCCGTCGAGCTCCACGCTCGCAAGGCCGCGCAGTGACCAGTCCACGATCCCGCGGCCGGCCTGCCCGCCGGCGAGTCGCAGCCCGACCGCGCCGATCCGGCAGCTCCCGCCTGTGACCGTGAAGCCGAGCTCGCGCCAGCTCGCCGGCTCGTCGGCCAGCGTCAGCTCAGCGATCGTCGGCGGCATCGCGCGATCATATGGAGATGGCAAAAGATCACACAGGCCCGAGTGACGGCCACGGCGATGCCGAGGGGCGCATCTCGTGGCCGCTGGTGCTCGTGCGCTACGTGCTTCCCGCGGCTGTCGTGATCGCCGGCATCGTCGTCATGTCGCTGGGAGGCGAAACCGACCTCGAGGGCGGCGCGGGGATCGTCGGCGCGGGCATCGCGATCTTCTTCGTCAACTGGCTGTTCCGGGTGGGTGCCTCGGGCGAGCGCGAGCGCGACGCCGAGGACGCGGCCCGCGAGCACTTCGACCGCACCGGGCGCTGGCCCGACTGACGCGCCGGTCGCATCGCACACGCCGCTACTCCGTGAGCCCGATGCCGAGGTCGGCGAACGCGCGCTCGCGGTCGAAGTAGTGCTCCCAGGCGCTCAGCCACTCGCGGTTGGCCTCCGCCATCCCGGCCAGTCCCGTCCAGCTGCCGGGTGAGGGCCCGTCGGCGAACACGAATTCGATCTCTGGGTCCGCCCACGCGGCCGAGCTATAGTCGCCGCGCTCCCACGCCGCCCAGATAGACCGCACGAGGTCCACGTTCGCCGAGCTCATGAACAGAATTATCCCCGAGGTAGGATGGCGTCACCGATGCCCGGTCGCCTCTACTTCACCGAGTCCGATGAGGCCAACGAGCTGATCGCCTCCGATCCGATGGCGCTTCTGATCGGCTTGGCGCTCGACCAGCAGGTGACCGTGCAGAAGGCTTTTATCGGTCCGCTGGTGCTGCGTGAACGCCTCGGTTCACTGGACGTCGAGACGCTCGCAACCGCCGACCTGGAGCCGATCTTCAGGCAGAAGCCGGCGATCCACCGCTTTCCCGGCTCGATGGCCCGGCGCGTGCACGAGCTCGCCGCACACGTCGGCGAGCACTACGACGGGCACGCCGAGCGGGTGTGGACCGAGGCCCCGGACTCCCAGACCTTCCGTGCCCGCATCGAGGCGCTTCCGGGTTTCGGAGAGATGAAGGTCAAGGCGCTGCTCGCGATCCTCGCCAACCGCTACGGAGTCGAGGCCGCGAAGCCGCTCGCTCCGCGGCATCCGACGCTCGGCGACGTCGACTCACCACAGGCGCTGCTCGACTACCAGGCGGCGAAGCGGGCACACAAGCAATCGCTGAGGGAGAGCGCCGCGCGCTGAACCGTGGCGACCGTGACCGTCCGCGCTTCGATGGGCTCACCGGTGGCGGCCGCACGCACACCCGGGTCCTCGAGACGGGGCTTCGCGATGCTCTTCCTGGCGCTCGCCCTCGCGGCGGGGGTCGCAGCGGCAATCGCAGCCCCGCCGGTCCGCGCCGCGGCGGTCTCGTTGCTCGACACGAAAGGCAGCGGCGTGTCCGCGTACGGAGGCTGGGCCGCGTGGTCCCATGCCGTTGCCGCGTCCGGCGCGAGCGAATACGAGCTGATGCTGCGCGCGCCCGACGGAGCGGTCTCGCAGGCGCCCGTGCCGGTCAGCAACGGTGTCTTCGAGGTCGAGCTGGGGCCCGCAGCGGGCGGCGTGAAGGCCGTGTACGAGCGCTGCACCGACCCCGCACGCAAGCGCGGCTGCCACGTGTTCGCGCTCGCGCTCGGGCAGCCGGGCGCGAGCGAGCACCGGCTCGCGATCCCCGGCGCCGGCTCGGACTTCAGGCCGGCGATCTGGAACGGCAGCCTCGCGTTCCTGCGCATGAACCCCACCGGCGGCAACCACCGTCCGGAGAACCTTTACACCTGGTCGCTCGGCTCCAGGAGCGTGCGCGCGGTGACACTCCCGGCATCCAGAGGCCTGCGCGGATCCAGCGGCGGGCGCTGGCCCGGTGGCCTCACGGGTGAGATCACGAGCCTCGCGATCGGGCCCGCACAACTCGCCTACGTCACGTCCAACCTGGTCGGCAGCTTCGGCGAGACGACGCTCTGGTACGAGCCGATCGGGGGCAGGCCGCAGCTGATCGACCAGCAGACGAGCGGCGCCGGCAACGTGTGTCCGCCGTCGTTCCTCTCGCCGGTCCTTGCGGGCCCGTGGCTGTACGCGTACCTGCACGCATGCGTCGGCCCTCCGAGTCTCGATCGCCTGACGCGCTACAAGCGCGGCAGCGGGCAGCGCGCGCGGTTCACGTTCGTGCAGGGCGGCGATGACGAAATCGGCTCGGTCGTGCCCGACGGGGGCGGAGTCGACTGGGCCGACGAAGGGAACGTGAAGCATCTCGCGAGCGTCGCCTGGCGGCCCATCCCGCTCCCCGTGCCACAGACGTTCTGCTCGCGCGCCGACCCGTTCTGCTGAGCGCGCGGCGGCGGCGGGCGTACACTCGGGACACGATGATCGCGATCGGCTCGAAGAGCGGCGGGGACCCTACCGCTCACCGCGCCCGGGCGCTCGGCGCGCTCGCCGTCGGCGCGGCCGCTGCCGGTGCCGGCGCGGTCGGCGCGCTCGCGGTCGGCCGCCTGGCGATCGGCCGCCTGGCGATCGGCCGCCTCGGGGTGGGGCGCGCACGCGTCGCGAAGCTCGCGATCGGCGAGCTCGAGGTCGGCCGGCTGACGGTCGACGAGCTGACGGTCCGCTCCGAGCAGCGGCCGGACTCCACGCCCCGCTGAGCACTGCGCGGGGTGGCACCGCGACCTGCGGGCCGAACGCGTGTTCCTGATCGCATGAGCGCGTACCCGTCAGACCGCCCGATGCCCGGCACCGCCCCTTACGGCGTGGTGCCTCGCCGTCGCTGGAGCCTCCGCATCCGCTGGCCGGGCTCACACGGGCGGGCGGCTCTCGGCCGCTGTCCGGTCTGCCACGGTCGCGTGCAGCCCGACGACGCGCTCGGGCTGATGGGCAGCAGGGTCGCGCACGCGGAGTGCGCACTCGTCAGCTGGCTCGGCCCGGGCCGGCTGTCGCGCGAGCTCCTCTAGCCGGATCGGTCTCCGCTCACCGGAGCCGCACGCCCCAGCTGCCGACGTGCGTGGCCCCGGGGTCGAGCCGCAGGAGGCCGTCGCCGCTGCGAAACGCGTCGGGCGCGCACGTCATCGGCTCGACGGCGATGGCCCGGCGGTGCCGGTGCCCGTCGAGCGCATCGGCGGTGTAGAGCTGGACGAACGGGTAGCGCTCGTCCATCCACAGCTCGGTGCGCCGGCCGTCGGCGCTCTCGAGAGCGACCGTCGCGATGCCGTCGCCGTCGCGCTCGATGTCGGTGAAGGGGTCGTCGAGGCGGACGCTCCCGACCGGCCGCCGCCGGCGGAAGTCGTATTCGCTCCGGGCCACCGGCTCACGCCCGCACGGGAGCTGGCGCTCAGCGTCGGTGAGGATACGCGTCGCCGCGGGGAGCTCGAGCTCGCAGCCGTCGATCAGCTCGCCGCCTGTGGACAGGTACGGGTGCTGGCCGGCGCTGTAGGGGCAGGGTGCGCTTCCGAGGTTCGTCGCGGTCGTGGTCACGGTCAGGCCGGCGTCTCCCAGCCGGTAGTCGATCTGCATCTCGAGCGTGAACGGATAGCCGGGGGTCGGATGCAGGCGTGCGCCCATCGTGACGCGGTCGGCGGCGTGCTCGAGCGCCGCCCAGGGCCGCCAGCGCATCAGCCCGTGGATCGCGTTGCCGCGCTCTGGCTCGCTCAGCGCCAGCTGATGTTCGACCCCGTCGAAGCTGTAGCGCCCGCCGGCGAGCCGATTCGGCCACGGGATCAGCGGCGCGCCGTGCGCGCCGTCGCAGAGCTCCTGGAGCGGATACGGATCGAGCACGGGGCGCTCGCCGAAGAAGTACTCGCGCACGCCGGCCCCGACCTCGACGATCGTCGCCCGCTGCTCGCCGTGCGCGATCTCGAACTGCTCCCCCGAGGGCGCGATCGCAGGCGCCCGCCGCGCGCCGCCGCCGGAGCCGCTCACGAGCCGCGCGCCGCGTCGGGCACGGGTCCGATCATGAGGCTCGCCGCGGCGTTCCACGACGGCCACCCGAGCGCGCCTGGCGAGGGGGCCGAGCCGCCCGACTGCGCGTGCGGCGGCGCGCTCGGCGCGCTGAAGATCACACGCGCCACGGTGCGCTCGAGTCCGGAGCTCGTATAGAGCTCGCTGTCTTGGCCGCCCGCCGGCGTGCACGGCGCGTCCGAGCGCCAGCCGAACAGGAAGCCGTAGTAGAAGACGTGCTCGGGCGCGACCGCCGGGTCGGCGAGCAGGGAGTCGACGAGGTAGGTCGCGTCGCTCGCTTGGCGCGCTTCGCCACGAACCTCGCCACGGGTGCAGTAGAGCGCGCCGATCTCGGTGAACCACAGCTGACGGCCGGCAGCGTCGGCGGGGAGCGCGGAGAGCAGGCGCCGGAGGTTCCTCTCGCTGTGCGAGAGAACCGAGACATACGGGTGCACGCCCCAGATGCGGGGCGCGAAGCTCAGCGCCCGAACGTAATCGCGTACGTAGCCCGCGACGCCCGTACGATCTTCGAAGTCACCAGCGACGATCGTGCACGCCCGGCGTGCCTCGCAGACAGCGTTCGCCTCATCGGCGAACGCCGCCGCCGTGGTTGCGCTCTCCCCTCCCTGGTTGTTCGGCTCGTTCCACGGCTCGAGGTACGCGAGCGGGTAGCCGATCGCGTTCGCCCGGTCGAGAATCGCTTCGAGCCCCGCGCGGTACTCGGGTGCGGAGTTGGGATACACGCGGTCGTAGGTCGTCAGGGCGACGACGGGGGTCAAGCCCAGGCTGCGCACGTCTTCGAGCCAGGCTTCGAATCGTTCCCGGTAGTTGCCGGTGGCGTGGGGCCCGCTCGTCGGCTCGGTCATCGCGTCCCACTGAACCACATAGCGTGCGAAGGCGATCTGGCCGCCGCCCGCCTGGGCCCAGTGGCTGCGGAACACGCTCGCGAAGCGGCTGCCCGCGAACGAGCCGTCCCAGGCGGGAAGGCTCTGGTCGGAGATCCCGTCGACGTGCGAGGCGCTCGCGGACGCGCTCGCGCTGCCCGGCGCCGGCGCGAGGAGCAGTGCGGCACAGCAGGCGGCGATCCGGAGCATCGGCGCCTTCATCGTCGCAGCGGCTCGGGTCCGGGACGGCACGCCCCATCTACCCGCGCGCCCGTCCGAAGTTGCTGGCTTCGAGACCCGCTCCCCGCGTGGGGCCGGCGCGGACCCGATCCACGCTGGTCCCAGACGGGGCTCGGGGGGCGGTGTCAAGTCCTCCTCGCCACGATCCTTGCTTGCGTTCGGGCGCCCATCCGTTGCGCGTACGATGGAGCGGAGGGAGACTGCGCGGCGGACGCCAATGAGCGAACCAGAGACGACTTTCAACGGTCAGCCGGGGAAGCGCTACGCGCGGCACGCGCAGTCCGCGACGAGCCGCAGCGAAGCCTACGTCGCGGTCGCCAGCGCGGCGGTGCTGTACGTGATCGGCGGGACGCTGATCGCCACCGCGTTCTTCATCCCACACGTCACCTCGCCCGTCGGCTGCGCGGTCGTGGCAGCGACCGCATACGCGACGGCAGCGGCGCTGATGCTCGCCTACACGCGGCGCCGTGTCAGCCTGATGCTCGCCTGGATCGCCGACATGTGGGGCATCGTGATCATCGCGTTCCTGTGCGCCGCCTCGGGCGGCGCGAGCAGCCCGTTCGCGCTCCTCTATTTCTTCGCACTCGGCCACGCGGCCGCCTTCCAGCCGCGCGGCCGCTTCCTGATCGTCGCGCTCGCGGGCCTGCTCGCGTTCCTCGCGCCGCTCGTCTACTCGCACGTCTCGACGGGCTTCGGCGCGTTCGTCTGCGTCGGCGCCGTGCTCGCGGTGCTGACGACGAGCGTCGTCCACTACGCGCTCGGGCGCATGCGCGAACAGCGCTGGCGGCTGGAGTTCCTGATCGCCGCGACGGCCAAGCTGGACAGCTCGCTCGATCCACAGCAGACGCTGCGCAAGATCGCACGCACCGCCGTGCCACAGCTCGCGGAGCTCTGCGTGATCGACCTGGTCGACTCCGACGGATCGGTGACCGAGACGGTCGCCGCCGCAGCCGAGCCGGCCGTAGCCGCCGAGGTCGAACGGACGCGCAGAGTCGAGACGCATCCGGCCGTCGCCGGCGGCGCGCGCGCGCTCGCCCCGGCGCTCCGCAGCGGCCGCGGTGACGTGGCCCCGGCCGTCGCCGAGCCGGTTACGGTCCCCGCTCGCCTCGGGCCCCTCGCCGGCGCGGGCGGCGCCTACCCCGCCGCGGCGGCCTTTCCGATGGTGGCCCGCGGACGCATGCTCGGCACGATCTCGTTCTTTCATCCGAGCCGCTACGAGCGAAGCCAGCTGGCGGTGCTCGAAGACCTCACCGGGCGCGCGGCGCTGGCCTACGACAACGCCCGTCTCTACGCCGAACGCGACCGCGTCGCGCACACGCTGCGGCGCAGCCTGATGCCGGCAGCACTGCCGGTGATCCCGGGCCTCGAGCTCGCGAGCTACTTCCGGCCGATGGGCCCGGGCAGCGAAGTGGGTGGCGACTTCTACGACGTGTTCGGCAACGGACCGAGCTGCTGGCTCGTCGTCGGGGACGTGTGCGGCAAGGGCGCCGAAGCAGCCGCGCTCACGGGCTTCCTCCGGCACACGGCGGTCGCGTACGCGCGCGATGAGACGAGCCCCGCGGACGTGCTCTCCCGCGTGAACCAGGCGATGCTCGAACAGAACTTCGACGGACGCTTCGCGACGGCGATCCTCGCCCATCTCGGCTTCGCCGACGGGGCCGTGCACGTCACGCTGGCCGCCGCCGGACACCCCCCTGCGCTCGTCGCTAGAGCCGGCGGTGAGGCCGAGGAGTTCGGCGAGTCGGGCACGCTGCTGGGCATCTTCCCCGACCCCACGATCCAGGAGGTCTCCACGACCCTGCAGCCCGGCGACGCGCTCGCGCTCTACACCGACGGCCTGACCGAGGCGCATGCTCCCGAGCGCATGGTCAGCGTCCAGGCGATGATCGATCAGCTCGCGCAGAGCTCGCCGCGCTTCGCGCGGGACGCGATCGACTCGTTGCTCGAGCTGATCGACCTCGACGTCGGCGCGCGCGACGACATCGCGATACTGGCCGCGCGCGTGAACACGCCCGACGGCCCCTGAGCTCGACTCGCCGCCGCTGCGGCGGGCCGCTGCTGCTCAGGCGCCGCGCGGCGAGCGCGCACCGCCGGTGCCCTCCACGCTCAGATCCACCCTCTTGTCGTAGAAGGCGATCAGCCCGGCGATCTTCTCGCTCTCGGGAAGCGGCGTGGGATATGACCAGGCGACATCCTCGTGAAGTCGCTCGCCGATCCGCACCGACCAGGTCTCGGCCTGCCCCTTGTAGGGGCAGTGCGTCACCGTGTCGCTGCGCTCGAGCAGATCGAAGCGCACGTGCGGCCTCGGCAGGTACCAGCGGACGGGCAGTCCCGTCTCGAACAGCAGGCGTGGGCTCTGCGTGTGCGCGATCGTGACCCCGTCGAGCTCGACCCGCACCTCCCGCGAGCTCGCGAGGATCTCGATCCGCGTGTGCGGGTCGCGCGCGTGCGTGAAGACCTCCTCGTCCTCCTCGAACCAAGCATCCATCGCGCCCCACTCGAAGCGGACCATGTCGCGCAGCGGCTCCACAGGCGCATCCTCGTAGCGCCGCGCCGCGTCCGGGGCGTCCCGGCCGCCGGCGCGTACGGTGAACGTCCTCGCCGCTCCGAGGATCGGCGAGTGCGCGCCGCCACCTTCGGGCTCGAGCAGCTCCGAGCGCACGTCGGCCGCGGGGAAGTAGTAGGTCGGGTAGTACGGGACCTCCCAGACGAGCAGCGGCCGCGTCGTATCCGCCACGGGCTCCCCGCCGAGGTAGGCGCGCACCCGCTTGGCAGAGGGCTCGACGCGGACCTCCCTGGCGTGCACGCGCTCATCGACGCTCGTGGCCACCTCACCACCGTAGCGAGGTGACGCGGCCGCCTGAAGTCGCGGCGCCGCGGCCCGTGTCTACCCGCCCGCGATCGGAAGCACCGGCGTGCACAGCGGCTGCACCGCATGCGCCGGGTCGAGCGCGTTGAGCACATCCCGGTCTGCGATGTGGTCATAGGGCATCGACAGATGCTCGCCGAGGTCGAGGACGCACTGGTTCTGGAGCAGGATGTTCGTGACGTTGCGACCCGAGAGGAACGCCGAGCTGTAGGGCGTGACGACCGTGTCGTTGGCCGTCTGGATCACCGTGTAGTGCACGCCGCCCACGGTGTCGCCGCCTGCGTTGAGCTTGGTGAGGAAGGCCGAGCCGGCCGCCTGCTCTTCGCACGCGGTGCACAAGCCGAAGAAGCTCGTGGCTCCGGGGATCGCGCTCGCGAGCGTGAACAGGCCGTCGAGCGTCGTGCCGTGGTTGGAGGGCGACAGCCCCACCAGCGTGTGGACCTTGCTCGCGCCGCCGAGGAACCTGAGGTAGTAGCGCGGCATCATGCCGCCCTGGGAGTGGCCCACGAGGTCGACCTTGCGCGCGCCGGTCGCCGCGACCACCTGGTTGACGAAGCTCGCGAGCTGTTCGGCAGACTGCGAGATCTCCCCCGTCGCGTAGATCCCGAGCTGGCCGCTTCCGTTCGAGGAGCCGTAGTTGAACGCGAACACGCAGTAGCCGTTGTCGTAGAGCAGCGGCGACAGGGCCTGCCAGTCGTTGGACATGTCGACGAACGTCCCGTGGACAAGGATCACCGGTCGCGGGTGTGCGGCCGAGGGCTTGCAGGACCAGTCGTTCGCGCCGGGCGGGCTCGCCGTCGGGCTCGCCTGTGCGTAGCCGAGAACCCCGTTGTAGACGACCGGCAGCTGCGCGGCAGACGCTGCGGCGCCGAAGATCGCGAGCACGGCGAGCACGGCAAGAACCGCGATCGTCTCGATTCCCAGACGGTGGCGCATCTGACTCCTCCTGGTCCCGTTCGGCTTTGCGCGCGCCGCGATCGGCGCGCTCCCCGCGCCCGGCGAGCTCCGGGGAGCGCCGCGCACTCGGGTCCTATACCCCGCTGCGCGCCTCGTCAATCAGAGCGGATGCTCGCCGAGCCTCGGCGAGGAGCGGCACGTGATCGGAGAGCTCGACCTCCCGGCCGGCGAGCAACATGCGACGGTCGAGCCGCCGGGCCTCGCCGGCCGGCTCCAGGCCCTGCGCGAAAAGATGATCGACGTCGCGGGCGGCGAGGTGCACGATCTCCTCGAGCGGAGCGGCGGGGGCACGCAGGTTCAGGTCGCCGCCGAGGACCAGCGGCTCGCCGGCCGCCCACTCGAGCGCCTGCTCCCACGCGCGCTGCAGCTCGGCCTCGGCGAGCTCGACGCGCGCGCTCGCGTGGAGGTTCACGATGCATGTTCCCGAGTCGAGCCGCGCGAGCTGCGCGACACGTCGCTCGGGCCAGTTACGCAACCTCAGCTTGCGGTGCTCGGCGATCCGGCCCCGCACGAGGATCGCGTTCGAACCGCCACCGTTCGACTTGAGCTCGTCGGGCCAGCGCTCGGCCAGCAGCCGGCGCAGCGCCATTCCCGAGTTGCGCGAGGTCAGTGCCGTGCGCTGGTCGGACCCGGTGGCCGCTGCCAGCCGCGGCGGCCACCACGGTGGCACCTCCTGCAGAAGCGCGACCTCCCAAGGCCACTCCGCAAGCCGGCGCGTGAACTCCGCTTCGAGGTTGCGCCCGGCCCCAGGGATCGAGCGGCCGTGGAACAGGTTCCAGGTGAGGACCCTCAATCAGGAATGCTTGTAACCGAGCAGCGCGAAGTTCTCGAGCGAGATGTCGATAGCGCCCTCGGCGGAATCGACTTCTCTCTGCGCAGCGGCGATTTCCACGCTGGGCGCCGCAGCGGCGAGCGAGCGGTAGGCCGCGGCCGCGCGGTCGATCGACGCGACGAGCGTCGCCTGCGCCGGCTGCGCGGTGGCCGGCGCCGGCAGGGTGTGAATCGCTGCGGCGGCCGTGGCCATGTGGCCGGCCAGCACCGTCGCCACCCGCGCCAGGGCCGCAGGCCTCTGCTTGACCCCGAGCTGATGGCGCAGGACGAGCCGCCCGCTGTCCAGGGCTGCGATCGCCGCGCCGAGGCGGCCGGAGTATTCCGGTTGGGGCCCGAGGTCGTAGCGCGCCTGCCCGACCGGGGTGAGCTTGGCGGCGATGTGCTCGCACTGTGTGAGGTCGGAGCTTCCGGGCGTCGCGGCGTAGCACGCGAGAACCGTGGAGGGGCCGCTGGATGCAGGAATCACGTAGAGGTCGAGCGCCCTCGCGAACCCCGCCAGCCGAAGACCCTTGTAGGCGTATGCCTGCACGTTCTGGAGGTCGACGATTTCGGTGCGGGGCAGACCCTGCATCGCCGCGACCATCGCGGCCGGGACAGGAGCCGCTCCACCCGCGGCGGCCTGTCCGCTGAGCAGCCCCGCCCGGCCCGCGTCGCCGCCCGGGGCGAGCAGGAGCGGGTCGGAGAGCTGAAGTCCGGGGATCGAGGGGGCTGCGGACGTGCGCTGCCACGTCCCGGGGTATTCGAGCGCGAAGCTGGCCTGATAGGCGACGCGCGCGGGTTCTTCCGGCGCGGGCGCCGGCCGGTGATGGCCGGCGAGATAGCCGAGCACGGCGGCCGCCACCAACACCGGCCCCACCCACCCCGGTATCGGGCGAGTCGACCAGTAGGCGGGCAGCCGACGAGCCGGACGGCGCAGGAGCATTGGACGCGTCGACCTGTACATCGTTCAGCCCGAGGATTCGAAGGTTTGGCCGGGCTGACTGGATTGCGTGACTCCACCACCCGAAGATCCGGATTTCGGCGCCGACGCGCCGCCGCTCGAGGAGGAGTGTTCGACCGGCGCGGGCGCAGCTGGCGGCGCCGGCGTGGGGACAGGCGCCGGCCGCGACGGTGAGGCAGCTGGCGCCGGAGCTTCGGTCGCGAGGCTCTGCCCGACGGTCGCTGAGCGTCCGCTCGATCCGCCGCCGACCTGGCTGCTCGAATGGCGGGTCGGTGGCGGGGGCTTTTCGATCTCGATCGGCGGCGCGGTCGTCAGGCGGGCCGGTATCGCGGTGCCGACCGAGGCCTGGGGCACGGCCCACTGGACGCCTTCGTGGGGCGTCGTGGTCGTCGACGTGCCGCTTCGACCGAGGGCGAAGGCGGCTGCGAAGATCACCGCGAACGCCGCGACCAGCGCCAAGCCCCTGCGACGGGCCTCGGCGGCATGCCGCTTTCCGGGGTCGACACGACTCGTTGCGAGGCGAGCGGTGCTCATGAGGTTGGGCAGGGGATCGGTGTCGTTCCCGTCGGGTCCACGCAGCTGTCGACTCGCATCGGCAGCCGCCCGTGGCGAATCGTGAAGCGCGTGTACTTGCCGATCTGTCCTGGTTTGAAGATCCTTATCTGGAGAGTGACGCCCGCGCTCAGCGAGCGCTCGAAGCGACGAAATACGAGCAAAACCATACCGGCCTTGCGCTTGCCGCTACTCACAGCGAGGCGCGTTTCCGACGCCCTCGGGCAGTGTCGCCCTCGACACGTGACCCTGACGAGGGCGCCCGGAGGTGCCTGCGCCGTGATCGTGCTCAGGTTGACGCCGTAGGACGTCAGGACGCCTCCGATGCGGACGACCGGAAAGGGCGCCATAAGGGTTAGCGGTCTGCTGATCACGTTGACCGTCGCCGTCGCCAGACTCGACAGGCCGTCGGCGGCAGTGACGCGCAGGCGGACGACGTGGGCTCCGGGGGTCGCGAAAGAGGTCGTAAGAACCTGCTTGCCGAGCGTGAACGCGGTGCCGGGTCCGAGAGCCCACGCGAAGGTCGCCAACGCGCTTGTCTGGTCGGTCGAGCTGGACGCCAGCGAGACAGATTCGCCGACCACGGGCGTCGTCGGAAACCACGTGAACGAGGCGTGCGGAGGAGCCGGGGACGGCGGCGGCACCGGCGCGAGGAGCGTGAACGTCACCGCTTCGGAGAAGCCGACGTTCCCCGCTTCGTCGCCCTGTTCGGCGCGAGCCGTGTAGGTGCCAGGGCCGAGCCCACCGAGGGTCGCCGACCAGGAGCCGCCCGACGCCGGCACCGTGACGGCCTCGATCGCGGCCTGCGAGCCGATCGAGGAGCCGGCGAACAGCTGCACCGTCACCACGGGCAGGTCGCCGGCAGCGGTCCCGGCCGCGCCGGCGAGCACCTGCGAGCCGCCGATCGCAGTGCTGCCCTGGGCGGGCGAGGTCATGCTGAGCTGTGGCGGTGTCGCGTCGACGGTGAAGATCACGGGCGCGCTCGTCACTTCTTGGAGCCCTTCGCTGACCACGGCCTGCAGGGTGTACTGGCCATCGGGCAGGGCCTTCGCGACGGACACGGCCCATGTTCCTCCCAGCGCCGGGAATTCCAATTCCTGCAGCGGCGTACCCACCGGGTTCGGTTGCGCCCCTCCATAGATCTTGAGGGTTCCGGGAGCTTCAATCTCGGCCTCGAGCAGGCCTTCCGCCGTCCCGCTGATGGCGGGTGTGGGATTGTTGGTGACATTGCCGTTGGCGGGGCTCGTGATCGTCACGCTCGGCGGCGCGGCGGCGGCCGCCGCGACCGGCAGAAGCGCCAGAGCGAGCAGCACGCCGAGCAACACGCGAAGAACGTGTCGCGACGGCCCGGCGACGGTGCGCTGGCCGGCGTGCGGACTCGAGCGCCTCGCGCTGATGCCTGTCGAGCTCACGAGGACGAGCACCCCACGGGGCTGGCGGCGATACCTTCGAGACACGCATCGAATCGAAGGGGAAGCCTGCCCTTGCGAACGACGAATCGCGTGTACTTCCCGATCAGCCCCGGCTTGCTGGCCCTGATTTCGAGCGTGATTCCGGCTTTGAGCGACCGCTCGAACCGGCTGAATTCGACAAACGGCGAGCGCTTTCGCGCCTTCGCGGCCTGGCTCTGGACCTTCACGGTCTGTGCCCTCGACGGGCACCCGCGCCCCCTGCACTGCACGGTGATCTGGGTTCCTGGCGAGGCCGACACGCCGAGCTGCGTCAACTTGATACCGGACCGGGTGCCGGTGCCCGTGATCCGGACAATCGGGAAGGGCTGCATCAGAGGAAGCTGCGAGGTGACGGACACGACCGCAGACGCCACGGTGGAAGCGCCATTGGCGTCGGTGACCCGCAGCTGAACCCGGTGGTTGCCTGGAGTCGAGAAGGTCGTGCTAGTCGTCGGACCACCGGCGACGAACGCACCGGCACCTGCCATGTCCCACGCAAACCCCGTGATCGCGCTCGCCGCATCGGTGGAGTTCGAGACGAGCGAGACGCTCTGGCCGACGCGCGGGCTGGTCGGGAACCACGTGAATGACACGGACGGCGGCGCGGCTGGCGCCGACTGGCTCGCCGCCGGCGGCTGGCCGACGACGGTGAAGGTGCTGCTCGCACTCAGGCCGACGTTGCCTGCCCAGTCGGATTGTGCTGCGCGCGTCGTGTAGGTGCCCGGCGTGAGGCCACCGAAGGTCGCCGACCATGCATTCCCGCTGGCGTTGACGGTGACGCTCTGGACCGGGGACTGGCCGGCGCCGATCGTCGAGCCTGAGAAGAGCTGCACGGTGACCTGGTGTGAGTCACCTTCTTCACTGCCGGCCGTGCCGGTGACCGTCTCTGTCGTCCCTGTCGTGGAGCTGCCGTTCGCCGGAGCCGTCAGCGTGACGTGCGGTGGGACTGTCTCCACCGTGAACGTGTAGCGTTCGGAGGTACCGACTTCTTCGGGGTTCGCGAGGTTGTACTGGCTTGCGACGACCGTGTAGCTGCCGTCTGGCAACGGGGGGCTTGCCGCGCCGGATGTCCAGCCGCCGCGCGTGCCGGTTGCAGCTGCTGTGGAGACGGCTTTGGGCTTGCCTTCCACTTTCGCGCCCGCGTAGATTTCAATGGTGACCGGTGTCGTGTCGCTGGCCGACCCGGTGAAGGACGGCGTCGTGCTGTTGCTCGGCGAGGGCGGTGCGTTCAGGGTGACGGTCGGCGCGCCCGGGTCGACTTCGAAGTGGATCGGGGCGCTCGCTCCGGACGGGTTCCCTATCGAGCTGGGCTCGGTCGCGACCGCGGTGTAGATCTGCTTCGTCTTGAGCAGTTCGTGGCTCGGCGCGCCGGATGTCCAGCTGCCGCCGGCGTCTGGCGTTCCTGTCGCAGTCGCGATCGGCGAGCCGGTCGCGTGCACGCCGGCCCAGATCGTGACCGTTACCGTCGTCGTGTCGCTCGCGGTGCCAGTGAACGTGGGCTTGGCGTTGTTGGAAGGGGACGGAGGCGCGCTGAGCGTGACCGTCGGAGGAGACGTGTTCACCACGAAGGTCACGGTGCTGCTCGTGCCATCCGGGTTGCCCAGTGAGCTCTTCTGCGTCGCCGTCGCGGTGTACGTGCCGCTCGCGAGCGTGGTCTCGTTGCTCGCGCTGAACGCGCCCGCGGAAGGCGTCGCCGTCGCTTTCGTGACTTCGAGGCTTTCTTTGTTGTAGATGTGGACGACGACCTGCGTCGTGTCGCTCGCGGTACCCGTGAAGGCCGGCTTGGTGTTGTTGGACGGCGATTTCGGCTGCGCCAGCGCGACCGTGGGGGGCGCGGTGTTGACCGTGAAGGTGATCGGTTTGCTCAATCCTGGAGCGTTTCCGGCGGAGCTGGGCTGTTCGGCTATCGCGGAGTACTGCCCGCTCGCCAGCGCCGGGGTGGACGGGCCGGAGCTCCAGATGCCTCCCAAGACGGTCCCGGTGGCGGTGGAGACCGGCGTCCCTTCGGCTTTGAGGCCGGCGTAGATCTGAACCGTCACGGGTTGCACATCGCTGGCGGTCCCGGAGAAGGACGGGGTGGTGTTGTTCGACAGCGGTTTGGCAAGCGCGCTGAGCGTCACCGTCGGCGATTTGGTTTCGACGGTGAAGGTGACCGGCGCGCTTTCCCCAGAGGGGTTTTTGATCGCGCTGGTCTGTATGGCGATGGCCGTATAGGTCCCTTCCACGAGCGCCGGCGTGGCTTTGCTCGAGGTCCATTCCCCTCCGTTGCCGGCGGCTTCGGCCGCGGCGACCACGGTTCCGCTCGCTTTGGTTCCGGCGTAGATCTTGATCGCGACCGGCTGTCCGACTTCGCTGGCGCTGCCGGTGAACGTGGGAGCGGTGCTGTTGGTCGGGGATTTGAGCGGCGTGAGAGTTACCGTCGGCGCATGCGTGTCGACCGTGAACGTCGCGGGGGCGCTCTTGCCTTCGGGGTTACCGAGCGAGCTTGGCTGCGAGGCGATCGCGGTATACGTGCCGTTAGACAGGGCAGGGCTCACGGCCCCCGATTCCCAGCCCGCGCCGGTCCCGGGCGCTGTGAGAGTGGAGACCGGTGCGCCTTCGGCTTTCGTCCCGGCGTACACGCGCACCGTTACGAGCGTCGTGTCGCTCGCCGTGCCCGTGAACGACGGCGTGGTGTTGTTGGATCGAAACGCCGGCGAGTTCAAGGTGACCGTCGGAGGCGAGGTGTTCACGACGAAGGTCACGGTGCTGCTCTTGCCTTCAGGGTTCCCCAGCGAGCTTTGCTGCGTCGCCGTCGCGGTGTAGGTGCCGTTCGCGAGCGTGGTCTCGTTGCTCGCGCTGAAAGCGCCTGCGGAAGGCGTCGCCGTTGCTTTCGTGACCTCGAAACTGGCTTCGTCGTAGATGTGCACGACGACCTGCGTCGTGTCGCTCGCGGTGCCCGTGAAGGCCGGCTTGGCGTTGTTGCTGGGCGAGGGCGGCTGGTTCAGCGACACCGTGGGCGAGGAGGTGTCCACCACGAAGGTGACGGGTGAGCTCGTGCCCGGTGAGTTCCCGAGCGAGCTCGCCTGCACGGCGACGGCCGTGTACTGGCCGCTCACCAGGCTCGGGCTCGCCTGGCCGGAGCTCCAGGCGCCACCGTTCCCGTTGGCGGCTGCGGTCGAGACGGGCGTGCCTTCGGCGTTGCTTCCCGCGTAGATGTGGACCATCACGGGTTCCGTGTCGCTCGCCGTTCCGCTGAAGGTCGGGGCCGTGTTGTTGGAGGGGGTTTTCGGCGGGTTCAGCGTGACGGTGGGCGGCGCAGTGTTCACCGTGAACGTGACTGTGTTGCTCTGGCCGGGAGCGTTCCCGAGCGAGCTGGTCTGTACCGCGATCGCCGTGTACTGACCGCTGGAGAGCTGCGGGCTTGCTTCGCCGGAGCTCCAGTCGCCGCCGTTGCCTTCAGCCGTGGCGGTGGCGACGACGGTGCCCGTGGCGCTTGTGCCCGCGTAGACCTTGACCACGACCTGGGTCGTGTCGCTTGCGAAGCCGCTGAAGGTCGGTCTCGTCTGGTTGGACGGTGACGTCGGCGTGTTCAGCGTGACGACCGGAGAGGCGGTGCTCACGGCGAACGTGACCGCATTGCTGCGGCCGGGGGAGTTGCCGAGGGAGCTGGGCTCGGTCGCTACGGCCGTGTAGGTTCCGCTCGCGAGGGCCGGACTGGCGTGCCCCGACGTCCAGCCGCCGCCCGTGGCGCTCGCGCCGGCGCTCGACACGACCGTTCCTCCCGCTTTGCTGCCTTCGTAGATCTGAACCGTCACGGGTCCCGCTTCGCTGGCGCTCCCCGAGAACGTCGGCGTGGTGTTGTTCGACGGCGAGGTCGGCTGGCTGAGCGTCACCGTCGGCGACGCGGTGCTGACGACGAACGTCACCGTGTTGCTCTTGCCGGGCGCATTACCGAGCGAGCTCGGCTGCGTCGCGAGCGCCGTGTACGTTCCGCTCGAGAGCGCGGGGCTCGCGTGGCCCGAGCTCCAGCTGCCGCCGTTGCCCGGTGCGGTCGCGGTTGCCACGACGGTCCCTTCCGCGGTGCTTCCTTCGAAGATTTCGACCGTCACCGACGTCGTGTCGCTGGCTTTGCCGGTGAAGACAGGCGTCGTGTCGTTGGAGGGCGAGGCGACGGAGTTCAACGTCACGGTCGGTGAGGCGGTGCTCACGTCGAACTTCACCGTGTTGCTCTTGCCGGGCGCATTACCGAGCGAACTCGGCTGCGTCGCGATCGCCGTGTACGTTCCGCTCGCGAGGGGCGGGCTGGCGGCGGCCGAGCTCCAGCCGCCGCCGTTGCCCGATGCGGTCGCAGTCGCAACCGTGGTGCCTTCCGCTTTGCTGCCTTCGTAGATGTGAACGGTGACCGGTTCGGCGTCGCTCGCCGTGCCCGAGAACGTCGGTTCGGTGTTGTTCGAGGGCGAGGCGACCGGGTTCAACGTCACCGTCGGCGACGCCGTGCTGACGGCGAACGTCACGGGGTTGCTCCTGCCGGGCGCGTTGCCGAGCGAGCTGGGCTGCGTCGCCACGGCGGTGTATTCGCCACTCAGGAGCGACGGGCTCGCGCCAGTCGATTTCCAGGACCCGCCCGTGCCGCTTGCGCTCGCACTGGAGACGGGGATCCCTTCCGCTTTGCCGCCTTCATAGATATCGATGGTGATCGGTTCGGTGTCGCTCGCCGTGCCGGTGAAGGCCGGTTCGGTCTGATTCGAGGGCGAGGCAACGCTGTCCAACGACACTTTCGGTGACGCGGTGTCGATGGTGAAGGTCACCGGCGGCGTGGTGCTTGTTTCTCCGAGTCCGAGTAGTTCATCCTGTTCGATGACGGCCGTGTATGTCCCATCGGACAACGAAGGAGTGACGGTGACGGTCCAGGCGCCGGTGCCGACCGCCGGTTCAGCGGTCAGGGTCCGTACCGGGGATCCTTCGATGTGGTTTCCGCTGTAGACGAGAAGCGTGACCGGATCGAGAAAGTCCGAGGCGGTGCCGCTGAACGTCGGCGTGCTGTCGTTGGAGGTCGTGCCTCCGGGCGAGCTTTCGAGCGTGACGGAGGCGATCGCGGCCCCCGCGGGCACGACAGAGAGGACCACGAGCGCGACGACGAGCGACCCGAACAGGCCTCTGAGCACCCGCATCAATGGTGCCGTCTCCATAGCCTACGTCCCCTCCGCATGAGTAGGGCTTCCGGGACCGCCAACCCCCCATCCAGGCTGCTCGCGGTTTCCGCCGCAGTCCATGATACGGAGGATCACGGCAAATTTGGGAAGAAAGGGCCGGACTCGTCCCAGGCGTCCCCAAGAGCAGGGAGGGCGTGCGGGAGTCGCCTAGCGGCGTGCCAGGATCACGACCGGGATCTCGCGGTCGGTCTTCGCCTGATAGTCGTCATAGGCGGGCCAGACCTCGGCCATCTGCTTCCACAGGCGGCCGCGCTCCTCGCCCTTGGCGACCGACGCGCGCACGGGGATCTCCTCCGATCGCACCTGGATCGTCGCCTCGGGGTTCGCCTCGAGGTTCTGGAACCAGCTCGGGTGCGTGGGCGCGCCGCCCTTCGAGGCTACGACCACCCAGCGATCGCCGTCGGTGCGGTGGATCAGGGGCGTCGTGCGACGCTCGCCGCTGGATCGGCCCTCGGTCGTCAGGAGCAGGATCGTCGTCCCCCGCCAGTGGTAACCGCGCTCGCCGCCCGTCTCGCGGTAGGCCTCGACGTGCTCGGAGCCGAACAGATCGTCGTCGGGCTGGGCCATCGAGCCGCGAGTCTAGCGGCGCGTCACTGACCGGCGGCGCGCCTGTAGCGAGCGACCGCGAGCGGCGCGAACACGGCGATGATCGCGAGCGACCACACGACGGCTCCCCAGACGTTGTTCTGAGCCGGCGCGCCGAGCCACAGCGAGCGCATCGCATCGACCATGATCGTGAACGGGTTGACTTCGGCGAACCCGCGGAGCACTTCCGGCATCGATTCGACCGGCACGAACGCCGAGGAGATGAAGGTCAGGGGAAAGACGGCGATGAAGGCGAGCGAGTTCGCAGCCTCCGGCGTGTTGGCGATCATCCCCACCAGCGCGAAGAACCACGAGAACGCATACCCGAACAGGAGCAGGAGGCCGAAGCCGGCGATCGCGTGCAGGAAGCTCGTGTGGAAGGAGAAGCCGATCAGGAGCCCGGTGAGGATCAGGATCACCGCCGACAGCGCGTTCGTGACCACATCTGAGAGCGTGCGCCCGGCGAGCACCGCGGGACGGGCCATCGGCAGCGATCGGAAGCGGTCGATCAGGCCCTTGTGGAGATCCTCGTTGAGCCCCAGCGCCGTGACGAACCCCCCGAAGGCGATGTTCTGGACGATGATCCCGGGGATCAGGAAGTCCGCGTAGCTGTAGCCCGGCGTCTTGATCGCGCCGCCGAACACGTAGCGGAACAGCAGCACGAACATGATCGGCTGCACGGTGAAGGCGATCAGCAGCTCGGGAGCGCGCGGGAGGCGGATCAGGTTGCGCTCGGCGATCACGAGCGTGTCGCTCACGAGCCGTCTCATGCCGCCTCCTCGACGCCCGGCTCGTCGTCCGATTCCGCGGCGTGCCCGGTGAGCGCGAGGAACACGTCGTCGAGCGTGGGACGGCGCAGTTCGACGTCCTCGACCCCGATCCCGGCACGGTCCAGACGGCGCACGGCCTCGACGATCGCACCGCCACGACGGTGCACGCCGACCGTCACGAGGCCGCCGTCGACGGCCGGTGGATCGTCGGCCATCGATACGAGCGCGGTGACGGCGGGCTCTGCCTGCTCCGGCTGCTCGAGGCGGATCTCGAGCCGCTCCCCGCCGACGCGGTCCTTGAGCGCGTCCGGCGTCCCCTCGGCGATCACACGGCCGTGGTCGATCACGGCGACCTCGTGCGCGAGCCGGTCGGCCTCGTCGAGGTACTGCGTAGTCAACATCACCGTCGTGCCTTCGGCGACGAGCCTCTCGATCGTCTCCCACAGCTGAAGCCGGCTGCGTGGGTCGAGGCCGGTGGTCGGCTCGTCCAGGAACAGCACCGGCGGCTGCGCGACGAGCGCCGCGGCGAGATCGAGCCGCCGGCGCATGCCACCGGAGTAGGTCTTCGTCGGGCGGTTCGCCGCGTCGCTCAGTTCGAAACGCTCGAGCAGCTCTTCGCCCCGGCGCTTCGCCGCCGCCCGTCGCTGACCGTAGAGCCGCCCGACCATCGTCAGGTTCTCGAGACCGGTGAGGTTCTCGTCGACCGCCGCGTACTGCCCGGCGAGCCCGATCCGCTGGCGCAGCCTCGCGGCCTCGCGTACGACGTCGAGGCCGTCGACGCGCGCGCTGCCCGCGTCCGGCTTCAGGAGCGTCGTCAGGATCCGGACGATCGTCGTCTTGCCGGCGCCGTTCGGACCGAGCAGTCCGAACACGGTGCCGTGTGCGACCTCGAGATCGACACCGGCCAGCGCCTGAACCGGTCCGTAGGACTTGACGAGCCCACTCGCGCTGATCGCGGAA
The DNA here is from genome assembly GCA_036272475.1 of Solirubrobacteraceae bacterium. Taxonomy (GTDB): domain Bacteria; phylum Actinomycetota; class Thermoleophilia; order Solirubrobacterales; family Solirubrobacteraceae; genus Palsa-744. Next base: position 49,451 of record DATAYP010000066.1, on the reverse strand, counting down.
CCCGCAGCGGCCGCCGGCGCAGGCGTGCGGCGCGACGCGGTCGACGTCTCGGGCGATGACGGGTTCTGGCCGGCCGGCACCCGGCCCAATCTAGCGGCCGCGCGACGAGCCCTCAGGAAGCGGGGTGGCGCGGCGGTCGAGCGCCGTGCGAGCTCAGCCCGATCACGACATGCAGCGGCATCTCAGCCGGCGTCTCCCCGTTGGCGATCAGCTCGCCGAGCCTCGCGAGCGTCTGCGCCCGCTCTGCTTCGGATAGCGCCGCGATCCAGCTGACCGAACCGAGGTACTCCACGATCAGCTCCGGATCGGAGCGGTGCCACGTGGTCACGCGCACTTCGCGCGGCTCGCTCCAGCCGCCCGCGGCGCGGACGGCGTCCTTCCACGGCGGCCCGTCGAAGTTCGGGTGCTGGGGCCGTAGCCGCTCCATCGTCGCGCCGAGCTCCTTCGCCCACGACGCCTCGCGCCAGTCCGGGATCGTGCTGAGCACGGCGAGGCCGCCGCCCGGCCGCAGCACACGGCGAATCTCGGCGAGCGCCGCCGCGTGCTCGAACCAGTGAAACGCGTCGGCGACGGTCACGGCGTCGACCGAGGCGTCTGCCAGGGGGATGTCCTCCGCGAGGCCCTCGTGTACCCGCTCGGCGCCGACCCGCTCGCAGAGCATCTCGCGCAGCGCTCCCTGGGGCTCGACCGCCACAACGTCGAGGCCGCCCGCGAGCAGCGCGCGCGTCAGCTTTCCGGTGCCCGCGGCGAGATCGAGGACCGCGGCTCCCTTGCTGACCCCGAGCTCGGCCGACAGCGCGCCGACCACCGCCGCCGCGTACTCCGGCCGGCCTCGCTCGTACGCGCCGGCGACCGAGGCGAAGTTCTCTGCGAGCGGGTGCAGCGTCACCCGGGCAGCGTACCGGCGGCGCGCTCGCGCAGCTCGATGCGCCTGATCTTGCCGGTGAGCGTCTTCGGGAGCTCGTCGACGAACTCGACGAGGCGCGGGTAGGCGTAGGCCGACAACCGCTCGCGGACGAAGCTTTTGATCTCCTCGGCGAGCTCGTCAGAGGCCTCGCGGCCCTCGGCGAGGACGATGTATGCCTTGACGACGGCGCCGCGGCGCTCGTCCGGCGCGGCGACGGCGGCGGCCTCGGCGACGGCGGGATGCTCGAGGCAGATCGACTCGACCTCGAAGGGACCGATCCGGTAGCCGGCGGCGATGATCACGTCGTCGGCTCGCCCCTCGTACCAGACGTAGCCGTCCTCGTCCATGCGCGCCGCGTCCTTCGTGTGGAACCAGTCGCCGCCGAACGTCTCCGCCGTCGCCTCCGGCAGGCGCCAGTAGCCGAGCGGGTAGTGGGGGTTGGAGCGGGCGCGCAGACAGATCTCGCCGCGCTCGCCGCCGGCGACCGGACGCTCATCCTCGTCGAGGATCGCAACCTCCCAGCCGGGCATCGGACGTCCCATCGACCCCTCCCTGACCTCCATCCAGGGGAAGTTGCCGCACAGCGGATAGGACTCGGTGAGCCCGTAGTAGTCGAGCACCGTCACTCCGTACTGGCTGCGGAACCAGCGGATCGCCTCGGGGTTCAGCGGCTCGCCTGCCGAGCACACGATCCGAAAGCGCTGCGGGTAGAGCTCGCCCGCATCGCCGATCGCCATCATCGAGCGGATCGCCGTCGGCGTCGCGAACACGTTGGTGACCTCGTGGCGGGAGAGGAAGTCCAGCTGCCTGTGCGGGTCGAAGCCGCCCTCCCGCTCGTAGACGGCCTGCACGGCGCCGAGGCGCCACGACCCGAGCAGCGGGCAGATGCCGGCCGCCCACGCCCACTCGCCCATGCCATGGAAGCGCTCGCCGGGTTGAACGTCGTGACAGTGGACGAACTCGTTGTGCGCGAGCAGGTAGCGGTGGGCGTGGACGATGCCCTTCGCGAGCCCGGTCGTGCCGGAGGTGTAGTAGAGCTGGGCCGGGTCCTCGGCCGACGTGTCGAGCGTCGGAGCGGTGTCGCTCTCAGCCGCGAGCGCGGCGGGCTCGAGCACGAGGATCCGTGAGACATCGGCGCCGGCGAACCGCGGGGCGTTCGCGGCGTCGGTGACGAGCACCTTCGGCTCGGAGTCGCGCAAGCGGTGCGCGATGCCCTCGTCGCCGTAGAGCACCGACATCGAGAGCAGGATCGCGCCGAGCTTCCAGGTCGCGAAGAACACGGCGGCGGCCTCCGGCGTGGCCGGCAGCACGACGGCGACCCGGTCGCCCCGTTCGACCCCGAGTGCCGCGAGCAGGTTCGCCGCCTGCGCGGCGAGCCCCTGAAGCTCGCCCCAGTGGAGCTCTCTGAGGGCCCCGTCGTGGCGTTCGTGGACCATCGCCGGCGCGTCCGGCGAGTGTCGCTCGCAGACGTCGGCCGCGATGTTGTAGCGCTCGGGCACCTCCCAGCGATGCTCGCGTAAGAGCTCCTCGTAGTGGTCGTTCGAGCTCGCCATCGCCCGGACCTTACGCGCTCTCACGCCGGCGCAGATAGCGGACGAGGCCGTGAAAGCTCTGCTCGGGTGGCATCGCCTGCTCGTAGGCCGCAGCGGTCTCGCTCGAGGCAGAGTCCGCGACGCGGGCGCGTACATTCGCCGCGAACGCGCTCTCGTCGAGCTCGCCGGCGCTGACCGCGCTTCCCTCGAGCTGATCGCGCAGCGAATCGAGATGCGCCGCGACGCCGTCATAGGCGCCGAAGTGCGTCACGGCGATGCTCGCCGGATCCCAGCTCGCGATCAGCTCGAGCGAGGCCCGCCAGGCCTCGAGGTCGATGTCGGGCGGCGGCGTCGGCGCAAGCACCGGGCCCTCGCCGATTCGGACTCCGGTGACGTCGCCGGTGAACGCGCGCCCGCTCGGCTCGTGCAGGTAGGAGACGTGGTGTGAGGCGTGCCCGGGCGTGTAGCCGACGGTGAAGGCGCCGAGCCGCTCGCCGCCGGTCAACGCCCTGATGCGCTCGGCGGGCACCGGCAGCACCTCGCCCCACAGGCGCTCCATCTCCTCGCCGTACAGGCGGCTCGCGCTGTCGAGCAGCCGCGACGGATCGGCGAGGTGCGGGGCGCCGCGCTCGTGCACCCACACCTCGGCCTTGGGGAAGCGCCGCAGGAGCGAGCCGCTCGCGCCGGCGTGGTCGAGGTGGATGTGGGTGAGGGCGATCGCCCGCGGCGGGCGCTGCTCGAGCAGCGGCAGCAGCGTCTGCAGGCAGCTCGCGGGACCGGGATCGACGACGACGTCGCCGAGCAGCCACGCGCCGATCACGTGCGGGCGGCCCAGGTGCAGCAGGTCGACGAGCTCGGGCTGCTCGCCTGGGGGGGGTGACGGTGATGAGTGCACCGGCCGGCGATCGTACAGCGAGCGCAGCCGCTGAGGCGAGCGTCACCGGGATCTGCCGGTCGCGGCAGGACGAGCGCGGGCGCGGCGATTGGATAGCCTGGGACCATGGACGACGAGTCGATCCTCAGCCACATCGAGGCGCTCGTCCGCGAGGAGCATTCGCTGCAGCGCGGCGAGGAGGGCGATGCCGAGCGAGGAAGGTCGCTGGCCGCCGACCGCGAGCGCCTCGAGCGCGTTTCCGTCGAGCTCGACCGCTGCTGGGATCTGCTGCGCCAGCGCCGGGCCCGGCGGAGCGCTGGCGAGGACCCGGACGAGGCGACCGAGCGCGATGCCGGGACCGTCGAGAAATACCTGCAGTAGGCCCCGTGATCATCGGGGTCGGAGACATCTACACGCAGATCCCCCGCCGCGACGCTGTCCGCGCGCTGATGAGCAGGACCGAGGCGAACGTGAGGCAGCAGCCGGGTTGCATCTCCTACGTGTTCGCCGAGACGCTCGATGACCCGGGACACTTCGTCGTCGTCCAGCAGTGGCGCGACCAGGCGGCCGTCGAGGAGCACTACCGCTCGCCCGCATTCCTCGAATATCAGGAGCAGATCGCCGATCTGCTCGTCCGCAGCTCCGAGTTGCGCCTGCACTCGGTCGCCGAGAGCTTTCGCCCCGTCGACCCATCGGTGCCGAGCGCGCCCGCGACCCAGGAGGACTGAGGCACACGCGCGAGTGAGCGCATGCCGCGAGCGCTCCCTTCGGGCGGGGAGCGAGACGCGCTCCCGTCGGCTAAGCCGAGCCTGCCTCGGTGCCCGCGCGGTCGACGAGCGGCGGGTCCCGGAGCAGCAGGCTCCATGCCTCCGCGGTCATCGCTGAGGGCACCGTATCGTCGATGAACTCCCGCACGACCGCAGCGAAGCGGTGCGAGTCGTCGATCTGGGGGAAGTGGCCCGAGTCGGCGAACGTCACAAGGCGGCTGCCGGGCATCTGCTCGCTGGCGCGCAGGGCATGGCCGACAGGGATGATCGAGTCGCGCTCACCCCAGAGCAGCAGCGTGGGCATGCCTTTCGAGAGGTAGAGGCGATCCGAGGCGTCGATCCGCTGGCCCCGGAGGTTGACGACCGACCTCAGCGTGTCGAGGAACGCCGCGCGGCCCTCGCCGTCTGCGAGCGTGGCGAAGCCGCGACCGACCTCGCCGAGATCGGGTGTGACGCGGAGTCCGACGCGCCGCAGCGCGGCGACGCCGGCGCGCCCCAGCGTCGTGATCGGACCGATCGTGACCGCGATCGCGAGCTCGGACCCCGGGAGCGTCGCGGCCCGTAGGAGGACGTTGACGGTGCGACCGAGGCCGCCGCTCGAGACGAGCACGAGCCGCTCGGTGCGCTCCGGATACATGTAGGCGAACTGCATCGCCACGCCGCCGCCGAGCGAATGCCCGACGAGCGTCGCGCGCTCGTGGCCGAGCTTCACGAGCAGGTCGCGCAGGACGCTCGCGAGCGAGCCCAGCGAGTAGTCGCCGGGCGCCTTGCCCGAGAGCCCGTGCCCCGGGAGGTCCGGCGCGATCACCGTCGCGCGCCGCGCGAGCAGCGGCAGCGCCGGCCGCCACGCCTCGCTGTCCGAGGCGATGCCATGGATGAGCAGCAGCAGCGGGCCCTCGCCCGCCGTGAGATAGGAGATCCGCCGCCCGTGCAGCTGCGTCTCCTCGCGCCGTGGCTCGATATCGCGGAGCGGGGTCGCCTGTCGCATTCGATTGCCTCCTGCCGTCCTCGTGGAAACGAATCATGAAGCCCTACCAGGCGGATTTCGCGCCCGCACGCCGCCACCGCGGTGTTTGCGGACAAGCGGCGCTGTGCTGGACGGAGATACACCGTCGCGCCCCTCCGGGTTTCACGGCCTTCACCCCCGGGTAACTGCCCGATCCATCAGGGGGAGGAGCGTGGGTTGAGGCAGGGCGGGACGCGCAGACGATGGTTGACGACGGCGGTCGTAGCCGTGCTGGTGGCGGCTGGGGTGGCGTCGGTCGACGCGGGCGCCGCCGGCTGCGGCGGCTTCGAGAACCCCTGCTCGCAGGAAACGGCCCAGCAGTTCGGCTATGGCAGCGTCCAGCGCCAGGACACGCCGAACGACCCGAACTACGACCAGTCCGAGCCCGACACCCAGCAGCCGCCGGCGAACCGCTCTTCGAACTTCTACGACGAGCGCTTCGATCTGTTCGGGTTCCCCTCGCAGCTGACGGCCAGCGCCCTCTACGCGGTGGGGCCGAACGCGGGCAAGCCGATGGTCGCCGGCTTCAACGCGGCGGGCGCGTGGAAGGTCGAGCGCGGGCGCCCCGACACGGTCGTCGCGATCCTCGACACCGGCATCGACTGGAGCGAGCGGGGCCTGCGCGACCAGATCCACCTGAACACCGGCGAGCTGCCCTACCCCGAGCGCTCGGACGGGAGCTCCTGCGGCGCGTATGACTGCGACGGCGACGGCGCCGTCAACGTCGAGGACTACGCGGGCGACCCTCGCGTGAGCCTCTCCTATCCGGGCCGCATCGGCCCAACCGGCCTGATCACCGGACAGGACCTGATTCACGCGTTCGGCAACTGCCAGATCGACAGCGCGACACATCTGACAGTCCAGTGCCCGGCGGGAGCGCATTTCGACAACGACGGCAACGGCTACGCCAACGACATCGCAGGCTGGAACTTCTTCGACAACAACAACGAACCGGCCGACCTCTCGAGCTACTTCGCCGCGCACCACCACGGCACCGGCCGCGCGCTCGACGCCACCGAGCAGGGCAACGACGGGCAGGGCTCGATCGGCGTCTGCCCGCACTGCCAGGTGTTGCCGGTACGCATCTGGGACACGTTCGTCTCCGACGCCAACACCTTCGCGCTCGGCGTCCTGTTCGCCACCGACAGCGGCGTGAAGGTGATCGAGGGCGCGAACGGCAGCCTCTACCACTCGGCCTTCGCGGAGGCGGCCTCGCAGTACGCCTACAGCCACGGTGTCGTGCAGACGTTCTCCGGAGACGACCTCAACACGGCGAACCACAACTACCCCGCGAACTACGGCCACGCGATGCTGATCGAGGGAACGGTGCCGGACACCGTCGGCCTGGGCACGGACTCCAAACAGTGGCTCGAAGCCGAGAAGCTCTGCGGCGCGAGCGGGCAGCCGGCGTGCTTCGGCTCCAACGCGCCCGTCGGCACGTTCTTCCGCGGCGCCAACACCACGCAGTTCGGCGGGAAGAGCTCGATCGCGATGGAGGGCCCGACCGGCTCGGTCAACACGAGCAAGGCAGCGGGTGCCGCCGCGCTGGTCGTCAGCGCCGGCCTCGACCGCGGCATCACGCTGCGCCCCGACGAGGTCCGCGGCCTGCTCGAGCAGACCGCCGAGCGGGCGCTCACCGGCAACACCGAAGGCACGGGCGTGCCCGACCCGGCCGCCAACCCTACGCTGCCCCCCGACGAGCAGTGGACGTCGCATTTCGGATGGGGACGCGCGAATGTCGGCGCCGCCGTCGGTGCGGCGCTGAGCGGGAACATCCCGCCGGAGGCCTCGATCGACTCGCCCGACTGGTACGCGCCGCTCACGGGCTCGAGCGTCCAGATCAGCGGCCTCGCGCGCGCTCGCTTCGCGTCCGGCGGCCAGCTCCACTGGAAGCTGATGTGGGGCGCCGGCCAGGCCCCGTCCTCCTGGACGACCGTGCGCGAAGGCGATTCGAGCGGGACGGTCAGCGACTTCGGCTCGATCGACCTCGAAGCGGTCCGCAAAGCACTCGCGACCTACGTGGTGCCGCCGGACTCCGGTGGACCGACGTTCGCGTCGGGCCAGCCGAACCCGTTCCAGCACGAATTCACCGTGCAGCTCGAGGTCAACGGTCAGGGCATTCCCCTCACCGGCATCGACAGGCGCGTGTTCGACACGTTCACCGACCCCACCCTGGTGCCGGGCTACCCCAAGCGGCTCGGCACCGGCGGCGAATCGCCGACCCGCTTCGCGGACCTGAACGGCGACAACGTCCAGGAGCTGATCGTCCCGAGCGAGGACGGCCTCGTCCACGCCTACGAGCCCAACGGCTCCGAGCTGCGGGGCTGGCCGGTGCACACCGAAACCGAGCAGGCGGCGCTCGGGCACACTGGCTCGCCGGGGCTCGCCGCGGTGGGCCTGCCGCGCGAGCCTCCGCGCGGGCCCCTGATCGCGGATCTGGCCGGCGACGGCGCCAGCGACGTGATCGTCGCGGCGGGGACACACATCTACGCGTGGCATGCCAACGGCAAGCCCGTGACCGGCTTTCCGCTCTCCTCGAACCCGGCCTTCTGCGGCCCCGCGCTCGAGAACGACCAGAGCCATCCCAAGTGCGGGTTCCTCGCGGCGCCCGCGATCGCGCATCTCGAAGGCTTCACCAAGAAGCCCGACATCGTCGAGCCGAGCCTCGACGGCCACCTCTACGCATGGCGCGCGAACGGGCGCCCCGTCCCTGGATACCCTGTCGCGCTCGTCGATCCAGCCGAAGTCGCGGCCGGCCGCCAGATGGTCGCCGAGTCGATCAACGACCCGGCGATCGGCGACCTGACCAAATCCGGTCACGACGATGTCGTCGTCGCCAGCAACGAGGTCTACGGGGCACCCTCGCAGAGCGGCGACGTCAGCTTCGCCGGCGTGACCGCGGCCGCGGCGGGCAGCAGCGGACGCCTCTATGCGATCGACGGGGCGACCGGGAAGATCATGCCCGGCTGGCCGGTGGCGATGCCGGGGATCATCCAGAACGTGCTGCCGCTCGTCGGCCCGGGTCAGGATGCCGCGATCGCACGGATCGGCGGCGAAACGCTGGTCGTGGCGTCCGTGACCGGAGGCGCGCTCGAGGAGCTCAGCCCGAGCGGGCAGAGCGTCCGCACGATGCAGCAGACCGGCCCTCAGGCGTTCGGATCGGGCAGCGACGCAACCGACCGGACCGGCGCTCTGAACCTCTTCGAGTCGGCGTCGGTCGGCGACCTGCTCGGGACAGGGACACCGGACGTGGTCAAGTACGAGCTGTCGCTCGGCCAGGCGGCGAACCTGCTGCTCGTCGGGCAGAACTTCCCGTACAACCACCTGATCGGTGCGTTCGACGGCTCGACCGGCGCGACGCTCCCGGCGTTTCCGACGACCACCGACGACTACCAGTTCCTGTCGTCCAACAACGTCGCGAAGCTCGACCCCGAACTGCCGGGCAACCAGGTCGTGACCGGCACGGGCCTCGGCCTTCTGCACGCCTACGACGGGGCCACCGGGCTCGACGTGCCCGGCTTCCCCAAGCAGACCGGCGGATGGCTGTCGGCACCGGCATCGCTGTCCTTCGACGGGCGTCTCGCCGACGTGACACGCGAGGGCTACCTGTTCGCGTGGCAGACGCAGGCACCCGCCTGCCAGAGCGAGTGGCCGAGCTTCCGTCACGACCAGCAGGGCAGCGGCAACTACAACCACGACGGCACGCCGCCCTCCGCGCCTGCGAACGTCAGCCTCTCCGCGCTCGGCGCCGGCTCCTACCGCCTCGCCTTCACGGCGCCAGGCGACAATGGTCCGTGCGGGACACCGGCTTCCTACATCACCCGCGTCGACGGTAAGCTCGTCGATCTCGGCCTCGGAACGCCAGCCGCCGGCGGCACGCCCGTCAGCGCCGAAGTCTCGATCCCGGCGGGTACACGCAGGCTCACGATCCAGGCCCGCGACGCGGCCGGCAACCTCGGACCCGTGGCCGGCGTCGCCGTCCACTAGCGGGCCGCCGGCTCGCGGCGCCTCCCGTCGCTGCACGGCCTTGACAGGTTCGTCAATCTCCACGTATGAGCGAGCCGCTCGGCGCCGGCGTCGAGGAGCTTCAGAACCGCCACGGCGCCTTCCCGCGGCTCGACGACGAGCAGCGCGAGCGGCTGCGGCGACTCGGGAAGGTCAGGAAGGTCGAGCCCGGCGAGGTGCTGTTCCAAGCAGGCGGCGACGACTACGACTTCTTCGTTATCGAGTCGGGCGCCGTGACGATCGTGCAGGGCTACGGGAGCGAGAACCGCGTGATCGCGGTCCAGGGCCCGCATCGGTTCCTCGGGGAGCTGGGGCTGCTCAGGGGCTCGCGCGCGATGCTCACCGCGGTGGTGCGCGACGCCGGCGAGGTGATCCAGGTGCCCCGCACGGCGCTGCGCACCGTCGCCGCCGAAGACGAGGACCTGATCAACGTGATCCTCGGCGCCTACCTGGCCCGCCGTTCGATCCTGATCGAGGCCGAAGCGGGAGTGACGTTGATCGGCTCGCGCTACTCGAAAGAGAGCCGCCGGCTGCGCGAGTTCCTGGCGCGCAACCGCGTGCCCTACCGGTGGATGGACCTCGAGAGCAACGAGGCGGCGGAGGGCGTCCTTCAGTCGCTCGGCGTCGCCGCCTGCGAGACACCGATCGTGATCGGCGGCGAAGGTGTGCTGCGCAACCCGTCGAACGTCGAGCTCGCGGCGACGATCGGACTCGGTGCGCGCGGCGCCCCGCCCCAGCTCTGCGACCTCGTGATCGTCGGCGGCGGGCCCGCCGGACTCGCCGCCGCCCTCTACGGCGCCTCCGAGGGGCTCGACACGCAGGCGATCGACGCCGTCGCATTCGGCGGCCAGGCGAGCACCTCGGCGAGGATCGAGAACTACCTCGGCTTTCCCGCGGGCGTCTCGGGCAGCGAGCTCGCCGAGCGCGCCGCGCTCCAGGCCTCGCGCTTCGGAGCGCGGCTCGTGGTGCCCGCCGAAGCGGTGGGCTTCGACCGCGAGGACGGCCACTACGCGATCCGGCTCTCCGACGGGGAGACGGTGCGGGGTCTCAGCGTGATCGTCGCGACCGGCGCCCAGTACCGCAAGATCGACGTCCCCGAGCTCGAGCGCTACGAGGGCCTCGGCGTCTACTACGCGGCGACCCAGACCGAGGGCGAACTGTGCTTCGGCGACCCGGTCGTGATCGTCGGCGGCGGCAACTCCGCCGGCCAGGCAGCGATGTTCCTCTCGCGAGGAGCCGCGAGCTGCCACCTGCTGATACGCGGCGGTGACCTCGGCAAGTCGATGTCGCGCTACCTCGTCGACGAGATCGAAAACACCGAGACGGTCAAGGTCGTGACGTACACAGAAGTCAGCGGCCTCGCCGGCGAGCTGGCCCTCGACGAGATCACGGTCCGCGACACCCGCAGCGGCGAGGAGCGGCAGATGCCCGCGGCCGCGCTGTTCGTCTTCATCGGCGCCTCGCCCCACACCGACTGGCTGCGAGGCGATCTCGCCATGGACGAGGACTCCTTCGTGCTGACCGGCCGCGACGTGCAGGACGACGACCTGCTCGCACACCGCGACGAGCTGCCGTTCTTCCTCGAGACGAGCCAGCCGGGTGTCTTCGCCGTGGGAGACGTCCATTCGGGCTCGGTCAAGCGAGTTGCATCCGCCGTCGGCGAGGGATCGATGGCGGTACGGCTCGTGCACCAGCGCCTGGCGCTGAGCTGACAGCCGGCGCAGCGCGACATGACGCCGAACCGTCGTCTCGTCTCTTCGTCCGCGCGCCTTGTGGGGCGATGTCCGGGGCATACCCTTCTTGGAGAGAGCCGATCGGTGGATGACGATGCACAACCGCGCAACCGCTCCCACGAGGCGTCCGGTGACGTCCTGAGGTGAGCGCATGTCCGATGGCGGAACGGCGTCGTGAGCATGGCACGGCGCGCACGTGGAGGGCTGATCGTGGTGGCGCTCGCGGTAGCCCTCGGCCTCACGGGCCTGGCGGACGCGTCCGGTCTGGAAGTGCCGTCGGTCACGGTCTCCGTTCCCAGCACGACGGTCGGACCCGTGACGACGCCGCCGGTGACGGCGACGACCCCTGCGGTCACCGTCTCGCCACCGAACACGGGAGCCGTCTCGACACCGGTCACCACACCGGTCCCCACCCCCGTCTCGCCTCCGACGGGGGTACCGCCGGTCGGCGTGCCGCAGGTCGCGCCCGCGACGCGCGGGGCGCCGTCGCAGGCTGAAACGCAAGCGAGCGGGTCGTCAGCGAGCGCGTCGAGCTCGGCGGTCCGATCGCCGCTGTCCTCGCACGGAACGCCGGCCGCGGGCCGAGCAGCACTCGCAGCCGTGCGCCGCTCCGCCGAGAGCTCGACGGCAGGCCATGCGCGCCTCACCGGCTCGGCGTCCGCCGCCGGTAAAAACGTCAGGGGCGGCGCTCCCGCTTCGCGACCGTATTCACCGGCAGCCTTGACGGGCGACGCGTCGGTGCGCCGCGCGAGCGCCAAGCACTCGCAGAGCAACCCGCTCTCCTCGCTCGGGAGGAACATCCCGCTCCCGCTGCCCGTTCCCGACTGGAGCAAGCCGATCATCGCGGCGCTAGCGCTGCTGGCGCTCACGCTCGGCGTCCGCGGGAGGCTGGCGCGGCTTCGCGCTCGGCGCCTCGAGAGCCAGCGAACGTCGCTGCTGCGCGACCTCGGCTTCATGCAGGCCGCGCTCGTCCCGGAGATCCCCGCCCGGCTGGGCGGCCTCGCGGTGTCGGTGGCCTACCGCCCCGCCGAGGGACCGGCTGCCGGCGGCGACTTCTACGACGTGTTCGTCCCGTCGCCGGGCAAGGTCGCCGTGATCCTCGGCGACGTCGCAGGCCACGGCCACGACGCGCTTCGCGAGGCGGCGCTGATCCGCTACACGCTACGCGCCTACATCCAGGCAGGGCTCGAGCCTCGAACGGCGCTTGCGCTCGCGGGCAAGGCGCTCGAGCATCCGCGCGGGGACAACTTCGCGACGGTCGCGGTCGCGACCTACGACCGGCGCGGGAGCCGTCTCAGCTACTCGCTCGCCGGCCACCCGCCGCCGCTGTTCCACGGCTTCGACGCGCCCGAGCCGCTGACGATCTGCTCCTCGCCGCCGATCGGCTGGTCGATGCCGACCGGCCGCCGGCAGACGACGCTGACCTTGCCCACCGGATCTGCGGTGTGCTTCTTCAGCGATGGCCTGACCGAGGCCCGCACAGAGGAGGGCCTGCTCGGACGCGAGCGCCTCGCGCTGATCCTCGACGAGCTCGACGCGCGGGACCGGGCGCCGGCGCTGCTCGAGGGCGTGCGGTCGACCGCCAGCGAGACGCGCGACGACATGGCCGCATGCATCGTCTCGCCCGAGCACGGATCCAGCGCCGAACAGCTGCGGGTCGAGGAGCTGGAGGTCGGGACCCGTGAGATCGCGAGCGGCGACCTGCAGCGCTTCATCGCAGCCTCCAAAGTTCCCCGCCCGGCGATCGTGCGGACGATCGGTCACGCATTCGACATCGCGGATGCCTGCGGGTCGGTGCTGCTTCGCGTCGAGATCACGCGCGAAGGCGCGACCGTCACCGCCGCCGCGCCGGACCCCGGCAAACTCCCCATCCCCTCGACGCGGCCCGCCGTCGCGGCCGCGACCGGTGGCGCGAGCGGGCTCCGTCAGCGGGTCCCGCGGAGCACCGTCCCGCTGCGGCGCGCGTCCGACCGCGAGCGCTCCCCCGCGGGACCGGCGGTCGTCGAGCCACGCTGAACGCGCCGGTCGAGCGACAGCTTGCGGCGCGGCCTCCGGTCAGCGCGGCGCGGCCTCCGGTCAGCGCTGCGCGGCCTCCGGTCAGCGCTGCGCGGCCTGCGGTCAGCGCTGCGCCGTCGCGGCGCGGTCGGCGGTGACGGCTTCCACCTGGACGCCCGCGGCGGCATAGGCGGCGTCAGCGTCGAGTGTTTCTGCTTTCAGCAGCTGCTGCGCGAGGTTCTCGAGCGCGTCGCGGTGGTCGACGAGCAGTCGGGTGACCTCCTCGTGGGAGGTCTCGACGAGCCGGCGCACCTCCTCGTCGATCAGCCGCTGGGTGGCCTCCGAGGTCTCGCTGACACCGGGGAGCAGCGGCCCCTGAGCCTCGGAGGGAAGCACCGCGATCGGGCCGACAGCCTCGCTCATGCCCCAGCGGCCGACCATCTGGCGCGCGACCTGTGTCAGCTGCTGGATGTCGGACTCGGCCCCCGAGGTGATGCTCCCGTAGACGATCTCCTCGGCGACGCGGCCGCCGAGCGACACGTGGATCTGTGCTTCGAGCTCCTCGCGCGAGTAGGACACGCGGTCGGTGTCGGGCGTCGAGAGCGTGACCCCGAGAGCCATCCCGCGCGGGATGATCGAGACCTTGCGGACGGGGTCGGCGCCCGGGGTGAGCATGCCGACGAGCGCATGCCCCGACTCGTGGTATGCCGTGCGCTCGCGGTCGGCGGGCGCGAGGACGATGCTACGAGGCGAGCCGAGCAGGATCTTCTCGAGCGAGTCCGTGAAGTCGCGCATCTCGACCTTCTCGTGTCCCGCGCGCGCGGCCTGGAGTGCGGCCTCGTTCGCGAGGTTGGCGAGGTCCGCCCCGACCATCCCCGGGGTGCTCTTGGCGAGCGCGTCGAGATCGACGTCGTCGGCGAGCGGGGTCTTGCGGGTGTGGACTTCGAGGATCTTTCGCCGGCCGTCGCGGTCGGGCGCTTGGACGACGACCCGGCGGTCGAACCGCCCCGGCCTGAGCAGCGCCGGGTCGAGGATCTCCGGCCGGTTGGTTGCGGCTAGCACGATCACGGCCTCGGCCGGCTCGAAGCCGTCGAGCTCGGTCAGGATTTGGTCGAGCGTCTGCTCGCGCTCGTCGTTGGCGCCCGTCACCGACACCGACCCTTGCCGCGAGCGGCCGATCGCGTCGATCTCGTCGATGAAGACGATCGAGGGGGCGGCCTCCTTGGCCTTCACGAACAGGTCCCGGACGCGGGACGCGCCGACGCCGACGATCGCCTCGATGAACTCCGACGCCGAGATCGCGAAGAAGGCGGCGTGCGCCTCCCCGGCGACGGCGCGCGCCAGCAGCGTCTTGCCGGTGCCCGGCGCGCCCGAGAGCAGCACGCCGTGTGGCATGCGGCCTCCCAGGCGGCTGTAGCGTTCGGGGTCACGCAGGAAGTCGACGATCTCCGAGAGCTCGCGCTTGGCCTCGTCGATCCCGGCCACGTCGTCGAAGGTCACGCGGATCTTCTCCGGGTCCACGCGCCGGGCCCGCGAACGCCCGAAGTTCCCGAGCGCGCCCATCGCGCCGCCCGCTTTGGCGGCCCGGCGGGCGAGCAGCACGAACAACCCGACGATCAGGAGCGTCGGGCCGAAGCCGAGCAGCAGCTCCGCTAGCAGCGAGGGGCTGCTCGTCGCGGGTTTCGCGACGATCTGAACGCCCTTCGATTTCAGCAGGGCCGAGAGTTCGCTGCCGTTCCAGAACGACGGGATCTCGGTCTTGAACTCGGTGGTCGGGGTCGCGTTCTTGTCGGTGGGCGGGTAGCGGACCTTCGAGGTGAACGTGCCTTCGACCGTGTCCCCCTTGGTGGAGATCGACTTCACCTGGCCGCCCTCGACGTCCTGCAGGAACACGGGGCTGAAGGGGACCGTCACGCGGGGCGGTGTCGAGGAAGGCTGGAACAGCAGCACCGAGAGCCAGTTGAGCGCGATCAGCCCGAGCACGAACCACAGGAACCACTGCCTGCGGTGCATCGGCGGACCGCTCTGCTCCTGATCGGGCATCCCGCGCCCGTCGGGAGCCGGCGCGACGTGCCAGCCACGTTTGTCGCGCGGCATCGGCGGATGTGCGTCGGCGGCGCGGGCGCTGTCGCTGGGTGGCTCCGGCGGCACTCGCTACATCCTACGCAGGCTCACTCGGCCCACCAGCCCTCCGGCGCCCGCACGCCGTCGCCGCCCTCCGGCCGCGTCGATCCGACCGCGATCAGCTCGAGCCCGTCGGGGCCGGCCTCGAAGGCGCGGATCGTCGGAGGCGCCACCCTCACGACGTCCCACTGACGCAGCTCGACGATCTCATCGCCGAGCTTCGCGCGCCCCGACCCCGAGACGACGACGTAGGCCTCCTCCTGCTCGCGGTGGCTGTGTCCGATCGGTGAGCGCACGCCGGGCTCGTAGCGCATGTGCGTGACGCCGAGGTCCCTGGAGTCGAGATGCTTTCGCGCGAAGCGTGCATGCACGCCCGGCGCTCGCCCTCCCGAGCTGTCCTCGATCTCCATGAGGTTCTTGATCGTGTAGTCCGACATCGCCTCTCCCTTGCTCGCAGTATTGCCCTTGCGCCTCTAGCTCGTTTCTCCGCTGGTGCCCGACGCCCGCGTCGCTCCGGCATGCTCGCGGGAGGATTCGCGCACGCCGCGTCGCAGCGAGCCGGCGAGCAGCGCGAGCACGGCGAGCGGCATCACCCACCAGGCATCGACACCGCTGCCGGCGACGAGCGCGGTCACCGCGAGCGCCGCTAGGACCCCCGCGGCGATCAACCAGTCGTCGCCGATCAGGAAGTCGTACCAGAAACGGCCGAAGGCCCGAACCTGTTTCATGCGGCTCCGCCCTTGCGTGCCGGAGCGAGCGCTCGGAGGCCGCGCTCGTGTCGCAGCAGCCTGACGGCGGTGAGCGATGCCGCGAGCAGCAGGCCGAGGATGGCGAGCAGCGCCGCGTCTTCACCGGGCCACGACACGCCGGCGCCCTCGGCCGCCCAGAAGGTCCCGAAGGTGCTCAGCAGGAGCCCCACGACGAACTTCAGCGTGTTCTCGGGCACGCGGCTGAGAGGAGCCCTGACGAGCACCCCCGCGGCGAGCACGATCACGAGCGCGACGGCCGCGGCCGCGGCCGCGGTCGCAACACCGTTGTGCTGGGCCGCGCCGAACGAGATCACGATGAAGGCGACCTCGACGCCCTCGAGGAAGACTCCTTTGAAGGAGACCGTGAACGAGTACCAGTCGATGCTTCGCCTGTCGGCGGGGCCCGCCTCACCGGCCTCTGCGCGCTCCCGCTCGAAGGCCGCGGCCTCGTCGCGCAGCGGCTTGTAGCCGCTCGCGCGGAGGATCGCCTTGCGCAGCCACTGCAGCCCGAAGATCAACAGCAGCGCCCCGACGGCGAGTCGCAGCGTGTCGATCGGGACCGACGAGATCGCGGGTCCGAGCGCCCCGATCAGCACGACGAGCGCGAGCGTCGCAGCGCCGGCGCCGAGCAGCGTCGACCGCCAGCCGCGCGTCACGCCGACCGCGAGCACGATCGTGAGCGCCTCGACCATCTCGACGCCGCAGGCCAGGAATGCAGTCAGGAAGAGGAAGGCGCTTCGAGTCACGGTGCCGCTCGCCAGTCTGGCACAGCGCCGCGCGGGCGCACCCCCGCTCCAGGAGGCGTCAACCCTCGAGCGCCTCGATCACGGCGGGCTCGAGCGCGCGGATCGACGGGAGCACCACGTCGGCGGCGTCGAGCGCGTCCTCCGGCGGAGGGAACTTGTCGTTCGGGATCGCGACCACCTTCATCCCGGCGGCTGCCGCGGCGCGCAGGCCGTTGGCGGAATCCTCGACGGCCACACAGCGGGCGGGTGCGCAGTCGAGGCGGCGCGCCGCCTCGAGGTAGACGTCGGGAGCGGGCTTGCCGCGCGCGACTTCCTCCGAGGAGACGACGACCTCGAATCGAGCGCTCAGCCCCGCGAGCTCGAGCGCGAGCTCGATGATCGTGCGGTTCGCCGAGGAGGCGAGGCCGAGCGGCCAGCGGGACGCGAGCGCCGTGACCGCGTCGCGGGCGCCGGGGAGCAGCGGGATGCTCTCGCGGTAGCGATGTTCGAGGCGCTCGACGACCGCTGCGGAGATCTCAGCCTCGCTCAGCTGCACGCCCAGCTGCTCGCGCATGTAGCGCGACCACTCGCGGGAGCTCATGCCCATCATCGCCTCCTGGGCTCCCTCACGCCAGACGCCTCCGTTCTGAGCGGCCACCTCGCGGCGCGCCTCGTTCCAGACGGTCTCCGAGTCGATGAGCACGCCATCGAGGTCGAAGATCACCGCCGCCGGCGGGCTCAACGGCGTCTCTCGGTGCCCGGCGGCCTCACGGTGGATCAGTCTCGCAGCCCGGGGGCACGCGTCTCGCGCCCACCGCGTGCCATCGTTCGGCCTGGTGGCCTCCCAAGCCGACAGCCCCGAGGCCGGCCGCTCGACGCGGCGATCGCCGGCGCGCCCGCACACCGACGCCACGGCGGTGCGGGCGAGCGTCCGCGGACAGGTACAGGGCGTCGGTTTCCGCGAGGCGACACGCCGCCGAGCCCAACGTCTCGGCGTGCTCGGCTGGGTGCGGAACGCCGAGGAGGGCACGGTTGCGGTGCACGCCGAGGGCCCCGCGCCGGCCATCGAGGAGCTCGTCGCGTTCCTCGAGAAGGGCCCCCGGGGCGCGGAAGTCGACGATGTCTCGGTCGCCAAGGCGCGTGTCGAGGGTCACGAGCAGTTCGCGATCCGCGGCGTGATCGCGGGGCGCTTCGTCGTGCAGGAGCACGCAGCCCGCGCTCGACATTTCGACCTGCGGCTCGAGGTCGCGGGCCTGATGCGGTCCTGGGCCGTGCCGAAGGGTCCATCGCTCGACCCGTCGGTCAAGCGCCTCGCGGTCGAGGTCGCCGACCACGACGTCGGGCACGACTCGTTCGAGGGGTCCACGGGCGGCGGCGCGGTCGTCGTCTGGGACAGCGGCCGCTACGAGCAGGGCGGCAGGGTCCCGTGGCCGGAGGCGCTCGACCGCGGCCACGCTGTCTTCGTGCTCCACGGTGAGAAGCTCCGAGGCGGGTTCGCGCTACAGCGCACGCGCTCCGGCGAGAAGCCGCAGTGGCTGCTCGTCAAGCGTCGCGACGAGGAGGCGCGGCCTGGCTCGGACATCGTCGCCGAGCAGCCCGCATCGGTGCTCAGCGGACGCACGCTCGAGGAGATGCTCCGCGACGGACGCTGACGCGCCGCGCGGGGCATTCCTCGGAGCGCGATCGCAGCGACTACGGCGTCCCCGGCACCTGCTGCGTGATGCAGTGGATGTTGCCGCCTCCCAGGAGGATCTCGCGCGCGGGCACGCCGAGCACCTCGCGGCCGGGGAAGCAACCTCGCAGCGCCTCGGCGGCTGCGTCGTCGGTACGCTCGTCGAGCAGCGGGAACACGACCCGGCCGTTCGCCGGATAGAAGTTGACGTAGGAGGCAGCCATCGGTTCGCCTGCCACGCGCGGCTTGCTCCCGGGCACCGGCCGCACCCCTTGGGCCTCCTGCTCGCCGACGAGCATCGGCCCCGGGGCGGGCAGCTTGATCACCTCGAGCGTCCGCCCGCGCGCGTCGCTGGCGCGCTCGAGCCTCGCGAGCGCGTCCCGCGAGATCGCATGGGTCGGATCGTCCGGGTCATCGCTCCAGGTGAGCAGCACGACGCCGGGGCGCGCGAAGCACGCGAGGTTGTCGACATGACCGTCGGTCTCGTCGTTGCAGAGACCGCGTCCGAGCCAGATCACCCGCTCGGCGCCGAGGTGCTCGCAGAGCACCCGCTCGATCTGCGCCCTGTCGAGCTCGGGGTTGCGGTTGCGGTTGAGCAGGCACTCCTCGGTGGTGAGCACGGTGCCCTCGCCGTCCACGTGGATCGAGCCGCCCTCGAGCACGATCGGTGCCCGGTAGCGGTCAGCGCGTTCGACCTCGAGCACCTTCTGTGCGGCGCGCTCGTCGCGCTCCCAGCTCGCGTAGAGCCCCCCGTCGAGCCCTCCCCACGCGTTGAAGCGCCAGTCCACGCCTCGCGGGCGCGCGGCGTCGCCGAGAACGAAGGTGGGGCCGATGTCGCGCATCCACGCGTCGTCGGTCGAGAGCTCGAGGACGCGCACCGACGGCGACAGCGCGGAGCGGCAGCGCTCGAACTCGGCGTCTGAGACCGCCATCGTCACCGGCTCGCAGGCGCCGATCGCCTCGGCCACCGCGGCGAACGCCTCCTGCGCCGGCCGCGCATCCAGACGCCAGTTGTCGGGACGCTCGGGCCACGCCATCCAGCATCCTCGGTGCGACTCGAACTCGCCCGGCATCCGGTAGCCGTCCGCGGCCGGCGTTGATGCGATCGTGGCGCTCATCGATCGGCGAGCGAAGCGTAGGCCTCCGGCCGTCGGGTGCTCAGGAACGGGAACAGCTCGAGCCAGTCCGAGCGCTGGTCGAGGTCGAGGTCGGCGACCAGCACGGCGGGCGCGTCGCGCGGCGCCTGCGCGAGCTTGCGCCCGTACGGGTCGCAGATGAACGACGATCCGTAGAACCGCAGCGGCGGCTCCTCGCCGAAGCGGTTGACGGCGACGATGAACACGCCGTTGGCGATCGCGTTGCCGATCATCACCTGCTCCCAGAGCGGCTGCGTGTCGAAGTCAGGATGGTCGGGCTCGGAGCCGATCGCGGTCGGATAGACCAGCAGCTCGGCTCCCTCGAGGCTGTAGGCGCGCGCGAGCTCCGGGAACCACTGGTCCCAGCAGGTCGGCAGGCCGAGGCGCGCGTCGCCGAGCTCGACGACGGGGAACGGGTCCGCGTCCGCCGGCCCGGCCCTGAAGTAGCGATCCTCGTGGTAGCCGGCCGTCACCGGGATGTGGAGCTTTCGCGTCCGCCCCACGAGCCGTTCGTCGGGCGCAACGAGGATCGCGGTGTTGTAGCCGAGGCCGTCGCCCGCCGGTGCGCGCTCGTACAGCGACGCGTGCACGTGGGCGCCGGTCTCGCGTGCCATTCTCGCTGCGAAGCTGAAGGTGGGGCCGCCGGGAAGCTCCTCGGGCTCGACCCCGAGCGCGCTCGGGCCGGCGGGATCGACAGCGAAGTAGCGGCTCAGCGTGAGCTCCTGCAAGCACACCAGTTGTGCTCCCTGGGCGGCGGCTAGCCGGATGCCCGCCTCGAGCGCCGCCTCGTGGTCTGCGGCGTCGGCATGCCAGCGCTGCTGCACCGCGGCGACGCGCAACGGCGCGCGGCTCGCGGGGCGCGTCCGGGCCGGCGAGTCGTGAGGTCCGAAGGCTGTGATCAGCGCGATGTCCTCCACTCCACGCCAACCCTAACGCGACCACCGCTCCCGGCCACGACCTTCCCTACGGCCGGCGGTGGGCGGGAGACTCACGCGCCGCGCGCCTGGCTCACGCTGCGCCGCACCGACTCGAGCGCGATCGGCTCACGCTGCGCATCCGCCAGCGAGCACGCGATCTCGGCGGCTCGCCCGATCGTCGGTCCCGGCGTCTCGGCGATCCAGCGCGTCAGCCAGCGGAGCGCCCACGCGTCGAATTCGGCCGGGCGCTTCGCCGCGACCGCCGGGAGGAACCGCAGCGCGGTGACGAGGTCGAGCGGGCGGCCGTGGCAGTCGGCGGCTTCCGCGGCGAGCGTGATCGCGTAGTCGAGCTCACCGCGCTCGAGCGCGCCCTCGAGCTCCAACTCCGGTCTCCACGGGCGAGCAGTCATGCGAACACATGTTCGCATCCGTGTCAAGCGCCACGGGCGCCGCGCGTACGCATCGCGACGGAACAGGTGGCGGTGTGACCTCGAGCCTCGTCATGCCGAGCGTGACGGTGTTCATTTCCGTGTCCCGTCTGTCGCTGACCGAGTTGCCAGTGCGAACTTCATCGCGCGTTCGGCTCGCTAGCGGTGTTCTCGAGCACCGCGAACAGCGCAGCGAGGTCACGCCGCTCGTAGCCCGCCGCGCGCGCGACCGTCAGCACCTGGTCGGCGGCCGCTGCGGACGGCAGCGGTACGCGCAGCCGGCGTCCCGTATCGAGCGCCAGCGCTATGTCCTTCTGCATCAGACCCACGTCGAACCAGGCGCTCTCGGGAAGGTCGAGGACGAGCGGTGCACGCGCTTTCAGCATCGGTGATCCGATCGGGCTCTCCGTCATCACGCGAGCGGCCAGCTCGGGCTCGATCCCCGCGCGCTCTGCCAGCAGCAGCCCCTCGGAGAACGCGAGCACCTGCACCGCGAGGCTGATGTTGATCGCCAGCTTGAGCGCGAGGCCCTGACCGTTCTCCCCGACGTGGGTCGGCGTGCCCAGCTCGCGCAGGATCGGCTCGACGCGCGCGTACGCGTCCGGGTCTCCGCCGACCATGATCGTGAGCGTGCCCGTCTGCACCTGAGGCACGCTTCCCGAGACGGGCGCGTCGAGCATCGCCGCTCCGACCCGGCCCACCTGCTCGGCGAGCTTCTGGCTGATGCTCGGGCTGACCGTGCTGACGTCGACCCACACGTCGCCCGCGTCGAGCCCCGCGAGGAGACCGTCGGGGCCAGAAGCGACCTGCTCCAGTACGCCGTCGTCCGGGAGCGAGGTGAAGACGATTTCTGTGCTCTGCGCGACCTCGCGCGGCGTGTCGCGCCACTGCAGGCCGGCGTCGAGCAGCTGCTGCACGCCGTCACGGTTGCGCGCCTCGCCGCACACCTCATAGCCCGCGGCGAGCAGGCGTGCGGCCATGTTGCCGCCCATGTGCCCGAGGCCGACGAAGCCGATGCTCGTCGACCTCGCCTCTCCCGGTTTGCCCTGCTGCCCGTGCTCCGCCTCTGCCTTTTGGCCTGCGACTTTGTCAGCTGTGGGTGCCATCGGGGGCCTCCTGCTTCGGGTGAAGGATGTCTTTAGACAGGATTCCCGAAAAGGCCGTCCGTGTCAGCCCGCTCGGGCAGGCTCTTCGCTTCGATGTCGCTCGACCGTCGCGAGACCGAAGGCGCTGCACGGGCCGCTGATGACCACGGCCGTGACCGTCACCGTGATCGCCGGGCTGATCGCAGGAGCAACAGCGGGGGCTGGCGCGGGCACAGGCTCCCGGGCCGGCCCGGGCGCAGGTTCGCGGGCCCGCTCGGGCGCAGGCTCGGGTACCGGCGCCGCGCCGGCGGCCCTATCCTTCGCCGGCAGGACGAGCAGCGCGAGGAGAAAGCCGACCGCGAAGATGGCGGCCGCCCACGCGAACGCCGTCGTGTAGCCGTGAATCGCCGCGGCGTTCGCCAGGCCTGGCTGGCCGCGATGACTGGTCGCGTACGCGGTCACGGCGCTGGCGAAGACGGTGCTGAGCAGCGCGGTGCCGACCGAGCCTCCGACCTGCTGCGAGGTGTTGACCATCGCCGAGGCGACGCCCGCCTCCGAGCGTGCGACACCGAGCGTCGCCGTGCTGAAGGCCGGCGCGAAGATGCAGCCGATCCCCACCCCGGTGACGAGCAGCGCGGGCAGGACGTGGGCCGCGTAGCCCGCTCCGGGTCGCAGGCGCGTGAGCCACAGCATCGCGATCAGCGCGAGCGCCATCCCGGCAGCCACCAGCGGCTTGGCCCCCGTGCGGGCGAGCAGCTTCGTCTGAACGGTCGTCGACGTCACGACGAGCGTGGCGGTCAGCGGCAGGAACGCGAGTCCGGTGGTGATCGGCGAGAAGCCCAGGCTCTGCTGTAGGTAGAAGGTGAGGAACAGGAACACCGCGAAGACGCCGGCGCCCGCCAGCAAGATCGACAGGTACGCGCCTCCGCGAGCGCGATCGCGCACGATGTGGAGCGGCAGCAGTGGGTCGCGCGTGGTGTTCTCGACGGCGGCGAAGGCGACGAGCAGGACGACGCTCGCGGCCAGCGCGCCGATCGTGAGCGGCGCGGTCCACCCGTGCGTCTCAGCGTTCGAGAAACCGTAGACGAGCGAGAAGAGCCCGCCGCCGGCCAGCAGCGCGCCGGGGATGTCGATGTGAGGCCGCTCCTCCGGGCGATGGTTTTCGAGCAGTCGCAGCGCCGCGAGCAGGGTCGGCACTGCGATCACGAGGTTGACGAACAGGCACCATCTCCACGAGAGCGTCTGCGTCAGGATTCCGCCCAGGACGAGCCCGACCGACGCGCCTCCGCCCGCGATCGCCCCGAAGATGCCGAACGCCTTGGCGCGATCGCGCGAACCGGCGAACGTGACCGTCAGCAGCGAGAGCGCCGACGGTGCGAGCAGCGCCCCGAAGGCGCCCTGCAGCGTTCGCGCCGCGACGAGCATCTCGAACGATTGCGCGAAGCCGCCGAGCGCCGAAGCGATCGAGAAACCGACGAGACCGGCGATGAACGTCCACTTTCGCCCGAACAGGTCCGCGAGCTTTCCGCCCAGAAGCAGGAGGCTGCCAAACGCGAGCGCATAGGCGGTCACCACCCACTGACGGCTCGTCGTGGAGAAGCCGAGCGCCCGCTGTGCGGAGGGCAGTGCGATGTTGACGATCGTCGCGTCGAGCACGACCATCAGCTGCGCGACGCCGACCAGCGCCAGCACGGCCCAGCGCCGCGTGCCTTCAGACTGACTGCCTTCGGCGGCCACGGGGATAAGCATCCCGCATCTGCGCTGATGACATCAACCGCGCGCGATCGGCTCAGAGACCTGATGCGGGTACGAGGCGCCGGCGCAGGGAGCGAGCAGGCGGAGAGAGCGAGGCGAGCAGCAGCGACAGGCCGCCGAGAGCCGCCAGCTCGATCGGACCCGCGTATGGGACGTTGTGAGGCGGGGAGAGCGCCCAGCTGGCGAGCACGAGCGCGATCAGCCAGCGCAGCCTGGCGTCGAACACGAGCAGGCACACAGCCACGAGGACGAGGTAGTGGCTCCACAGCACGGGCGTGAGGATCAGAGAGACCAGGACGCCGGTGCAGAAGAGCACGCGCTCGTCGCGGGCCCACCGGTAGCGCCGCCGCGCCCACGCCAGCAGCGCGAGCGCCAGCAGCCCGGCGACCGCCTGTCCGGCTGCGAGCGGGAGCCCGTGGTTCATCAGGACGCCGACCAGGCTCATGCCCAGTCGCGCCTCGTGTTCGGAGAGCTGCGAAAGCATCCGCGCGTACGAGCCGGCGGAGATCGGGCCGAGCAGGAACCCCAGCCCGACCGACGCGGCGAGCCCCGCGCACGCCCACGCCAGCGCCCGGTGCCTGCGGGCCAGGAGCAGCCACAGTAGAACCGGAGCCAGGAACAGCTTCGCCGCGACGATCGGTCCCGCAAAGATGAACGCGCGCGGCCGGTCGCGCATTCGCCACAGCAGCAGGGTCCCGGCAAACAGCAGCGGGCTGAGCGCCCCGAGCTGCAGCCCGGTGATCGTGAAGGCGCAGCACAGGACCATCAGAGCTCGCAGCGATCCCCTGTCGGAGCCGATCGCCGAGACCGCGATCACGCAGCAGCCGGAGACCGCGAAGAACAGCCACGTCGCCGCGGGGGCGGACAGTTCTGCCAGCGGCACGAACGGCAGAGCGGCCACGTAGGGATACACGAATGCCGAACCGGAGTACACCGATGGCGTCCCGATCGGCGGGTACACCGGGAGCCCGCGCAGGACGTTCTGGCCAGCGCGCAGGAAGACGTCGAAGTCGTAGGCTGGCGTCAGCGGCAGGAACACGACCGCGATCGCCGCCACCGCGAGCGCGGGCAGCCAGAGGCTCCTCGCCGAGATGCTGTCGAAGCGGCGCCGCGCGCGTGCCGCCGTCGATCTCTGCAGCGAGGCAGATGGAAGGAAGGGCCCGGTGTTGGAGGTCCTCGGCGCGAGCATCGCGTTGCGACGGTACGCATATCACGGAGACATGCCATCCGCCCCGAGCAGCGCCGCGCCGCGCCACGAGCGTCGCGTGTCGAACACTGTCGCGGCGCTACTCGGGCATCGCGACCGTCTGCGCCAGCCCTTGCGCGCGCGCCTCGTCGACCGAGACGATTTCCCGCCCGAGTGGGAGCAGCGAGACCGGGATCAGCTTGAAGTTCGCGAGTCCCAGCGGAATGCCGATGATCGTCAGGCACAAGAGCACGCCCGTGATCAGATGTCCGATCGCGAGCCACCAGCCGAAGAGCACCAGCCAGATCACGTTCCCGATGACCGACCCCGCGCCGGCGTCGGGCCGGCGCACGACGGTCTTCCCGAACGGCCAGAGCGCGAACAGCGCGATCCGCAGCGCGGCGATGCCGAACGGGATCGTGATGATCAGGACGAAGCAGATCAGCGCGACGACGGCGTATGCCAAGGCCAGCCAGAGCCCGGCGAGCACGAGCCAGATGATGTTCAGGAGAAAGCGCAGCTGCGGTCCCGTGTGCCGGCGAGAGCCTGATGGTCCTCGCTCGTTGAGCGTACCGCGGTCCCGCGCCGGACGCTAGGACACGACTACCACAGTTGCGCTATTCCGGTAGGCGGCCCGCTACCCCGACGGGGCCGCCGGGTTGGGTCTGGCTGGGAGCCAAGGCCGGCTCCCCGCGAAGGAGTCAAGGCAGGCTCCCACGGACGGCGCGGTCCCCCCGTCGCCGTCCTGAGGTGTGGCGGGGGGGTCGAACCCGCATGTATCGACCCTCCCGCCGCGCCCGAACGGTTCCCGGCTCAGCCGCTAGAGGCGCTCGACGTCCGGCTCGGCGACGATCTTTCGGCCAGCGTCCTCGAGCTCGCGTTTGTCGGCCTCTTGTTCCTGCTTGACCTCGACACGGGCCGCCTGCCACGCCGACCAGTGCCCGGCGACCAGCGCCCACAGGCTCAGCGCCGAGACGAAGACGACGCTCTTGACCCAGCCGGTGGCGAGCGAGACCGGGATCATGACGATCCAGACGACGGTCAGCCAGCCGTTCACGCGGCGCATGAACACCGGATCGCCCTGAACAGACGCCCACAGGCTCTTGATTACAGACATGCGCGGAGATTCGGCAAGTCTGAATGAAGTCCTTGGCTCGCTGGCGCCGTGTTTGACGCGTGTCCGCTCGAATGCGACTGGCCGCTGCGCCTCGAGCCGGGCGGCCGGTCTTGCCGCTGCGGACTCGAGAACCTACGCTCAACGATGTTCCGCTCGCGCAAAAGCAACAGACGGGGAGTGTCATGAACCAACCAACCAGAACACGGGCCTGGCTTGGCCTCACACCCGAGCTTCCTGTCCCGATCAACCCAGCCCTCGCCAAGCACGCCGAGGAACGCGCCCAGGTCACACAGAACCGCATCGCTGACACCATCACGCGCTTCTCCGGCTCGATGACGTTCGTCTACATACACGTCATCTGGTTCGCCTGCTGGATCGGCTTCGGCGTCGAGGCCTATCCCTTCGGCCTGCTCACGATGATCGTTTCGCTCGAGGCGATCTTCCTCTCGACGTTCGTCATGATCAGCCAGAATCGCGCTGATGCCAAGCGCCAGGTGATCGCCGACGCCGAGTGGAACATGGTTCAGGACGAGGACCATCAGAACCGCGAGCTACTGGACCTCTCCAATCAGATCCTCGTGTTGACAAAGGCGGTTCACGACTATGCCAGTCAGGTGGCGGGCTCTCAATCGCTCAGCAGGCCGGGCACGGACGGTGTCTCCATACGTGACACCCATGCCTCTCCCCCGTCCGGCGAGCCCGAGTAGCCGTGGCAGGACCGCTCATGAGGCGCCGGCGCCCCGGAAGGTGCCGGCCACCGTCGGGATCAGCAGCCTCTCGATCTGCGCCTCGGATCGTCCGCGAAGCTCCCCGCCCAGCGGCGCCAGCACCAACCAGTTGAGGAGGCCTGCCGCGCAGCGTATGCGGAAGATCAGCTCGCGGTCCTTGACCCCGGGGACGTTCGCCTTCAGCACGCGCAGCACGTCGCCACGGATGCGATCGAAGCTCGCGTCGAAGCGCTGCCATCCCTCGGGCGGGTCGATCGCCGAGCGCGCGACGATCCGCATCACCGCCAGGTCGCGCCCCCCCGCGACGATCGCCCCGATCATCGGCCGGGCGAAGGCCGCCGCCAGCTCCTCGAGCGAGCAGCCGGCCGCGAGCGAGCCGACCGCCTGCTGCTGCGCGTCGAGGTAGCTGACGAGTCCCTGCTCGACGGCCGCGTCGCACAGGGCCTTCAACGACCCGAAGTGGTAGCTCACGGCTGCGACGTTCGCCTCGGCCGCATTTGTGATCTCCCGCAGACTCACGCCCTCCTCGCCCCGCTCTGCGAGCAGGTCGAGCGCTGCCTCGAGCAGCCGCGCGCGCGTCCGCATGCCCGCCTCACGGCGCTGGTCGACTTTCACCGAAGCCATGGACCTATCCACTCAACCGCTTGAACGACGATCAAGCGAGCGCGCCCGACGCTACTCCGCGCCCCTGCTCGCGGCCGCCTCGAGGTAGCTCCCCTCTCGGAATTCGTCGGCGAGACTCGGACGCGACGGGGACCAGCCGAGCTCGTCCCTCGCCCGCCGCGCGGCGATGCCCTGGTCGAGCAGCAGCACCTCGGCGAAGTACTCCCCCAGCCGTGCCTTGGCCTCCTCGTCGGAGCCGGGCACCGCACCCGGGCCGCCGACCGCGACGGCCGCCGCCTTCGTGAGTTCAGCGACCGTCGGGCTGAGCTCGTTGGCGACCACGTACCGGCCCCGCGCGGAGCCATCCTCGAGCGCGCGCCGAAATACGTCCGCGAGATCCGCTGCGTGCACGCTCAGCCAGTGCTGCTCTCCGCTGCCGAGCATGATCAGCTTGCCGGCGTCGTCACGAGGCGATCCGAGCAGCACGCCAGGAACGCCGCCGCCCGCGTCACCATATGCGACGCCCGCGACGATGACGATGCCGCGCATGCCCGTGGCCGAGAGCACGCGCTGCTCGATCGCACCCTTCCACGCGACGAACGCCGGCGGGTCGGTGGGCGAGTCGTCGGTTATCGCGGGGTTGTTCCCGTAGATCCATGCGCCGCTGATCTGCAGGTAGGGCTTGCCGGTCCCGTCGAACGCACCGAGCGCGGCGTCTACCACAGCCGTGTCGAGCGCGGCGCTGGTCTCGTCCCCGGGGCTGGCCGTGTGGATCGCCGCGTCGACGCTCGCGAGCTGCTCGGTGAGCGCGTCCCTGTCGTAGAGGTCCACGACGACGGGTGTGCCGCCTCCATCCGCGACGGGACCGGCGTGCGCATCGTCGCGGACGAACGCGGTGACCTCGTGGCCGTGGCTGCTCAGTTCGCGCAACACATGAGATCCGACGAACCCCGTCGCGCCGGTGAGTCCCACCTTCATCATCGCCTCCTGTCTATGGTCTCGTACAGTCGATCAAACGCTTGATTGACTATATCTTCGAGGACAACTTCGTCAAGCCGAGCGGATCATGGATCGCTCTCGCGACCCGGCTGCCGGAGCCGACCGGGAATCCCCGCGGTGGGGTCACCGCCGGTCGGGGTGCGTCTACGGTGCGAGCCGCCGGCCGCCGATCGGGCCCGGGTAGCGCCGTCCGGGGACGCACCGGCGGCGGTGCCGACCGAAGAACCACCATCCGGCGGCCAGCCACAGGAGCCAGCCGGCGAATACACCGGTGACGACCAGCAGGACGACGAGAATCGAGACGATGACGACGGGGACGGCGATCGCCGCGACGACTGCCGGCGGGACGCGAGCGACGTCGCGCCTCCTGCCTGGGGGTGTCAGCCGCCTGCCCGGCAGATCGGTGAGGACCGCGTCGAGTTGCCCGTAGGTCCGTGCCGAGAACGCCGCTTCCAGACGCTCCTCGAGCTCATCTGTCAGAAGCCTTCCTTCGGCCGCCGCCCTTCGAAGACGGTCCGCCGCGCGCTCGCGGTCCGCGTCAGACGCTCGCAATGCCCCGCGACCTGCCATTTCGCTTACGCATCTCCCTGGCCGGTGAACTTCGACAGAGCGTAGCGCAGCCACGCTAGCCCCGCAGGTCAACGCTTTCGTCGCGGAGATGCCGGCTCTCCGCGGCCGCCGACGGCAGATATCAGCGCTTGCAAGAGCACGGGAGTCTGACCAGTGAGCTCACTGGCGCGACCGGTGCGTCCAGGCACGAGGCTCGAGCGAGCCTTGCTCAAGCGAACGGAGGGGTCAAAAGATGCCCGGCGAATCCGAAGCGCGCATCGCTGATCGCGAGCTGCGACCCGCCGCGGCTAGGGGAGCCGCCGTATGAACGCGGCCCACGACGACTCGAGCGCGAACAGCCCCGGAGCATTCATCACGCGAGGGCGGCGCGAACCCGCGCTCTCAAACCCAAGAACAGGTCGGGAGGTGACCAGATTGAGCACCAATCAACCATCCACCAACCAAGAGGAGACAGCACCCGTCACGGACAACAGCGAGACTGCCGCGATAGCCGGGCGCGCCAATGGGTCGGGACACGAGCTGCCTGACGTCGGGATCGAGCTCCGAGAGGCCTACGCCGAGCTCGGCGACGTGAAGCTGCACTACGTCGAAGCCGGCAGCGGACCGCTGGTGCTGCTCCTCCACGGCTTCCCGGAGTTCTGGTACGGCTGGCGGCTGCAGATCGCGCCGCTCGCGGCCGCGGGCTTCCGAGTCGTCGCGCCTGACCTGCGGGGTTACAACCTGTCCTCAAAGCCCGATGGCGTCGACCCTTACAGCGCCGCGAACCTGGCCGAGGACGTCCGCGGTCTCATCGAGGAGCGCGGCGCCGAGTCCGCGCTCGTGGCCGGCCACGACTGGGGTGGAACCGCCGCCTGGACCCTGGCGATGAGCCATCCCGAGGTCGTCGAGCGACTGGTCGTTCTCGACGCGGCGCATCCACGCAAGCTCAACGAGGGGCTCCGCCACCCCAGCCAGCTCCGCCGGTCCTGGTACTTCTTCTACTTCCAGCTACCGGGGCTTCCCGAGCGCCACGTGCGGGCCAACGACTGGGAGTTCTTTCAGGACTTCCTGCGCGACGCGCAACCGCCCTACACGCCCGAGGAGATGCAGCGTTACATCGAGGCATGGTCGCAGCCTGGAGCAGAGACGGGGATGATCAACTACTACCGCTTCGCGGTGCGCCACTCGTCAGGCGAGATCACTCCCGTCGAGGCGCCCACGTTGGTCATCTGGGGCGGGAGCGACCGCTTCCTCGGCCCGACGCTCGC
The DNA here is from genome assembly GCA_036272475.1 of Solirubrobacteraceae bacterium. Lineage (GTDB taxonomy): Bacteria > Actinomycetota > Thermoleophilia > Solirubrobacterales > Solirubrobacteraceae > Palsa-744. The sequence continues at coordinate 19,591 of DATAYP010000066.1, read as the reverse complement.
CGAGCCCCACCATGAGGACGTGCCCAACCTCGACCGCGTCGAGCGCCTGCCCGGCGCCTCGCACTGGGTCCACCACGACGAGGCCGAGCGGGTCAACGAACTGCTCATCGACTTCTTCGCTCCCGCCCGCCCCGAATAGCCGTTCGGGCGAGAGAGCAAGGAGCGGGCGTGAGCCGGTGGCCATGTGCGCATGATCGCGAATCGCCGTCTCGCGAAGCGTGTGCACGTGTACCGAACTCAAGCCCCGCCTGGATTCGGCCGATAGGAACCGCATAGAGGTTCTACGCCGCCGCGGGAGCGGTGGCCGCACCGGGAAGGTGTTCGCACATGGCTACTACAGACCAGACGACCGAAGAGGCAGTCGAGGCAAGCCAGGAGCCCGTCGAGGAGCTCGGTTCGGACCCAACGCTCACAATCGACCTCTGCCTCAGCGAGGCGGAAGCGCTGCGGACCTGGCTGTTGAAGCCCGGGGCCGACGGGAGCACCTCCCTCGAGGACCCTCTCGTTAGCCGCGTGCTGGCGAAACTCGGGCAGACGGTCGACACAGCACAAGCCACGGTGAACGTCCGCCGCGAGCTCCAGCAGGCCGGTTTGCCTGTCGACCACCTTTCGGACGAGCAGATACGCGATCTGGGGCGACGGGTCACCGAAGTCGCCGTACGCGGCATTCGCCCCTGAGGGCGCAAGAGCGCCCATTTGGGGCATCTTTCGCGTCCCCTCTCTCAGGTTTGACGCCGAACGACACCGAACCGTTTCCGCCGAGCCCAGCGTGTAGCGAAACGGCGATCAGAGCTCGTTCAGGCGGTGCTTGAGGATCTGCGCGATGCCGATCGCCCGGATGCTCCAGAAAATCAGGTTGACGCCGACCAGCAGGCCGATCGCCCATGCCGCAGAGCTCGGCAGTTCGACCGCGATCAGCACGCCCAGCACAACCGAGAGCAGGCCGCCGAGCAGCATCATCGAGCGGTCTGGAGCGGCCCTCAGCTGGATTCCGGCGCCCAGCGAGAGCAGGCCGCTGGCAAAGAACCAGGCCGCGACCACGAACGTCAGCGTGACCGTGCCGCTGAGGGGGAAGATCAGCAGGTAGAGACCGGCGATGACGGTCAGGATCGCCTCCAGCCCCCGCAGCGCCGAGCGGTTCGTGAGCGCTTGGACTCCGGTGGTGACGCCCGCGAACACCAGCACCCAACCGATGAAGATCGCGATCGTCACGGACGTGATCGCCGGCACGAGGATCGACACTATGCCGCCGAGCAGACCCAGGACTGCCACCACGATCAACCAGGAGCGAGCTCGTTTCAGATCCTCCCGCGTCAGCGGCACCGCCGCCACCCACGCAGTCAGGCCACCGCCGTAGGGCTCCGCCCCCGCGAACTGCTGATTCCATCGATGCGCCATCCTCTACTCCCTTCTCTCGTGGCTCGCTGTACCGGTAGGAGTAGGTCGCCGGGGCCAGAGGACCAGCACTCGTGACCGGGGTCCCCGCGGCGGCGAACGCCCCTCGCCGCGTCCCCGGCTAGCTCGAGCCGGCGGCCGTCTGAGTCGTGCCGGCCGCCGGGAGATGCGGAGCAAGCCAACCCTGGAGGCGCGGCAGGGGCGCCGCGCCGACGAGCCGGTCGACCTCCGACCCGCCGCGGATCAGGACCAGCAGCGGAATGCCCTGCACGCCGTATCGGCCGGCGATCGCCGGCGCCTCGTCGACGTTGAGCTTGACCACCTTCAGGCGGCCGGCGTGCTCGGTGCCCAGCCGCTCCACCAGCGGCGAGACCATCCGACACGGCCCGCACCACGGCGCCCAGAAGTCAACCAGCACCGGGATTGAAGCAGCGACCTCCTGATCGAAACTCTCGCCGCTCGCGTCGACGATCCACGGCAGCAGCGTGTGACAGACGCTGCAGCGCGGGACGCCTTCGGCGGACGGACGTACCCGGTTCTTGGTGCCGCAGTTGGGGCAGGTGACGATCGTTCCGACAGCTCTCAGGAGGCGCTCCCCTGCTGGTCGGAGCCGCCGCCGTCGCTCTGTTCGGAACGGCCGCCGTTGGCGCCTGCCTTGATCTCGATGCGCTTCGCGCGCGGCGTCGCGGGCTTGGGGATCCGCAGCGTCAGCACGCCGTCGGCCATTGACGCCTCGATCGCGTCCGGGTCCAGGCCGCCGGGCACCCGCAGGCTGCGCTCGAACCGGCCGAACCCGCGCTCGATGCGCTGCGCCGCGGGAGCGCCGTCCTCGCGGCTGTACGGGTACGGGCGCTCGCCACGAACGGTCAGCACGTCGTTCTCGAGCTCGATCTCCACCTGGTCAGCCCGCATGCCGGGGACGTCCATGTACACGCTCACGCCATCATCGCCGACCAGCAGGTCGGCCGGAGGGACGAACGCACCTGCGATGCCCGGGGTCTGCAGCGCCTGGCTCAGCTCGCGCAGCCACGGCGCGAACGGCTCTACCAACATGGTCGCCATGGGAATCTCCATTTCGTCTTGCGTGAAGGCCCCTCGGAGCGGGACCTCCCTGCGTGTATCACTAGGACGGCCCGCCCAGCGCTCAACTGTTGCCGGGCAGCTCGAACCGCAGGCTGCAGGCCACGATCAGCTCACGCAGCTCGGTCTCGGCCCGGACATGGTGCACCTTGCCGCCCTCGTCGACGACGGCATCGGCGAGCTCGTCGAGCACGTCATCCGTCGCGCGGGTCTGCTCGCCGCACACCGGGCACATCTCGCCAGAGACCGCGAACCAACGCGAGCGGTCGCAGACGACGCCCGGCGCAGTGGCTGCTTCCTGGACGTAGAGATCGTCGATCGCCGCCATCGACCCCGCCCAAAGACACCGCTCCAGGCCGACCACCGCATGACCGTTCGCAGCCGCGTGTTCGAGTGCCTCGGCGACCCGCCGCCGCTGCTCCTCGAGCTCGTAGCGGTCGAGCACCGCGCCCATCTGCGCTTCCACGTCGCCGGCGGTGAGCGAGGTGTGGTCGGCGGCGAACCTGCCGGCGAGGCGTTCCTTGACCGGCCGCGGCAACAGCTCGATCAGGTGCGCCAGCTCCTCCTCGTGACCGCTGAGGACGAGCACGGCGTCGGGATGGCTGCCGAACACATCTTCGAGCGCGGCGGCCACCAACCGCAGGTGACGGCGCTCGACCTCTTCGGCCTTGTGGGGGGCGCGACGCTCGTTGACGGGCTCCAGGCCGGCGCGCCGCGCCTCGCGGCCGTCCGGCAGCGGCCCGACATCGCGCAGGCGCCCCAGATAGAGCTCCCAGGCGTGGGTGGATCGGCGGTCGACCAGCACCGCGAAGCAGCGGGGATGCTCCTCGAGCACCGCCAGCATCGGTCGCACCCACGGCGTCTCATCGACGATCACGCGATCGCGCACGGCGCGGGGCAGCCTCACGACCTCGAGCAGGCCCGCGCCGCTACAGGAGATCGTCGCGAGCGTGCCCGGCGTGTCGGCCGCCAGGTCCCGGACCGCTTCGATCCGCTCGATGTCGCCGCGCAGGGAGCCGCGGGCGTTGTGATCGAGCCCGTCTTCGTGGCCGCGCAGATCGTGCAGCAGGCTGTCGACTTTGGCCGCAGCCGCGCGATGCGCATCCCCGGTCACGGGGGGAATCGTCACGTACATCGAGACCACGGGGAGCGGCCCGCCGTGGAACTGCATGATCCGCTCGAGCCGGTCGGCGGCCAGGAACTCGTCGGCCTCGGCGAGCGCGGCCTCGGGCGTTCGGCGCCTGGCGGTTGTCTCGGTCGTGGGCGCGGACACGATCGGTCAACCCTCGAGGACGGACTCGACCTTTTCGAGCAGCCGCAGCTCGGCCTGCGTGACTCCGGCGTGCTTGGGGTTGGCGATCGTCAGCCGCACGCGGTTGAAGTCGAGAATGCACATGTCAGGGCGGCGAAGGTGGTCCTCGGCTGCTTCCGCCACCCGCTCCACGAACGCCAACGCCTGATCGAAGTCCCGGAACGGGATCTCGCGAACAAGTGCCTGGTCGCACCGGCGCCAGCCCGGGGGCACGGACTGGCGCCGCATGCGGGAAGCTGCGATCGGCACGTCAGGCGGCCTTGACCTCGATACGCCGGGCCCGAGCCCGATCGGACTTCGGAACCCGCACGGTGAGCACCCCATCGTGCAGGTTCGCCTCGACGTTCTCCTCGTCCGCCTGGCCGGGCAGCGTCACGCGGTACTCGAACTCGCCCGTGCGACGCGTGCGCCGACGGAGCACGCCCTTGCGTTCCTTCTCCTTGATCTCCCCGGTGACGACCAGCTCGTTGTCGCGCAGCTCGACGTCTATGTCCTTGCGACCGACGCTCGGCAGCTCCAAGTCGACGATCCACGCGTCGTCGGTCTCCTCGATGTCGGCGAGCGGAATCCACGGGACGGCGCCGCCCGCGCCGCTCGGTGACCACACCGTGTCGATCAGGCGCCCGAACTGCTCGTTGAACTGCTCCAGCTCGGTGAACGGCTCCCACCGACGTAGCTGCTGTTGCTGCTGCTGTTGCGAGCGACGCGGAGCGTCGTTCCGTTGTACTGCGAGAGCCATGTCGCTCCTTTCATCCGTTGCCTTGTTTGCTCGTAGATAGGCCGCGGCGGGGAAAGACAAGCGGGGGCCGCACCCGCCCCGTGACTCCTTGAAGGGCGCTCCCGGCGCCCTAGGTACATGTGCAGACTCGCTTGCGCGACTGAGAGGAGCCGGCATGGCTAAGGCAGTGGGAATAGATCTGGGCACCACCAACTCGGTGGTAGCCGCGACGATGGAGGGCGGCCAGGCCGAGGTGATCCCGAACGCCGAGGGCAGCCGCACCACCCCATCGGTGGTCGCCTTCACCGAGGACGGCCAGCGTCTGGTGGGGCAGGTCGCCAAGCGCCAGGCGATCCTCAACCCGGAAGCCACGATCTACTCGGCCAAGCGCTTCATCGGGCGCAAGTGGGGCGAAGTGGACGAGGAGGCCAAGATTGTCTCCTACAAGGTCGTCAAAGGTCCCAATGATGCGGTTCGGTTCGAAATCCGCGGCAAGCAGTACGCGCCTGAGGAGATCTCGGCGCAGGTGCTGCGCAAGCTGGCCGAGGACGCCGCCAAGTTCCTCGGCGAGAAAGTCACGGAGGCCGTGATCACGGTGCCGGCGTACTTCAACGACGCCCAGCGACAGGCGACCAAAGACGCCGGCAAGATCGCCGGCCTGGAGGTGCTGCGGATCATCAACGAGCCCACCGCCGCGGCGCTCGCGTACGGGATGGACAAGAAGGGCCAGGAGACGGTGCTGGTGTTCGACCTCGGCGGCGGCACCTTCGACGTGTCGCTCCTCGACGTCGGCGACGGCGTCGTCGAGGTCCGCGCGACCAGCGGCGACGGGCACCTCGGGGGGGACGACTTCGACAAGCGTATCGTCGACTGGCTGGCCGATCAGTTCAAGGCCGACCAGGGCATCGACCTGCGCAACGACCCGCAGGCCCTGCAGCGGCTCTACGAGGCGGCCGAGCGCGCCAAGGTGGAGCTCTCGACGGCCACCCAGACACAGATCAACCTTCCCTTCATCACCGCCGACGCAGCGGGGCCGAAGCACCTCAACATCTCGCTCACGCGGGCGCAGTTCGAGCAGCTCACAAAGGAGCTGATCGAGCGCTGCCGCGGGCCCGTCGAGCAGGCGCTCGCCGACGCGAAGCTGTCCGCCGACGACATCGACGAGGTGATCCTCGTCGGGGGCTCGACCCGGATCCCGGCGGTTCAGGACCTCGTGCGCCGATTGACCGGCGGCAAGGAGCCGAACATGACCGTCAACCCCGACGAGGTGGTGGCGATCGGCGCTGCTCTGCAGGCCGGCGTGCTGAAGGGCGAGGTCGAGGACGTCGTGCTGCTTGACGTGCTGCCGCTGTCGGTCGGCCTCGAGACGCTCGGCGGCGTGATGACGAAGGTGATCGAGCGCAACACCACGATCCCCGCACGCCGCACCGAGGTGTTCTCGACCGCCGAGGACAACCAAACCGCCGTGGACGTCGTGGTCCTGCAGGGCGAGCGCGAGCTGGCCAGGGACAACCGCCAGCTCGCCCGCTTCCGCCTAGAGGGCATCCCGCCGGCGCCTCGCGGTGTCCCGCAGATCGAGGTCACGTTCGACATCGACGCCAACGGCATCCTCAACGTCTCGGCGCGCGACAAGGAGACCGGCAAGGAACAGCGCGTCACGATCTCCGAGACCACGAACCTCGATCAGAGCGCGATCGAGCAGATGATCAAGGACGCCGAAGCGCACGCCGAGGAGGACCGTCGCCATCGCGAGGAGATCGACGCACGCAACGAGCTGGATTCGCTGGCCTATCGGGTCGAGCAGCTGCTCAGCGAGCTGCAGGCGAACCTGCCGGTGCATGAAAAGGCTCGCGCCGAACAGCTCGTCGCGGCGGCCCGCGAGGCGATCAAAGACGAAGTCGGCCTCGACCGTACGCGGCCGCTGATCGCTGACCTGCAGCAGCTCGTGCACGGGCTGCCCGCAAGCGCTTCCAGCGCCGCGAGCGCCGCCGGAGGCAACGGGGTGGGCGAGCATCAGGAGGGCGCCGGCGAGCAGGCCGATGAAGAAGAGGTCGTGGATGCAGAGTTCACGCGGGATTGACGCCGACGAGCAGCCCGCATCGGCGCAGCGCCCCGAGCACGACGAGGCGCTGCCTGCACCTGAGCGCGAGGACACCGATCTGAGCGCCGAGCTGGCCCAGATCGAGGATCGCTACCGGCGGGCGCTCGCGGACCTCGACAACTACCGCAAGCGCTCTGTGCGAGAACTCGACCGCCGCGTCGATGAAGCCAGGGAGGCGGTGCTGCACGAATGGCTCGATGTCGTAGACAGCGTCGAGCGAGCGATGCAGATGGAGGCCGACGGCCCGTGCCGAGAGGGCCTGCAGGCCGTTCTGGTCCAGATCGATTCCGTGCTTCAGCGTCACGGCGTGCAACGGATCGGGGCGCAGGGCGAGCGCTTCGACCCCGAGCGCCACGAGGCCGTGGCGACCCGGACCAGCGCGGATGTGCCCGATCGGACCGTCGTCGAAGCGCAGCGGTCCGGGTACGCACGCGGCGAGCACGTGATCCGCCCCGCCCAGGTCGTGGTCGCGCGTGCGGGCGACCATGCGGACTGATGGCGGTCGCATTTCAGGACTACTACGAGGCACTCGAGGTGCCGCGCGACGCGAGCGAGGAGGACATCCGGCGCTCGTACCGCAGGCTGGCCCGCAAGTACCACCCTGACATCAACAAAGAGCCGGGCGCGGAGGATCGCTTCAAGCAGCTCTCCGAGGCGTACGAGGTTCTGCGCGACAAAGACAAGCGGGCGCAGTACGACCGCTTCGGCGAGAACTGGAAAGCCGGGCAGGACGTGTCCGCGGCGGGTGGCTTCGAGGGCTTCCGGGGCGGCCCGGGCTTCCCGGGCGGCGGCGACGGCTATGGCGACGTGCGCGTCGACTTCGGCAGCGGCGACTTCAGCGACTTCTTCGAGGGGCTGTTCGGCCAGCGGGGCCGTCGTCGCGCTGATGGAGGCACCGGTCGCGGCGGCCGTTTCGACGGCTTCTCGATGCGCGGCGGCGACCACGAGGCCGTGCTCGAGCTGAGCCTCGAGGAAGCCGCTGCGGGGGGCAGGCGCCGCATCTCCCTCGGCGACGGACGCGACTACGAGGTCGAGATCCCGCGTGGCGTCCGTGACGGGCAGCGGATCCGGCTCGGCGGACAGGGCAGCGCGGGTGTCGGCGGCGGGCCCGCCGGGGACCTGTTCCTCCGGGTGCGCCTGAAACCGCACCCCCGTTTCCGCGTCGAGGGGCGCGACCTCTACGTCGATCTCCCCGTGGCGCCCTGGGAGGCGGCGCTCGGCGCCGAGGTCCCGGTGCCGACGCTCGCGGGCAGCGCGCGTGTGAAAGTCCCGCCGGGGTCCTCCTCGGGGCGGCGGCTGCGCCTGCGCGGAGAGGGCCTGCCCGGCACAAACGGCTCGGGCGGCGACCTGTACGCGGTGGTTGAGATACACGTGCCGAAACGGCTCGGCAAACGCGAACGTGAGCTGTTCGAGCAGCTGGCCGAGACGTCGAAGTTCGACCCGCGAAAGGGCCGCTGATGGCCTCCGCGACGCGACCGCGCGGGAGCCGGCCGCTGGTGCGGCGCGAAGCCTCGTTGCTGGCGCCCGAGCTGCTCGCGCAGCGAAGCGGGTTGCACCCCGAGGTCGTGCGCAGGCTGATCGGGCTCGGCCTGCTCGAGCCGGGAGGCGGCACTGCGGCCGCCCCGCTGTACAGATCGCAAGACGCGGCGCTGCTCGTGCGCGCGGTCCGCCTGCGCGGGGATCTCGGCCTCAACTACGCCGGCGCAGTGCTCGCGAGCGAACTGGTTGCCCGAATCGAGGAGCTTGAACGGCGGCTGCGGGCGGCCGCGCCGACACGCCTAAACAGGAGCTGACCATGGATCCCAACCGTCTCACCATGAAGAGCCAGGAAGCCCTCCACGACGCCCAGACCAAGGCCCTTCGCTACGGGCACACCGAGATCGACAGCGATCACCTGCTGCTCGCCCTGGTGGAGCAGCCCGATGGCCTGATCCCGCGTCTGCTGACACGAGCCGACGTCGACACGGGGGCGCTGCGCGCCGCGCTCGAACGCTCGCTCGAGGGCCGGCCGCGGGTCAGCGGCCCCGGAGCCAACGACGGCCAGATCGGTGTGACGCGCTCCCTCTCGCAGCTGCTCGACGCCGCCCAGAAGGAGGCCGAGCGGCTGAAGGACGAGTACGTATCGGTCGAGCACGTCCTGCTGGCGATGCTCGCCTCGGGCAACGACACGAACGTCGGCAGGCTGCTGCGCGAGCACGGCCTCGACCGCGACCGCCTGCTCGAAGTCCTCACCGAGGTGCGGGGCGCGCAGCGCGTTACGAGCGCGACTCCCGAGGGGTCCTACGAGGCGCTTGAGAAGTACGGGCGCGACCTCGTCGAGGCGGCTCGATCGGGAACGCTCGACCCGGTCATCGGCCGCGACGCCGAGATCCGCCGCGTGATCCAGATCCTCTCCCGCAAGACGAAGAACAACCCCGTGCTGGTCGGCGACCCGGGGGTGGGCAAGACCGCGATCGTCGAGGGCCTCGCACAGCGGATCGTCCGCGGCGACGTGCCCGAGGGGCTGAAGGACAAGACGATCTTCGCGCTGGACATGGGATCGCTGGTGGCCGGCGCCAAGTACCGCGGCGAGTTCGAGGAGCGGCTGAAGGCCGTCCTGCAGGAGGTCAAGGCCGGCGAGGGGCGGATCCTGCTGTTCATCGACGAGCTGCATACCGTCGTCGGCGCCGGCGCCGCGGAGGGCGCGATGGACGCCGGCAACATGCTCAAGCCGATGCTCGCGCGAGGCGAACTGCACTGCGTCGGCGCGACCACGCTGGCGGAGTACCGAAGCCACATCGAGAAGGACGCCGCGCTCGAGCGCCGCTTCCAGCCGGTGATGGTCGACGAGCCGACCGTCGAAGACACGATCTCGATCCTGCGCGGACTGCGTGAGCGCTTCGAGGTGCACCACGGGGTTCGTATCCAGGACGCGGCCCTGGTCGCCGCCGCGACGCTCGCGCACCGTTACATCGCCGACCGCTTCCTGCCCGACAAGGCGATCGACCTGGTCGATGAGGCCTGCGCCGTGATCCGTACCGAGATCGACTCGATGCCGCAGGAGCTCGACGCGATCACCCGCCGCGTGATGCAGCTCGAGATCGAGGAGGCAGCGCTCAAGAAGGAGAAGGACGAGCCGAGCAAGGAAAGGCTCGGGGCGCTGCGCAGGGAACTCGCCGACCTGCGTGCTCAGGCCGACGCGATGACCGCGCAGTGGGAGGCGGAGCGCCAAGCCATCCACAAGCTGCAGGCGCTGCGCGAGGAGCTCGAGCAGGTGCGCCGTGAGATCGAGGAGGCCGAGCGCAGCTACGACCTCAACCGGGCAGCTGAGCTGCGCCACGGGCGCCTTCCCGAGCTGGAACGTCGCCTGCGCTCGGAGGAGGAGCGCCTGAACGAGAAGCAAGGCGGCACGCGCCTGCTGCGGGAGGAGGTCACCGACGATGAGATCGCTGAGATCGTGGCCCGCTGGACCGGCATCCCGGTCAGCCGGCTGCTGGAGGGCGAGCGCGAAAAGCTGCTACGCCTCGACGAGGTGCTGCACGAGCGGGTGATCGGCCAGGACGAGGCGGTGCGGCTGGTCGCCGACGCCGTGCTGCGCGCGCGGGCCGGGATCAAGGACCCGCGCCGTCCGATCGGCTCCTTCATCTTCCTCGGGCCGACCGGGGTGGGCAAGACGGAGCTGTCGCGGGCGCTGGCGGCGGCGCTGTTCGACTCCGAGGAGAACATCGTGCGCCTCGACATGTCCGAGTACCAGGAGCGTCACACCGTGAGTCGCTTGATGGGCGCGCCCCCCGGCTACGTGGGCTATGAGGAGGGCGGTCAGCTGACCGAGGCGGTGCGCCGCAAGCCGTACTCGGTGGTGCTATTCGACGAGATCGAGAAGGCACACCCGGACGTCTTCAACACGCTGCTGCAGATCCTCGACGACGGCCGCCTGACCGATGCGCAGGGGCGCGCCGTCAACTTCCGCAACACGGTCGTGATCATGACCTCGAACATCGGGTCCCTGTATCTCATCGACGGAGTCACCCCCGACGGGGAGATCCGCGAGGACGCCCGCGAGCGCGTGATGGCAGAGCTGCGCGACCACTTCCGCCCGGAGTTCCTCAACCGGGTCGACGACATCGTGCTGTTCAAGCCGCTCACCCTGCCGGAGATCGAGCGGATCGTCGACCTGCAGATCGCCGACGTGCAGTCGCGCCTCGTCGACCGCGGGCTGCGCCTGGAGCTGAGCGAGGCGGCACGGCAGCAGATAGCGCGACACGGCTATGACCCGGTCTACGGCGCTCGTCCGCTGCGGCGTTTCATCCAGCGCGAGGTCGAGACCAAGATCGGCCGCGCGTTGATCGCCGGCGACATCCCGGAACGGGCCCTGATCACGATCGACGCGGACGGCGAGGAGCTGCTGGTGCGCTGGGCGGCGACCGAAGAGGACGGCCAGCCCGCGGACCGCGAGGACGAAGAGGTGGCCGTCGCGGGCTGATCAGTGTGCGTCATGCGGCCGCACCCCCGCCGACCCGGTCGGGGCGGACCGCGACCGGCGCCGACCGGGCTGGCTCGCACGGCGACGCCTCGCGTGCCCGTTGCGAGGGGCGGATGGGGCAGAATCCGCCGCGAGGGCGGTGCGCATCTTTTCGAGCCCAGCCTCCTCGATCTGACGTACGCGCTCGGCGCTGACGCCGATCCGCTGGCCGAGCTCCCGCAGTGTGCGCTCCGGGCCGTCGAGGCCATAGCGCGCTTCGATCACCGCGCGCTCGCGGGCGCTCGCGTGGTCGAGCAGCCGAGGCAGCTCACACAGCTCTGCGCCAGCGACGATGTCGTCATAGGCCTCCTCGGCGACTGGGTCCTGCACGAGGTCGCCGAACGTAGCGCCTCCTTCGGACCGCTCGTGAGCCGGCTCCTCGAGACTCCGCGGCTGACGGTCGGCGACCGTCAGCTTCTGGAGCTGCCCGACGGTCAGTTCGCTCTCCTCCGCGAGCTCCCGCAGCGACGGTTCACGGCCGTTGGCGCGCACGAACGTCCGTCGGGCGCCGCGGATCCGGGCGAGCTGTCGCAATGCGCGGTCGGAGAGCACGACCGGACGAGACAGCTCCGAGACGAGCTGCTGCATCGCCTGGCGCACCCACCAGGAGGCGTAGGCCCAGAACGGCGTGCCGAGCTGGGAGTCGAAGCGGTCGAGGGCTCGCAGCAGGCCGACGACCCCCTCCTGCATCAGCTCGCAGCGATCGACCGCCGGCACGCGACTGTAGATCCGCGCGACGCTTCCGATCAGCGGCATGAACGACTCGACCAGTTGCGCGCGGGCTCCCCGCTGGTGGGCGCGGGCCGCGAGCACCAGCTCAGCCTGCGCCTCCGGGCGGGGAAGCCTTCCTGCCGGGCGTTTCCCTGTCGGACTCGTCGGCGGGTGAAGCCTCTTGGCGAGGCTCCGCCGGTCGAGAAGCACCGATTGATCCGCTGAGACGTGGGCAGACATGGGTCGGAGAGCCTCCGTCGGTTGGGGTGCGCTCGGAATATCGGCCGGGGTTTCCGTCTCCCTTGAATGCTCCGTGCTGTTTCGGGTGTATCTGCTGTACCCCCAAAGCACGCCCGACCGTTGGCGGAGTTGACGAACCACGCTCTCGATTCGTATCTTCTGCACAACAAACGGGGGGTCCTCGCGTGACGCGACAGTGAGCTTGATGAGCGCTCGGGCTCGAGGCGGCTGCCAGCGGCGCACAACGGTCTGACGATCGCTCGCCGCTTAAGGTCTACGATGACGTAGTGGCCACGCTACGGGAGCTTCTCGCTTCTTCGGCGCTAGCCCCGCTGCTGGTATACGTGTCGCGGCCCGCGGAGGACCCGGTGGTGCGCGGGGTGTCGTTGATCGAGGACCTGGGCCACCTCGAGCATGTGCGCGAGCACAGCATCGTCCTTCTGACCCGCAGCGTCTCGACGGACGTCAGCAGCCACCGCTTCGACATGGCGCTGCGGGCAGCGCGCAACCGCAGTGTCGCCGCCGTGGTGCTGGGCGCCGCCGACTTCGCCAGCGTCACCTCCATCACGACGGCGATCGCCCACGGCTCCGGCACCGCGATCCTGAGCAATACGAGCAACGACGCCGACCTCGCCGTGCTGGCGCTGGCGATCGGGCGCGAGCTCGCCGGCGACGCCGGGGCGGCGCTGCAATGCGTGCATACAGCGGTGCGCGTGATCGAGACCCATCCGCCCGACGGCGCGATCGACTCGTTGCTGCAACGGACCAGCGCGGTACTGGGGGTGCCGATCTCGATCCAGTCTTCCAAGCCCGCGGGACGAACAGCACGACCGATCGTCGTCGACGAGAGCGTCGAGGCCTGGGTCACGACGCCGGCGCAGGAAGGCGACCTGGGGATGGCAGTCGAGGTCGTCCTGCAGGCGGTGGGCACGAGCGTGGCGACGGCGATGGCGCATGACCGCCGCGAGCAGGCGCTCCCGGCCCAATCCCGTCAGGAGATCCTCACGGACCTGATTTCCGCGACGCCCAAGGCTCGACAGCAGGCGGTGCTGCGGGCCCGCAGCACGGGACTGCCGATCGACGCCTGGCATGTTGTGGTCCTGATGGACTTCGAGAGCCTCACCGACCCGCCCGCGGGCGAGGAGGTCGCCGCCTACGAGGCGCGTATTCGCCTTGGCGCCGCGGTGCTGCGAGGAGCTCGGGCCACCGGGGGAACCTGGCACGAGGCACGCTTGGGCGAGGCGTTCCTGCTCGTCAATACCTCCCCGGAGGACCCGGGAGCGGCCGGTGCCGGCCGCGTCGCGAGCGCCATCGAAGACGTTCTCGTCACCCTCCGCGACAGGGCCCAGGGGTCGATCGTCCGCTGCGGCGTGGGCATGGCCGCGGCGGGCCCGAGCGGTCTGCTGTCGTCGCTGGCAGAGGCGAAAGCCGCCGCGGTCACCGCCCGCAGCTCTCGGCACGCCAACACAGCGGTCGCCTTCGACAGCTTCGGCCTGCGCCGCGCGCTGATCGACTGGTACGCCTCCGAGACGGCGCGCGAGGCCGCCAGGTCGGTGCTCGCGCCGCTGGTGACGTTGGGCGGCGTGCGCGGTGAGCGCCTGATCCAGACATTGCACGTGTATCTGGATGAGCGCTGCTCGTTGACACGTACCGCGCAGCGCCTGAACCTGCATCGCAACGCCGTCTCCTATCGCATCAACCGAGCCTTCGAGCTGCTCGAGGTCGATCAGGACAGCCCTGACGACCTGCTGCTGCTGCAGCTCGCCTGCCGGGCGCGCGAGCTGGCCCAGATCTAGGGAGCTTCGCACACAGCGGCGCGGCGGCCGGGTTGCAGCCCGCGACCGTGGGCCTATAGCCGGGACACATGGAGACCGGCGTGAGGCCGCTGCGATGAGCGCCACGAGCGAGCGCATTGCGGAGACGCCCGACAAGGACGGCGCCTTCCCGCGGCTCACGGAGGATCAGGTGAGGAGGCTCGAAACGGAGGGCGAGCGCAGGCCGACGCGGGTCCGCGAGGTGCTGTTCCGTGAAGGTGACGAGCGCTATGACTTCTATGTCGTGCTGGACGGCAAGGTGGCCGTGATCGACGGATATGGCTGCCCGGATGAACGGATCGTGGCGGTACACGGAGCGCGACGGTTCCTTGGGGAGCTGGGCCTGCTGACCGGTCAGGCTGCCTTCTTCAGCGCCGTCGTAAGTGAGCCGGGAGAGGTGCTCGTGGTGCCGGTGGAGCGGCTGCGCGAGCTGATCGCCCAAGACGCCGGCCTCGGCGACCTGCTGCTGCGCGCCTACTTCCTGCGGAGAGAACTGCTGATTGGGCTCGGCGCGGGAATGCGGATCATCGGTTCCCGCTTCTCGCCCGAAACAAGGAGGCTGCGCGAGTTCGTCGCACGCAACCGGCTCCCGCACCGCTGGATCGACGTCGAGCAGGACGAGCGTGCCGAGGCGGCCCTGCACGAGCTCGGGGTCTCCCCCGAGCAGACACCGGTCGTGATCTGGCATGGGGAGGTCCTGCGCAATCCCTCCAACGAGGAGCTGGCCCGCATCGTGGGGCTGTCCGGCGGGCAGACGCCGCGCGCGGTATGCGATCTGCTCGTCGTCGGCGCCGGGCCGTCGGGGCTGGCGGCGTCGGTATACGGAGCGTCGGAGGGTCTGGACACGATGACCCTGGACGCCGTTGCCACGGGCGGACAGGCGGGGACGGCATCACGAATCGAGAACTATCTCGGCTTCCCGGCCGGAATCTCCGGAGCGGAGCTCGCCGAGCGGGCGGCGATCCAGGCACGGAAGTTCGGCGCCAACGTCGCGGTCCCCGCGGAGGCGGTGGCGCTGGCGTACGAGGACGGCCAGTACACGGTGCGGCTGACCGACGAGCGCGAGATTCGCAGCCGCACCATCGTGGTGGCCAGCGGCGCGCGCTATCGGCGCCTGCAGGTGCTTCGGCTCGAGGAGTACGAGGGCGACAGCGTGTACTACGCCGCCACGCTGATGGAGGCGCGGATGTGCGCCGGCGACCCGATCGTCGTGGTCGGCGGCGGCAACTCCGCGGGCCAGGCGACCCTGTTCCTCTCGCGTTACGCGACCGAGCTGCGGCTGCTGATCCGCGGCGACTCGCTGGACCGGAGCATGTCTCGCTACCTCGCCGAGCGCATCGAACGAAGCTCGACCGAGGTGCTGCTGAACACCGAGGTGCGCGAGCTCGAAGGCGAGCGCTCCCTGGAGGCGGTGATCGCCGAGAACAACCTGACCGGCGAGCGGCGACGGCTGCCCGCCAGAGCCCTGTTCGTGTTCATCGGCGCCGAACCCCGCACGCGCTGGCTGGCCGGGAACGTGGCGCTCGACCGGCATGGCTTCGTGCTGACCGGAGCCGCGGCCGCCGATGCCTCGCGGGAGACCGGCAGCGGGTCGAGACGGCCGATGCTGCTGGAGACGAGCAGCCCCGGCGTGCTCGCCGTCGGCGACGTGCGCAGCGGCTCGATCAAGCGCGTCGCGTCAGCCGTGGGCGAGGGGTCGATGGCGGTGCGCCTGATCCACGAGTTCCTGGAACGGGTCCACCAGCACCCGCATCACTCGCCCTAGCTCTCGGCAGCTAGACGAACATTTCGTCGTAGTAGCACCAGCGCCACTCCTCGCCCGGCTCGAAGGAGCGCACGATCGGGTGGCCGATCGCGTGGGCGTGGGCGCGGGCGTGGCGGTTCGGCGAGGAGTCACAGCAGCCGACGTGACCGCACGTCAGGCACAAGCGCAGGTGCACCCACGGCGAGCCGATCCGCAGGCACTCCTCACAACCCTCTGGGGTCCGCGGCACGACGGGGCGCACGGCAACCAGGTGCGGGCAGGTGGCCAACTCCATGCGTCGCTCACTAGGCCAAGCCTGCGCCCACTCCAAGGCAGGCCCGTCCGAGCCCGCTTGTCCCGACCCCAGGCCGGCCTACCGATACACCCGAAGCGATCGGCTAAGGAGGCCGGCATGAGCAGTCTCGTGATCGAGCATCTCGACTTGCCCGCTGGCCCGCGTCACGCGCGCGCCTACGAGGTCGCCGGCGAGAGGGCCGGCGACGTGCTGGCCGGACGTACCGTATGGTGCGCGACGGCCCTGCCCCGAGCGCGGCGAGCGGCTGAGCAGCTGCGCGACCACATCGAGGGAGCAGCCCCCGACGGCGCCGCCGAGACGTTGCACATCCAAGCCGACGAGCCGCAGCTGCGAGCCGCGGAGCACGTCGATCGACTGCTGGACGGCGGCGATGCGAGGCGAGCCGGTCTGCCGCGCGAGGAGCAGGAGTCATACGCGGAAGCCGCCGCGCGGGGTGGCCTGTTCGAGGCCGGCGTCGGCGATGGTGACGTGGTGGTGGCTCACGACGCGCTCAGCGCGCTGCTGATCGAGGCCGCGCGGGAGCGTGGCGCGCACGCGATATGGCGTGTGCGCCTGAGGGGAAGGTCTTCGACTTCGGGGGCGCATCAGGCACTGGAGTTGGTGCGTCGCTTCACCCCCGGCGTAGACGCCTACGCGATCACCTGGCAGGAACGCGGCCCTCACGGCGAGATCTTCGAGAGCGTGGCCGCCGCGATGCCCTCAGCCGGGATCCTGGCGAGTAAGGAGTTTCCGTCCCGCTCCGCCGGTGTCGAGCCGCGCCGACTCGCCTGGCGGATGGCGCTGGCGGAGATCGTCCGCAGCGACCGCGGCGAGTGCGTCGGCGGCACGTTGCAACCACGTCCGACCGTTGCTGCGAGATAAGGAGAACATGTCCGCGCCAGAAGCCCCATACAGCCAGGCCCCGTACAGCCAGCCCGCGACGGCCGCTCGGCCGCCTGCAGCTGAGCGGGCCATGGAACCGAGCTCGCGCGTCGCAGAGGCGGCCATTGTCTCCTTGTGGGTAGGACGGCTGCTCGTGTGGCTCGTCTACGCCTTTGCAACCGTCGCCGCGATCCTGCTGCTGATCGCCTTCTTCCTGCAGCTGACGGGCGCCAATCCGGCGGCGCCGTTCGCCGCATGGGTGTACCGCAGCAGCGACGTGCTGTTGACGCCGTTCCGGTCGCTGTACCCGACGGCCAAGGTCCACGACTCGCAATCGGTGCTGAACCTGTCGATCGTGTTCGCGATCTTCATGTACGGGCTGTTCGCGGTGCTGTTCGCCGCGGCGGTGGGCTGGTTCGACCACTGGATTCGCGGCCTGCAGGCGCGCAGCCGCTACGGCGCGGCTGCGACCCGCTGACCGATCCGTTTCGACCCAAGGAGCTGCGTATGTTTGAAGACTTCAAGATCGTGTCCCGCGTCTGCGGAGCGGTGGGCGCGAGCGTCGCCCTGTTTGCCACCTTCCTGCCGTGGTACTCGTTCGAGGTCGTGCTGCCGGTGCGCGGCACCCCGCTGCACTTCTTCGCGGTGACGAGCACGCTGTGGGGCTTCACCACCCTGGCGCCGATCCTGATCGTCGTCGGCGCCATCGTCGCATTGGTCCTGCTCGCCGTCGGCGAAGGTCGGCTGACAGGGATCGTGACCGCGCTGATCGCGCTGGCGATCCTGGTCTACGCGGCGGTCCGATGCTTCGACCTGCCGAGCTTCGGCGTCGCGCTCGTCGGTCCGAACGGGCTCTTCGCGACGAAAGCGGTCACCGTGCTCGAAGGCGGCCCCTTCGTGGCGATCGCCGGCGGGCTGATGCTCGCGGTCGGCGCCCTCGGCATCGTGTGGCCGGCCGGTTCCGCGGTGCCGGGCTCCGCGGTGCCGGGCTCCGAGCGCGAGGCGCGTCGGGGCTGGGAGCCCGACGCGACCTTCACCCCCCACCCTGCCCCTTGAGGACGGACCGCTGAGCACGCCGAGGCCCACGAGTGGCTGCGATGCACACGCTGCTCGTGGGCGGCATCGGCGGTCGGCGACCAAGTAGCGCTGGCCCCGGCCCTGGCTAGCGGACCGGTCGTCGGGGTGGGCAAGCTTGCAGAGGTCGAGTCGAGCGACAGGCCCACAGCCAACCTATCCCTGGCTCGCCGATGAGCCAACCGCCTCAGACAGGCGGACAGGGGTTCCCGCCGATCCAGATCCTCGACAGCCGCGCCGAAGCACTGAAGGCCGCAGGACTTGAGGGGTGAGCGGTGTCGCAGCAGAACGTTGCCACCCCGATATCGAGCTGGTTCCGACGGGGCTCCTGCCGGACTTGCAGCCGCGGGGTTACGAGGGATTTGTGCGGTTCGTAAGCGCGTAAGCGTCGACACCTATGCGACGGAGGCCGAGGCGCCGCCGGCCTGTATGAGCTGCGTGCAGCTCCCCTAGTCCGCGCTTTGCGCTTCGCCTTCGCTTCGCTTCGGCGGGCCCGCTCGCGGGCCTGCGGGGACTGCCCGGGCGAGGTGGCGACCCGACTGCAAGCGCGATACTGACCGGTGATGGCGGCGGATGACATCGCGAGCCTCAAGGCCTACCTGGAGAAATGGGGCACCGATGGCCCCTGGACTCCAGAGGAGTTGCGCGCCCAAGGCCCTGACGTAGACCTCTCCATCCACCATCCGGACGTCATCTACGAGGACGCGAACCTGCCCGACCACGCCGGCGAGACGTATCGCGGTCACCAAGGTGTCGCGCGGGCGCTCCACCGCTGGCTCGAGCCTTTCGTGTGGATGCTCGTCGAGCTGCAAGAGATCATCGACATGGGCGACACGCTCGTCTCCGTCCACCGCTGGCGAGCGAAGGCACGCCAGACAGGCATCGAGTTCGACGCGCCGCTCGCCTACGTGTGGACGTTTCGCGAGGGTCAGGTCATCCACTTCCGCTCGTATCTGGATCTGCAGCAGGCGATCGAAGCCGCCCCGCAGAGGCGGCACGCGACGTCGGCGAACCTAGAGCTTGTGCGGTCGATCTACGCCGACTGGGAACGCGGCGAGTTTGGGCGAGTCGAGTGGGCGGCCCCCCGGAAATCGAGCTCGTTACCGTGGACGGGCCAGAACCATCGAGCGGGACGGGGATCGCCTCGATGGCGGTAGCTATGCGTGCCTGGCTCAGCGTGTGGAAGGATTTCCACTCCGAGGCGGAGGAATGCCGTGAACTTGACGGCGAGCGGTGGTCGTGCTCTCCGCGTACAGCGGGCGGGGCAAGGCGAGCGGACTTGGATTCACGGAGCTACGGGGGAGGGAGCAGCGCTTTTCCACATCCAGGACGAGAAGGTGACGAGGCTGCTCGTGTATATCGATCGCGGGCGCGCATTCGCCGACCTCGGCCTGAGCGCGGAGGACACAACGTGACGGACTCCGCGAACCTCGAGCTCGTGCGAGGTGACACGCCTCATCGCCTATTGGATCGCGACCGTGCGTTCGCCGACCTCGGGCTCGAGAGGCAGACAATGTCACACCAGAATGCCGCGCTTGTGATGCGGTCGATCGAGGCGGTCAACCGACGTGACATCGATGGTTTCATGGCGCTGAACACGCCCGACTTCGAGTTACTGCCAGCGATGAGCGGGTTTGCAGGCGTGAGCTTCCACGGACGGAACGGAGTTGAACGCCACTTCGCCGAGCTCGATGCTGTCTGGGAGGAGTTCCAGGTGATCGGCG